>NZ_FNJT01000010.1:0-29364 GCF_900104285.1 Streptococcus sp. NLAE-zl-C503 | reverse complement strand
TATGCTGGAGCAGGCCTTTACAGAGAAATACTATGAGAATACGAGTCTCCATAGTGATCAAGGATGGCAATACCAACACGATTCTTATCACAGGTTTTTAGAAAGTAAGGGAATCCAAACATCTATGTCACGTAAAGGTAACAGCCCAGACAACGGTATGATGGAGTCCTTCTTTGGCATTTTGAAATCGGAAATGTTTTATGGTTATGAGAAGGCGTTTCAGTCGCTTAAGCAATTGGAACAAGCTATTGTGGACTATATTGATTACTACAACAACAAACGAATTAAGGTCAAACTAAAAGGACTTAGCCCTATGCAATACAGAACTAAATCCTTCGCTTAAATTATTTGTCTAACTTTTTGGGGTCAGTACACAGAGCTGGTTTTTGCATGTCTAATTGTCTGTTTCTACGAATCGTCCTAAGATGTGGACATTTTCGGACACAGAGACGAAGGCTGTCGGATCAACCTGTTTCATGATATGTTTAAAATCATTAAACTCTGCTCGCGTGATAACCGTAATCAAGACTGCTTTTCTCTCATGATTATAGGTTCCTTCCGCATCGTGGATCATAGTAGCTCCGCGGTGCAATTTTTTATGGATTTTTTCGATTACCTTGTCAGGATTATTGGTCACAATCATGGCCTGCATCCGTTTTTGCTTGGTAAAGACTGCGTCTGTCACACGACTGGATACAAAAATGGTAATCATGGAGTAAAGAGCGTATTTCCATCCAAAGGTCAGACCTGCTATCAGCATGATGGTTCCATTTACCAGGAAAGAAATACTACCGACATTCTTACCCGTTTTCTTTCGAATGGTGAGACTGACGATATCTGTACCTCCGCTAGAAATATTGTTACGGAGCGCAAAACCAATCCCCAAGCCCATGACAACACCCCCAAAAAGGGCATTGATAATGGGATCCTCTGTCAAGATCACAACTGGCACAAGCTGGATAAAGAGGGAACTCATGGATACTGTGATAAAGGTAAAGATTGTAAACTTATGCCCAATCTGATACCAAGCCAAAATCATCAACGGAAAATTAATAGCATAAAAGGTTAGCGATATCGGAATGTAAAACCCAAACCAGTGATGACTCAAGGCAGAGACAATCTGTGCCAGACCTGTCGCACCACTGGAGTAAACGTGCCCTGGTTGAAAAAAGAAATTGACCGCTACTGCTGACAAAAAGCCATAAACCAGAGAAGCCGATACTTTCTCATCATATTTTTCCCGAGAGATACTTTGTAAAACTCGTAAGATTTTTATCTGATAAGCAAAGCGGCGCAGATAATAGCGCCACCGCTTAGTTCGTTTCGCTTGTTTCATCTTGTTCTACTTGTAGACTGAGTTCTTCTAGTTGTTTGAGAGCGACTGTTGATGGGGCTTGTGTCATTGGATCCGTCGCCTTGTTATTCTTAGGAAAGGCAATGACTTCACGGATATTTTCTTCTCCTGCTAAGAGCATGACAAAGCGGTCAAGACCGATAGCCAAACCTCCGTGTGGTGGGAATCCATAGTCCATGGCTTCCAGAAGGAATCCAAACTGATCATTGGCTTCCTCAGCTGAGAAACCAAGAGCCTTAAACATGCGTTCTTGAAGATCTTTTTGGTTGATACGAAGGCTACCACCACCAAGTTCATAACCGTTCAAGACGATGTCATAGGCAATGGCACGAACATTGGCCAATTCACCCTCTAGTTCGTGAGCTGTGTCTGCCTGTGGAAGAGTAAATGGATGGTGGGCACTCATGTAACGACCTTCTTCTTCAGACCATTCAAACATTGGCCAGTCAACAACCCAAAGGAAGTTGAATTTATCGTTATCAATCAAGCCAAGCTCTTTAGCAATACGTCCACGAAGGGCGCCTAGTGTTGCATTGGCCACTTCAAGTGTATCAGCTACAAAGAGAACCAAGTCCTTGTCTTCAAGGCCAAGCGCTTCTGTCAACTCTGCTTGAATGCTAGTCAAGAACTTAGCAACTGGCCCATTCAATTCACCATCAACAATCTTAACCCAAGCAAGACCTTTAGCCCCGTACTGCTTGGCTACTTCTGTCATTTTGTCGATATCTTTACGTGAATAATTGTCCGCAGCCCCTTTGACTACAATTGCTTTTACAGCAGGTGCTTCTGAAAAGACTTTGAAGTCGACACCTTTGACAACTTCTGTCAAGTCTTGAAGTAACATGTCAAAACGCGTATCTGGCTTGTCAGAACCATAAAGGGCCATCGCGTCATCATACTTCATACGAGGGAATGGAAGTGTCACTTCAATCCCTTTCGTTTCCTTCATCACGCGCGCAATCAAGCCTTCTGTGATATCTTGGATCTCTTGCTCTGTAAGGAATGAAGTTTCCAAGTCGACTTGGGTAAACTCAGGCTGACGGTCCCCACGCAAGTCTTCATCGCGGAAACATTTAACGATTTGGTAGTAACGGTCAAATCCAGCATTCATCAAGAGCTGTTTGGTAATCTGTGGACTTTGAGGAAGAGCGTAGAAATGCCCTTTGTTGACACGAGATGGAACCAAATAGTCACGCGCCCCTTCTGGTGTTGACTTAGAAAGGAATGGCGTCTCCACATCAATAAACTCCAACTCGTCCAAGTAGTTACGGATAGAGTGGGTCACCTTGGCACGAAGTTTGAGATTTTCCAACATTTCTGGGCGACGAAGGTCGAGGTAACGGTAACGCAAACGTGTATCGTCATTGGCCTCAATCCCATCTTTAATCTCAAAAGGTGTTGTTTTGGATGTATTCAGCACTATAAGAGCTGTCACATTCAACTCAACCGCACCCGTTGGCAACTTATCATTGGCTTGCTCACGCGCAGCAACTCGTCCAGTCACCTCGATGACAAATTCGCTACGAAGACTTTCAGCTGTTGCCATAACCTCTGCAGAAACTTTTTCAGGGTTGATAACCAACTGCATGATCCCTTCACGGTCACGAAGGTCGATAAAGATCAAACCACCAAGGTCACGACGACGACCAACCCAGCCTTTCAAGGTCATTTCTTGTCCGATGTGTTCCTCACGAACACGACCAGCATACATACTACGTTTCATGTTTTCTCTCCTCTTTTATTCTGTTACTATTTTACCATAAAAGCGCAGGCTCTTCATGAAAATCAGCAGAAAAGTTTGATTGTCTTTAGGAATCAAAACAAACAGACAAAAAATCCGATGAAAACATTATCGGATTCTCTGATTATGATTCTTAACCTTTTTTACGCTTTTCAGCAATCTCAGCTGCCTTTTTAGGTAGAACAATCTCCGTCGCATAAGCCGAAGCAAAACGCAAAATTCCAGCAATAGGCGCAAAAATTACTGCTAGATAGTTGTAAAAGAAATCGCCTTTAAAGGCATAGGCAAGTGCCCCGATGATAAAGAAGAGAACGACCGCCTGTATCACTGCTAATAAAATTACTCGTTTCATGTGACCTCCTGACTCTATTATAGCATGAGTATCATCAAAAAGCCGATTAAATTATTCAAAGCGTGTAAAGAAATGCTATAAAGAAGACCTTTTCGGCTCACATAAGCCAGACCCAAACTCAATCCCAGACTAGCATAAACTAAAAACTGTTGCAAAGTCCCTGGAAAATGAATCAAGGCAAAAAGCACACTCGATACAAGGAGAAACAGAGCTGTCTGTTTGCTGTTGTTCTGCTTAGGAAAGAGATAGCGCGCCAGCATCCCTCTAAAAATGAGTTCTTCCGTCAGAGGAGCAAAGACCACCACCATAAAGAAACCAAATGCAGGCTGAGCTAGTGTCAATTGTGATACAGTCTGTTGATTGGCCGACGGATCATCTGGCAAAAAGAACTGGGCTGCAATAGCCACCAGCAAAACCAGGGTAGGCAACCAGATATAACGATTAAAAACAGTTGTCTGGATGCTAACCTTTTCTGTCTGATACCACTTGTAAACTCCATAAACATAGGCCCCTGACAGTGCGATATAAAGTGACAAGACTCCATAGATTGAAGCTCCTAGTCCAAGAGCTGACAGAGCCATACTCTGAACCAGACCATAACCAAAGAAAAAGGATAGAACAGCTAGCAGAAACCAGCCAAGATTTTTTAGTAATTTCATAAAAGACTCCTATTTGAAATAGCGTTTTACCATAGGTAACTGCATCACATTGATGTAAATATGGATAGTTCCTACGAGCAAGAAAGCTAGTAACTGAATCTCTCCTGTCAATAAAGAAAAGAGATCAATCAGAAAGTAGAGACCTGGCAAAACATACTGATTTAATTGGAATAAAACCCGAAAACTCTGTTCCAAATTAGCCTGACGCTCCCCTTCATCATAAGAATTTATATAGTCCAAAACATCCTTTGGTGTAGAGAAGAATTCCAAATCAAACTGACGAACGATTGCAATTGTTTTATAGAGATATTTTTGAGCACTGAAAACCATCGCTAATGCCAAAAAAGAAAGAGATAATGTTAGATAGCTTACATTCAGTACAATTACTTCACTTCCTGAAATGAAGAGAGACAATAAAATCGCTACGCCTGTTATATTAAAAGCGATGGTTCCAAACTCAAGATTACGATACATTTGCACATAATAGGTTTCATTCAGATCATCATCCATTTCCTCTTGATACAAGGAGTGAAACTTTCTACTTTTCTTTAAGAAATTGAAAGTCAAAAGAATGCTAATAAAACCTAACAGTAAACAAATAGCTGATATCCATGGTATCAAGACCTTTACATCTAAAATAGTTCCATGGGATTCTGCACGTGTCTTAAACATCCCTGCAAAACTGCCCAAGAAAGCTCCCAAGACAACAGCCGATAAAAATAACAATCCGCGTTTCTTTTTCATATTCATCCTTTCTCTAAACTAATCCAACCAACCAGTGACCAAACGCTTTACCTGACTCAAAAATAGATGTCAATCCCTCTGAACCAAGTGATATCAAAATCAAACAAACAGCAATCAAGAGAATAGCTTGGTTTCTTGCTTTTGTCTCACTAACCCCCAAAGGATCTTTACTTAGCCAACCGGCAAGATAGGCATACAGAGTGACTGTCAAAATCCCAAATTCAGTCGAAGAAAGAAACAACAAAACCAGCACTAAACGAATGGCATTGGTCTGGATGTTAAAATGATTTCCTAAACCCGCACAGACACCTGCAAGTTCCTTGTGTTCAGTATCTACTTGAAAATCTGCTAAAAACTTTTTCATATTCATTCTCCTTTTTCACTTGCTAGATTGTTTGCTTTGCTTTCTTTTCAATCCAGTCAACGACTGGGATAAGAGCAAAGTAGGCCCAAATAAATTGGTCGCTGTAATAGAGATCAAACCATCCTAGATTTGTTCCAATTAGTAGACA
Source organism: Streptococcus sp. NLAE-zl-C503 (assembly GCF_900104285.1). Classification (NCBI taxonomy): domain Bacteria; kingdom Bacillati; phylum Bacillota; class Bacilli; order Lactobacillales; family Streptococcaceae; genus Streptococcus; species Streptococcus sp. NLAE-zl-C503. The sequence continues at coordinate 24,002 of NZ_FNJT01000010.1, read as the reverse complement.
CACGCTGACTAATAGGGTTATGGCAACTACATAATAAATCACTTTATACTTGTTCATCACTCATCCTCCTCTATACGAAATACCGACTCGACTGGTTCATTGAATATCTGGGAAATCTTCAGGGCAATCACAACTGAGGGTGTGTATTCATCTCTCTCTAGCAGACTGATGGTCTGTCTGGAAACCCCTGCTAGCTTGGCAAGTTCGGTCTGATTGAGACCATCGCGAGCCCGAAGCTCTTTTAGACGATTTTTTAGCATTCCTTTCTCCTTTACTCTTAACTTGCTTATATTGTAACACATCTTTTTCTTTTTGACAATAATATTTGTCAAAAAGTTTATGATTTTTGTCATTTTGCAAAAGAAAAAGGTCAGGATCTTACTCCTGACCAGTTTTAAATACTATTAAAATCCTAGTTTTTCAAAGATTTCTGAGAAGTTTTGGCTGATTGCCTCAAGTGACACCTGCACTTCTTCTCGTGTTTGGTTGTTCTTAACTGTCACTTGTCCGCTTTCGACTTCGCTCTCTCCCAGGGTGATGAGGGTCTTAGCCGCAAAGACATCGGCGGACTTGAACTGAGCTTTGAGTTTACGGTTAAGGTAATCACGCTCTGCTTTGAATCCTTGTTGGCGAAGGGCTTGTACCAATTCCAAGGCCTTAACATTTGCTCCTTCACCCAAGACTGCGATATAAACATCTAGAGCATTCTCTATAGGAAGGGCCACACCTTGCTTTTCAAGGATGAGAAGCAGGCGCTCTACACCAAGTCCAAAACCAAATCCAGCAGTTTCAGGGCCTCCAAAATAAGAAACCAAACCATCGTAGCGACCACCCGCACAGACGGTCAAGTCATTGCCCTCAATCTCTGTGATAAACTCAAAAATGGTGTGATTATAGTAGTCCAGACCACGCACCATATTGGTATCGATGATGTAGTCTACACCCAGATTTTCCAACATCTGACGCACAGCATCAAAGTGAGCTTGGCTTTCTTCATCAAGGAAATCCAAGATAGACGGCGCATTCTCTACTGCCTCCTTGTCTTCTTTTTCCTTAGAGTCCAAGACACGAAGAGGATTTTCCTCCAAGCGACGCTGGCTATCCTTAGACAAGGTCTCCTTGAGCGGTGTCAAATAGTCAATCAATGCTTGACGGTAAGCCACACGGCTCTCAGGATTTCCAAGAGTGTTGAGGTGTAGTTTGACACCTTGGATGCCGATTTCTTTCAAGAAATGAGCTGCCATAGCGATGGTTTCCACATCGGTAGCTGGATTACTTGAGCCAAAACACTCAACACCAATCTGGTGGAACTGACGCAAACGACCTGCCTGTGGACGCTCATAACGGAACATAGGGCCCATGTAATAGAACTTACTTGGCTTTTGCACTTCTGGTGCGAAGAGTTTATTTTCCACATAGGAACGGACAACGGGCGCAGTTCCTTCTGGACGAAGGGTGATATGGCGGTCACCCTTGTCATAGAAATCGTACATTTCCTTGGTTACGATATCGGTTGTATCTCCGACAGAGCGACTGATAACCTCGTAATGCTCAAAAATAGGCGTACGCACTTCCGCATAGTTATAGCGCTTGAAAATTTCACGGGCAAAGCCCTCAACGTACTGCCATTTAGCAGACTCAGCAGGTAAAATATCCTGCGTTCCTTTTGGTTTTTGTAATTTCATAGGGAATCCTCTTTAAACTTAATAGTCTTATTTTACCATAAATAGAGGGATTAAAACAGTATGAAAAAAATTAGGATTCAAATATCATTTTTGAGATTAAGAACTGTCAAAAGAATAGCCAGCAAGGAAAGACCAACAAATAAGATCCAAGTCAACTGTATATTCCATACAGCTACAAGTGAAAAACAGGCTGTTCCCACAGGTACGGATAAGGTAAACAATAAACCTAAAAAATTACTGGTACGAGCTAGAACCTCTGGGGCTAGATTTTTCATGAGCATGGCACTAATCTTTGGTGAAACTTTACCAGACACATACAGAGTTAAAAATAGAAATAGCAAACCAAGCACTACTTGATTAAATACGTTAGCCAGACCAACTAGACTGAGTCCTACGGTCGCCCACATCATCAATCTAGGCAAGGACTGCTTCCCAAAATAATCATTGCCCGTAAGGCTACTGATGATGATTGCTAACAAAGCACAGAATTGACTGATAAATAGTGCCTCTGTGTAAGAAAAGTCCAAAAGAGAATGGCTCAAAAAGAAGATATTGTAGATGCCTCCTAAGGAACCACCCAAGGCATTGATAAGCAAGACAGCAAAGAGCATAAAACCAAAGTTTTTCTGTTCACTTTTAAGAAAAACGAGACGTAAATTTCGGTAAATCGATAGAAACTGATCTTTGATAGAGAGAGTCTCATTTTTTAGGATTTCACCATCAGCAGATGAAATTGACAGGCTTAATTTGCTTTTTCCTAAAAAGAGAATAGCGGCTGATACTAGGAAAAAACAGGCATTGATTCCCGCAACGAGAGAAAAATTATTGACCGATAGCCCTAAGAGCCAGACTCCGAAAGCTTGACCACCAATAGCTGAAATATAGGTGATAAACTGGGAAAAAGAATAAGCCTCCATCAAATCATTTTCAGCTACCTTTTCCTTAATAAGAGGCATGCGCAAACCACCAGCAAAATCACTGATTATATCACTAATGACATTGATTAAACACAGGCTAGAAAAGGCAAATAAACTAGCTTGCTGAACAACTAAAGCTACTAGAAAAAATAAAACTGCCTGAAACAAACCGCTATAGACCATCCATTTGACCTTGTCCCTCGTGTAATCTGCCCGAATCCCTACAAAAACTGTAAAGAGAGTCGGAAGAATCATCACAATATTTGCTACAGCAACCGCAAAAGATGCTTGTGGCAAGGTCGATGCATAGACGATAAATACCAGGTTAAAAATCGAAGCACCAAAAGCATTGAAGAATCGTGACAAAGTCAACAGTCGATAAGCTTGATTTCTAAACAATAATTTCATAGATAATCTCCCTTCTTGTTCTAAGTTCTATATGAAGTATGACTATAGTATAGCACTTATGAATTAGCGAAAAAATTTTTTGAATATATGCAACACACAAAATAAGCAAAAAAACGATAGAACTCCTTTAATGACCTGAAAGAGGTCTGGAGTTCTATCGCTTCAAATTTCAAATTATTTTCTTAATTTGAAGATATTCAACAATCGGGCGTGTTTCTATAGTATTCGGCAGATTTGTTACAGCCAAGCATCTCAAAAATACGGACAGCATTCTCCATCTTTTTTTGTCCTTCCTTAACTCTGCCTTGCTTGCTATCAAGAAGACCTTCTGCCCACAAATAGACAATTCGGAAATAGGTCTCGTTTTCCTTGTAGAAATGCTCTTCGATGACACGTTTAAAATAATGAGCATTGGTAAATTCTTCACACTCAATGCTGGCTAAAAAACCATTCAATAGCATGGTGTGAAAAAGGTTCCGATTTCCCTTCATTTCCATTAGAAAATCAGATTTCCGTACCATCTCTCGTACATATCTAGTAAAAAGAGGAATAGATAAGAGAGGAGAACTGACTGAGAACAAATTGAGTTCATAGATTCCCCAAATCTCGGTAGAAAACAGATAATCATGAAGGACTTTCCCTTCCTCTGCTGTTAACTCTACCGTTTCATCCATGCTCTTCATATACGACTTGATAATAATAGCATTTAGAATATGTTTCTGTTTATTTTGAGAATCGGCATGCTTTTGATACTCCTTGCGATACAAGTCCTCGAGAGGTGCTATATTCTTTGGATCCAAGATATCTGTGATTTCTTTTCTCAACTCAGAATCTGTATCATACTGAAAACCTCTAGCCAGAAAGAGGATTTCCTCCACACTCGCAGATATATTTTCTAAGGCAAATAGAAACTTTTCCATCGAAAGCTCACTTTGACCTGTTTCAAATCGGGACAACATAGAAGCCGAAAATTGTCCCCCAGTTGCTTGTCTTAGCGAGATATTTCTTGATTCTCGTAATTGTCTAAAGACTGTTCCAATCTGCTCCATAGACTTCCCCTTGATTCCGTATTTTCTTCATTTTATCATATTTTTCAGAAAATTCATTAAAAACTTGCTAAATTGTCAGAATTATGAGAAAATAGAGGATATTTATCACGTGGAGGGACTGTTATGAGAGACGATATCAAAATCAATGACCGCGCTTTGGCCTTGCAAGACCAAATTATCGAAAAACTAGAAAAGGTTTTTGATACAGATGTGGAATTGGATGTGTACAATCTAGGGCTGATTTATGAAATCAATCTGGACGAAACAGGTCTCTGCAAGATTGTCATGACCTTCACCGACACTGCCTGTGATTGCGCCGAAAGCCTGCCTATCGAAATCGTCGCAGGTCTGAAAAAAATCGAGGGTATCGAAGATGTCAAGGTTGAAGTTACCTGGTCACCCGCTTGGAAGATTACACGAATCAGTCGCTACGGTCGTATTGCCCTTGGACTACCACCTCGTTAAGCAGGCAAATCACTTTTGAAGATGAAAAGAAGCAAGCCGAAATGGCTTGCTTTTTGAATTTATTTTTTACCTGACTTATCCATATTCCAGAAGTCTGTCACGGCTCCGCGAGAAGCGGATGATACGATGTGGGCATATTTACCGAGGACACCACGGCTGTAAAGTGGTGGCAAGGTTGTTTCTGCCTTGCGTTTTTCAAGTTCTTCTTCGGACACGGCCATGGAAATTTCTTTGGTATCTTGGTCGACTGTAACAATATCGCCTGTACGGAGGTAGGCAATCGGTCCACCATCCTGAGCTTCAGGGGCGATATGTCCAACAACCAGACCATAAGTACCACCAGAGAAGCGTCCGTCTGTCAAGAGGGCAACCTTGTCTCCTTGACCTTTACCAACGATCATGGATGAAAGTGACAGCATCTCAGGCATACCTGGACCACCCTTCGGTCCAACAAAACGGACAACGACTACATCGCCATCAACGATTTCGTCTGTCAGAACTGCCTGAATAGCATCTTCTTCTGAGTCAAAGACCTTAGCAGGTCCAACGTGGCGACGCACTTTAACACCTGATACTTTAGCAACCGCGCCGTCAGGGGCAAGGTTCCCGTTCAAGATGATAAGCGGACCGTCTGCACGTTTTGGATTTTCAAGTGGCATGATGACTTTTTGACCTGGTGTAAGGTCTGCAAAGTCAGCCAAGTTCTCAGCGACTGTCTTACCAGTACATGTAATGCGGTCGCCATGAAGGTAGCCATTTGCCAGCAAGTACTTCATAACCGCAGGTACTCCACCGACTTCGTAGAGGTCTTGGAAGACATACTGACCAGATGGTTTCAAGTCGGCCAAGTGAGGAACGCGTTCTTGGATCGTATTGAAGTCCTCAAGTGACAAATCAACATTAGCCGCATGGGCAATGGCAAGCAAGTGAAGAGTGGCATTAGTAGAACCACCGAGCGCCATAGTTACAGTGATGGCATCTTCAAAGGCTTCACGAGTCAAGATATCTGATGGTTTGAGACCAAGTTCCAGCATCTTAACAACAGCACGTCCTGCTACTTCGATGTCTTCTTTCTTATCAGCTGATTCAGCTGGGTGAGAGGATGATCCTGGCAAACTCATACCGAGAACTTCGATAGCAGTCGCCATGGTATTAGCTGTGTACATACCACCACAACCACCAGGGCCAGGGCAGGCATTACATTCGAGACGCTTCACGTCCTCAGCTGTCATGTCACCGTGGTTCCATTTTCCGATACCCTCAAAAACAGAAACCAAGTCAATGTCTTTGCCATCAAGATTACCCGGTGCAATGGTTCCACCATAGGCGAAAATAGCTGGGATATCCATATTAGCAATGGCAATCATAGAACCAGGCATGTTCTTGTCACAGCCACCGATAGCGACGAAGGCATCCACGTTGTGACCACCCATAGCCGCCTCGATGGAGTCTGCGATGATATCACGAGATGTCAAAGAGAAACGCATACCAGGCGTTCCCATAGCAATCCCGTCTGCTACTGTAATAGTTCCAAACTGAACAGGCCAAGCGCCCGCAGATTTGACACCTTCTTTAGCCAATTTCCCAAAATCATGCAAGTGGATGTTACATGGTGTATTTTCCGCCCAAGTTGAAATCACTCCCACAATCGGTGTTTCAAAGTCCTTATCTGTCATACCAGTCGCACGAAGCATAGCACGGTTTGGTGATTTAACCATACTGTCATAAATGCTACTGCGGTGACGTTTATCTAATTCAGTCATCTTATCCCTCCCGTTTCAGTTTTTACTATTATAGCACATTTTAAAGGCAATGAACAGAAGGAAATTCTTGAATTTTCAGAAAATTTCGATTAATTTGATTGAATGGCTTCTAATTTTTTCATCTTTTTTTGTCAAGTAACTTTACTTTACAAAAAAAATGTGTTATTCTAATATGGTTGATGAAAATCACTAGATTGAATCGAATTTAAATACCTAAAGGAGAAATCAAAATGGCAGTACCTGCACGTCGCACATCAAAAGCGAAGAAAAACAAACGTCGTACACACTACAAAGTAACAGCTCCATCTGTAAACTTTGACGAAACTACTGGAGATTACTCACGTTCTCACCGCGTATCACTTAAAGGATACTACAAAGGACGTAAAGTCGCTAAAGCTGCATCAGCTGAATAATAGAAGGGAGATACCATGCGCGTAAATATCACACTTGAACACAAAGAATCTGGTGAACGCTTGTACCTTACTTCTAAAAACAAACGTAACACTCCAGACCGTCTTCAATTGAAGAAATACTCACCAAAACTTCGCAAACACGTCGTGTTTACAGAAGTGAAATAAGCACGCCTAACTCAAAACGCCTTACTGGGCGTTTTTTGCTTTATTGGTTAGCAATCTATAACTTTTCAGGAGAGATTTATGGCATTTTATCTTTGGATGTTTCCTCTACTTTTTATCTTTCACGATATGGAAGAAATTATCGGTCTTGTCCCTTGGATTCATCTCAACGAAACCTTGCTGGCTCAAAAGGCTCCAGCTATTCTCAAGATTCACAAAGGAATTACAACAGAGGGATTTGCCCTTGCTGTTTTTGAGGAGTTCATTCTTGTCTTATCCATCACTTTATTAGCGTATTTTACTCAATCTAGAGCGCTCGAATTAGTTTGGTTAGGAGGATTTGTGGCCTTTGCACTCCATCTCTTGCTCCATATTGGACAATCAATTCTTCTCCGTAAGTATATACCTGCTTTGATCACTTCTATCCTTTGTTTTCCTGTTAGTGCTTATTTGATTACAGACATCGTGCATTTGTGGCAGGTTTCGACTAGCGAATTTTTCCTATTTTCACTGGTCGGTTCAGGCATCGTCGTCATCAATCTCCTCTTTGCTCTCTGGCTTGGAAAAAAGTATTCCGCCTGGCTTGTCCATTACTATTAACAAAAGTTCCTTGCAATTTCAATTTGCAGGGAATTTTTTCTTATCCTCCTTCACGACTAGGAGGTATTCTATTTTTTAATACAAAGCAAAAAGCCCACTGTTGTAGGCTTTCTGTAAGATATTTCTTAAAATTAAAGCATTTTGTTATCTTGCAGTGATTAGGTACAGAAAAACAGACCTAAGCCTGCTCTAAATCTAACTTGATTTTTTCAAAAACTATTAAATTTAAATAAGCTGAGAAAACATAAAGGGTAACAAAAAGGGGACTTAAATTGATGAGTTCAGTAAGCAAGTAAATTGCACCTGTCAAAGGTGCTTTTTATTTTAATTTTTGAATAGAACTGATCTCACTTTCATATAGAGAAATCTCAGTTGGTTCATCAGGGCTAGGATTGTCAATGAGGATAGTGATTTCATCTTGCTCATCATTGTCCATTTCGTCAATAAAATCTGTGACAAGTCCCTTGATGACTTCGCCGTCACTATTAACTACCTGAACCCTTGAGCGTAGGTAGTTCCAAAGTTGCTTACTCATTTATTCTCCTTTCTTCGCTACTAATTTCTCGATAATCGTCATACTTGTTATAATTAGGTCATAGAAGCACCTAGATTGTACTAAGCGCTAATTTTTACTAATTGCTTTGCCTTTTCGTAGTAAGGCGTTAGGAAGTTGATAAACCCTTGCTTATCGCTTGGGTCGTGCTCCTCTAAAAACATCATCAGCTCAAAGTCATTGAGAGCGTCAAACATTTCAGGGTTTTCATTATCCCAAGCCTCAGCAAAGCCTTCATCCTCTCCAAAAAGTCCGTTAAACTTAAAGGAGAAATCCCAAAAATTATCAATCTGACCACTGACCGCTTGCTTTAGCATGTCTAATACTTGTTGACTGTATTTCATCGCCCACTCCTCCTGATAAATAAATTATAGCATACCTTACTTGCTAAAGTACAACAAGCACCCCATTAGACTAACCTGCTACTTTGCTTTCTTGTAAAAATGTTGTATACTTAAATAAATAAAGGAAGTGATCTTGTTCCCCTTGTCCACTATGTGGTCGGAATGATGGTTACTTCTTTTTTAACCCTTACTTTCTCAATATTCTTGTATTTAAAAGTTTTTTAGGCTATAATTAAATTAACGAATAGAGGTTTTCCATCTCCCCTTGAAACAGACTTTCTGCAGTAGGAGGTGGGACGCCTCTATTTGTTTTTTAAGTCAAAATGAGTTATAATTGAATTAAGAAAGGAACTGGTTTGGCACCCAATGACCTATTTTAGGTCGGCGCCTAAGTCAGTTCCTTTTACTGTTTCGACTACCCAAAAGGATATACCCTTAATTCTTGCGTCAGTTAGTTTTTTAGGTTATAATCTAAGTAATGAGAGCTACTACCTCCTACATTAAAGGCTTCGGCTGTGGGGGGTGTGTGCTCTCTTTTTTTATAATTTCTAACCTCGGATTATACTTGTACTAGAAATTTTTTTGAGTTATAATTAAGTTAAGGTAAAGGTGGTCTAACGTCCATGAAGCAGCTTGCTGTGGAGGCGGTGGGTCACCTTTATTTGATTTTAAAATCAAGAAGATGTATAATTAAGTCAAGAAAGAAGCATGGTTTTCCCGCCCAAAAAGCCTTAGAGCTGTGGGAGAGTCATGCTTCTTTTTTTATCTCACAAAAACCCCCAGATTCGTTTCTAAGGGCTTTTAGTTTATCCATGGTGTTTTAGTCATCCAGTCCAAAACAAAGCGAAATAGGGGTAAATATGAAGCCTAGGGCTCCCCATACACTCCTAATTCTGTGGCAAGGTTAAATCAATCCCCATTTACCATACCTGCCAAGTGTTCTATAGCTTTTTGCCTTACTAGATATACCAAAGATTTAGATTTCCCTATTTCCTCAGCAACCTCCCAAGCATCAAGAACATTCAAGTAGAACAGCCTGAGAACGGAACGCTCAAGCGGATTGGCCAGCTTATCGATCAGCCTAGATATTTCCATTCTCTCTTCAGTAAGCCGCTCAATCCTCTGAAGCGTGTCCTCTTTTAGCTTCAGAACACTTATAAGATTGTTCTCTGCTGTATTTACCCTGCTTGTTTGTACTCTGGTAGTGCTCAGTTCTTGCTTTTTGATGATACCACTTTCTAAAGCTCCAAGCTCTAAATATAAGCCCTCTATTTCTTTATTGATCCACTTAACGCCCTCTAGTTTTTCTTTTACTTGCTCTGGTGTCATGCCTTGACCTCCTCTATGATATAATAATAGTGTTGAAAATGTAGCCGAGGCGGAGCGCCTTGGCTTTTTTTTGCTATTTCTCTAGGTTCGCTCTAGCTTCAATCCTATTCTCCATACCATTTGATAAGCAATTAAGGAACGTTTTTATCTCCCTTATTTCCTTGTTATTCTGCAAGCAATTAAGGCAAGTTATTTCTTTCCTTATCTGCTTATCATTTTGTAAGCAACAAATCCAAAATAACAGACTTTTAAACTACTCTTATCTCCTTAGCATTTGGTAGGAAAATAAGGGGAGTTATTTTAGTTCTTATTTCCCTATCATTCTGCAAGGAGTAAATCCAAATTAAGGAAGCTAAAAAGTCTCCCTATCTCCTTACAGTTTTTCAGGGAACAAAATCAAAATAATCGATGTTATTTCCTGTCTTATTTCCTTACCGTTTGACAAGGAGAAAAACGAAAATAAGGAGCTTTTAAATTCGTCTTAACTCCCTATCATTTTGTAAGCAATTAAGAAGTTGTAAGCAATTAAGAAGGCTTATTGTCGTCCTTATTTCCCTATCATTCTGCAAGGAGTAAATCAGAAATAAGAGGGGTAAAAACTTCGCTTATCTGCTTGATAAATGATAGGGGGATCTATCCACTTTCTCGGGCTTCGCTCGAGGTTCAAGCTATGTAATCTTCTCTGTTCGTTCTCTGTTCAAGAGCTATTTTCTCGGCGTTCGCTCGGAGTTCAACACACATAACCCTGCCATTTGTCAGGCATATTTACTGCCACTACCTTACCAAAACCTTACCATTGGAAAACTTCGATACCTTAGGGTAATCTTAGGGTTCTATCACTAGAAAAAAGCCCTGTACCTTGCTAAAACCTTGCTATTTTGAAGTATGTGACCTTAGCCTAATCTTAGCCTATTTTTAATATTTTTAAATACACAACCTTGTACTAACCTTGTACTTTTTATATATGCTACCTCACCCTTACCTCACCCTTTTTTGGAACACTCTGCTTACTTAAACCCTTGATATATCTAGCTTTTTTAACATTCAAACCGTCAAATATGTAGTATTTATTTGTTTTGTAAATTGCACCCTACTACAAATTATCATGTAAAAAACCCAAATCGATTGGGTTACATACTAAAAGGGGATGGCTCCCCTCTGCACACTCGATTAAAGTATTGCGTCCATGTTGTCGTCTAGGTAATCAGATTCTAAGAAAGTTATAGCTCCCTCAACTCTCTGCATTACAAATCCATGATCAGACATCAATCTCTCATAATTCAGCTCATCGACTGCTCTAGCAAACTTATTCAACAAGTCTTTTGTCCGATTGCTATTGTCCGCTGGGATATACTGCGCTAACTCTGCACTGTTTGGGTTGCCATTACCAAAAATACCTCCCAAAGCATTTCGGAAAAGTTCTAACGTTGTACGATCGTCTTTGTAATGGTCTATTAGTGCTTTTCCAGTGGATACGGCCAAAGCGCCACTTTCAAAAAGTTTTACGGCATTTTGCACTGCTACTTGGTAACCAGAATCAGTCAACGCTTTTACTTCCGTTTCAGCTCTCTTAGCCTCTTTATCTGGTAGTAGGTTGTCTGCAATTTTCTTCAGATCGTCATAATAACCAGCATACCAAGCTTCGTATTTGAATTTAAGGGTTTCAAGTTCATTTTCTTTCCCCTCTGCACTTAAAAATTGATTATTCTGTATTTCTTCGATTTTTCCATATAAGTTTGAAATAGCACCTTTCAATGCTAACATCTTAGTAATAATTGTTTTCTTGTTCATTCTTTTTCCTCTTTCTAATTCTTTCAATCGTTTACAAGTATCGTCATGCTACGGTATCCCATTTTTAAAACTGTTTTTTTGCTCGTATCAATCCATAAAGATTTTTGTATCATATCCACTCCTAACACCAAAACAAAAAGGACACCGAAAAAGCTAAATAGCTTAATCAACGCCCTCGGTTGTTCCGATAGACTCTATTTTTTTGTTTCACTTCGTTGCAAGTATGAAAATCTTCCATCTTGAAAATGCAAGGCCACACTCCCAAAGGTTGGGGGAGCTTCTGCCTCTATTTTACCATTTTTCTGATACAAAATAAAGCCTTGCTTCAACAGTTCAACTAAATCATCCATACGATCCTCCATTTCATTTTTTCTTGCTTTTCATTAACCTAGAGCGCTATGAGCCTCTTCTACTTGATTAAGTTGTAGTACTTGTAGCTGATATAAGCGATATTTTCAACTATTCAATGCTTTTTACTACCCTTTTTAGTGTACTTTAGCTCATTTTTAAGGTTTTTTGAGTTCCATTTTTGGAATGCAAAGCCTTCTCAATGTTGAGCGACTTTAGCCTTTAAGCTACTGATTGAGTATCGCTTATCCTTGATAGTAAATGACTTGAAAAAGTTACCCTCTAATCCAGTTCTGACACGGCTAGCCACTCGTTCACTATACAAACTAGTAATCTCTGAGCTACTTAGATTTGTAGTAATAATGGTTTTATCTCGATTGCTGAGAATATCAAAAATAAACTCTTCTTCCCAGACTGATTTACCTTTACTACTAGCGTTGTCCGATTTTATACCTAAATCATCAAGTACCAGGTAATCAACCTCTTTCAGCATTCTTGAGTAGTGCCCCTCTAGACTAGTAGGAGCGTTAAAGCTCTCTCGAACTCGTCTAAGGATTTCTGTTAGATTGACAAATAACACGCTTTTAGGCTCTCCTTTGGCCTTGTAGCCCTCGTTTATAGACTTAGCAATCGCAACGCTTAAATGACTCTTTCCTATCCCTGTAGATCCTGTAAATAGGGTATTTCCTGTCATACCGTCCAGGTATTTCTCTACTTGCCCTTTAGCAAACTCCAGTAGTTGCTTTTCCTCGGCTGTCTCAGCTAGGAAATTCTCAAAGCTAGCCTCTTTTAACTCCCTAGGGATCGTACTGTCCCGCATAAGTACATTATAGGTTTTTAGGTATGTCTCAGCATTTAAGCTGTTATCTACTCCCTCCCTATCCTGCCTTTCTATTAGTTCCTTTGTGCATTCAGGGCAAAACTCTTGTATACTTCGTTCCTTATTACCCCTCTTAGGTGTTGAAATTTGCCAATAATTGACCTTATGAACCTCACATACCTTTTCACTAATTTTTCTGTTGTTATATTGCTCAAATTTATTTTCCATTGCTCACCCTCCTAAAATGGGTTTTCTTCTGTTCGTGTTTTCAGCCATTCTTCACGACTAATAGGCTCAGCTTGTTTAGGTGACTGTTTCAGCTTTTGACGTTGCTCCTCATGCTGCTTAACTTGCTCAACTGTTCTAAGTCCTAACCCTTGCCAGTTTGAAAGAATAGACCTGGTATATCTAATTGACTTACCAGCATTTAGGATAGTTACCTCAAGAGCATAGATAACTAACTCTTGGCCATGGATTTCTAGCAGGTCTCTCACTTCTTCCACCATTGTTCCATTAACTGACATTTGGCCAAAAGCAGACTTTAATTTTTCAAAGATTGGATTTTCATGCTCGTCCTCGTCATTCTGACTTGACCTAGATTGACTTAGATTATCTTGACTTGACTTATATTGACTTATATTCTGCTGTCCCATGTCTGCCCCTTGGTCGTCCCTTGGTTGTCCCACCTTTTCAGGAGGTTTTTTAGATCTATCTACACGCTGCCTAGGCTCAGTAAGTTCAATATCTGGGACTACTTCCTTGAGTAAATCCGCATAGACTGAATTGACCTTTCTATCAGCACGAACTTTATTCTGCTCATGAAAATCCACAATAAAATAAACCATTTCATCATTAAGCGGCCTTATGAAATCCTTGACTATCAAAAGTCCTAGGCTATCCTCACTAACCCCTATCATTCTAACAACAGGGAAAGCCTCTACTACTCCATCATCATCTGAGTTTTGAATTAAATGAAAATATAGAGCCTGTGCCTCTAATGGTAGCCTCAAAAATCTCTGAGTTTGGGTCACTGTCTTACTTATCATTCTACGATTTCCCATTTTTCTTCCGTTGCACCTCCGTGTTAATTCCCCTGATGATGTCATAATAAGCGTGACCAGCTGGGATGACATAGCCCTCTGTTTCAAATTCCACCCATTGCTCCACACCGTCCACAATTACCTTGCGTAGATTTTTTATGACGGGTGTCCATTGTTCTTTTTTCTTTGTCATTATTCCCCCTAATCTACTGCAAGAAAATTGTATATATCAGTTTTGCGGTAATAAATCTTCTTACTGTTCTCAAAAGGCGATTGATACGGCTTTAAGCCGTGTTTTTCCCAATTATTCAACGTTGTTCCGCTGATCCCTAACTTTTCTAGTAGATCAGCTCTAGCAATTAAATCCCAGCCGTCATTATGCTGTTTTTCAAGCTCAAGCCTTTTCTCTAAGTGATCTCCCACTTTCTCCAGTAGCTCAAGCTCTGCCTCTCTTGATAATAGTTGCATATTACACCCCTTTTCTAGTTGTTCCGCTTGCCTGCTAGTTGAATATAACGCCCGTAGCAAGGGTTTAAATCCTCGCTAGGTGTTTCTATCGCCCATTGGTTTTCTCGCTCAAATTGGGCGCTTTTTTTGCGGTCTCGGTGGTTTAGATAAGGCAGTAGGCCAATCAATACCACCATGAAGATTACCGATTGTGTATTGGTCAAATCTAGTTCATTCATGCTATGCCCTCGCCTTATAGTTCTTGATAAATTCCGCTTGTTTAGGTTGTTCCATATTCAGCAAGTCGTCTTCGGCTTGTGCCATTTCTTTAATATCTTTAGTCATGGTATGCCTCCAGCTCTTTAGCGTCGTCATTGTTCAAAAGTAAAAAGGCTATCTCATTTAGACGATCGTATAGCTTTTCATTCTGGGCGTATGCTGTATCAGTGTATTTTTTAGCAAGCCATAAGAATGTGGTTGTATCTTTCTGTAGTGCAAACTCAAGCCCTTCAAGAGCTAGGTTATTCATTTCTAAAACGTTCATGATGTCGGTTAATTCGTTCCCTAATTCTGCTAGTTTCTTAGCCGATAATAGAACTTGTTGGCTTGATGTTGCTTTTTTTGTTGTCATGTTTTTTACCTCTGTTTCTGTGTTTATGTAATTGCCTTGATGGGCTTTTTAATGCCTTTCTTGCTCACCGCCTCACGCTCAGACTCGCCAAAGTTTGAGAGCGTGAGAAAGTACCAGGTTTAAGAGTTGGCGCTCTCTCGTTTGGCACAAATCACTATTTTGTGATATAATTAAATAAATACCTAACTAAATCCCATACTTGCTATTTTGGTTTTAGTTGTTTAAGTGAAAAGCCTTGCTGATTTGGTCGTCGGTTAAGGCTTTTTGTTTTAAGTAACTTTTCGTAACTTTATTTATAAAAAAATATTTCTTCTAATGTTACTTCAGGAAATAATGGTAGTATCATTTCTTTAATAATAATTTTTTCATTATCCCGGAATTCAACCTTGCCATTCTCCTTGTTTCGGTAGGCGTTGATAGAAATATTCAACTTTTTAGCCATTTCTTTTTGGCTTAAACCTAACATATTGCGATAGCCTTTTACTTTGTTTATTGATAACATTTTTTTACCTCCTTTCGTCACTTTACGTAACCATTTTACTCTTTGTTAGATAGATTGTCAACAGATAAATGTAACTTTTCGTAACTTTATTTTGTTAAATCCACAAGAAAGTGATATAATTTGAAATGAAAGGACTGGAACTTATGACACAAGAAGTTGATAAAAAAATCCTTGGACAGCGTATCAAAGCTATTCGTTTAGATAAAGGGATGACTTTAGAGGAATTTGGAAAACTCTTTGGGACGTCCAAAAGTATTGTCTCTAGGTGGGAAAGTGGGATCTCTTCCCCAAATCCTGAACGTCTAAAAACGATTGCTAAAGTTGGCGATATGACTGTTAGCCAACTGTTACACGGTGAACTAGGAGGGAGCCACTATAACTGGGAAGCTGTAGAAGAACTTTTTAAAAAAATTTTTAATGGTGCCTCTATTGATAAAACAGCCTTACAAAGAACTCAAACAGTTGTTGACAAGGCTTTCTTCTTAAATTTTGGTATAGAAGATATAGTTAATATCTATTTGTTCCAAAAAAATACATCTAAGCCTTTAGAAAGTCTTCAGGACTTGCAAGATTATTTTGAACAAACAGCTGAGGGGTTATCAACTTATTTGGAAGGTGCTACTGGGACAGAATTAATAGATTTAGAAATGCAGATAGCATTTTTAAAAAGTTATGCATCTAAAATTAAAAAATACCTTGAAACTGGTGAATGGGCTTCTGGAATTATTTCTAACCTCAAGGAAAAATCAAAAGGAATCAAGAAAGATAGCTAACCCATGCGCCACAACGTCCAACAACCATGAAGCGTGTGATTCTCGGAGTTCAACGTCATATTAGTCTTGTAATTCAACTAATCATAATATTTTAGAAAGGGTACTTTATTTATGGAACTTCAACAGTACGATGAACTAACTTTTGAAAATATCAAACATATAGACGAAAATGGAATAGAATTTTGGTATGCCAGAGAACTACAAACCATTCTAGAATATATGGAGTGGCGTAACTTTAACCAAGTTATAGACAAGGCAAAAATAGCCTGTGAAAACTCCAGAGAGCGCGTGGTTGCCAATTTTGTTGACGTCAACAAAACTGTACAACTTAATTTTGGAATGCGAGAAATTGCAGATATTAAACTCTCACGCTATGCCTGCTATTTAATTGTCCAAAATGGCGATCCTAGAAAAGAGGTCATTGCACTAGGGCAATCATATTTTGCTATTAAAACCCGTCAGCAAGAATTACACGATGATTTTAATCGACTGACCGAAGATCAAAAACGAATAGCTATTCGTGATGAAATTAAACGCCATAATAAATCCCTTTCTCAAGCCGCTGGAAATGCTGGAGTTACAAATTTTGGTGAATTTCATAATGCTGGCTATATGGGTCTTTATGGCGGGATGACAATGCAAGATATACATGATAGAAAGGAACTTGCAGATAAGGAACATATTCTTGATTATATGGGTAGTATTGAGTTAGCAGCGAACCTATTCCGCGCCACACAAACAGACGAAAAATTACGTCGTGAAAACATACAAGGAGCTGAAAATGCTAATAAAACGCATTTTGCCGTTGGACGTACCGTCAGGCAAACAATGAGAGAATTAGGAAATACAATGCCTGAGAATCTCCCCACTCCTCACGAAAGTATCCAAGACTTGAAAAAGAAACAGAAAAAGCTTGAAAAACAAGCTGATAATAACCAACTTTCACTCTTTGATGATATGTAACAGTGGGCCATATCAGCCTAAAAATCCCCTCTAAGCGATTTTATAGCTCAGCTATACAAATTCCATCACACCTAAAACAAACGAAAATAGGGCTATTCTCGTAGCTCTCAGAGCCATATAAAAACAATATTCATAAATACTTGACTAAATCCCATACTTGCTTACTGATGTTAGAAAGGTATGACTATGAATATTACAGAATACAAAAAGAAAAACGGTGCTACAGTGTACCGTGCAAGTGTTTACTTAGGCGTTGATAAGCTTACAGGGAAAAAGGCTAGGACAACCGTTACAGCCAGCACTAAAAAGGGCGTTAAAATCAAAGCTAGGGAGGCTGTCAATGCTTTTGCAGCTAATGGATATAGCGTAAAGGAAAAGCCAACCATTACAACCTATAGGGAGCTGGTCGCTTTATGGTGGGAGAGCTATAAGAATACAATCAAGCCAAACTCTCAGCAATCCATGGAGGGGATCGTAAGGCTTCATATTTTGCCTGTATTCGGCGATTACAAGCTAGAAAAACTCACTACTCCTATCATTCAGCAACAAGTCAATAAGTGGGCTGACAAGGCCAATAAAGGCGAAAAAGGGGCGTATGCAAACTATAGCTTTCTAAACAATATAAACCGCCGTATTCTCCAGTATGGAGTGACTATGCAAGTGATCCAACACAACCCTGCTAGAGATGTCATTATCCCACGTAAACAACAAAATAAAGAGCATAAGGTCAAATTTTTCAGCAACCAGGAACTAAAACAGTTTTTAGACTACCTGGAAGATTTGGATCAATCTAGCTATGAGAATTTCTTTGACTACGTTCTTTATAAAACATTGCTGGTTAGCGGCTGCCGTATCGGTGAGGCTTTGGCTCTTGAGTGGTCTGATATTGACCTAAAAAAAGGCATTATCAGCATTTCTAAGACTCTGAATAGATATCAGGAAACAAATACGCCTAAGTCTAAAGCAGGTCTAAGAGAAATCGACATAGACAAGGCTACAGTTTCCCTACTCAAACAGTATAAAAAACGCCAACAAGTCCAGTCATGGCAACTAGGACGATCTGAGGGGATTGTCTTTACTCCTTTTACCACAAAATACGCCTACGCTTGTTTGCTAAGAAAGAGGCTACAAGGTCACTTTAAGGCTGCTGGTGTCCCTGATATTAGTTTCCATGGTTTCAGACATACTCACGCTACAATCATGCTATACGCTGGCATAGAGGCGAAAGATTTACAGTATAGGCTAGGCCACTCTAATATCTCAATGACCTTGAATACTTATGTCCATGCTACCAAAGAGGGAGCAAAAAAAGCCGTCTCAATCTTTGAGGCAGCTATCAGCAATTTATAAATAATAAGGGTGCCCCATTTTTGGGCTACCCTATTACTATGCCTAAAATTAATTATGGGTAACTAAAAGGGTAGTAAAAACAAAAAAAGCACTAAGGGAAAGCGCCCCAAAGTGCTTGATATCAAGGCTCTAAAGCCTATCTTGTTTAATAAAATATTACAACATTTTGTTGTAGAATTCAACGACAAGTGCTTCGTTGATTTCTGGGTTGATTTCGTCGCGTTCTGGCAAGCGAGTCAATGAACCCTCCAATTTTTCAGCGTCGAATGATACGAATGCTGGACGTCCAAGAGTGGCTTCTACTGCTTCAAGGATTGCTGGAACTTTCAATGATTTTTCACGAACTGAGATCACTTGACCTGGAGTTACACGGTATGATGGGATATCAACGCGTTTTCCGTCAACAAGGATATGACCGTGGTTTACGAATTGACGAGCTTGACGACGAGTAGTCGCAAGACCAAGACGGTAAACAACGTTATCCAAACGACGTTCCAAAAGAAGCATGAAGTTGAAACCTAGGATTCCGCCTTTGATTTTTGTAGCTTGTACGAACAAGTTACGGAATTGTTTTTCACCTACACCGTAAGTGAAACGAAGTTTTTGTTTTTCAGCCAATTGCAAACCGTATTCTGACAATTTAGAACGGTTGTTTGGTCCGTGTTGTCCTGGTACGTAGTTACGACGTGCCAATTCTTTACCTGTACCTGTAAGTGAAAGGCCAAGGCGACGAGCTTGTTTCCAAGATGGTCCTGTATAACGTGACATGTGTATGTCCTCCTGATATAAATAATATTTGGCGGAAATAGTCACTTAGAAAGCCCTGATTCGTGCAGATGCCCTTCGCCTAAACAGCCAAGGTTACTTGTCATAAGACACCTGTTGACGAGCTTCATGCTTTCCTGCTGATATTTCACACAAAATCCATTCTACCATGAATAGCTAGATTTGTAAAGGGATTTTACGGCTTTATTTCAAATTGGGGTCAATCTCAGACCTCTTTTACTCATTCAACTCTGCTAGCGTGTCCAAATGTTGGTTATTAATGACGGCCATGATGTAAGCATCTGCCTGCAAGAGGTCATTGGGTCCGAATTGGACATCCAGAGGAGCATTTTCGTAGGCACGAAAACCAAGTACATTGAGGTTGTATCGCCCACGTAGATCCAACTGACTGAGGCTTTTACCTACCCATGATTGGGGGATTTTCATCTCGACAATCGAAACATTCTTGTCCAGCTGAAAGACGTCTACGCTGTTATGAAAGAGGATGGTCTGTGCTAATGAGCGCCCCATTTCAAACTCTGGTGAGATGACTGCGTCTGCACCAATTTTTTCCAACACCTTTTTAGCCGTATGGCTTTTGACCTTGGCAATAACGGTCGGCACTCCTAAACTCTTGCAGTGCATGACCGCAAGAACACTGGACTCCAGATTTTCACCTGTTGCGACGACTACGGTATCACAGGTGTCAATCCCCGCTGATAGAAGGAGTTCTTCATCCGTGATATCTCCAACTACTCCACGCGCCAGCACAGGTTCAAATTGATTGATACGCTCCTCGTGGTCATCAATAGCAATGATATTCATGTCATGCTTGGCTAGGGCAACCAAAACACTGCTCCCAAAAATTCCCAAACCTAAAATTCCAATTGTCCGATCTGACATCGTTCTTCCTTTCTTACCCAATGGTGATATCTGCTTTCATATAGTGAATCGTATCTTTCTTGTCTGGCTGGTATTCCGCTACACTGACCAGTAGTGTCAAGGGACCAATACGGCCGATAAACATCAGCAACATAACGATGCTGAGGGCTAACTTACCTAACTCCGGCGTTAAATTTGCCGTCACCCCAACTGTCGCAAGGGCTGAAATGGTCTCAAACATGAGGTAGATAAAGCGCGGATTTCCCTCTGCTGTTATTCCTAGCAGGATCAAGCCCAGCAAGAAAGTTAGCAAGAAGATAATAAAGACACTAAAAGATTTTTGCACGGTTCGGGGTTCAATGGTCCTCCGAGCAACATTGGCATGAGGCAAGCCCAATAATTCACTGCGAGCAAAGACCAACAAGACAAAGAAGGTCGTGATCTTGAGCCCCCCTGCTGTCCCTCCAGGTGCCCCGCCCAAAAACATCTGCAAGATGTAGATCAGTAAGGTAACTGGTCGAGCCAGGGTGTAGTCAATTGAAGCAAAACCTGCCGTTCTCATGCTGACGGTCTGGAAAAAGCTAACCAGCAGCTTCTCTGGAGTACTGAGATTTCCAATCGTCCCAGGATTGTTCCACTCAATTAAGAGAGTCGATACTGTCCCAAAGAGCAAAATTCCCGCCGTTAAAAAGAGAACCAACTTGGTATGGAAACGCAGACGCCGTTTTTTCTTTTTCCCAAACTGGGTCGCTAGATCAAACCAGACCATAAATCCTAGCCCACCCGTGATAATCAATCCTGCAATCACTAGATTGATTAAGGGATCCGTTTGAAAGGCTACCAAACTCGTACTTCCAAAATTATCAAATCCAGCATTACAGAAAGCTGAAACAGCCAAAAAGATAGAGGTTAATATCCCTCGCCCCCAGCCAAATTCAGGAATAAAGCGGAAACTCAAGAGAAAGGCACCGAGCCCTTCCACTAGAAAAGTCGTCAGAAAGATTGAACGGATGAAGTCCTTTAGAGACTGGGTTTCTCCATAACTGAAACTTTCTTGAATAGTCTCACGGCCACGAAGGCTGAGCTTTTGCTTGCCTTGGATATA
This sequence comes from Streptococcus sp. NLAE-zl-C503, assembly GCF_900104285.1. Taxonomy (NCBI): domain Bacteria; kingdom Bacillati; phylum Bacillota; class Bacilli; order Lactobacillales; family Streptococcaceae; genus Streptococcus; species Streptococcus sp. NLAE-zl-C503. The sequence goes on along the minus strand of NZ_FNJT01000010.1, from coordinate 2,897 downwards.
AAAGATCCCGATAAAGGTCATAAGCCCCAAACCACCGATCTGGATCAAAATCATACAGACCAACTGACCCCAGATATTGTAAGTAGAGGCTACCGGCTGGGTAAAGAGCCCTGTCACACAGACCATGGACACGGTCGTAAAGAGATGGTCAAAGTAGGTCGCTTGTGACGTTTCTGCTTGCACAAAGGGGAGGCTTAAAAGAAGCGAGCCTAAGAAGATCACTAGGGCAAAACTTAAAAAGATGCGACGGGCTGGCGATAACCGAGCCAGTGTCGTATTTATTTTTTCCAAAAAAGATTTGAATAACATAACTACATTCTACCATAAAAACAGTAAGAGCACTCACATATGGTGCACAATGGCAAGACAGAGTTCGAGCGCCTTATCAAAAGCTTCTGAGCCCCAGTCACGACTGTCGTAGTTATCTAGATCTGCTAAAGAATCTGCGGTAAAGAGCAACTCTCCCCAGACACCCCCACGTAGCTGAGCCACTGCCGCAAGAGCCGAGCACTCCATCTCCACAACAGCGCAGCCTTCTTCCTTGCGATAGGCAACCTTTTCAGCCGTCTCTCGGTAAAAACCATCTGTCGTCCAGGTCATGACCTCCTCGTAAGGAATGCCTCTTTGTTCCAAGACTTGCTCAATGGCAGAGACAGCCTCAATCTGCATCTCCATATAACGAGAAGGCGCTGCATAGTGGTAGCTGGTACCCTCATCTCGCAGAGCTCGAACAGGGACGAGAAAGGCATTTTCCTCTATATCGGCTAGGACTCCACAAGTACCAGTGGAGATGATTTGCTCCACACCATAGCCAATCAACCAATCCATAAACTGGGCCGCTGGGGCAGAACCAACGGGCGCCTGGGCCAGACAAATCTCCTCGCCTTTGTAGTTGATGACATAGACTGGATAAGTCTTGGTGGCAGAAACGAACTCACCAACACAGTCCGCCCCTACTTCCTGAGCGTAGCGGTCAATCTCCTCCTCCAAAAATGCATAGATACACTTCTTTGGCAACTTTAAGTCTAAACCCTCGTGATTCGGCATAAGGACCGCTTGGGGGTTATCATCAAACTCTAAAATGGGAATCGCATGCTTCTGAATCATAGCCCACCTCCTCTAATTTTGTACTATTGTATCAAAAGCTGACGGAGTGTCAAGGAGTTGGCTTTAGATTTCCTCTAGTAATAACACAAAAATCTCCCTTCTCTTTCAAGAAAGGAGAATTTTGCTTATCCTTGTCCGCCAGGGGCTGGACCGCCCCCTTGAGGGCCTCCATTTGGTCCACCGCCACCAGGCATAGAGTTGACAATTTCCGTTTGTTTTTCACCGTTGAGATAGATATCTCCACCTGTGTAGGTCGCTGTTCCATCAAAGTCAAAACCTGTTTGACCAGTCATTTTAATGGTTCCGCCTGTGACAGTGATATTTCCATTTGAGTCGATTGGGTCTGTGTCCCCTTGACCAACTTCTACTGTCAGGTTCCCGCCATTCATGGTGAAGAAGATTTCACTCTGTTGGGCATTTTTGTTGGCTGCATTAACCCCATCATCTGTCGAATAGATGCTAATGTCCCCACCGTTGATAGTGATGGACTTACCTTCAAGTCCTTCTGTCGAATTCTTGACGGTGTAGGTACCACTATCGATGACAAGGTCTCCAGAAGCATGGATGCCATCATCTCCTGCTGTAACAGTGATGTTGTTGTTAGATAGGTACATGGTTCCGACTGAAGTATCCTCATCATTGTCCACCTTGACTCCGTCTTCTTTGGCATCGATGGTCATAGTCGTACCAGAGATATTGAGTTCATCATTGACATTAAAGGCATCACCAACTGCTGTAATGTTATAGGTTCCACCCGTGATATGGAGGGTGTCGTTGGCCTTGATACCATTGTTTTTCTTGCCATCTACATTGAGAGTTCCTTTCCCGTTGATGGTCAAATCCACCTTAGAAAAGAGAGCTGCGTCTGCTTTTTCGTCGCTGTTAGAGCTTGAGTCAGAGAGACTGTTGGTGGTTTCCTCTGACAGAGTTAGGTAGACATGACCGGCTGATGTCGCAGAAATCGCTGCATTGGTAGTGGTCATGGTCGCACCTTTTAGGACTAGGTGAACATCTACAGACTTGTCTGCCTCGACCTTGATCTGCACTCCGTCAGACTGACCTGAAATCACATAGGTTCCAGATTTTGTGATGGTCACTGTTGATTCAGAGACTGTCACCCCATCTCCAGAGACGTTTGCTGATGAGCCAGATAACTCAATCTTAGAAGCTGTGCTTTCATCATAAGAAGTAACATAGTCCTTCTCTGTAAAATAGGAAGATTGATTTGTCTTTGTTGCAGTTGTTGTTGCATTATTTGTAGTTGCCTTGGTATTGGATGTAGTTGTTGATTGAGCACAAGCTGTCATCAGCACCATTGCCGTTAAACTCGTTGCGAGTAGGGTCCATTTTTTTGATTTCATACCTTTTTCCTCTCCTTCGTATGATATAGCTAGACAGTCTACAGAAGATTCCTGAAACGAAACTAAAACTTTTCTGAAAGCTTCCTTAAATTTAGTTTCGCTTAGTATTCTTTTGAAAGGGCTACCAGAAACAATTTGGGAATGCTAAAATATATTTGATAGTTTTTAAAACCAACATCCCCAGTGCCATGTCTCCCTAACCAAAAAAGCCAAAAAGAAGAAAAATCTATAAGACTAAGATAAAGATTACAAAAAGAACAGCTCCAGTGAACTGCACCCCAAAAGTTAGACAGAAAAAATCTAACTTTTGGGGTGTTTTTATTATGAAATTGAGTTATGAAGATAAAGTTCAGATCTATGAACTTAGAAAACAAGGATATAGCTTAGAGAAGCTTTCAAATAAATTTGGGATAAACAATTCTAATCTTA
>NZ_FNJT01000013.1:0-5931 GCF_900104285.1 Streptococcus sp. NLAE-zl-C503 | reverse complement strand
TATGCTGGAGCAGGCCTTTACAGAGAAATACTATGAGAATACGAGTCTCCATAGTGATCAAGGATGGCAATACCAACACGATTCTTATCACAGGTTTTTAGAAAGTAAGGGAATCCAAACATCTATGTCACGTAAAGGTAACAGCCCAGACAACGGTATGATGGAGTCCTTCTTTGGCATTTTGAAATCGGAAATGTTTTATGGTTATGAGAAGGCGTTTCAGTCGCTTAAGCAATTGGAACAAGCTATTGTGGACTATATTGATTACTACAACAACAAACGAATTAAGGTCAAACTAAAAGGACTTAGCCCTATGCAATACAGAACTAAATCCTTCGCTTAAATTATTTGTCTAACTTTTTGGGGTCAGTACATTTTGAGAGTTATTATCTGCATTATTTGCCTTTTTCTTTTGTCAACCAATATGTGATTCCTGCTGATGAAATTGCTGATAAAATAATCGCTAAAATAACCCATACTCTGTTATTATCCACTGAAATTGGCGCTTCATATGTTTCTTTTTTAGTTTCAATTGGATTAGATAAAAAATTCATCACATTTTGATTGGTCGTTCCACCATCACGAATATTCTTCATAACAGTTTTAAAGGACTCTGCGTAGTCTCTATTCCCTTGAATAACTTCTGCTTCATTAGATATCAGATCATTCGTAGTTGAAATAGTCTTATCAACATTATCTTTAATAGTCTGAACTTGACCAACAAATTGAGTAAATTGATCCTTCATAGTCCCAACTGCTTCGTGATTTTGACTAGTTTCTTTTGAACCAGTAGAGGTAGTAGACACTAATGATTCAATTGAACTATATAAGCGTTTTGATGATTCACTATCATTTATTAATATTCCACTATTAGCATCTGAAGCTGTCTCCGTCACTTCCAATTGTTTCGCTTTCGTTTCCTTCCACTTATCGTACTCGGTTGATAAGGTCTTAATCGAATTGTTATACCAATCAGCTAAGTTTGTAATTTGATTTTTGAAATAATCATTCGGTAACTCAGCTTCAGCCAATTCAGGCAATGCCTCGCTTGATTTTTCTAATGACTCCAAAGAGTTTTGAATTTGTTCCAACAAAGCTATACCTGACTCTTTAAACTTAGCAACTTGATCTTCTGACAACTGAGTTGCTATATCATCACGACTGATGTTGCCGTACATATGGTAAACAGAATCTGGTGATAAGGCAGAAAAATTAATAGAGGAACTACTTGGACTTCCATAAATTGCTTGAATCATACCAGTTGTACGATCAATTTTGCTTAATTTATCAAAAATATGTTTTAAATCTTTTTTCACTAAAACATCTGACTCTTCTTTATCGCTACGATAAATAGTTTTCTTGATAGGAATTGTAGTTTCACCAATGTGTACTTCAAATGAAATTTCATTTTTCCCATAATGTGGTTCTAAAGTATATTCAACCGTCATAGTATAAAGCTTATCATCTGTTATAGTTTGCTCTCCTCCAACTAAGGTAGCATCTCCTGTAACATAAACTTTAGCTTTAGGAGATAAATATTTTGTCCCTTCAGAACTGGTAGAAACTCCGCTAGCCTCAACTACCGTTGATGATTCAGGCGAACTACTTGATGGTTTTGTCACAGATGCCTCGACAGTTTTAGACTCAGATTGGGGTAATTTAACTGTCAATTCCATCGTTTCTGTTACTTTATCGAGCTTATCATTTTCAATCGATAAAAATTCAAAAACAGGTAATCCACTTATAGAAGTAGCCTTCTTATCAAATTTAGTATAATTCTTAAGTAAATCTATTTTTTCATTATATTCTTTAACTTGATCAGCTGTTAGAACATTGAGTTTCTCCAATTTACTAAATAAAGTTTGGTAATCAGTTGGTTCAATACTAATATCTGTTAGATTTGAACGAATTAAAGTTTGATAAGTTTCAGGCAAATGATTTTCAGTAATCAAACTTTTATTAATCTGATCTACAAGTGTTGCTTTAGCATCCGAAGTAAGGTCCGATTTTAAATCAACATCTTCTTTACCAAAGTAAAAGAGTGATATTTTCTTTTTCTCTGCTTCTAATTCTGTCTTGAGATGTCCAAATTCGGATTTCCTATCTTTTATTTTACCTTGATAATCAACAATAACCTTATGATAATCAACTACTAAATTTTCTAGTTTAGCTTGTTCAGATTTTTCCTCAGCTGTACTATTTCCAAATTGATACAATGATTTAAGCACCGAATCATTTAAACCATCTATAATTTTAGAATTTTCTTCATGCTGTTCTTTCAATGTGTTATTGGTTGTTAAGACATTCTTCTCAAATATACCCTTTTGAAAATCAAAATAAGTTTTAACTTCCGTAAGTTGTTTGTCTAAGCCTATCCCTGTATTATTTAAAAGACTAACAACAGAATCAGAAAAAGCCTTTTGAGAATCTTCATAAGACGAATTCATTTTCTGTAGATTTGAAGCCAAGTCCAAAGTGCTCAACATAGACTGACTTGCTTCGTTTGACGGGCCATAGATATATTGAGAAATTTTTGTATGCGTGCCAGATTGTTCATTTACAATATTATCAACATTTCTTTTAGCATCATCTAGGTTGTTGATAACACTCGAAAAATACATTTTTATAACATTTTGGTTAATAGTATTAAGGTACTCGCCTACTCGTAACTCAACATTCTTAGATTTAACTGGATCTAAATTTGATTTCGTTTTATATGTTATCTTTGCTCTATCAGGATTAAAACTTTCCAGTTGAGCTATTTTTTCTGAAAACTGTTGTTCGATATAAACAATTACATCAACCGACCCATTTTCAAATCGATTTTCAGCAACATTACGAGTCATGACAGTCCATTGATTTGTATTCTCTTTTGATAATAAATTTGTGAAATCATTTCCTAGATTATAGGCGTTGCCATTTAATACGCCTCCAGCATCTTCATTTACCAGAGCAATATTCAATTTACGATCGTTAACCTTATTTGTTACAGAAATCTCTTGATTCTTTAAATAAATAAATGTTGCTCCTGAACCAACCAACAAAGTTACAAAAACACTACTACCTATAATTATTTTTTTCATAGCTAACCTCTCTCATTTATCCCTTTATTATACCACGAATACTAGAGTCAGGCAAGGAGGGCTTATAATCTTTATTCTATTAATAAAACTTACCAATTCGTAACTTGCTTATGCACCGACATACTAAATTTTAGGTGTTTCATTTTTTCACCATATAGAAAATCCTAGAATAGAATCCTAGGATTTGTATGTCATTTTTTGAAATCATCTACACTAAAGTGCTCATAGGTGATTTTTGAGACTTCCTCATCATAACGACTCAAAAAGTCTTGAAATCTACGATCGATGTAACCAAAGAATAGAACTTCATCTATATCCTCTTTATTAAAGAAGATAATGTTTTGATTAACAAGCCCTAGTGGAAGACTAACAGCTCCAAAGTCAAAATAACCTTGCTTGCCGTCCTTTTCAGTTTATCAAAACACCTCATACTACTCCTTCATTATTTATTTTTTTAGTAACGAAAGTTTTCACAAGCTGTTAATAAAAACCAGACCTATTTATCGCTAGAAATGAACTCTTCTAATCTTGTGATAAACTCTTTCTCAAACTCTGTTACGTGAGCTTTAAATAACACCTGATCAATTTTCTCAGCATCAAACAAATACATTGACTGAGAATCTTCAAACCCTTGAGGGTTTAGGACCCCAGAATAATCAAAAACTTTCCCTTCACTATTCTGTTGATAACGCCCGACAATCATAATAGGTTGAGTCCCATTCTTTAATAAAACAGTTGTTCCCAGTGGCAACCAATTTTTATTCATCTCTATTTCTCCAATTCTTTATTATATTATAAATAAAATGTATTAGTAGTACTACTAAAAATAAGAATAAAGGTCGTAATGATACCAAGCTTACACCTATAACAAGGAAGGCTGATAAAAAATAAATAATAGACGCCTCTATCTTGGAAGGTCTTCTAGCCTCTGGAAGCATATCTAAATGTTCTTGCGTTATAGATGAGCGATCAGTGAATTGATAAAAGAAACGATATCTTGCAGATAAAGAATCAATATCTAAAAAGTCATATCCCCTAATATAATCAACTACAAACAACATCAGTAAATTATCAATTTCGTCAATATTTTCAGTATAGAGAGAAAAATTTCTCTTTCCAGCAATGGCAATATTACTTGCAGCATAAACGGCAATCGGAATGCCATCTTTTGTGACAGGTAGAATATCTCCTTTACTACCTGAACTTACACACGTCATTTCATAGTTATTTAAATTGGATTGAAAAACTCCATGCCAGTATGCTTGTTCCCATAAGTGACCAAATCTTTCTTCTTCAGAATAAATCAAATCCTTATTTAACCCTCTAGCGACTATTCTTTTCTTTGGAGAAATGAATTCTGATTCTTTCAAGACAAGAATGTCTAAATCTGTTGCATATAGACGGTATCCTGCCTCTTCTTGAACGATTTCAATCCTTTCAGTCCAATGTTCTTCATCAGGTAGTTTTGACTGAAGAATTAATCCCTCTGAGTTTCCCCGTAATTGTAATTGTATTTCCATGTTTTACCACCCTATTGATAAGCCCAAGCCAAATGGTCCTAGTTTCATTTTTGCCTCTGCTTTTTCAGTTGTTACTCCCACTTTTGCCCTAGCAGAAACACCCACTCCGGCAGAAGCACTTACATCAATCGTAAGACCAAATATTTTAAATCCAGCTTTAGCTTCTCCTTCTACAATATAAGCATCAGCTCCCGCCTCTAATTGGACTCCTCCCTTTAGTTTTCCTTCCCTATTAGTAAAAAAACCAATTTCTCCGCTTGCATCTGCCGAAGCTGTATATGCAGAGTCAGAAAGTTTTGCATGGATATCGTTACTATCATCTCCCCAGCGAGCATGCCCTTCCGCCTCAGCGCCAGTAATTTTAGCTTTAGCTTTAGCTCCAATGCCATATTTTTGAGAATTTTTTTTATTTTTTGAGACATCTTTCTTACCTTCTTTAGCAGAAGCTAATGATTTGATTACACCAGCAGAAACATCTGCCTTAAGTACCGAAACTTCTCCGCCTAAATTCGTATCACCTGCAGTAGTTTTCCCAGCATAAGCTTCAAATCCCATATCTAAATCAGAAAAATCATCATCAACCACAACTCCCGGTGGAAGCTTCTTAACTTTTTCTCCGCTATACTTAGACTCAGCTAATCGTTTGGCTAAATCATTCTGTAACTCGACTTTCTTTCCTCCACTATGCACGGCCTTAGTATATTCTGCAACATCGTTTTTAAAACTTGTACTACGATAATAAGTTCTTGCCGCGTACTCGGTAAATGGAGTACTTGAATGAAGGGCGAGAAACTTTAATTGCTTATTTTGAACATTTATCAAATCTGTAAAGCTACTATCTCCAACAAGTTGATTAAAAGTTTCCATATTCTTTATGGTATCATCTAAACTCTTGACTGCTTGATTATAGCTCGTATTCACACTATCCAAGCTTGGATTCGTTAACGTTAGGATATCACTTATCCCTGCATAGATATTTTTTGTCTTACTGGAACTGCTCTTCAATCCCTCGATCGGATCTTTCATCCGTTGCTTGATGCGTTCTAGGTATTCTGTCTTAATAATGGCACTGTTGTCGGTCTCTGACACCGTGTCTTGGAAGAGCTTCACAAGTCCATCATAGCGACTGACAATGCTATCTAGGGCATTGACATAGTTATCAACCAGTGGTATTTGATAGTTGGTCACCTTCTGGTTAATGGCATCCTTCACTGCTCCTTTGAAGCTATCGGTTGAAACGACCTCTGATAGACGGCTTCTCGAAACAGATAGCTGCTCCTTGATACTATTTACCGAAATAACTAACAACTCTTTTTGAACTCGAACTT
>NZ_FNJT01000009.1:24699-32169 GCF_900104285.1 Streptococcus sp. NLAE-zl-C503 | reverse complement strand
AGGTGCTTGAGCGCTTGCTGACTCTGATGGTGCAGAGCTTACTGATGCAGATGCTTTTGCACTTGCTGAAGCTGATACAGGAGCTGAGGTTGATTGACTCGCTGACTCAGATGCTGGAGCAGTTGACTGACCTGCTGATGTTGAAGCACTTGCAGATGCTGACTGACTCGCTAAGACTGACTGACTTGCTGAGGCAGATTGACTGACTGAAGCTGACTGACTCGCACTCGCTTGAGCCTCAACAGATTGACTGACTGATACAGAAGCTGTTGCAGATGCTTGTTCTGTTTGAGCTTTCTTTACTTCTGCTTGCGCTTGAGCGATGATTGAGTTAGTACTTGTTTCAGTTGTTTCAGCTGCTTTTGGTTCAGCTGCGATGACTGTTTTATCCTTTTCTGCATAGTCAGACGTTTCATCTGCGTATACAGTTTGCTCTTGAGTCATCACAAATCCTGCAGCTCCAGCGGCCAGAATTCCCCCTATACCCGCTAGCGTGTTAAGGCTTAGGTGTGCGTGATCAAGTTCTTCAGTGTCTGACAGGGTACTAGAGACAACTTCGCCCATCCCACCGATACGGAAGAGATCCAATTGAGAGTTCGAGGCTTTTACCCAGTTTTTACCCGACTTGTAAAGCTTATAACGCTTTTTCTCATCTACGATCTCGAAATCTTTGTTAAATTTTTTACTTCGAAACATTTGATTCCTTTCTTTTCATCAAAATGCGACCCTTTGTTAACCTCATGATCATTAACAAAGCGTAGTTGCGCTACCCTCTCAAAACCAAAGCCAATAAAACCGCAGTCAGTCTCAGTTTTTATCCCTTTGACTTAGAAAAAGCAGATTCCATCTGGGATATACCAGTTGCTTTTAACTAGTATATACCATTTACCATTCTATCAAAACAGCTCCTCCTTTTCAAGCAATTATACTCGAAATGACAAATGAAAACACCTAATTTTTATCTAAAATTCGCTTTCAAGGATCAAATAATTGAAAACGTTTTATTATCTTTCGAAATCTCTTCCTTCCCCCACCCTTTCACACTAGTTCACTTAGACAGAAACAAAAAAACCTTGACGAGCAAATCATCAAGGTTCATCTTTTCTAGAGACCATCTCCATCCAGAAAAGTTCCTAAAAAAAGCGTCCCAACTGCATGAGTAGTGTGACCAAAAGAGTTACGAGAAAGAGAACTCCGCCCAGCACGGCAATCATGCTAAAATCTTGCTTCTCCCTTTTTAGGGGTTTCTTTCGATTATCTAGCTGTTCTCGTATATGTTCTTGTAAAATGCTATTGTCCTTGTTAGACATGTGCTCCTCCTTTTCTGTTGATAGAAAGGAACTTGCTTTCATCGAAAGCAAGCCCTTGTCTTATTAGCTTATAAAATTGCCTTGTAGGCTTCCAGATCAGCCTGATTCGCCGCCTGTTTTTGCTTAGCAAGAGCAGCCTCCATTTCAGACGGAAGAGAGAGAACTCCCTGAATCTTACCTACCATGGCTGATACATTTTCCACCGGATAAATGTGGCTTTCTGCAACGAAACGATGATTGTGACAAGTCGTCTCAAAACTGAGAATCAGCATATTATTCTCAAAAGCTGTTCGACTACCATTGAGAATTTCATCACTGATATTGATATCCAGATACAAGTCGCAGCGAGCAAAGAGCTCATTCACCTTAGCTGGACGAATATTAGGGTAGAGGGAAATATTCGGATAGCGATTTAATTCCATTAAACGACTTGACATCTCAGTAATCGCTCCAATATGGAAATGAACATTTGGTAATTGAGTCAAAAGTGGTTCAATTTGCTCGATTTGGTCACTATTCGTCAGAATCAAAGCTTCTGGATTCATATTATTGAGGCGATGGTATTGATAGAGATAACCGACATTGCGGAAGTAACTCTTCTCTTTTGGTGTCGCAAGCTTGAGGATTTTATCATAAACTTGTTTATCCTGTACTGCGATACGGATGTTTCGATGAGGCAACTGCATCGCCGCTTTCATGTTACCCGGCAACTCCTCTCCAATTGGCTCCTGCCAGAAAAGAATATCCTCTGCTCGTCCTTCTTTCGGAGTCAGACCAACGGCTACTAAAAATGGTGTTGCTAGAGAATTGTAGATAATGCGATCTGTATCATATCCACGATATCGCAAGTAAAAGATTACAAATTCTTGCTTAGAATTGAAAATATGGCGTTTTCCATCAAGAGTTAGGACAATATCCTCTGTTAGATGATTTTCCATAATCACCGTCACGTTATCTTGATTAAAGTAACGTGTATGAGTTGGACGCTGAGCATCATCATAGGTAATCTGTGCAAAGAGACGTCCCTTGCGATTGTAAATGTCAGCAGCGCGTACACGACCTTGATCATCCAACCACTCGACTGCACGCACGCGACGTTCGTGTGTCGGTTGACGGTAAAAGATATTGGCACGTTTCTTACCCATATCCAAGATTTCACCATTAACATTGCTCGAGCGAATTTCCCACAAATGAGGTTTCGGAACAAGGTTAAAATAAAGAGGTAGATCGTCCTCTGAAGCCACATCTCCAGTAAAGTAACTGTAAGGCGACTCGACATCAGGTGCGAGGTAACCATCGTCTCGGATCACGACAACAGGGCAGTCTAGTCCAGCTGCCTTAAGTGAACGTAGTAAATCAAAACTCGCTTGATCATAGCGTTCAAATAAACAAATCATAGTGTTTATGCCTTTCTTTTCGAATCCCTACTGATGCTGTGCAGATTGAACAAGATCATACCAACGCTGGGCAATATGTTCATCAAGATATGGTTCTGCCACCTCGTAGGATACACGGGATAGATCTTCTTGGGAATGTTGAGTAAATAGCTGGACAATCTTTTCTGCGTATTCCGTTGTCATTGCATCCAGATCATCTGGACGCGCCTCAGGAATCAAGTAGCCATTTTCCCCATCACGGATAAAGGTTGGATTTCCATAACGTACATCAAAACCAATAATTGGCAGACCAGAGCCAACCGCCTCTAACAAGGTCAAACCAAACCCTTCACTTGTGGAGGCAGACAGGTAAGCAGAGTAATTTCGATACACATCTGCCATGTGGTGATGCCCCATCAGACGGATATACTCTCCTGCATCTAACTCATGAATCAACTGCTCCAACATGGCTCTTTCGCCACCCGTACCATAGATATCAAAAGTGATTTCAGGTAATTGCTCATGCGCCTTCGCTACGGAGTGAATCAACCAATCGATATGCTTTTCACTGGCTAGGCGCGAAGCTGTAATCAATCCAAACGGCTTGCGCTCGCCTTCTGGATGACGCAATTGATCCAGACTTCCCACTGGAATAGTCAAGATTTCCTTTGGTTTGATGGTTGTATATTGAGCGAATTGTTCTTTGAGTAGGTTCGTTTGCGCATCGGTCGAGTTGATGATATAGTCCACTTCTTCGGCATGTTCAAACTGATACTCATAATAGTTATTCCACAAAATATAGTCTTTCTCAGCAGGATTTTCACTAAAGTGGTCTGCATGAACGATTACGACTAGCTTTGCATCGCCCTTATTAGCAAAGATAGCTTGACCAATATCTGTCTCTCGGTCTAAGATCAACAAATCTTTGTCCGTCAAAGCTAGACTTCTCATAAAATGCGCGACAAACTCTTGCTTAGAATAGAAAACATGATTTGGGAAACGATAGACTTGCGTTTCCTGTCTACCATCGACTTCATTGATGATTTCTTCATAGGCCACACTACCATCTTCATTGAGCCAGGTACGTTGATATAATTGCGCATGACCATTCATCGGACTAAAATACTCAACAAAATTCTTTGTATAAGTGTAGTACTCTTTTTGAATCAAACAACCACGCGAAACAATTTCGGCGCGTTCAATCAACTCTTTATCCATATCACAGGCATAACAAGTTACAAAATCACCATCACCAAATACTAGTCGAATCGTCTTCATATCGGTGTCGCGGATAATTTCGAGAGGCTCTTTATCGAAACTCGCTAAGACCTGCGCTAACGTATAGGTCGTCGGTGCAATTTTGACATCTGTAAAATGCTGATAAAGCCAGATAACCTCAGAATCTTCAAAGCCAATATTCTTTGTCAAATGTTCAATGTTATCAGCAGATATAAAATCCATAAAGATGAACTTCGCTTCTAAGCCCACACTACGAAGCAATTTTGCACGGTAGATCTGCGCATATTCTACACCGCTACTCGCCCAGCCAATCCCCAAATTGATGTTATAAATTGTCATATTTGATTATCCTCTTACAAAAAGTTATCTCGTTTAATTCTTGAAAGACGTTTGATTCTCTTGCCCTTATCATCATCTAGCTTATCTTCGTCTTTCTTTTTAGGTTTTGCGCGACGTGAAGTGATGTAGCTGACAGAGATGGTACTATCTGTTCCTGTTTTTGCAAGGGGTTGTTCGAGATGGACTTTCTCTCTCTCAGGCACCTCCTCTTCTTTCTCCTTAGCAACTTCTTCTGGTCTCTCAAGTTCTTTACGCAATTCTTGAATTTTTTTGATATCTCTTGGTTTACCATCGATATCGTCCAGTTCTAGAAGATCATCAATTCGACTGATAATATTTTTAATTTTTTCTTTTTGTAAATTATACAATCTCTCAGCCTCTGCCCGTTTTTTAGTCAGAGTATCGATTTCTTCGAGAATAGATTCTCTCGTATCCAAGTAGTCTTTTTGTGCCTTTTCTAAAACTTCTTTAGCTTCTTTTTCGGCTCTATCATGAGCTTCAATGACAAGAGATTTGGCATAAATGACTGCTTCACCGATCTCTTTTTCTTGATTCTTCATAGAGTCGATTTTTTTACGTAGAGATTCGATTTTTTCATTCTTCTTTTGAATTTCACGATCGAATCCTTCCTCTAATGCTTCGATACAATCTTCGACTTCCTTAGCACGGTAGTTACCGAACAATGTTTTCTTCAGTCTCATTTTGCTCCCTCTATTCCTTACTTATTCTGATTTACACCACTACTCCCCATTGTAGCATAAAATAGCGCAAATTGCTATTCTTTTCTAAGCTCCAAACAAGGAAAATATCCTAAGCTGCTATCAAGCAAAACCCGAACTTAGCTTAAAGTCCATCTATTTCTAAAAAAATGTCTGATCTATCAATCAGACATTTTCAAAAGTAAAAATACGAACACTACTTCTAGGGTCGAAGAAATTCAGTTATTACTTCCTATTTTAAAAATTTAGTTCCGTCCAAGTAAGTGGTGTATAGCCAAGTAATTCCACACCATCATACTCGACTGTTTTCACGATCTCTTGGATGTTTGTTTTCAATTCTTCAGTTGCTACACTATTTGAATCATCCAAGACCACATCATCTTCCACGACGAAGAGTGGTTTTTGGTAACGATCATAAAGATTGTTCATCACGAGACGAAGTCCCACAGAATCAATACGATTTTGATTTTGGCCATTACTTGCATATTTGTTGATAAAAACTTCTTGGGAATTGCTTGATGCATAATAACTGAAGCTGACAAAGTCAATTTTCCCATCTCTTAGGACAAAGAGGTCGTCATTTTCAATATCCAAGGCGATTTGATCACGTTCCAAACGACGCAAAAAGTGATTTGGGTAGTATCCACGAACTTGCACGTCTGTAAACAAATAATTTTCCCTATCTTTGACTTCTGCTTCCATTACATCAATAGCATTTTCAGTTTGCTGACTGTAGTTTTTACTAACAACCATCATCCCACCAAACTGAAACTCTGGGTTGATTGTTTTTCCGAGCTTGATTGCACGTGCAGAAGCAACTAATTGATAATGAGCTGCTTGCCAAATCACCTGTTCTTGATTGTCATCTGCTCCAAAAGACAATCCTCCACCAAGAAACGGCAAATGGTGCAAAACGTTGAACTCATTGAAGGTAATCCAATACTTCACTTTGTCCTTAAAGTACTGAAAGACAGCTTCTGCGTAACGCTCAAAGAGTTCGATCATCTTGCGGCTTTTCCAAGCTCCATATTTTTCGTATAAATTCAGCGGAAGGTCAAAGTGACTCAAAGTCACAATCGGTTCGATATCTTTTTCTAATACGTCATCGATGATTGCTTCATAATATTTCAACCCCTCTTCACTCGGCTGCAGCTCTTCACCATTTGGAAAGATGCGTGCCCAAGAAATCGAGATTCTATAGGCATTAAAACCCATTGATTGAATTAAATTCAGCTCTTCCATATAATCTCTCTGACCTACTGAAGCAAATCTTCCTAGGATATCATAAGATCCTAAAGGTACATTTTTGTAGTCAACTGTTCCATTCAGAACTTCTATCCGAGACTGGTCAACTGGTAATACATCTGTAGTACCCAAACCTTTGTTACTATTTGACATCATATTTCTAATCATAGTGGCTCCTTTTGATTTTTATTATTTCTATTTAATGATTGCAAGTTCTGTTTAGAAGGATTTCTCATCTTCCCTTTTTTGAGTAATAGCAGCCAAACCAGACAATTCACTTGCAACATTTCTTAAGTCACGTGCTAGGGGCTGCGAACCTGGTCTGAGTAGGTGATAGAGTTGGCGTTCCGTCATCCTTAAATTTGTTCCATTTGATTCTGAATAGTGAGACAGATGTTTCAGAGAGTCTTGCAAATCTACATTCTTTATTGATTCCTCTCTATTTTCAAGTTCCTGTTGCTCCTCAGCAATATGTGCTTGAGATGATTCTTCTTCAAAAATTTCAGGCGTCATCACTTCTTGCACTTTTTGCTGGTGAGTTAGAGGGCTCATATCCAGTTCAGAGAGGCTCTTATACAGACGTTCCGAAGCATGCAAGTCATGCGCGAATACTTCTGTCTCCGCTACACTCTGTCTGTAGGAACCAAATTCTGATTCTAACATACTATAGGATTGAGATAGGGATGCTTTCCTAAAACTCACCGAATCAGCTACACTCTGACTTTGACTTAAAGATTCAGATATTTGTTGACTTTGACTTAAGGATTCGGACTCACTGAGATAGAGGATTTCGCTCAAACTTAACGACTCGGACTCAGAAAGTAGATGAGAAATCATCTCACTCAAGGAAAGAGATTCAGAAATCGATTCCCATTCACTCTGGCTCAGGCTATAGAACTCGGACTCGGAAACACTCTGACTCGCTTGTTCTGATTCGGAAAAACTCCACCACTCTGATTCTGAGTGACTTTGAGATTCGGATATGGATTCCCATTCACTCTGACTCAGGCTATAGAACTCGGACTCGGAAACACTCTGACTTGCTTGTTCTGATTCGGAAGAACTCCACCACTCTGATTCTGAAGAGCTTTGGGATTCGGAAATCGATTCCCATTCACTCTGGCTCAGACTATAGAACTCAGACTCGGAAATACTCTGACTTGCTTGCTCTGATTCGGAGTAGCTCCACCACTCTGATTCTGAGTGACTTTGGGATTCGGATATGGATTCCCATTCACTCTG
>NZ_FNJT01000009.1:0-24053 GCF_900104285.1 Streptococcus sp. NLAE-zl-C503 | reverse complement strand
CTCGCTTGCTCTGATTCGGAGTAGCTCCACCACTCTGATTCTGAAGAGATTTGGGATTCGGATATGGATTCCCATTCACTCTGGCTCAGGCTATAGAACTCGGACTCAGAAATACTCTGACTGGCTTGTTCTGATTCGGAGTAGCTCCACCACTCTTCTTCTGAGTGACTTTGGGATTCTGATATGGATTCCCACTCACTCTGACTCAGGCTATAGAACTCAGACTCGGAGACACTCTGACTCGCTTGTTCCGATTCACTCAAGGAAAGGGACTCGGAGACACTAGGATTTTGATCATAAGAAAGGGACTCGGAGTATGCAATACTTTCACTCAAAGAGAATGCATCCGTATCCTGACAAAGGGACTCCCCTGTCAAATGCTCAGAAACAGAGAGGCTATCAACCAAGGAAAGAGACTCAAATTCAGATTCTGAAGAAGAGACCACTAATGAGTAGTTCTCAGACATGGACTCTCGAAGCGAGAATCCTTTTGCTGATATACTCTGGCTAAACGACTCACTGTACGAATCTGCGACAGAAAGGCTGAGGGAAGCTAAAGCGCTAGTTGACAAACTCTGACTAACATTCCTTATCAAGTCAGCCACTCCCAAACTGTTCCTTTCCTGAAAGTCTTCTAAGGCTTCCATGACAGAAACTGATTCTGTTGGTAACTCAAGATCTTCACTAGCACTCAGAATAATTTCCTTTTGCTCTTTGAGTTTTCGACTAACGGGCTTTGATTTAGTTGCATCCGAGCTACGGTAATCACTATCTTCCCTACCCTTTTGCTTAAACTTTGATATCAAACGTTTAAATCCCTTTAGCTCTTCGTTATTATTTTTGCTCATAATATGATTTTCTCCAAAAATACAGTTATATCATCATTATAAAGTCTACAACAGAATCTGTCAAAGTATTAGCCAAAGAAAACTTCTAACTTCCCAGAAGGCTTAATATTAATGTAACTCAATGCCATATTTTTTATAATGTTTAGATTTATATCTGCATTCATTCTTTTGTATGATTTAAAAGCTTCTTTATGAAACTCAAAGACAGGATTTTTTTGGGCGTATCCTTGACTAGACACCAAACCTTGAAATTGCTGTAAATAGTCAACCTGCTCAACCCAACAGTCATCTATCGCTCTCAAAACAACAGTTCGTTGAAATTGATTGAACAACTCTGAATCCTTGATTTTATCTTTTTTCTGCTGGTATTCTGAAACAAGGAGGTCAGATAAAAACTTTTTAACTTGCCGTAAATCCGTGACATCTAGATCATCTGGAATATCCTCGCAGTAATAACTAATGTTATCCAAAACAAAGCGAAATAAATCAGCCCGCTCTTTAAACGGTGTTTTACTTGTATAAATGTCCACTGCATCCGATAGGGTAGACAAGAAATAGGTCAAATCAAAGTCTGGATGGGAGATGAGCTTATTACGCTTATTGTAGATAATCTGTCGCTGAATACGGATACTTTCATCATATCGTTCCGTTGAACGTCTGGAAGCCGCTGACGCGTTATCACTATTCTTCTGAGCTTCTTCAACCGCATATCTAATACGGCGAGAGGTCAAATGAATCTTTTGTTTTTCCTCTGGTTTTGCAATTTCTTTATGATAGTACTCACTAATCCATTTGCTACCAGACTTGGAAATAAGATCATCCTCAAGAGAAATAAAGAATTTGCTCAATCCTGGAGCGCCTTGTCGTCCAGCACGACCGCGAAGCTGCAAATCCACTCGCTCACTGGACATTCTCTCTGTTCCAACAACAGCGAGTCCACCCAACTCAGCAACCCCTTCTTCCAAGATAATGTCTGTTCCACGACCTGCCATTGATGTTGCTACTGTCACTGCAGAACGTCTACCAGCCAGTGCGATCATCTCAGCCTCTTTCGCTGCATTATGGGCGTTCAACACATTATGGGCGATTCCCTCTTGGAGTAAGAGCATAGAATAAATCTCAGACATTCCAACCGATCCTGTCGCAATTAAAACTGGCTGGCCTTTTTTATGTAATTTTTTGATATACTCCAACGAAGCATATAATTTTTGAGGAATCGTGAGATAGATTTCATCTGGATAATCAATTCGTAAATTAGGTTTTCGTGTAGGAACAACTACGACTCCCAAGTCGTAAACATCTCTGAACTCCTCCTCACAAACTTTACCAGTACCCGTCATTCCTGCTAATTTTGGAAACATTCTAAATAAATTTTGATAGGTAATAGAGGCCATCGAACGCGTTTCCAATGTGATTTTCACACGTTCTCTGGCTTCTAGCGCTTGGTGCAATCCTGATTGGAGTTTATTTCCTTCCAAGAGACGTCCTGTCGCCTCATCCATCAGTTTAACTTCGCCATTATCCACCGTGTACTGACGATCTTTTTCAAATAAGTGGTTAGCTCTCAAAGCTAGGTTAATTTGGCGAATGAGCTGGTAATTATCTGGATCATAGGCATTCTGAACGCGGAAATAAACCTCTGCTTCCTTTACTCCTTTTCTCGTCAACCATACAGACGTCCGAGTGGAGTCTAAATTAAAATCTTCCCCTTCCTTTAGAGTTTTCACAAACTCATCACACGAAAGAAAGAGGTTGGATTGAACCCGAGGAGAACCTGAAATGATTAGGGGCATCTGCGCACTATCTAGCAAGGCTGCATCTACTTCATCGACCAAACAAAAATAAAATTTTGGCAAAAACTTCTTTGATTGAGATGTCGCCAAGTTTTCTTCCAGGTAATCAAACCCTAACGCACTATGTGTTGTATAGACAATATCACTTTTATAGATTTGTTGTTTTTGAGGAATTTTAAGTTTTTTTGTCGGATCTTCCGAGACACCCACCCCAACTGTCATTCCTAAAAATCGAAAAACAGGTGCCATTTGTTTAGCATCACGCGCTGCCAAATATTCATTGGCCGTGACTAGGATTGTACTTTTTTCCGTCAAAGCATTTAGGTATAAAGGAAGGATAGCTGTCAAGGTTTTTCCTTCCCCTGTTCTCATTTCTGCAATCTGATTGTCCTGCATAACCAAGGCCCCTAAAACCTGAACATCATAAGGATATAATCCTAATACACGCTTGGCTGCCTCACGAATGGTTGCATACGCTTCCGGCAAAATGGACTGCAAGCTTTCTCCTCCAGAAAGGCGTTCTTTAAACCATTTTGTCTGAGCTTGCAGTTTCTCATTTGACATAGCTGCATAACTATCAGATAGTTTATTAACCTTCTCCAAAATCTTTTTGTAACGCATTAGTTTATAGGAGTTGGTCAAATTGAATCGTTTAGTTTTCATTCTCTCTCATCCACTCTTCAATCTTTTCCAAGTCAATCGCTTGAAGTAAAAATGACTTATCTAATAAATATTCAATGTTTGCTAGTTCACGTGGTCTAGTCTTCAAGTCCGCATATTCCTTAACTTTTGTCGGATTAAATTGCTGTAGCAATAATTCTTTAAAAATAGGCGGATTTACTCGATTACGGTAACGTTCCAACAAGCGTTGATAGTCTAGTTCGCTTAAAAATTCATCCGTCACAAGAGCATATGAATTTCCAAATTGTTTGGAGTAATGCAAGGCCGCAATATTAGAAATCGCTCCATAACCAACAAAAGCCACTTTTTCAAAAAGATGCTCTTGCGCTAATTCTTCAATCGTTTCAAGCAAGGTTTCGTAAAAACGTTCCTCCATATATAGGAGCGCTTCTCTATATGATGAATTAACAATCAATACATTTGAGAAATGCTCACGAACATGTTCTGGGATAAAACCTGTTCGATTGAGTTCGGGTTCAGTAAAGCAAACATACATCGTTTCTTTCTCGGAATCCTGATGAAGCAAATCAGAAATCCAGTAGCGATCCACTGTATAATCCGCCAACTGCTCCTCAGCAACATAAATCCCTTCAAAAAGGAAGCGATGACAACCCGAGCTGACTAACTGCACCTTATAATATTGTGTATTATCTGGAACGCATACGCTGACTCTCTCTCCCTGTTTAATGATCTGATTCGAAATTTCTTCATCTCGAGCATCCATAAATTCAACTTTTAAGTATGTTGAATTTTCTGGGATGGTTTCTATATGACTGCCAAAAATATAGTTTTGCCCACGTTTCAATTCAGGAAGCTGACTCGTATTGCGTAAGGCCTGATAGTTTGCCCGTGAATGCCATTCATGAATAACTGTCCCCGAAGGCATGAACTGGTTTTCATACAAAACATGACCACCATCTAACAGTTTGACAGATGAACCGTATAGATACTGAGATACGCTTTGGATATCCCAATAAGCAAAATAGACTTCTTCCTTGTATCTCACGATTTAAACTCCCTTTCAAAACTATTCATTAATAGCGTTTTATATTGATTAAAGAACCATTCGACAATACCTTGTGTATCGTCGTTGTGTCGTCCAGTCAATCCCTTACTGATAACGCTGACGCGGTAATCTCGCTGTCCTAACTCATCCAGCATATCAGGATAGGCAGACATGTCATAGTCATCTTGATACATAAAGGAGATAATGAATTTTGTTCTTGAGAAATCAGCTGACTCAAAAGCCGTCCAGAAACGTTCGTTAAGCTGAGCTGTAGCTTCACTTGATAACTCCCCTATTGTGCGGTAGACCAAATCCAGTGACGTTGGAAATCCTCCCGGACGAATAGTTGACTCATTTTCTGCCATATCTCCTAAGTTAACAAGAGGTTTTCCGACAATGACGGCATGAGGTTCCAACTTAGAACTATAGTAAAGAGCGCCAAAAGTCCCCATTGATAAACCTGACAAGGTCAGTTGTTCCTTCGTAAAACCAAGTTCATCTAAGCAGTTATGAACCACTTGGAGAAGTTTTTGTTCGAGTTCCTCCGATCCAAGATAGAATGCGCCTCCCTCTGAACGCGGATCCCCTACTAGTAAGAACGGCGATCCCAAATTATTCATCATCCAGTACCCTTCAAATCCCTCTGCAGGACGGTACCCTGAAAAATAGATGTTCAACGGTGGTTTCAAATCTCCTGGATGAAAGAAATAAATCAGTTCTTCTCTATTTTTATCGCTAATTCGTTTTCCTCCGACTAACAAGTCTCCATAACCTAGATGGGAGTCTCGATAGTGGCAGGGACCAAGTTTTACAATTCCTTGTCCTTTTGCTTGAATACTGATACTCAAATAATACGAATCATTTACATCTATCGTCAGAGACCGATCAAAGCTCGTTTCATCATAAATCCATTCTTGCATGGGAGAATTTCCAGCTGGAAAACCTTTAACAACGTAGCGGATCGAACAACCTTCTGAAATCCTGAACTCAGGCCACAGATCTAAGGGCATCTCCCCACTCAGAAAAACATTATGTTGATAGGTCGCAATAGTCTGATAATCCTCGCCGTATCGGCCACACAAACAAAGGTAATTTGTTCCTTCATAACTGACTTGCCCCTCAAAAGATGGTGCAGCGACTAGATGATTAACACTTAGTTTCGTTCCATTTTGCTTAGAGAAAAAACCACGCGAAAATATATGTAGCATCTGCTCTGGATTTTCAAAATTTGTTTTCACAGCTTTTTTGCGCAAAAGAAATCGTTCCAACGTTTTTGTAGTGATTTGACAACGCTCATGATAGAACAGACGGTAAACCTGAATTTTCTGATCCAAGATAGTGACATACTCTAAATATTCAGCAGTATCTACTAACACGACATCAAACGGTCTGTCTACTTTTTTCTTCTTTTTTTTCCCGTTTTCCGCCTCAACTTCTCTATTTAAGATCCCGATATCTTCTGGCAATAAAGAGACGATGTCTTCTGGTTTGACAAATGTCCATTTTATATTACTAGGAATTTCATATTGCTCCTGCCAATTTTCATCAGCAATTTGCAAAACACTAATTTTTTTCATTTCCTTTTAATTCCTTTATGGTATTTTTCCACATATCGACAATCTCACCCCTTGTATACTGTTCAATCTTCTTGACTGAGTGAACTAGAGATTGATTCCAATGTTCTAAGTTTGTGAGGTAGTATAAGAGTGCCTCTTCAAAATCTGAAATATCATCTAGAATCCAACCATTTTCTCCATGCTTCACATAAGAAGAACTATACAAGTTAACCTGAGGGATCCCTCCACTAATGCCAGCGATTTGAGTCAACACATCAGCTGGAGTTCCCAAATCTAGTATAATACGAACGTACTTCAGAACTTTAATCAAATCGCTATCGCTATGAATGGTCTCAATATCAATCCGTTCGCGAACAATCTCCTCTTCATCATCAAGAACTCGGTTCTCACCTCTCGCTCTCTTCTCTTTATCAACAAAAATCAATTCTTGTTCATATTCTGGCTTAAGAGATCGATAGCTTTCTAGTACCTGTTTTATATAGGCCTCTCGACCAAAATCCTGACTTTGTGTTCCAACCAGCAAGTCAATCCATTCATTTTTCAACATCATTTCAAACAAAGTCGTAAACACATATTGAATTTGATCCGCTGGTAGATTGTCGTAATTGACGTAAACAATCAACTCTTTTTTTCTTTGACTATGCCCTAGGTTTAGATGAGTGTCATAAGGCGGAATCTCATAAAATCCCGGCAACTGTTCTAGATCAACATTAGCGGCTATCGTTTCAATTTTATTTAAACTATCAACAACGAAGAACGGCGTGTCTGTCAAATCCGTTAGCAGCTGCTCCTGGTTTGTAATTGGATAGCGATCTCCAAAAAAAGACAAGATAACATGATGGTTTTCCTTAATCTTTTGGAAAAAGTGATTGTGCTGCACATCTGACGAAATCACAATCGTATCATCCTTGGTTAGCGCAGAAGTTAGATACTGATCTAGTTTTTCATTGATCAATTCTTCGATATCTCGGTAAACTTCTTTTGCAAATGTAGCCTGCGCCTCAGGGTTAATAAGCACTTGATGATTTTCTGTGCCCAAAAATTCCCTAAACTGCCATGTGCCTTGTAAATTTAAATAATCTTGGTAGTAAGGTTGATCATTTTCAAAATAGATGATACTTGAAACAAATCCACGATCATCAAAAATTAACTGATGATTTGTCTGCCCACCCTCAAAATAAGTAATATCAAAGAAATTACCTGTTTGCGAAAAGTTAATTTTAGCATAGTGTTCTTGATTTAAATATACCTCAATCATAAAAGGAGTATAGAAGAATTCTACTCCTTGAGGCCATTTAATATCTTCCAGACGAATTTTACGTACAGATACATCCGTCAAACCTTGTATGGTATCAAATAGATTCCATACAGTTTCTGGCAATATTCTTTGCTGATAAAGAAAGGTTCGAATATGTGGTGAATAGTTCAAAATCAGAGTGGTATTTGCCTCTCCTGATTGCTGAAACATTCGCAGCAAATTCACCGCATCATCAAACATCATATTTTTAGACACGTAATAGAAAGGCAGGGTGGTAGAATACCATTTCCGATCTTGTCTATACCAAGATGGTACAAAGTAAAACATATCCCTCTATTCTCCTTTAAATTCTAATTCTTTGTGGTAGTAAGTCCCAATTCTCAAGATACGTATTTCTTCATGCAAAGGCAAGAGCATACTGACTAAAATGATCAATGTACTTGGTATAGTCAAAAGCAAATTTGGAAGAGGTAGGAAGAAATTAATGAAATAGGGTAAACCAATAAAAACGATCAGGTAGAGTGCTCCTACATTAGATTGTAAGGAAATGTAATGTTTCAAAACTTTTAAAGTTGCTTTCCCAGGCTGGATATAATCTAAGTATTCTCCTTGACGTTGTAATCGTTTCGCTGTTTCTTCTGGTTCTAAGTTGATATAGGCAAATAAAATTGCAAGAAGATAGATAGCAAGCAGGTAAAAGGCTAAACTTAGGGGTTTTGTAAAGTCAAATAAACTACCAAAATTTTTTGTAAAACCATGTCCAAACCAGTCTAATACCAACTGAAGCAACATAATAACACTCGAGGCATACATAATAGGCATTCCCCCAGAGGGAAGAAATTTGATAGGGAGGTAAGATTTGCCGTAGTAACGACTACTTAGCATGACTCGATTTAGAGGCAAACGAATTTCAGCTCTCTCGCAGACCACGGCAATATAGCCCAAGAGCAAAAATGAGATCGCCGCACCTACTAGAAAGGCTAATCCTTCTTTAGAAAAAACAGATTGTCCTATCAATACCACTAATTGGTTAGCAAATTGTAGCAGAATTCCTGAAATAATAATAATTGTCTGCCCGCCTACTCCCTTGCTAACATTCAAACCAGCCAACCAGATAATAACAAAGCTTCCTGCTACAACAGTTGCTAGTACAGCCATATTATAAATCCAATCATCTACAAGAAGCAAAAAGCGTCCATTTTCCGAACGAGCCGTGTACATAACAGCTATCCCCTGTAACACGGAAAAAATCAAAGTGAGAATCTTTTGCACAAAATCCGCTTTTTTCAATGACCAGGACTGGATATTCCAACTTTTATTCAAGTTGATGACCTGCCAGACAATCATCGTCGTAATCCATGGACCTAATCCCAGAGAAAACATGGAAATCTGAGAGACATCTACTCCTGCCAAGGAATACAAATAGGCCAAGGGATTTTGCTCAGTTATTTGTGAAAAACCTGTATTGCCATTGTATCCTGGAAGTAAAATATGGCGACCAAGTAAATAGATCGCAATGATCAAAATTGTAAAAATTGCTCTTCGGAAAAAAATACTTGTTCGTTTCTGTTTCTTAAGACCGAAATGTTTCATCTGTCATCCTTTATTCTTTATATTTAGCAAGTCTTGCGATCATTTTCTAGCAATGTTCATGCACCATCGTAACAGCAAGACAACTCAAGAAAACAGGCTCATCCCACTGATAATCAAGATAGGATTAACTGGCTTACCATGATATTTCACCTACGAAATACAGGAGCACCTCATGAGTGTAAATCTACTTGGAGCTTCTCTTCTATCCTTGAATATTGTCATGTGAGAACACCTGTTCTTCCATTTTTTCTATTTGAACATATCAAATGCATAAACGGATTTACTTAATCCTTAAAATTTTTATAAGTATATCAACTCTGTCACCATGATTAACATCTAAAAAACCATTCCCATACCAAATCTCTGAAAGGTAAGGAATTTTACGCTTTCTCATCTGATCATGATCTTTCGAAAGTTGAATGGATTTTATCCGATTTTTCTCATTAAAAAATCATTTATAAAAATTACCAGTGCCTACTATTGTAGCATATTTATCAATTATTTTCAAACACGACCTCTCTTTTTATAAGTGTGAAGGGCACTTTATGAATTTTGAACAAAATCCATTTGGAATAGGATTGACTATTCTAAACATTTATTTACTATTACAACTCAGACGAAAAAGACCAGAGCGTCACTCTGGCCTTTTCCTGTTCAGTTTAGCTTGTAACTAAACTTAATCTTCTTTTTTGCGAGTAGTAGCTGCAAGGCCTGCACCTAAGCCCAAGATAGCCAATCCTGCTGCTAAAGCTGTCACCTGAGACTCACTTCCTGTGTTTGGAAGGTGACCTTTTTCAGTTTGTGTCGCTTTTTCTTCTTGAGATTGTGCTCCTGTTTGAGCCAGTTGGTGCGCATCTGGATTGACAGGAACTTGTGGGTTTAGTTCTTCTTGTGCTACAGCAGTTCCCACTTCCACGATACGATCTTGTGCTGCTACCTTATCAAAGGTTTCTTTCGATGTACGCTTACCGTTTTCGACTTCTACTAGGTGGACACGAACACCTTTTTGGCCTTCTTGGATCACACGAGTTTGCCCTACTGGAAGTTTATCGTTCTTACGTTCTTGAACTTGGAAATCAACTGCCTCTTCTTCCACTAGGAGCTCTGGCTTGTGATGAACCAAATCTTTGACACCATCAAGCGGTTGAGCCGTACCACGTTTAGTTCCTACTTCCACGATACGATCTTGCGCAACTATCTTATCAAAGGTTTCTTTCGATGTACGCTTACCGTTTTCGACTTCTACTAGGTGGACACGAACACCTTTTTGACCTTCTTGAAGAACACGACTTTCACCAACATAAAGTTTGTCAGTCTTACGTTCTTGAACTTTGAAATCAATTGCCTCTTCTTCCACTAGGAGTTCTGGTTTGTGATGAACCAAATCTCTGACACCATCAAGTGGTCGAGCCGTACCACGTTTAGTTCCAACGAGAAGAACCCGGTTAACAGGAGCCTGGATCACTTCACGGAGTTTCTCTTCACGAGTTCCGTCTGGACTAACAGATGTAAGAATGCGTTCCTTACCAACTTGTCCTTCTTGTTCTACACGGCTTTCACCTACATATAGACTTGAATCTTCTTTTTCAACAGTCTGGAAGGCAAGTTCCTTTTCGACAACCTCAAGACTTGGATTCTCTTCTTGAATGGCAGGAGCTGTTTTCTCAGAAACTGGTTTTTCCTTGGTTAACTGGATACGGTATTCCTTGACTTGTTTCCCACTTTCTGAAACGAGGCGAACAAGTACTGGAAGACTATCATCACCACCATCTACAACTGTTGAAGCTACTTGATTGCTTTCTTGAACGGTCACTTTTGGACGTTGACCTTTATAGGTGATTTGGTAGTCTTGACGATCTTCAGCGAAATCAGGAAGTTCTTTTCCATCTACAAGAATCTTCGATTGAGTGCTTTCTTGAGGCAATTCGCTTGGTGCAAGGAAGGTCATCTCAATCATCGCAACACCACTCTTATCAGCCTTACGCTCCATGCGCCATCTCATGGCTTTGGCTTTCACGGCTTTAAATGTTACGTTGATTTCATCACCAGCTTCAATATCTTTATCCGCACGATAAGGAACAGATTCCCAGTTATCTGGATTGTTGAATGGATGGCCTGATTCGTAGGCTTGGTAGTTTGAATAGTAGGTAGGCACTTCAAAGTCTGGACCAATATAGCGTTCCAAAACGAGTTTAGATGGCGCATCCGTTCCACTATCTGCAAAGAAGTGAAGTTTGGCTTGCGCAACAGTCCGTTCGACAATCTTGCCATTTTCACGGAAGATTACACCTGCTGATACTTCTGGATTAGAAGATGGTGTTGGAGACCAGTTTGTCCAACGACGATTTTCATTGTGGTCTCCATCATTGATATAGTCTACACGGTCATGTGAACTTGGATCAATATCATTAGTTGCAGAAGCAAAGGCTTGGTTACTGTTTTCATCATAGTTAGGGTTGTTTGAGAGAGCCTCACCAAGTTTGTCCGTCACTCGTACAGTGAACTCAGCAACAAGATCACTACCTAGGACATGGCCTCGAACGGTATATTGACCTGCTTTTGTCAGCTTTTCTGCTGGAACTTCTTCCCATTCAACTGCCAAGTCTTTTGTTTCGTAACCGTCTTTACCTGTGAAATAAACCGGAACCTTAGTTGGTAATTCAAGTGGTTGCCCTAGTTGCAACAAGCGAGCTTGTTTGACCGCAGCAACTGGTTTACGAGAGAGTAAGTCTTTATTGCTTGTAAAGTGTAGACGGTATTCTCCTAAGATATCACCATTTTCAGCCTTAGCGATAACACGAACTGGCTCACCTTCACGAAGGCTTGGAACGACCGTCGCAAGACCATTGTTGCTAACACTTGCTGTTACTGCAGGAACTTTTCCATCTACAGACTCAAGGTAGTAGTCTGTCAAATCAGGGTTAAAGTTTGCTAAATCTTTGCCGTCAACTTGGATTCTTGTTTGTCCTTGTCTGGCTGCTGCGACTTGTTTCGCAAAGATTTGTACTTCTGTGATAGACGTTCCTTTCTTGCTATCAAGTCGAACCATACGAATGCGAACCGCATAGGTCTCAACTTTATCAAAGCTAAAGTGATTCATTTCTCCAGCCTTGAGTTGAGCTGGGGCTTTTAGATTGGTAACAGGTTTCCAATTAGCTGGATCGTTAAAGACATGTTCTTCATTGCCTACAAAGCTAGGGTTTTTAGGAGCTGTCGGAACGGTCTTACCGACATAATACTCAATCACATAAGACTTCGGTGCACCTACCCCATGGTCTTCGTGGAATCCGACACTTAAGTTATCAACCGAACGTTTGCTCAAGATACCTGAATCTCCAAATAGAACACCAACTGAAGCTTCTGGATTACTACGATTCCAGTTCGTCCAACGGTTGGCTGGTCGGTCATTAAAGGAAATCAATTTATCGTTGACGTTTGAAACAGGGTCGCTTGGATTGGAGTCTGAAGCAAAGGCCAGTGGCAATTCTGAACCTGTCCATTGGTCAGAAATATTTGCTCCCTGCTCAGTTTGAGCAGACACACGAACATGAAGTTTGGTAGTTAATTGTGAACCTTCTAGGCGACCAGTGACTGTAAAGACACCTTCCTTGGCGTATTGCTCTGGACGAATCGCATCCCATGTAACCTTAGCTGATGAAACGTGACCATTTGAATCGTAGGTACGAACACTTTCTGGTAATTGTGGTGATTCTGCGATTGGTGTCGTCACACTGACTTCTTCAACTGAAACGATGCCTTCTACAGAGACTTTAGCACGCGCTTCAAGGTTAATCCCTTCAACTTTACCTAGCACTTCAAATATTTGATAATGGTCTAGTTTTTCTTTTGGAATAGCTTGCCATGTAACTTTGTGGGCTTTAGGGAAACCTTTGTCATACTCAACAGTTACTGTTGTTGGAAGAGTAGGTTCTTGATGCAAGTCTGTTACTACGTTTACTGGACGGATAGATTGCGCAACCTTCTTCTCAGTGTTGGCTTGGATAGTGAGTTCAACTTGACCTTTAGCCCCCTCATATTCCGCTTTGAGAGTGACTGATCCTGGCTTGTGCAACTCAAGCATTCCTTTACGAACTGCGACTTCCCCTTCACCACTTGTAGAGAAGTTCACTTTATCTGCTGGTAAAACTGCTTGTGTTCCGTCTTGATAGTGAGCGAGAACAGACAATTTCACTGTTTGGTCTTCTTTGAGACCGTCAGCTTGCTCCACTTGTAGGCTCAGGCGGTCAATTTTTGGTGCTTCTTCAAGGAATTGAATTGCATAAGTTTGAAGAGGACCACCATCATTTGGTTGAACAAAGATGCTTGCACGCATACCGTTTGCTGTACTTGCTTGAAGGACTGTAACAGTTGCATTTTTAGCACTAGCCGCGACTTCTGGCAATTGGGCTCCATAAGCAAGAGTGCGGTATTGCATTGGATGTTGACTAGTAAGGTCTGTAACGGTTTCATCACCAACACTTACAGTTGGCACTACAGGTGCTGCAGGATTGCCTTCTTCTACTACAAGAGTAGCATGTACGGTTTCGCCTCCTAATTGACCAGTCATTTGAATACGTGATCCAGCAACTGAAAGTTTAGCTTTATCTGCTTCCGCAATCTCCCACTTATCAACTTCGTATTCTTGAACGCTTCCATCTGTTACAGCGATAGAAACGTATTTATCAACAGCATTCAAATCTGTTCCTGGAGCAACACGTTTAACTGTTGGTAGTTCTTTCGCAATTGCTAGAACCTCAACACGAGCCTCTACTTCACGTCCGTCTGCCATGCCTTTAACTGTCACAACTCCAGCTTGGCTCACATCAACAGAAGACCATGTTACTGGACGTTTTTCACGACTGCCATCACTGTAGACAAAAGCGACGGTCTTCGGCATTTTTGGTTCTTTCTCGATAACAGTACGCACTTTTGGTACTTCTGTACCTAAAACAGTCTTTTCTTGTCCTTCCTTCTTACCAGTAAAGACAGTTACTTGACCAGATTTCAAGAGATCTGAATGAGCTGTTAGTGTGAATTTACCTGCTTGTTCAGTTGATTTGACAATGGCAACCCCTTTACCGTTAAAGGCTCTGCGAATCCAAGAACCATCTGGTTGCGCCTTATAGCGTTCACGACTGGCTTGTTCCCCATTATCGACACCGACCAGTTGACCTTGTCCATGCAATTGGAAGCGAACCAGATTATTGGCAGTTGGTACTACATTTCCTTGACTGTCAACGATTTCATAGTAGATGTAGGTTAAGTCTTTTCCATCTGCTGCGATTGCGTGTTCTTCCTTGACAAGACGAACACCTGCTGGTTGACCTGCAGTGGTAATCTTGTCACGTGCAATTTCTTTTCCAGCTTCATCGCGAGCTACAGCTTCCAAGGTACCTGGTTGGTAAGCAACTTTCCACTCAAGATAGAGTTCCTTAGCATTTGCACCTTCTTGATAAGTCCGTCCATCGCTGGTTTGTTTTTTGTTGAAGGTCTTAACTCCGATAGATTGACCGTTCAAGAACAATTCTACGCTTGCAGCGTTTGAGTAAGCACGGACTGGGATTTTTCCGTCTGCATCTTCGACTTTCGATGCCAATTCTCTATTTTCCCAGTTCCAGTGAGGAAGGAGGTGAACCATTGGTTTCTTCTTGACAGAAACCCATTGGCTTTGGTAGAGATAGAAGTCATGCTTTGGAATACCGGCTGTATCTACGATACCAAAGTAAGAGCTCTTAACGGGAGTTTGGTTTTGGTTATGCCATGGCGTAGGCTCACCAATATAGTCCGTACCTGTCCAGATAAACTGTCCAGCATAGCCAGCATTGTCACGGTCAAAAGTCCATGAATCTGTCGCCGTTTTACCCCAGCCAACTCGGTCATTACCATAGTCAGACTGTTCGTAGTTACGTTCAGGTCCGTTACTATGTTTCAATTCACTTTCAGGACGATAGTAGCTACCGCGTGTACGGGTTGCTGAAGATGTTTCTGAACCGTAAATCAACCATTTTGGATGTTTCGCACGAAGTTTCTTGTAGTTGTCTTCGGAATAGTTGAATCCAACCGCATCCAGTTCATCGGCAATTTTCTCATGTCCACCACTACCATTACCGAAACGGAACTTATCTGCTCCCATAGTAACATAACGAGTCTTATCAACATCTTTAATCACTTTTACTAAGCGTTTAACCGTTGCAAGTGAGTGTGCATCACCGTTGGCTTCACCGATTTCATTTCCGATAGACCACATGAAGACAGCTGGGTTATTTTTGTCTCTTTCGACCATGGTACGAAGATCGTAGTCAGACCATTTTTCACCTTTTCTAGCTTCTGGGTGAGTAGCATCTTTTTCAAAGAAACGCCCGTAGTCATATGGTTTCTTGCCATTATACCACGTATCAAAGGCCTCTTCCTGAACCAGCAAACCAAGTTCTGCAGCTATTTGCAAGGTCTGTGGACTTGCAGGGTTATGAGTTGTACGGATGGCATTAACACCCATCTCCTTCATTTGTTTGAGACGACGGTATTCTGCCTTATAGTTTTCTTCTGCTCCAAGTGCTCCGTGGTCATGGTGCAAAGAAACACCATGGAATTTAATGCGTTCACCATTCAAAGAGAAACCTTCATTTGGAGTCCAGTGATAGTAACGGTAACCAAACAAATCCTTCTTGGCATCAACCAACTGGCCATCGCGGTAAACACGTGTAATCAATTCGTACAAGGCAGGTTTGTCATTTAAAACTGTCCAGAGTTTTGGTTTTTCAACTTCTAAAATCGCATCAAGACTTGTTGATTCATGTGCTTTCAAGGTACGACTTGCTGTACGAACCACGCCTGTTACAGCCTGACCGCCACGTTCAACGATTTGATATTCTGCCACAAGTTCATGGTCTTTATCATCTGTATTGACGATTTTGCTGGCTACATGAGTTTCAACCTTGCCATGTTGCTGTTGTTCAAGTTTTAGTGTTAAGATAGTTGTTCCATTTTTCTCAACATGAACCTTATCTGTCACTTGCAAGGTCACATCACGGTAGATACCACTACCTGAGTACCAACGGCTACTTGGTTGTTTGTTAACCGCATGGACAGCAATCACATTCTCACGACCATCTTTGTGAAGGTATTTGGTAATATCATATGAGAACTGGTTATAACCATTTGGATAATGTCCCACTAACTGGCCATTGACATAGACTTGAGAGTCCATATAGACACCATCAAAGGTCACTCGAACATTTTTCTTGAGATCTTTTTCATCAAGTTTAAAGGTCTTGCGATACCAAGCTTCACCACCATTGAGCTGTCCACCCTCGTTTTGGGCAGGTGACTGATGGTCAAAATCGTTAAAGATACTCCAGTCGTGTGGGAGATCCAATTTTTGCCATGTTGATACGTCAGCATCTGATTTCACAGCTTCTTTAGGGTTCGCATTGAGTTTAAAGTGCCAATTTTGATTAAAATTCACTTTTCTATCTTCAATCATTTGATTCACTTCTTCATTTGTCGCAGCTTTCAACTCTTCCTTGACAGGCTTTTCTTGACTTGAAGCTTGAGATTCTACCTTTGGAGCTGTTTCTTCAGGTTTTAGAGATGCTTTCTCCTCTTTTGGAGCTACAGGTTCAGCTTCTTTCACCTCTGGTTTGCTTGCTTCAATTGGTGCAGCTTGACTTTGGTCGACACTTGCAACATCCTTGTGCTCTGCTGCAGTTTGATCTTCTTTTTCCTCCACTGCCGGACTTTCCTCTTTTGCTTGTTCCACAGTGTGGGTGATAGGAGTTTCATCCGCGAAAACTGGTGACTCTCCAATGACACTTCCTCCAAATAGAACCGCACAGGTTCCAATCATGACAGAGCAAGCGCCTACGGCAAACTTACGAATGCTGTAGACTCTTTTACGATTCCAATGGCCTTTTTCCATAAAACCCTCCCTTTAGTAACCGCTTCCATTTATTTGTAAGCGTATTACTTTTTCATAGCCTTTTACCCTTATTTTATAAAATAATATAGGAAATTTCAATACCCTAAACACAAAAAATCATATTTTTGATTGTTTTTTCTAAAATTTGTAGAAGATTCGAAAAAAGTGAATGTAGATTTAGAACAAAAACGAACAATTTTTGACACTCAGTAAAATATCATAAAAAAGTTCCTTACAAAAGGAACCTTTTTTACTTATAGTTAAAGATTCCCCCTGCCAACTTATCAGCTAATTTGGGAAAGAGGGTATAAGATTTGTGGGCTAAATTGAGCAAAAAAGGAAGATTGAGTTCTCGTTTGTTTTTTCCTATATACTTAACAATCTTTTTAGCAACCGCACCTGGTTCTAAGAGAAAGCGGTCAACCGACTTGAGGTAGCTGCCATCTGGGTCTGCCTGGTCAAAAAAGGCAGTACGAATCGGTCCTGGATTAACCGTCGTTACATAGACACCATAGGGCGTCAGTTCGAGGCGCAGCGCATTTGAAAATCCAATAGCCGCAAACTTTGTCGCTGAGTATAGGCTAGACTTAGCT
This sequence comes from Streptococcus sp. NLAE-zl-C503, assembly GCF_900104285.1. NCBI lineage: Bacteria > Bacillati > Bacillota > Bacilli > Lactobacillales > Streptococcaceae > Streptococcus > Streptococcus sp. NLAE-zl-C503. The sequence continues at coordinate 6,786 of NZ_FNJT01000009.1, read as the reverse complement.
GTTGCAATCAAACCTGCCATGCTGACAATATTGATGATATGGCCTTTTCGGTTTTCTTTCATGCGAGCTCCAAGACGACGAGACAGGTTCATCAGGGCAAAGGTATTGACCTCGAACATCTGGTGAATGTCTTGATCAGAAATCTGATCAAAGTCTTCAAAAATTCCATAGCCAGCATTGTTGATTAAGACATCAATTTTACCATAACGGAGATAGAGGTCAGCTACCAGAGCTTCTAGGGCTGAGTCATCAGTAATGTCGATTTCAATCAATTCCACATGGGGATGATTTCCATAGAGTTGTCCTAGTTTTTCCTTATTTCTACCTAGCAGAATCAGTTGGTCATCTGGCAAAAGTTTTACCATTTCTTGGGCTAAGCCACCGCTAGCACCTGTAATGAGAATTGTTCGCATACTTATCCTTTTTCAATCTTTTAGATTTCCACTTCTTCCAAGTCTTTGACCACATGGACATTTTCAAAAACAGTTGCCGCATCTTTCTTAAGTTGACTAATATCTTTTGAGAGGAAGCGGGCACTGATATGGTTGAGCAAGAGGCGTTTGACTCCTGCTTCTGCCGCTACTTGTGCAGCTTGCATATTGGTTGAGTGACCGTGATTGCGGGCAATTTTTTCATCACCCTTGCCATAAGTGGACTCATGGACTAGGACATCAGCATTGACAGCTAGACGCACACTGGCATTGGTTTTTCGGGTGTCACCAAGAATGGTGATAATCTTACCCGGACGGGGAGCTGAGATATAGTCTGCTGCCTTGATTTCAGTCCCATCATCCAGAACAACATCCTGACCGTTTTTGATTTTTCCAAAAAGAGGGCCGAACGGAACACCAGCAGCCTTGAGTTTTTCAGCATCCAAGGTACCTTCTAAGTCCTTTTGCATGACACGATAACCAACACAGAAAATAGTGTGGTCCAGCTCCTCTGCATACACAGTGAATTTATCGGTCTCAAGGATTTTCCCTAGAGAATCTTGGTCAAACTCATGAAAATGAATGCGATAAGGCAGACGAGAACCGGACACACGAAGACTGGTTAAGACAAATGACTTAATCCCTTGAGGTCCATAGATGTCCAAATCTGTCTGCTCCTCATTAGCCTGAAAGGCACGGCTAGAGAGAAATCCTGGCAAGCCAAAGATATGGTCTCCGTGCAAGTGAGTGATAAAGATTTTGCTGACCTTACGTGGTCGGATCGTGGTTTCCAGAATGCGATTTTGCGTTCCTTCACCACAGTCAAAGAGCCAGACTTCGTTAATCTCGTCCAAGAGTTTCAGGGCGAGGCTTGAAACGTTGCGGGCTTTAGAGGGCTGACCAGCCCCCGTTCCTAAAAATTGAATATCCATTTGATACTTTCTAATTAATCAATATATAACATGGCCGTGCGGTTTTCCGATCGGAAATAGCGCTTGCCAGAAAAAGCTCTAGCTGCTTGCAGTAGATCCTCTTGGCTGTATCCTTTGAGACGCTTGCGATCATCTGCCAAGGTTTCCAAATCCGTTAAAGCTGTGAGATTTTCTACATTAACAACTTCCTCGTCCCCGACAGCCTTCATGTAAATCTTGTCCGACTCCTCATAGACTAGCTGATGGGGGAAAATCTGAGCAATTTCAAAGAGCAAGTCAGTTGTGATTGCTTCCTCAGTTTCTGAGAAAATCCGTCCAAGACTTTCTTCCTCATAGCAAAAGCCAAAAGACTTTCCTGAGAGATTGAGGCGAATAAAAGGCTTGTTTTCAAAGGTGAAACTTGGCTCAGGATTGTAGAGGTTCAGTTCATGACTGAGTTCTGCAAAATAATCCGTCGCAGCTTGAGGACTCTTTTTCTGGTAGAGTTCAGCAAAGTAGGCATTGACTACACTCGGCGGAGGTGTGATGAGAGCTAGTTGCTCCTGCTCTGTTTTACCAGCTAGAAACTGATCCAGATAGACCTTATCCAGACTTGTATAACCTCCATACTTTAGAGCCAAAGTTTTGATATCAGTCATAAAATTCTTCTAACCTCCATTTATTTTTCTCCGAAATGTAGCCTGTAATGACTTCCCCGTCATCCTGATAATCGCGCTCTTCCAGAATCGCTACACTTTCCAAATCATGAATCTTGTGGGACTTAGAAAAAGGCACGCGCAGAGTAAATGCTTCAAAAATTTCCTTAATCTTATCTAGCAATAAAGCTTGCAAGTTCTCACGACTATCCTCAGACTTTGCCGAAATAAGAGCATACGGCGTTTGGGTCGGCGTAAAATTCTCCACCAAATCCGCTTTATTATAAAGGGTCAGGCGAGGAATATCTTCCATATCCAAGTCTTTCATGATGGACAGAACTGTTTTTTCATGCTCCTCGTGGTAAGGATTGCTGGCATCAATAACATGAACCAGAAGGTCCACATGCTTGCTTTCTTCCAAGGTTGACTTGAAACTGGACACCAACTCTGTCGGCAAATCTTGGATAAAGCCGACGGTATCAGTCAAGGTCACCTGAAGATTACCCCCTAGATGAATACTCTTAGTCGTCGCATCTAGAGTCGCGAAGAGCTCGTCCGCCTCATACTGGGTCTTGCTGGTTAAAGTATTCATAATAGTCGATTTTCCGGCATTAGTGTAACCAATCAAGCCAATCTTAAAAGTACTCGACTCCAAACGTTTTTCTCTGACTGTCGCCCGATTCTTCTCAACCACCTTGAGCTGGCGTTCAATGTCCGTGATTTGATTGCGAACACTACGTCGGTTCAGTTCTAGCTGGCTTTCACCAGGTCCACGAGAACCAATTCCCCCAGCCTGACGACTAAGCATAATCCCCTGACCAACCAAGCGAGGCAAGAGATACTTGAGTTGGGCAAGGTGGACTTGGAGTTTGCCTTCATGGCTTCGAGCCCGCATGGCAAAAATATCCAAAATCAGCTGCATACGATCAATAACCTTGGCCCCGAGAACTTCCTCTAGATTGACATTTTGCCGTGGTGTCAGACGGTTGTTGACAATGACAGTAGTAATTTCTTCTGCATCCACCATCCGCGCAATTTCTTCCAACTTACCCGAGCCAACAAAAGTCTTGGAATCATATTTTTCACGTTTTTGTCTGTAACTATCTACTACCACTGCCCCAGCTGTCTTAGCCAGACTGGCCAACTCTTCCATGGAGAGGTCAAAATTGTCCATGCCCTGCAATTCCACACCGATGAGCAGGACTCGTTCCTCTTTTTTCTCTGTTTCAATCATCTAAAAACTCCTCAATCTGGCTTAGAATGTGCTCCTTCACGCCAGACTCTCCGATCTGATAAAAGGTCACCTGCATGCGATTACGGAACCAGGTCAGTTGGCGCTTAGCAAAACGACGAGTCGCCTGTTTGAGACTCTCGCTGGCTTCCTCGAGAGTCTGCTCCCCACGGAAATATGGAAATAGTTCCTTGTAGCCAATTCCTTTAGCAGCCTGCGCATTAGGGTAATGGTCAAAAAGCCACTTGGCCTCATCCAAAAGCCCAGCCTCAAACATCAGATCCACTCGGTTGTTGATACGTTCGTAAAGCTGACTGCGTTCATCATCCAGGCAGATAATCAATGGTTCATACAAGGTCTCTTGATTTTCCAAATCCTGACCAAAATGGGCAATCTCCAAGGCACGCTTGGCACGACGACGATTAAACTGAGGAATTTCAAGGCCTGCTTGCTTCACGAGATGGGCTAATTCTTCATCTGAATAATGCTCTAAACTAGCTCGATAGGCTACAATCTCCTCATGAGGTGTTTCCCCACCTAGATGATAGCCTTCAAGCAAGCTCTGGATATAAAGCCCAGTTCCACCAGCGATAATAGCAAGCTTGCCACGTCTCTGAATATCCTCAATAGCCTTCTTAGCTTCTGAAACAAAATCAAAAGCCGAGTAAGACTCGGTCATCTCTCTGACATCAATTAAGTGATGGGGGACAGTTGCCTGCTCCTCTGGGCTAGCCTTGGCCGTCCCAATATCTAACCCTCTGTAAACTTGCTGACTGTCACCACTGACCACCTCTCCACCAAAGCGCTTGGCTACTTCAATAGCAAGGGCTGTCTTTCCAACAGCAGTCGGTCCAACAATTACAATTATTTTTATTTTCATCTTTTTTCCTTGAAAAATTCCCATTTTTTCGTTACTATTATTATATCACAAAAAGGTCAGTCAGAAAAATGCTACCACTTAAGGAGCCTGGCTGATCGGGAAGATAAAGGAGGAAGACTCATGGCTAAAGGATTCGCTAAAGGTCTTGTAACAGGTGTCGCAGGAACTGTCGCTGCCGTTGCAGGTGCAGTATACGCAATTAAAAAGAAAGTGATTGAGCCAGAAGAGCAAAAAGCAGCTTTCATCGAAGAAAACCGCAAAAAAGCAGCTCGCCGTCGCGTATCACATTAAGCAACAAAAGAAGTTGAGAAATCTCAACTTCTTTTGTTGTTATTAAATAGCCAAATCAAACTTCAATTGCGGCTTGACAGGTTCATAATCCACCAACTCAAAGTCTTCTGCTTTGATATCAAAGAAATTGGTCCCATCTGGCACATTCAAGACCAAACGTGGTTGACAGTTTGACGGCTCACGACCAAGCAATTCCTGAGCTTGTTCAAACTGATTATCATAGATATGGAGGTTGTTGATGAAGTAAAAGAACTTTCCAACCTTCCAACCAAAATGCTTGGCAATCATCATCTGTAGAGCTACATACTGCATAGCATTGATGTGGTGAGCCACCAGCATATCATTAGAACGCTGGGTCAACGTCGCATCCAGATAAATTTCCCCATCTACTCTCCGTACATCAAACATGGTCTGAAAGGCGCATGGAAGGAGGCCGTCTGTCTCCTCAAAAGCTTGGTAATCCCAGAGAGAGATGATATTTCGACGGTTCCAAGGGTTAGCCTCCAACTGCTTGAGGATTTTGTTGATGATATCATGCTTCTTAACCACAGCCCCGTAGCGCTCACCGATGGTTCCCGTATCTCCCACTTCCCAGTCATTCCAGTAGTGAACATTGTACTTGCTATTTAGCACTTCTAGGCTATTTGACTGGTCTTGGTAAATCCAGAGAACTTCCTTGATGGCAGATTTGATCGCAATGGGACGTAGGGTTATAATGGGAAATTCACCCTTTGACAAATCATACTCAGCAAAGGCACCCGTTACGTACTTGGAGTTGGCAACAGTCCCATCCTTGTACTTGGGACGTGCTTGTTCAGAAAAGACGCCATCTTTGAGGATTCGTTCAATATTTTCTTTAAAAATCGTATCTGCTTTTGTCATTTACTCTCACCTCATTTATAGTCTTAACTAGTATAGCATAAAAAAAGAAAGGAGGAAAATTACTAGCTTTAAAGTAGTGTTTTTCCCCTTTTATTATCTTATTGCAATACAAGCGATGCCGCTCCGATTACTCCAGCGTCATTTCCTAGAGTTGCAAGAGCTAATTTAGTTGTTGTGCGTACTTGTGGGAAGGTATTTTCATCGTACACTTTTTGAACACCTTGTAGAAGGAATTCTCCTGCAGCTGACACACCTCCACCGATTACGATTGTTGATGGATTGAGGATGGAGCCGATATTGGCACAAGCGATTCCCAAGTAACGTGAGAAGTTACGGTAAACGATCAAGGCAAGATCGTCTCCTTCTTTTGCAAGATCAAAAACAGTCTTAGCTGTTACTTCTTCACCGTCGTCGATCAAGCGTTTCAAGGTCGCATCGCCTTCGTATTCATCAGCGTAACGACGTGTCAAGTTAACAATCCCTGTCGCAGAAGCAACTGTCTCAAGACAGCCTTTCTTACCACAAGTACAAGCGATTGGTTGGTCAAAGTCAACAGTGATATGGCCAAGCTCACCTGCTGCACCAGCAACACCGTGGAGCAGTTTTCCTTCTGCGACGATACCGCCACCAACACCAGTACCAAGTGTCATAAAGACAACGTCCGGTTGGTTGTCACCAGCACCCATCCAGCGCTCACCAAGAGCAGCTACGTTGGCATCATTATCGATGAAGAATGGGATACCCAAGGCTTTTTCAATCTTTTCTTTGATTGGTTGAAGGGTTTTCCAGTTGAGGTTGTAGGCACCAATAACAGTCCCTTTTTCACGGTCAACCACACCAGGTGAACCCATTCCAATGCCTCGAAAATCCGTAGCTGACAATCCAAGCAAGTCCAAACGATGCTGAATAGACTCAATCATATCGTCTACAATATGACTTCCTTCGTCCAAAATATTGGTCTTGATAGACCATTTTTCTTGGATTTCTCCTTCTTGAGTTAAAATTGCGAACTTAACAGATGTCCCACCAAGGTCAATCCCAATAATCTTTTGACTCATCGTCTTCTCCTTTTAAATTGAAAATGCTTACAGATATAGTATAACAGAATCATCAACTTTGTGCAAAGGTTTGCGTGAAAAAGTTACATCTTATAATTAATAACTTATTTATCCCCTAGATGTTGAATGGCATAGTTGGCTTCTTCTTTGGTAAATTTTCTAAGAGAAGGAGAAGTTAGCCTCTCATAAATTTCTGTCTTTGAGAGATTGTTATATTTTCGGTATTCTCTTGCTTGAGCTAAGGCATTCGCCTTATAGTCTGCTTGCAAATGATTAATAGCATATTGTGCAGTGGCACTATTAAAACCCTCATAAATTAACATCTCATAAATTCTTTTTTTTGACAAATGAATCCTATTATAATCTTGTGCTGTCTTTAAAGCAGCATTGTTCTGCTTCCCATCTAGTTTTGGTTGCCGCACACCATCGTATCCTACATAGTGACG
>NZ_FNJT01000002.1:0-420031 GCF_900104285.1 Streptococcus sp. NLAE-zl-C503 | reverse complement strand
GATTCGAACCCGTGTTACCGCCGTGAAAAGGCGGTGTCTTAACCCCTTGACCAACGGACCTGAGCTTTTCAACTCTTTCTATTATACCTACTTTTTCCTCTTTGTCAAGATCTTTTTTGACTATTTCCAGTTTATCTAAAATCACTCAATACCACTCTTAATTCTCCTAGGAGTGCTTTGCGTCCTTTGAAACACTCTCCTCCCATGAGACGGTCAAGTTGTTCTTGTTTTTCTTTACTCTGACTTGCTCTGTAATTCCTTAGAAGTTCATGAAAGAGATAGTAATCATCCAGTCTCAGTCCTTTTTCTCCTAGGCGATGACTGATTTCGCTCACCTCTTCATAGGGTTCTTTATCGAAACGGCGCTTGTGACTTTCCTGTTTACGGATGTAGTCCAAGATACGATTTCGGAATTTGGTTTTAAAGCAGACATATAGTCGGTGACGTTCACCCTCTAGTAACTCTGGATGGTGGTCCACTAGCTCATACAAGCACATCATACCCTCCTGATCCCAGTCCTCTTTCTCCCACAGATGTAAATGGTATTCTTTGCGGCACTTATGAACGATCCCCTTGCTTTCTTCGTATAATTCTTTCAGATTCATAGACCTCTCCTTTCTGCATTTAGTTTAACAAAATGCATCAAGCCTTTGATCTACTTCTCCTCTTCTGTATTTCTCGTTGCCTCAACTGCATACAAAAAGAGAGGCATGGCCTCTCTGCGGTTATTTTTCTTCACTCATTTTTGATTTTACTTCATCATAAGATAGGGCATGAGATTCCTCTTCTACATTCTCAGGCATTTTTCCTGTTTCGTAAAGAGATTTAATTTGTGTACTATCTAATGTTTCGTATTTCAACAATGCTTCTGCAATCAGTTTGTGGGTTTCACGATTTGATTGGATAATTTCAGCTGCTTTGTTCCGTGCTTCATTTAATAATGAACGTACTTCCTCATCAATCTCATAGGCTGTTTGCTCTGAAATTGATTTTTGAGGACTTTGTGCACCAAACATAGCATGATTACCCTCGTATTGAACTGGACCTAGTTTTTCACTCATACCGTATTCAGTGACCATTGCACGCGCCATCTGTGTAGCTTGTTCAAAGTCATTTGAAGCTCCTGTCGTTTGGACATTAAAGATAATTTCCTCAGCTACACGACCACCCATCAAACCTGCCAATTGCTCTTTCATGTCTTCTTTAGATAGAAGCATTTGATCCTCTTTAGGAAGTGCAATCATGTAACCACCTGCACGTCCACGTGGTACAATGGTAACTTTATGAACAACACGGGCATTTGACAAGACTAAACCAACAATGGTATGTCCAGCCTCGTGATATGCAACCAATTCACGTTCTCTTTGTGATACTGTTTTATCTTTTTTAGATGGTCCAGCAATTACTCTGTCCTCTGCCTCATCAATATCTGAAGCATCAATAATTGATTTGTTGCGACGGGCTGCAACCAAGGCTGCCTCGTTTAGAACATTTTCTAAGTCAGCTCCCACAAAGCCTGGGGTTTGTTGGGCAACTAGTTTCAAATCAACATCGTCTGCCAGAGGTTTATTTTTAGCGTGAACTTTCAAGATTGCTTCACGACCTTTAACATCAGGACGGCCAACCAAGACTTTTCTATCAAAACGTCCCGGGCGTAGTAGAGCAGGGTCAAGGACATCTGAACGATTTGTCGCAGCGATAACAATAATTCCTTCATTTCCCTCAAAACCATCCATTTCAATTAAGAGCTGGTTCAGGGTTTGTTCACGTTCATCATTTCCTCCACCGAGACCGACACCACGTTGGCGACCGACAGCATCAATTTCATCGATAAAGATAATGGCTGGCGCTGCTTTTTTTGCATCCTCAAAAAGTGAACGAACACGACTTGCACCAACTCCGACAAACATTTCTACAAAGTCTGATCCTGAGATGCTAAAGAATGGAACGCCTGCTTCTCCAGCAACCGCCTTAGCAAGTAAAGTCTTACCTGTTCCCGGAGGACCCTCCAAAAGAACACCCGCAGGAATACGCGCACCAAGTTTTGTAAATCGTTTTGGATCTTTTAGGAATTCAACAACTTCGACTAATTCTTGTTTTTCTTCCTCGGCACCTGCAACATCTGAGAATCGTACCTTGATATCTTCTTTGTTAGCAGCTTTGGCCTTGCTACGTCCAAAACTCATTGGATTTCTACTATTATTTCCTCCCATATTTCCCATCATAGAGAATAGGAAGAACAAGAGAATAGCAAATGGCACAACAGAGACAAGGATATTGATCCACATACCGCTTGAACTCTCATGTTTAACTGTTACCTCAGCCTGATGTTCAGAAGCAAGTTTTTGCAATTCTGAAACTGTTGAATCCGACGGAAGAATGGTACTTGAGAATCTTTCTACTTTTGTGGCAGTAGGAGTGAAAAATTGAATCCCTGTTTCTTCTTTACTAGTCTTAGGATTTTTATAAACACCAGACACCTCAATGATGCTACCATTTGGCTGATAGGTCAATTCTTTTACATTGTCTGCTGTAATTTCTTTTACCAATTCTGTATAGTTAATTTTTTCACTTTTCCCAGCAGCATTTCCAGAGTAAAAATACTGGAATCCTGTTACAAGGAAGAAGATAATTAACAAGTATAGAAATGGATTTCTAACTAAACCATTATTTTGTTTTTTCATTAAAGAATGCTCTTTCTAATTTGAATAAACTTCCTCTTTCAACACTCCAACATAAGGAAGATTACGATAATTTTCTTTGTAGTCCAAACCATATCCTACTACAAACTCATTTGGAATAGTAAAGCAAGTATAATCTGCCTCAATTTCAACAACACGACCCTCTGGTTTGTCCAACAAAGTCGCGATTTTAACAGAAGCCACTTCTCTTGCAATAAACATATCTTTCAAATTCTTCAAAGTTTGACCTGTATCGATGATATCTTCTACAAATAGAATATGTCTTCCCTTGATATCCTGAGTTACGTCTTGCTTGATATTGATCACACCACTACTTGCAGTTCCACCATGGTAGCTAGATACCATCATGAAGTCCATCTCAATATGCGTATCAATATGTTTGATCAATTCAGCCATAAAAGGAATTGATCCTTTCAAAATTCCAACAAGAATTGGATTTTTCCCCTCATATTCTTTTGTTAGTTGCGCACCTAGCTTTTTAGCTGCTTCTGTAATTTCATCATGTGAAACGAGGATTTTTTCAATATCGTGTTCTAACATCTTTTTACCTATCTATTTTTTCTATATAAAGTACAGTGTTCATTATATCATTTTTCGTGTTTTTACTCAAATCACTGGTCGCAATTCCTAAAATTGAGACAATTTCTCCAAATTGCTCAATAATAGGGGTTATTTTTCGTTTTTCAATAGGGATTTTCAAATCTATAAATAAACGTCTCAGTTTCTTTCGATGCCCATTCAGAATAAGAACATCGCCAGGTTTTCGACATCTAATATATACAGGTGTTTCCCGTGAAACCATTATTTTTTGAACAGCGTCCCCTTCAATAGGGATGCCAAAGGAAAATAAATAGCCCTTATATCGAACTTGATTTTGATAGTGTAACACAAGTTCATCTTTCTTTTCATCAGACTGTGGACTGATTTTGCAAACTCGAAAATTCTGATACTCTTTTATCAATTCATAACCATTTTTCAGTGGGTGACGATACTGACTTTTAGTTGCTAAAATCTGTCGAACTTCTGCAAACTGAGCTTTCGTAAGATTTAAGTCAGGGAATTGATTGAGATAGTTCTGGAGCAAGATCCCTTGAGTTTGTTGAGAGTATGAAAAGAGCTCATTCAAATCTTCCACATCAATCTGTTCAGAGAGCTCCATTATGGCTACTTGGTAATCTGAAATTTCCCTTCCTAAATCTAAAAGAGCGGATTTAAGACGAGGATTTTCTTTTTCAAGCTCTGGTAAATACCTATTTCGAATACGATTGCGAAAATAGGCATTCTCACGATTTGATTGATCTTCGAAATGAGCAATTGGTGAAAAATCCTTTTTATGAAAATGCAATAAGGGACGGATGATTTCGATATCATCAACTACTTGACTTTCTTTTATTCCTGTCAAATGACGTAGCCTACTTCCTCGAATCAAGCGCATCAAAATCGTTTCAACCTGATCATCTGCATGGTGGGCAGTGACCAAAGCAGTTGCTCCAACCTCTTTCATGATTTTCCTAAAAAAATCATAACGAAACTCTCGAGCACGCGCTTCTGAAAAGTCTCCTGAAAAACTTGTGATATAAATAGGAAGTTCAGCTGCATCAGCTAACTTCCTTAGTTCATTTTCCTCCCAGTCAGACTCACTTCTCTGCTTATGATTTACATGTGCTAAAATCAACTCAATTTCCAACTCTTTTTGATAAGTGGACAATAGATGGAATAAAAACATTGAATCCAATCCGCCAGACAGAGCCAATACGACCTTAAAATGTTTTTTGAAATACTCTTTTCTGAGAAAATGATTTAAAAAATCCTGCTCCCTCATTTTAGAACCTCATAGACATCCTTAGCTATCTTAGCAATGGTGTCATAATCAGAATTTTTAGTGAAAATAGAGAGAACGAAAGGTGAGTCTGTAAATACAATGGCAGTATCGTGTTTAAACTCGTCAGCATCTCCGATTTTGTGAGCTACCTTAACCGAAACACCTTTCGCAATTCGTTGGTTATCAAAATTCGTTTTGCCTAGAGACTCTAGTACAAAGCCATTCTGATTATAAATAGCTTCCATGACTTTTCCAGCCATTTTTGAAGAAGTTAATTTATCATTCACATCCCAATCTTCACCCATAATGGTAGACATTTTTTCTTTAAAAGCCCCGTCAGATTGATTGGTCACATAATAACCTAAAATATTATGAGCAACATTGTCAGACTCCTTTGTTACCTTGGTAATTAATTGTTGGAGACTGTAGTCTTTGTTGTCTCCTGTTTTAGGTAAACTACCACTACCTTCTGGTTTATAGGATCCAGGGAAATTATTGACTTCTGAGACATACTTGAAGCTACTGTCCAGCGTATAGTCACCTTGATTTATCTTATCTTGAACATAATAAAGGTAGGCTAGTTTCAAGATGCTAGCTGCATAGAGTTTGCTGTCTTCATTCACCCCAGCCTCTTTACCTGTACTCAGTTGTTTAACATAAATAGAATAATTTTCATTCTGATAATTGTTTGACAAGACTTCTTGAACCTTCTGGATACGATTGTCCTCTTCTGAGACGAACTCTTTTGATACCCACCCAATTTGATCAATATGAAGAAATTCTTGTCCCTCAGCAAAGAGGGTTCTATCTACTGTTACGCGTTGATAGGGAGAGAGGGATGAAGAAATTTCTTTAGCACCATAAGGACTGTTATAGATAACAAACCCCGGTTCCAACCATACTTGTCTATTTTGAGTTTGAACTTGACTTTGATCATAGACTAAACGCTTATCTGCAAGGATAAACTGGTGATTATCTAATTTAAAAACAGGAATACCTTGTCTATTCAAACGCCATTCTACGATTTTAAAGGTGGTTCCAGAAGTCAATTTTCCAGACTCCTTGACAAGATCCTCATTAGCATAGACAGCTGTTTCTCCATAAACCATTGGCGATTCAAGGGGTTCTTTATAGTAGAATCCATGATCAGACTCAGTTAGATAATAAATTTCTTGTGAAGAGTAAGGGAGCTGTTTTTCTGTGCTAACTACTCTTGAAGTTATGATAAAAACAGATAGTAGTGATAACACTACTAAGAACTTACGCATTCTTCTCTTCCCTTTCTTCTTGTAATCGTAATAAATGGTTTTTAGCTGCCAATTCCTCTAATTTTTCATCTGATAGACTTAAAAATTGCTCAACAACTTCTAATAAATTTTCCATGACATTACCTCGGAAGCAAATCAGGAATCGTGTAAATTGCTTCTCGTTTCTTTGAGTAATAGTACTTGGCGCGTGCATATTTTGCTACATAGTCTTCATCTTTCAACTTTGCAGCAAAAGCAGATTCCTTATCCTTTTCATCACTAAGAGTTTGGTATTGTTCTTTCAACTCTGTCAATTGCTGACGACGTTGCAATAACTGATTATAGCTTTGGGCCAGATTATAGGTCGGTAAAATAAACAATAAAATCATCAAAATAAGAACCCAACCCATAAAGCGATTCCTCTTTTGTCTTTCCTTCATCAGGTAACGACGACGTTGGTGTTCATTTTGAATAAAAGGATTGTTCATCTGTACAATATTTTTAGACATTTTCTTCTACCCGTGTTTCACTGATAATTTCATACATGCCAGCAGCATCTTCTTTTTTTGTACTATCTTTCATCTCTAATACTTTAACAAGCAACAACTTATTTCCAAAGCGAATTTCAACTTGGTCATCAACTTTCAAATCCGTTGAACTTTTGGCCAAGATTCCATTTACCTTGATTCTACCTTTATCTGCTACTTCCTTTGCGACTGTACGACGCTTAATAATTCGTGATACTTTTAAATACTTGTCTAATCTCATTTTTATTACCTCAAATTATTATTGTACCATTTTTATCCCTTTTATAGAAGAAAAACGTCAAAGAGAATTAGCTTTCTTTGATTCTTTTATCTCTAGTAAACTTTCTCCAAAAATCATCAGTCCTTCTAAAATTTCATAATCCTTCTTATTTCGAACATCAAATACAACTTCCATTAAACCTCTATTCTCCGCTATAGCTGCTTTTAAGTTGGTTGCAGATAAGGCTTTAAAATAATCTTGAGCCAAGAACAGTCGCTGAGTGATTTTTTCAAATTGAACTGTAATCTTATTTTCTTTTCTTTCCACACGTTCTACAAATACCTTATCCAAGTATGATTTGACCAAACCAATCTCTAAAAGATAAGCCACCACATCGGGATATTCTCCAAAACGATCCATCAATTCTTCTTGTAATTCTTCATAGTTGACACGGTTGTCAATTTGACGAATTTTCTTGTAAATTTCAATCTTATGTCGTTGGTCAGAAATATAAGTATCAGGAAGATAAGCATCGATTTGTAAAATCAACTCAGCATTTCCTTTAGTTCTTGTATTCTCATTGCCGTTACGTTTAGCGATAGCTTCCTCCAATAACTGCGAATACAGTTCAAAACCAACAGAATCAATGAAACCAGACTGCGATTTTCCTAGTAGATTTCCTGCTCCACGAATTGAAAGATCTCGCATAGCAATCTTAAATCCTGAGCCCAATTCCGTAAACCCTTTGATTGCTTCTAATCTCTTCTCAGAGACTTCACTGATTGATTTTTCTGGACGATACATAAGATAGGCATAAGCAATACGATTACTACGACCGACTCTTCCTCTTAATTGATACAAGGTTGACAAGCCCATATGGTCTGCATTTTCGATAAATAGGGTATTGGCATTTGGAATATCCACTCCTGTTTCAATAATAGTAGTTGTCACCAAAATATCATATTGTCCTTCAATAAAGTCCAGTAGAGTATTTTCTAACTGAATCTCACTCATTTGCCCATGAACATAACCAATCGAAGCCTCTGGAATCAACTCCTGTAATTCTGAAACCTTCTGGTCAATCGTGTCAACTTTATTGTAAAGATAGTAAACTTGACCTCCACGCTCCATTTCACGCAAGACAGCATCACGAATCACACTGTCATTCTTTTCTAATACATAGGTTTGTACTGGATAGCGATTGGTTGGAGGTGTTTCAATAACAGACAAATCTCGGATTCCCAGCATAGACATATGAAGGGTTCGAGGGATTGGTGTTGCTGTCAAGGTTAGAACATCTACTTGTTTTTTCAGTTCTTTCAAAGTTTCCTTATGCTTGACACCAAATCGTTGTTCCTCATCAATAATCATCAATCCCAAATCTGAAAACACAACATCTTTAGACAAAACACGATGGGTTCCAATCAAAATATCAACTTGACCATTCTTTAATTTTTCAAGTGTCTCTGCCTGCTCTTTTTTACTTCTAAAGCGACTCAACACATCAATATTAACTGCGAAATTCTGGAATCTCTCTTTAAAATTTGTATAGTGTTGCTGCGCTAAAACCGTCGTAGGAACTAGAACGACAACTTGTTTATGATCATTGACCGCCTTAAAGGCTGCACGCATTGCAACTTCAGTCTTCCCAAAACCAACATCCCCAACTAAAAGTCGATCCATGGGGTGAGAATCCTGCATATCTCTCTTAATTTCCTCAATACTACGAAGTTGATCATCCGTTTCAACATAAGGGAAGGCATCATCAAAAGCATGTTGATCATCATCATCAGCTGAGAAAGCAAAACCCTTCAACTGACTACGTTCAGAATAGAGTTTGATTAAATCGTCAGCTATATCCTCTACCTGGTTCTTAACTTTTTGCTTGGCCTTTTTAAAATGACCGTCATTTAATTTATTGAGTTTAGGAGGTTTCCCATCACTTGAAACATATTTGGACAGTAACTGAATCTGCTCTACTGGAATGGAGATTTGATCACCATTTTGATATTGAACACTGACATAATCACGGTGAATCCCTTTGATTTCAATTGTTTCAATGCCTAGATATTGACCAATTCCATGAATATGGTGAACAACGTAGTCCCCTTTTTCAAGTTCATTATAATCTTTTAATCGCTCTGCGTTTGATGCATGTTGTCTTCTAAAACGACGTTTTAATTTCTTTTGAAAAATCTCATGTTCAGTAATCAAGAGAATTTTCTCATCCACAAAATGAAAACCATGTCTTAGATTACCCTCAATCAAGTTTACAGATTCTTTACAGATATTTGACTTATCTTTAGAATCCAATTTAATCTTGTATTCCTCTAAAACATCCTCCAATGTTTTACTTCCCATTGAATTGCTGGACTGCAAGATAATAGTGTAGTCCATTTTTTTATATCGCTCAATTTCTTCTTTAAGAAAAGAAAATTGATTGAAAAACTCCTGCATAGGATATTGATTAAATTGGTAAATGTGATCAAACTTGAGATTTCCTAAACCCTTTTGAAGATTAGAGAAAAAGGTCACTGGACTTTGTTTTTTATAGATTTGCTCAGTATCAGCAAAATACTGCATATCAGAAAATGATTTACTATTTTGTAAATCTTCTGTAAAGTATTGTGCTAATTCTTTTTCAAAAACTTCATACTGATTCATCAATTTTTGATAATCATCAAAGAATACTGGTGTATCTTTTTCAATATAATCAAATACAGTCCATGTTTTATCGTAACATAAGGATAAAAACTTGCGGCTATCTGAATGTACTTGTTTTTGATGAAAACTTGACAAAATCTCTTCCAAGTATGATTTTAAAATTGGTGATAAGGTCTTCGAAATTTGCTTTTCTAAAGCTAACTGACCTCGTAGATAGTCCTTTTCCCTCAAAAGCATATCACTTGCTGGAAAGATGGTGAGTTCTGTTTGATTTTCTTTTGATAATTGTGTTTCTACTTCGAAAGTTCGAATTCCATCTACTTCATCACCAAAAAACTCGATTCGGAAAGGTTCTAACTGAGACATCTCAAAAATATCTAAAATATCTCCTCGAATACTAAACTCCCCTTGGGTCTGTACTTGAGTAACTTTGCGATAGCCTATTTCCTTTAACCGGTGAAGTAGCTCGTGTTGGTCATATTCTTCGCCAACTGCAATTTTTATAATACTTTCTTTAAATACAGTTGGAGAGGGTAGAATCAATCGACTTGCTGCGATATTACAAACTAAAATCCCTTTCTTAGATGAATCAGTTAAAAAACGCAAGGCTTCAACTCTGGAAATGATTTTTTCTTGTGAAGACATCAAAAACTCTACCATAGGAGAGTCGTCTATCAAAAATGGATAGACAAATTCCTCTCCTAAGATAGAAAGAAGATCACTGATAATTCGTTCCGCTTCTCCATAAGTCGATGTCAATAATACAATCTTATTTTCTTTTTTTAGACTACTTGCAATTGCAAGAGCCTTGGTAGAAGTTGACAGACCTAGTATTAGTTGTCTTTTCTTATCTGTAAGATTTTGATGCCATTTTTTTATCTGATTATTTTCTGAGAATAAATCTAATAAAGTCACCATTTAGCCGTTATACCTCTGCATTGTTTTCTCAAAGTTTTTTTCTTGTAAATAGTAATTTACAGCATCGTCAACCTTGTCAATTGACTGTAAAATACCTACATAGTCATCCTGATCAAACTTACTTAAAACATGGTGAACAACTGACATACCTTTTTTAGGTCTGCCAATACCTATTTTAACACGGTTGAAGACCTGAGTACCTATATGTTGAATAATAGACTTGATACCATTATGGCCACCTGCTGAGCCCTTTGATCTTAAACGAATTTTCCCAACTTCCATGTCAAGATCGTCGTAAATAACGAGTAAATCTTCAATATCCAAACCATAGTAAGTCAATAAAGCATGAACCGCTTTTCCACTTTCATTCATAAATGTTGTTGGTTTGACCAGATAAATTTTTTCTCCATTGAAGAAAAAAGATGCTAGGTCAGCTTGAAATATCTTGTCATGTGTAAAGATGACATTTTGTTTTTTAGCCAATTGGTCAATCAACATAAATCCAACGTTGTGCTTGGTTTCAAAATATTTATCCCCTGGATTTCCCAATCCAACAAGTAATTTGGTCATTTATTTTTCCTTTCAAAAGCCAAAAGGGTTGGAATTTTTTTCCAACCTAATTGACACTATTTGTTAAATGTTATTAGACATTAAAGCGGAATTCCATGATATCGCCATCTTGAACGATATATTCTTTTCCTTCTTCACGCAAGCGTCCAGCTTCTTTTACAGCTTTTTCAGATCCGTATTTCACTAGATCCTCATATGACATGGTTACTGCACGAATAAAGCCTTTTTCAAAGTCTGAGTGGATAATACCAGCTGCTTGAGGAGCTTTCATGCCACGCTTAAAGGTCCAAGCGCGAACTTCTTTTTCACCAGCTGTGAAGTAAGTTCCCAGTCCAAGCAAGTGGTAAGCTGCACGAGTCAACTTGTCAACGCCTGATTCTGTCAAGCCAAGTGCTTCAAGAAACTCTTGCTTGTCTTCATCGTCTAACTCAGAAATTTCTTCCTCAGCACGCGCGGAAATAACTACTACTTCAGCATTCTCTGTCGCTGCGAATTCACGAATTTGTTTAACATAGTCGATAGAATCTGGATCTCCAACAACATCCTCATCCACATTAGCAACATAAAGAACTGGTTTAGTGGTCAAAAGGAAGAGACCTTTGACTACTTTTTGTTCTTCATCTGTGAATTCAATGGTACGTGCTGATTTTCCATCTTCAAGGACTGGTTTAATTTTTTGAAGAACATTGAATTCTGCCACAGATTCCTTATCTTTTTGCGTACGTGCCATCTTTTCTACACGCGCATAGCGTTTATTTACTGACTCTAGGTCAGCAAGAATCAACTCCAGATTAATGGTATCAATATCTGCAATTGGATCCACAAAAGCGTCTTCACGTCCTTGCTCGCGCATAACATTTTCATCATCAAATGCACGTACAACATGAACAATCGCATCTACTTCACGGATGTTGGCCAAGAATTTATTCCCTAGACCTTCCCCTTTTGATGCGCCTTTTACAATCCCTGCAATATCTGTAAATTCAAAAGTTGTTGGGACTGTCTTTTTAGGTGTGATCATTTCAGTTAGTTTCTGTAGACGTTCATCTGGAACTTCTACCATCCCAACGTTTGGATCAATAGTCGCAAATGGGTAGTTTGCTGCCTCTGCTCCTGCTTTTGTAATTGCATTAAAAAGGGTTGATTTACCAACGTTTGGCAAACCAACGATACCTGCTGTTAAAGCCATAGTTTCTCATTCTCCGTTCTCATTTCAATCCCTAACATTATAACACAAAAAGGGAAAACTTGCTAACTCTCTAACTAAGGGTTCTTAGTCAATAATATTATTCATTTTTCGTTCAAAATCATGGCGACTCATCATAACAAGGTGGTCGCAATTACTACATTTGATTTTGATATCTGCCCCTACACGTGTAATTTCCCAACGATTGGCTTTTTTACCTGTTGACTTAATTGTACAAGCATGGGGTTTTTTCATCTCAACAAAATTTCCAACTTGATACATACTACTCTCCTTTTCTTTTTCGATTATATCATAAAAAAGGCGAGCTAGGCTCAACCTCTTTCACTTAATTTGTACGAACTGGTGTGATGAGCTGCATGAAGTCTTCGTCAGTATCTGCTGGCACAAGAGTAAATGGGCGAACAGCTGAAATGAAACTAATAGTGACTTTTTCGCTATTTAAAGCCTTAAGAGAATCAATCAAGTAAGTTGGATTGAAACTAATAGTCAAATCGTCTCCAGTCACCTGCTCAGTATCGATTTCTTCATTTACTTTACCAACTTCAGGAGAGTGAACATGGGCGCTAACAACTCCGCCCTTAATTTCAAGCTTCACAGTACCATTTTGAGTCGCACTTGATAAGAGACGAGCACGCTCCATTGACTGGCGTAAATTTACCACATCAAAAGTAATTGTAGTGTTAAAGTCTGTTGGAATCAAACGATCTGTATCAGGATAGTTTCCTTCTAGGAGACGAGTGTAGAAGCTAATATTTTCGCTTCTAAAGAGGATTTGATTATTGGCAAAGAAAATCTCCACTGTTTCGATATCATCTGTAAAAACAGCTGAAAATTCGCGTAGAGAGCGGCTAGGAATCACCACATCAAAATCATCACCATTTTTTTCAAGAGTCAATTTTTTCTGGCTAAGGCGATGAGAGTCTGTCGCAACCGTTTTTAGTTCTTTGTGTTGGCTCAATACGAAGTGGACACCTGTTAAGATTGGACGACTTTCTTGCGTACTTGCAGCAAAAGCTGTTTCATTGATAATTTTCTTGAGTAGTTTGGTTTCAAGAACCAAAGGAGTGCTTGCTGAAATTTCTTGAATGCGAGGATATTGTTCGCTATCTTTTCCTTTTAGGGTAATTTCTGATTTACCACTTGTTAAGACAATTTGTTTTTGTTCAATCTCTTTGAAATCAAGCGTTACATCTGGAAGACTAGATACAACATTGATAAAGAAAGAAGCTTCAAGAAGAATCGAACCTAAGGAAGTAATCAAAAGACCAGCATCTTCATTTTTTTGAGAAATGAAATTTTCAATGGAAATTTGACCATTGGAACCAATCAAAGTAATGCCTTCATTGGTAACATCAATTTTGATAGTTAATAAAATAGGAATAGCATTTTTTGAGCTAATTGCTCGTTTTGTGGTATTTAGGGCTTGTAGAAATAAATTTTTATTAATTGAAAAATGAATCATGGATTCTCCTTTATTTATTTTTTAGTATTAGAAGGATAATAGAAATAATAGAGTGTGTGAATTCTGTGGAAAACTGATTTCTATTTAGTAATTTCAGACTTTTAAGCTTGTTTAAAAAATGTGGATAAAAAAGATAGAAAAGGAAAAGTTATGCACAAATTATTTAATTTTCTTTTTGATTGCTTCGATTTCTAAGCGTAAATTATCGTCTTCGTCAATCAATGATTTTATTTTAGCATGGGCATGAATAACGGTGGTGTGATCCTTTCCGCCAAATTCTTTTCCAATTTTTGGAAGACTATTATCTGTCAGTTCTCTAGCTAGATACATGGCTACTTGACGCGCCAAAACGATGTTTTGAACTCGTCTCGTCCCCTTCATTTCTTTGACACTCACTCCATAAAAATTACCAACTTCAGTTTGGATTTTGTCAATTGGAATGACTAGCAGTTGGCTAACATCTTGTTTGCGAGCTCTAATAGCCTCTGCAGCAATATCAATAGTGATGTCTTTAATCTTCTTTACTCTGGCAATTAAAGTGATATCGTTAATTGCTCCTTCCAATTCTCGAACATTTGAATCAAATTGGCCAGCCAGATATTCTAGGGTATCACTCTGGAAATGGTAGTTTAAATGTTCCGTTTTACTTTGAAGAATGGCGATACGTGTCTCAAAGTCAGGAGGTGTGATATTTTGAGTCAATCCCCAGCTAAAGCGCGTGACAAGCCTTTCCTCAAGGCCCTCTAAATGTTTAGGACTTCGGTCACTAGTCAGCACGATTTGTTTTTGATTGCTATGAAGAGCATTGAAGGTATTGAAAAATTCTTCTTGAGTTGCGACTTTTTTGCCACTGAGAGATTGGATATCATCAATCAGTAAGAGATCAAGGCTTCGGTAAGTTTTTTTAAATTTTTCCATTTCCCCAAGTCTCAGGTGTTCAAGAAAATCATTGATAAAACTTTCAGCAGGAATATACTTAACCCGAGCTTCAGGAATATTTTTTAGAATTTCATTTCCGATAGCATTCAGTAAATGGGTTTTCCCTAGTCCAGGACCACCATAAATGAAAAGGGGATTATAAGTCAAGGCGAGATCTTCGGAAACAGCCAGAGCAGCAGACTTAGCCCAGATATTCCCATCTCCTTGAATAAAGTTATCAAAGGTATATTTTTCCTTCAATCCTGTTTCAGAATATGGAATAGCAAGATTGGCCTGTGAAGCAACATAATGATTGCTATTTTCAGAATCCATGACATAGGTTGAAGATTCTTCCTCAGGCTTTGTTAAGACAAATTGAGTTTTTATTTCAGTATCATAAACTTCAAAACCAGCAGCCACAATGATATCTTTGAGTTGTTTTTTCCAAACCATTTCCATTTCAGGTCTAGGTAAAAAGATAGTAGCTACATTTCCCTCCACTTTTATGAGTTCAGCAGGTGTGGCATAGAAATCGTACATGGAACGTGTCAATCTTTCTTGAGCCAATTCCAAGATTTGATTCCAAAATTGTTTTTCTTTCACCGATTATCCCCTCCTTTGCTATATTTGATGTAAAAAGGTTTACTGTTAGACTTATTTTACCATAGATGCTAGCATTTTTCCACAATCTGTGGAAAAGAATCCACAATGTTTATATTTTTTATCCACAGGTTGGGGATAAGTGAGGAATTCAAAGAATTCCTTGGTTTTTTGCTAGAAAAATTAGTGGATAAATTAGTGGATTGAAAAAATAAAAGAACAGCCTTATTTCAGGCTGTTGATAATTCTGTCATATTCTTCTTGGCTTGAAAAAGAGATAATAACCTTTCCAGTATCTTTTTTAGAAAGTTTAATTTCTACATTTAATCCAAGTAGTTTTTTTAATTTATCTTCCTCATCTTTGATGAAAGAATCACTTTTTTTCTGCTTCTTTTGTTTTTTCTCTGTCAGCAGTGTTTCTAACTTTCTCACAGAGATGTCTTCATTTTTAATTAGTTGAAAAAAATAGTCTTGCTGCTCTTTATTCAAACCAACTAGTGAGCGTGCATGAGCTTGAGAAATTTTTCCATTTTCTACTTCAGATAAGATGTGCTCTGGTAGGGAAAGCAAACGAATAAAATTAGTGATATAAGGACGAGATTTTCCCATTTTATCCGCTATCTCAGTGTGAGTAAATCCTTTTTCTACCAAAGATTCATAGGCGCGTGCCTCTTCAACTGGATTCAAGTTTTCTCTCTGTAAATTCTCAATGATAGACTGAATCATCATTTCCTGATCTGAGAGGTGCTTCACAACGGCTGGAATAGAAGTGAGACCAGCTAAGAGAGAAGCCCGATATCGTCTCTCTCCTGCAAGGATTTCATAACCAATTACAGGAGATTGACGAACGATGATGGGTTGGATGACCCCATTTTCTTTGATTGACTCAGCCAATTCCCTTAGTTTATCTGCATTAAATTCTTTTCGAGGTTGATAGGGATTTTTTTGTATTTCTGAGATAGAAATCATTTCAAATTTTTCCATGATTCTACACTAACATATCTTTAATTATATGTAAAGTTTTCTTTACACTGATGTCAATTAAGATTCTAAATCACTTGTACTTTTATCTAGCTTAACAGTTGTAGTCTCCTCTTTCCCATTTCGATAGTAGGTGATTTTAATGGTATCTCCGATAGAATGGTTGTAAAGAGCACTCTGTAAATCTGTTGACGAAGAAATATCCTTGTCGTCAACTTTGGTAATAACGTCGTATTTTTCAAGGTGACCAGATGCAGGCATATTACTTTGAACAGATTTTACCACTACACCAGAAGTTACGCTACTTGGAATATTGAGTTTTCTAAGATCATTAGCTCCGATATTAGCCAAATTAACCATTTGAATTCCAAGAGCAGGGCGAGTCACTTTACCGTCACTTTCAAGCTGTTTAATAATATTTTGAGCATCATTTGATGGGATTGCAAAACCAAGACCTTCGACAGAGGTTCCACCATTACTTGCAATTTTACTTGATGTAATCCCGATAACTTGTCCTTGGATGTTTATAAGTGGACCACCAGAGTTACCAGGGTTAATGGCAGTATCTGTCTGAATAGCTTTTGTAGAAATGGCTTGACCATCTTGAGATTTTAGAGAGACATTTCGATTGAGACTTGAAATGATTCCTTGGGTAACTGTATTGGCATATTCGGATCCTAGAGGACTACCAATTGCAATTGCTGTTTCCCCGACATTTAGCTTGCTAGAGTCCCCGAACTCCGCTACAGTTGTGACTTTTTCTGAAGAAATTTTTACGACAGCAATATCAGAGAACGTATCAGAACCGACAATTTCACCAGGAACTTTTGTACCGTCTGCTAAACGGATATCAACTTTTGAAGCTCCTTTAATAACGTGGGTATTTGTCACAAGATAGGCATCTTTCCCATTCTTTTTGTAAATAACACCGGAACCTTCACTTGCTACTTGCTGAGAGTCGGTATCCGTATCTGTCTCGTCATTTCCAAAAACACTATTTTGCCGATTTGCTGAATAAGTGATGACCGACACAACGGCATCTTTTACCTTGTTAACGGCCTGAGTTGTTGCATTTTCATTTTTGTAGGAAGTCTGAGTAACAGTGTTTGTAGTGTTATTTGCGGCTTGACTTACTTGTTTTTGATAAAGTTGCAGTGTCACAAAACTTCCCAGGGCACCACTCAAAAATCCTATCAGAATGATGATAAGAAAGGTAACTCCTTTTTTGTAAAATTTTTGTAAGTGTTTCATAAACGCCTCCGTTTGTTTTTTTATTTGATTAAAGTATAAATCTATTAACTTAATTCAAGCTTAAAGGTAGAAGTTTTACACAAGTTGTGGATAACTTACGTTATTCTGTGAATTTGCTTGTTTTCCTATATAATTTTTTGTGAATAAGATGTGAAATGAAGTGTGAATATGTTAGAATAGAAGAATGAAAATAAAAATTGTAGCAGTTGGAAAACTGAAGGAAAAATACCTTAAAGATGGTATTGCTGAATATACTAAACGAATTTCACGTTTCGCCACTGTAGAAATTATTGAGCTAGCTGATGAAAAAACTCCAGATAAGGCAAGTGAGTCAGAAAATCACAAAATATTAGAAATAGAGGGAAATCGAATTCTTTCTAAAGTTGGAGAAAGAGATTTTGTTGTTGTACTAGCCATTGAAGGAAAAACTCTCTCTTCAGAAGAATTCAGTAGAAAGCTGGAACAGGCTTCTATAAGGGGATTTTCTACCCTTACATTTATTATTGGTGGAAGTCTTGGACTATCCCCTTCTGTGAAGCATCGAGCTAATCTCTCTGTTAGTTTTGGGCGTTTAACTTTACCACATCAGTTAATGAGATTAGTCCTTGTTGAACAAATTTATCGTGCTTTTACAATTCAGCAGGGTTCTCCTTACCACAAATAGAAGATTGACTTACTTCTTGTTTTTTGATAGAATGGTCATGTTAGGTCTCATAGCTCAGCTGGATAGAGCATTCGCCTTCTAAGCGAACGGTCGCAGGTTCGAATCCTGCTGGGATCAGTACATTAGAGAAGAAGCTGGGATTACTCCCAGCTTTTTTCTTAAAAAAGTGCATTTCAGGTACAAAAATGTACAGTTGGGAAGAATTTTTTCTTACATGGTCTTCATTTTGTATAATAGGTGTGTAAGTTAACTTACAAGAAAAACAATACAGGAGATTTTATTATGAAAAACACAGTTAAATTGGAACAATTTAAAGAAGTAACAGAGGCAGAATTGCAGGAGATTCAAGGTGGGGAAGTTAGAAAGGAAAATAATTTTTTATTTTATTTTTTTAAAAGAAAGTAAAGGGAGAAAAGAATGGATTTTTTCGCAATAATAAGCGTTGTATTACATATTTTTATTACTAGTAAAAGTTATAATTTGATTTGTAACACAACTAGAAAAGAACAATACTTCTTTATTCTTTATACAGTAGTAGTAGAATTGGTAGTTGAATTTTTCTTTTATTCTATATATTTAAGTGGATTTGGGATTGAAAAACTTTTATATCCATTTATTTTATACGCTTATTTTATATGGTTTAAAAAGTTTGATAAGTATAAGGGAATATTCCTGAGTTTCCTATTTTCTCTCTTATATCACAGTACCCATACTTTTATATCCGTAACCCTATCCTCTATAACAGGTGATGGTTTTGTCATAGAACATGAAGGGATGTTTTATTTAGGAGTATTATTACTAACATATTTTGTTATTAAAAAAATTATTACCTATTTTAATCTAGAACTTAAATATTTTGACAAAGATTATCTCTATCCTTTTTTAAAAAAAGTTATCGTTGCTTTCTTCACTTTACATATTGTACTGTTTATTTCAGATATTGTTAGTACTTTTCCTCATTTAAATAGCTTTGGGAGTATTTTAGCAGCAATTATTTTTATATGTATGTTATTGTGCTTCTTTGCAATGAACTCTCATAAAGTTCAAGTTGAAAAAGAGATTGCTCTAAAACAAAAGAAATTTGAACAAAAGCATTTACAGACTTATACTGATGAAATTGTAGAGCTGTATAATGAAATTCGAGGTTTTCGTCATGACTATGCAGGTATGCTTGTTAGCATGCAAATGGCAATTGACAGTGGAAATTTACAGGAAATTGACAGAGTTTACAATGAAGTTTTAGTAAAAGCGAATCAAAAACTGCGTTCAGAAAAATATACTTACTTTGATTTGAATAATATAGAAGATTCAGCTTTACGTAGTTTGATTGCTCAATCCATTGTCTATGCACGAAACAATGATGTAGAGTTTACATTGGAAGTAAAGGATGTTATTACGAAATTGTCAATGGATTTACTTGATCTTGTTCGCATCATGAGTATTCTCTTAAACAATGCTGTTGAAGGTGCTGCGGATAGTTACTTGAAACAAATGGAAGTTGCAGTCATTAAAATGGATTTTGAAACAGTTATAGTTATCCAGAATTCATGTAAAATCACTATGACGCCTTCAGAGGACCTATTTGCCTTAGGTTTCTCTACTAAGGGAAAAAATAGAGGTCTAGGACTTAATAGTGTCAAAGAGATTTTAGATAAGTATGACAACATTATTTTGGAAACAGAGATGGAAGACAGCACATTTAGACAAATTATTAGATTTAAGAGGGAATTTGAATGAAAGTATTAATTTTAGAAGATGTTATTGAGCATCAAGTGAGACTTGAGAGAATATTGAATGAAATCTCTGAGGAATCAAATATTCCTATTTCTTACAAGACAACAGGAAAAGTTCGTGAGTTTAAGGAATATATCGAAAATGATGAAGTAAATCAGCTTTATTTCCTAGATATCGATATTCACGGGATTGAGAAAAAGGGATTTGAAGTGGCACAGTTTATCCGTCATCACAATCCCTATGCTATTATTGTCTTTATTACTAGTCGATCTGAATTTGCTACTTTAACTTATAAATACCAGGTATCAGCTCTAGATTTTGTAGACAAAGACATCAATGATGAATTGTTCAAAAAACGTATCGAGCAGAGTATTTTTTACACTAAGAGCATGCTGCTTGAAAACGAAGATGTTGTAGACTATTTTGATTACAACTATAAGGGAAATGATTTGAAAATCCCTTACCATGATATTTTGTATATCGAAACAACAGGTGTTTCTCATAAGTTGCGGATTATTGGTAAGAATTTTGCCAAAGAGTTCTATGGAACCATGACAGATATTCAGGAGAAGGACAAACATACCCAGCGATTTTATTCTCCTCATAAATCTTTCCTTGTCAATGTGGGAAATGTGAGAGAAATTGATCGAAAGAATTTAGAAGTTGTCTTTTATGAAGATCATCGTTGTCCGATTACTCGTTTGAAAGTTCGCAAATTAAAAGATATTCTAGAGAAAAAAACTAAAAAGTGATTGACAATTAGTAAGAAATTGATATAATGGTTATATCTGCTACAGATAGATGGTCCGTTGGTCAAGGGGTTAAGACACCGCCTTTTCACGGCGGTAACACGGGTTCGAATCCCGTACGGACTATTTTATCCGCCATAGCTCAGTTGGTAGTAGCGCATGACTGTTAATCATGATGTCGTAGGTTCGAGTCCTACTGGCGGAGTCAGATAAAAAGAACACCATTGGTGTTCTTTTTTTAGTTTACATCACCTAACATTTTCATAAGGAAGTCTGTCATTTCTTGCGGACTTTCTTTTTTTCCGTGAGCAATCCAAGTCTGGCAAACACCAAATAGGGCATTTGTTAGATAAATGCTACTATATTCTAATTCAATTGGATTGAGTTGTAGTTTCATAAAGCGTTTCTGAAGGTCTGTGCTAAGCATAATGTGAAGCTTATTTCTCAAGAAATTTTGGATTTCTTTTGTACCATTTTCAGATAAGAGTGCAGCCAAAAGTGGCTCAGACTCTAAATATTCAAATACTTCTAAAATAGCATCTCTTTTATGATGAGCATGTTTTTGGAAAATATACTCAAAGGTATGAAACAGCTTACTTTGGTAATGTTCAATCATATCATACTTATCCTTGTAGTGAGTGTAAAAGCTGGAACGGCTAATTCCGGCTTTTTCTGCTAGCTTGACAGTAGAAATTTGATCAAAGGGTTGGTCCATCAATAATTGAACCATGGCATTTTCAATAATTCGTTTTGTTTTTAAACGTTTGTTGCTTTCTTTCATAATTCCTCCCTGTAAACAAAAATAGACTATATGTCTAAAAAAGTATTTTTTACCTTGTAATTTGGATTTTTTGATGTATAATCTATTATATCAAAAATTTAGACAATATGTTTAAAAAAGGAGGAAATATGTTTAAAGAATGGAAAGCAATTTTTAAAAAACCGACATTCATTATTGTAATGATAGGAATTTCTCTCATTCCAGCTTTATACAATATCATATTTTTATCGTCAATGTGGGATCCATATGGTCAAGTATCGGAGTTACCTGTAGCAGTTGTTAATAATGACAAGGAAGCTTCTTATAATGGAAATACAATGGCTATAGGAAAAGACATGGTGTCTAATTTAAAAGAAAATAAGACTTTAGATTTTCATTTTGTCAATGAAGAAGAGGGGGAAAAGGGGCTAGAGGATGGCGAATATTATATGGTAGTGACTTTACCAAGTGATCTATCTGAAAAAGCTACTTCGATCCTAACAAATCACCCTGAACAGATGCAAATTGATTATCAAACTTCAAGTGGCCGTAGTTTTATTGCAAGTAAGATGAGTGATTCTGCAATGACACAATTAAAACAAACCGTCTCTACGAATGTAACTGAAACATATACCAAGGCACTATTTCAAAAAATGAGTGACTTGAAGTCTGGGATAAATAAAGCAGCTGATGGAAGTGAACAACTGGCTGATGGGACTAATCAGTTAGCAAAAGGAAGTCAAACATTGACGACAAATCTCAATACTCTAGCTAACTCAAGTGTAACTTTTTCAAATGGAGCTAATCAATTTACAAAGGGATTGTCTGCCTATGTATCTGCCATAGAGCAATTACATCTTGGTTTAGGAACTTTTAATAGTGGTTTACAAAGTTATACAAATGCAGTTTCACAGGTTGACACTGGACTTGGTCAATTGGCTTCAAAAACTCCTGAGTTGGTGACAGGTATAAATCAGCTAAATACAGGTATAAAGTCCTATACAGGTGGGGTTTCACAATTGGATATAGGTCTCAATCAATTTTCAGTTGGTGTAAATGCATATACAAGTAGTGTGAAAGAACTTTCTAACGGAACAAGTCAATTATCAAATCAATCAGATGCACTAAGAGATGGAATGGAGCAATTAAATACTGGTATTAAAGAAATTTCAAATCAACTGAATTCCTCATCTCAACAGAATGAACAAATAACTCAATTGGCAACTAGTCTAGGAGAACTAAATAAAACACTACAAGCTCTTACAATGTCAGATAATACTCAACTGAAAGGTACATTGTCAGAAGCTTTGCAAAATCTAACAACTCTTGCTCAGGATATTGTGACCAAAAGTCAGACAGAACAAGAGAAAACTATTGCGAACCTTCAATCAACAGCTACTTATCAATCTCTCACAGAGGAACAAAAGAAAGAACTGACAGAAGCCATTTCTAAAAATTCTAATTCTACTATTGAGTCAGCAAAAACAATTTTAACGACAGTAGGAGGATTGAAAGAAAGTATAGAGAATTCAGAACAACAAGTAACCAATCTATCTGATGTACAGACGAAAGCAAATCAACTCTTACCTGTAGCATCTAGCTCCTTGACAACATTGTCAAATGGATTTACAAAATTGCAAACTACTGTAGACAATCAGTTAGTTCCTGGAAGTCAGTCAATTGAAAAAGGAGTTGTAAACTATACTAAAGGACTGGATGCTATTTCTATAGGTGCTAATCAACTAAGTGAAAAGAATGCAAACTTAACAACTAGTCTAGATCAATTAGTTTCTGGATCAAGTAAGTTGACACAAAATACATCAACCTTGACAGCTGGAGTAGATATGTTAGCTGGAAAAGTTCCAGAATTAGTATCAGGTATAGAAAGTTTGTCATCTGGTTCTACTCAATTGAATAATAAGAGTCCAGAGCTGATAGCAGGTCTTACTAAATTACAATTTGGCTCTGGTCAATTGACAGATAAATCAACACAGTTACTTTCTGCAGCATCTCAACTAGGAAGTGGCGCTATGAAGGTTGCAGATGGTACTGGAAAACTAGCAGAAGGTGGAACAAGCTTAATCTCTGGTCTTGAAAATTTACAGACAGGAGTTGATTCATTAGGACAAGGATTAGGCAATGCTAATAATCAACTTAAATCAGCATCAACAGAATCTGAAAATGCAGAAACATTATCTAATCCTCTAGTTCTCTCAAAAACAGATAATGACCAAGTTCCTGTAAATGGGATTGCCATGGCTCCTTATATGATATCAGTTGCTCTTTTTGTTGCTGCTATATCTACTAATATGATTTTTGCGAAGTTGCCTTCTGGACGTCACCCAGAGAGTCGTTGGGCTTGGTTGAAGTCTCGTTCTGAAATAAATGGGATTATAGCTGTCTTAGCAGGTGTTTTAGTTTATGGAGGTGTTCATCTTATTGGATTGACTGCTAACCATGAGATGAGAACTTTGCTTCTAATTATAATCACAAGTTTAGCTTTTATGTCTATGGTGACAGCTTTAACAACTTGGAATAGCCGTTTAGGAGCCTTCTTCTCTCTTATTTTACTTTTATTACAGTTAGCATCAAGTGCAGGGACTTATCCCCTTGCTTTGACAAATGATTTCTTCAAAGGTGTCAATCCATGGTTACCAATGAGTTACTCTGTATCAGGTTTACGACAAACAATCTCTATGACAGGAAATATTCATCACCAAGTGATTTTCCTTATTATAACACTAGCTTTCTTTACTGCTCTAGGCATGCTGGCTTATCAGCCTAAGAAGATGCAAGAAGATTAAAAAAATCGACCAAGTAAGTGGTCGATTTTTTATGTCATAGATGAGCTTCGTTTGTGATTATAGATTCCAAAAAGTAGAAGGGCAGTTAGTGAGCAGGCTGCTCCAATAACAAAACCATTTGGGATAAAGGAAAGTGTAATGGTGCCTTTTCCCTTTGGAACATCAACTTTCATAAAACCAGTTTGAGCCTGCTTGATTTCAAGTTTTTCTCCATTTTGATAAGCAGACCAACCTTTGTCATAAGGAATAGTGAAGAAAATAGAGGTATCTTGTTTTACTTCATATGTAGCAAATACTTTATTTTTAGAGGTGGATACTTCTACAGGTTGTTCTTTAATCTTTTGGATTGCCTCAGTAAGAGCCTGAGTATCTAAACGATAGAAGGTTGGAGATTTAAATGACACCTGAGAATTTCCAGAGAAACTAACACTGATATTGAAAGTTTTTTGTTCTTCAGTATAACCCAAATTAAAGAAATTAAATGCATTGTCAGTTGTAAAGGTCTTCTTTTCACCGTTGACAAGGATGTCAACTTTCTTTTGCTTATCGTTTGTAAAATAAAGATTTGAAAAAGAGAGATATACTTGACTATTTTGAGGAACCTCAATTTGACAATCAATCTTTGCATCTTCATTCGCAGAACCTGTGATGCTCGTTAAACCTTCAGAATTATTCGTTTTATCATATGTTATTTGGGAGAAGTAATCTAAGTTGAGATTAGCAAGCTGGTTTATAAATAAAGCCTGATTATCTAGAGTGTGATTGTTAAAGTTTACATCAGTGTAAATAGATTGAGTGGCAAAGGCAATGGGTAAAGAGAGTTGATTTTTATATAAGGTTAAATGATCCTTTTGATAAATCTCTTGAAAGCCATACTTATCAAGTGAAGTTTCAGAAATATTGTACTGAATTCCAAATAAACTGTCTGCTAAAAGACTGTTATTTGCATAACGAAGATTTAGATTGGTTCCAGAGGATTTGAATCCAAGTTTATCCAAACTAGTGCTAGCTGAACGATTTCGTACAGATGAAAATTGAGAGATTCCATTATAGTTAAATTTCATACTGTCATTTCCTGTCTGAATTTGCAGTTTCTCAGTACGTGTAAATGGATCGTCAATTTGGTTTAGAATGGATTCCATGGCGGTTACATCTCTATTATAGGCACTACGAGAAGCAAAGGCCCATTCTTTAGCTATTCCTTCCATTTGAGATGAAGCATTTAAGCTTAACTCAGCTGTTATAAATAAAGACAAAAGAATTGCAAATAGATTTACAGAGATAAATTTTCTGATGACTGCAAGGAGTAAAAGAGCATAAACTAGTAGAAATTCAAGGGTGAGTAGGA
Source organism: Streptococcus sp. NLAE-zl-C503 (assembly GCF_900104285.1). Taxonomy (NCBI): domain Bacteria; kingdom Bacillati; phylum Bacillota; class Bacilli; order Lactobacillales; family Streptococcaceae; genus Streptococcus; species Streptococcus sp. NLAE-zl-C503. Next base: position 394,883 of record NZ_FNJT01000002.1, on the reverse strand, counting down.
TATTCAAATATGTTAAAAAAGAATAGTGTGATTTGAAATAGATAGTAGCCAAAAATCCTGTTAGTACAAGAAAAAGTGAGACAAATAGATTCCAGAGCTTAAGTTCTTTCAAGCGATTTAAGACTTCTGCTGCAGTATAAATTAACAGAGTAGAAAAAATCCAAGCATAGCGATGCAAAAACATATTTGGGGTATGCATCCCTTGCCAAAATAAATCAAGTGCTTCTATGTAAAAGCTTGTTATTAAAAAAGTGAAAAAAATTGCATAGGTAAGTTTCACGTGAAACCTTATGTATTTTATTGTGAAAAATAGAATGGTTAAAATAAAAGGAAGCAATCCAACAAAAATCATTGGTATAGATCCATACTTAGTTGTATCAAAAGATCCAATGAATTGTTTTGCGAAAATATCCAGATACCAGCTACTGTCTGTCTTTAATTTTGTGATGGTAGTTAACTTCTCCCCATGAGTTTGTAAATCAAACAGTGTAGGAAGAGTCATGATCAAACTAGCCATTCCTGCTAAAAAGGAGGTAACAACAAAATCAAGAAAAGATGATCTTCGATTTTTAAAGTCCCATGAAATTTGGCAGAGATACCAGAAAATAAGAAACAATGCTGTCATATACCCAAAATAATAGTTTTGAATAAACAAGATTGACAGACTTGTAAAGTATAGTAGGCGCTTCTTTTGTGTTATAAGTAGGTGTAAACCAGTTATAATTAAAGGAATCAAGATAAAAACATCTAGCCAGGTTTTTATCTCTAACTGACTAACGGTAAAGCTCATTAAAGCATAGGAAGTTGATAAAGCCAGTTTTAAAGGCTGAGGGATAGATCGAAATAATTTATTTAGACTAAAGAAGGTTGACAGACTAATCAATCCAAATTTTAATAGAGTGGTCAGATAAACAGCATCTGGCATATTCGACAGATTAAAAAAGTAAACTAGGGGTGAGAGAAAACTACCCAAGTAATAACTAGATAGAGCATAGAAATTTAGTCCGAGGCCACTTGTAAAGGTGTAAAACAAACTACCATTTCCATGTAGAATATTTCGTAAAGCTACATCAAAAATAACGTATTGATGAAAACCGTCTCCTAATAGTGGGGATGTATCGCTATTCCAGTAGATACCTTGAGATAGATATACTCCAGATATAATCACTACAGGAATAATGAAAGAAATAAAATAGGTTCGATATGTTTTTAAAAATGATTTCATGTTACCTCGTAGAATGATAGAAAACTCAGTTGGCTACCCCAACTGAGTTTTGAAGTCTTATTTAGTCTTTCCAAAGTTCTTTGACTTTTGCTTGTACTTCTGCATTTTCTAGGAATTCATCATAGGTTTCATCGATACGATCAATGACGCCATTCTTAGATAAAACAATGATATGATTTGCCAAAGTTTGAATGAACTCGTGGTCATGGCTGGCAAAGATGATTGATTCTTTAAAGTTTTTCAATCCATCGTTCAAGCTTGAAATAGATTCCAAATCCAAGTGATTTGTTGGATCATCAAGTACAAGGACATTTGATTTTAAGAGCATGAGTTTTGAAAGCATGACACGCACTTTTTCTCCCCCTGACAAGACGTTTACAGGTTTGTTAACCTCATCACCAGAGAAGAGCATACGACCAAGGAAACCACGTAGGAAGGTATTGTCATCTTCTTCTTTACTTGCAAATTGACGCAACCAGTCAAGAATTGACTCGTTCCCTGCAAAATCAGCAGAGTTATCTTTTGGCAAGTAAGAACGGCTAGTAGTAACTCCCCACTTGACAGTTCCTTCATAGTCAATGTTACCCATGATTGCACGAATTAATGCAGTAGTTTGGATGTCATTCTGTCCAATAAGAGCAGTCTTATCACCTGGACGCAAGATGAAACTAATATTGTCCAAGATAGTTTCACCATCAATCTTTATAGTTAGATTTTCTACTGTCAAGAGATCATTACCAATTTCACGCTCTGCTTTAAAGTTGATAAATGGATATTTACGACTAGATGGCACAATTTCTTCTAGTTCAATCTTGTCAAGCATTTTTTTACGAGACGTTGCCTGTCTTGACTTAGAAGCATTGGCAGAGAATCGAGCAACGAATTCTTGCAATTGCTTAATCTTTTCTTCCGCTTTGGCATTACGGTCTGCTAACAATTTAGCAGCAAGCTCAGAAGATTCCTTCCAGAAGTCATAGTTTCCGACATAGAGTTTAATCTTTCCAAAGTCAAGGTCAGCCATGTGAGTACATACTTTGTTTAAGAAGTGACGGTCATGGGATACAACGATGACAGTGTTATCAAAGTCAATCAAGAAGTCTTCTAGCCATGTAATTGATTGGATATCCAAACCGTTGGTTGGCTCGTCCAAGAGCAGAACATCTGGTTTACCGAAAAGTGCTTTGGCAAGGAGAACTTTTACTTTTTCACCATTTGCCAATTCGCTCATGTTTTGGTAGTGCAATTCTTCTGGAATATTTAGGTTTTGAAGTAGTTGAGATGCTTCACTCTCTGCTTCCCAACCTCCAAGTTCAGCAAATTCGCCTTCAAGTTCAGCAGCACGAACTCCATCTTCATCGGAAAAATCTTCCTTCATGTAAATAGCATCTTTCTCTTTCATAATGCTATAAAGCTTCTCATTTCCCATGATAACGACGTCAATTGCACGTTCATCTTCATAGTCAAAGTGATTTTGACGAAGAACAGAGAGACGTTCATCTGGACCAAGAGAAATGTGACCAGTTGTAGGTTCGATATCACCAGCTAAAATTTTTAAGAATGTAGACTTCCCAGCACCATTAGCACCAATTAATCCGTATGTATTTCCTTCTGTAAATTTGATGTTGACATCATCAAAAAGTTTGCGATCACTAAAACGTAGTGAAACATCAGATACTGTAAGCAATGTTTTTCTCCTATAATATGTAATACATTTATTCTACTAGAAAAGAGAGAAATATTCAAATTTTTCTTTGTCAATTTTATGTCAACTAAGTTTACAGTTATATTTACAACGAATCGGCTCTTTGATTTAAATAATTTTCTGTTATTTTAACAAAAAAATGCTATAATTGAAGAGACCATTTCGAAGGAGAAAAAAATGACGAAACCCATTATTTTAACAGGAGACCGTCCAACAGGTAAACTGCATATTGGACATTATGTTGGTAGTCTAAAAAATAGAGTATTACTGCAGGAAGAAGACAAGTATGATATGTTTGTTTTTTTGGCGGACCAACAAGCCTTGACAGATCACGCCAAAGACCCTCAAACGATTGTAGAATCGATTGGGAATGTTGCCTTGGATTACCTAGCAGTTGGATTGGATCCAAGTAAATCAACCATCTTTATTCAAAGTCAGATTCCAGAGTTAGCTGAACTGTCTATGTACTATATGAATTTGGTGTCACTAGCACGTTTAGAGCGCAATCCTACAGTGAAAACAGAGATTGCTCAGAAAGGGTTTGGAGAAAGTATTCCGACAGGATTTTTGGTTTATCCGATTGCGCAAGCAGCAGATATTACTGCCTTTAAGGCTAATTATGTTCCTGTTGGGACAGATCAGAAACCAATGATTGAGCAAACTCGCGAAATTGTTCGTTCCTTCAATAATGCTTATAACTGTGATGTCTTGGTGGAACCGGAAGGTATTTATCCAGAAAATGAGAGAGCAGGGCGTTTGCCTGGTTTAGATGGAAATGCCAAGATGTCTAAATCCCTTAATAATGGTATTTATCTAGCTGATGATGCGGATACGTTGCGTAAAAAAGTTATGAGCATGTATACTGATCCGGATCATATTCGAGTCGAGGATCCAGGTAAGATTGAAGGAAACATGGTTTTCCATTATCTAGATGTGTTTGGTCGTCCAGAAGATGCTCAAGAAATTGCGGATATGAAAGAACATTATCAACGTGGTGGTCTTGGTGATGTGAAGACGAAACGTTATCTACTTGAAATATTAGAACGCGAACTTGGTCCTATTCGTGAGAGCCGTATCGAATTTGCTAAGGATATGGGAGAAGTGTACAATATGCTTCAAAAAGGTAGTGAGAAAGCGCGTGAGGTTGCGGGGCAAACTCTATCTGAAGTTAAGGGAGCAATGGGACTAAATTATTTTAAATAATAGATAAAATATGAATCGTAAAACTATCTCTTCCATAGAATCACAGGGATAGTTTTTTTATGATTTCTACCATAAATATAATTGACAAATTTTCATAGAATGGTATGATAGATACAATACAAAAAGAGTCAAGCTCAAAAAGAAAGAAAAGAGGAAACTTCAATGTCTAATTGGGATACTAAATTTTTAAAAAAAGGTTTTACCTTTGATGATGTATTGCTCATTCCAGCAGAAAGTCATGTGTTGCCTAATGATGCAGATTTAACAACAAAATTGGCAGATAATCTGACTTTAAATATCCCAATTATAACAGCCGCCATGGATACAGTCACAGAAAGTCAAATGGCCATTGCTATTGCTCGTGCAGGTGGTCTTGGAGTAATCCATAAAAATATGTCTATTGCGCAACAGGCAGATGAAGTTCGCAAGGTAAAACGTTCTGAAAATGGTGTTATTATTGATCCATTCTTCTTGACTCCAGAACACACTATTGCTGAAGCGGACGAACTGATGGGACGCTACCGTATCAGTGGTGTTCCAGTTGTGGAAACACTTGAAAATCGTAAATTGGTTGGTATTCTAACAAATCGAGATCTTCGCTTTATTTCAGATTACAATCAGCCAATCTCAAACCATATGACTAGTGAAAATCTTGTTACTGCCCCTGTTGGTACAGATCTTGCAACAGCTGAGAGTATTCTTCAAGAACACCGTATTGAAAAACTTCCTTTAGTTGATGAAGAAGGTCGTCTTTCTGGCTTGATTACTATTAAAGATATTGAAAAAGTGATTGAATTTCCAAATGCAGCAAAAGATGAGTTTGGTCGTCTCTTAGTTGCTGGTGCGGTAGGTGTCACTTCAGATACATTTGAACGTGCCGAAGCCCTTTTTGAAGCAGGAGCTGACGCAATTGTTATTGATACTGCTCATGGTCACTCTGCAGGTGTCTTGCGTAAAATTGCTGAGATTCGTGCTCACTTCCCAGATCGTACTTTGATTGCTGGAAATATTGCAACAGCTGAGGGTGCACGTGCACTTTATGAAGCGGGTGTAGACGTTGTTAAGGTTGGTATTGGACCAGGTTCTATCTGTACAACTCGTGTGATTGCAGGTGTCGGTGTACCACAAGTAACAGCAATCTACAATGCAGCTGCAGTTGCGCGTGAATATGGAAAAACAATCATTGCAGATGGTGGAATCAAGTACTCTGGAGATATTGTAAAAGCCCTTGCTGCAGGTGGAAATGCAGTGATGCTTGGATCAATGTTTGCTGGAACAGATGAAGCGCCAGGTGAAACAGAAATCTTCCAAGGACGTAAGTTTAAGACTTACCGTGGTATGGGGTCAATCGCTGCAATGAAAAAAGGTTCGAGTGACCGTTACTTCCAAGGTTCTGTCAATGAAGCGAACAAACTTGTTCCAGAAGGAATTGAAGGTCGTGTTGCCTATAAAGGCGCAGCAGCTGATATCGTCTTCCAAATGATTGGTGGTATTCGCTCTGGTATGGGTTACTGTGGTGCAGCTAACCTTAAAGAATTGCATGACAACGCTCAATTTATTGAAATGTCTGGTGCAGGTTTGAAAGAAAGCCATCCTCATGATGTACAAATCACTAATGAAGCACCAAACTACTCTATGTAAGAAGTAAAAAAAGAACTCCTGAAAATCAGGAGTTCTTTTTGTTTACAAAAGTGTCAAGTTTGATTTACAGATATTTTGCCATTTTGGATATTGAAGATACTAAGATTTTCTGGCAAATTTTGCAAGTGGTCTAAACTTGTTGTTGTGATAAAGGTTTGGATAGATTGTGAAATCGTTTCTAATAATTTTAGTTGTCTAGTGTTGTCAAGTTCGCTCATAACATCGTCAAGTAGTAATATTGGAGATTCTTTAGTAATACTTTCCATTAACTCTATTTCTGCTAATTTTATAGAGAGTACAAGACTACGATGTTGACCCTGACTTCCAAAACTAGCGTCCATACCATTGATATAGAAAGAAATGTCATCTCGATGAGGGCCAACACCAGTATTCTTTTTAAATAAGTCTCTTGATCTACTTTTTTCTAAAGCCATTTTAAAAGAATCCATTAACAGTTCTTCATCAGTAAAGTTGACAGATGATTGATAAGATATTGACAGTTCTTCTAATTGATTTGAAATTTCTAAGTGTTTTTTTTGACCAAATTTTTCTAAATCTTTAACGAATTTTATCCGATGCTTTATGACGCGACAACCGTATTCTACCAACTGATCATCTAAGACTGACAGAAATGTTTCGTCAATCTTTTGACTGGATTTTAGGTAAGTATTTCTTTGCTTGAGTATATGGTTGTAGTTTGACAGGTCTGACAAGTAGATTGGTTTAATTTGTCCAAGTTCGATATCTATAAACTTTCGGCGAATGGAAGGTGCTCCTTTAATTATCTGGAGATCTTCAGGTGCGAAGAGAACAACATTCATATGTCCGATGTAGTCTGATAAGCGAGCTTGTTTTAAGTGATTGACTTTAGTCACACGCCCTTTTGGTGTTAAATCAATTTCTAGAGGGATAGAACCTGTTTTTTTCTGTAGTAAGCCAGAAAGATGGAGTTGTTCTTCATCAAAATGAATAAGATTTCTATCTGTCCGAGTACGATGGCTGCGTGTTAAGGCCAAGAAATAGATTGCTTCTAGCATATTGGTCTTTCCTTGCGCATTTTGGCCTAAAAAGACGTTTAATTTTGGATTAAAATCAATTTTTGCCTCTTTGTAGTTTCGAAAGTTTTTTATTATTAAATGTTGGAGCCACATGATTATCTTCCTGGAAAACGTGGAGCTTGTTTGGCTTTAGGTGATGAAGTAGTTTTTTGTTTTTCTTTCTTGACACCTTTATTCATCTCTTTGACAAGTTTAGCAATCCGCTCTTTTTCAATCTTATCTGCTTGGTATTCTTCTTGCTCTTTTAAACTTGGTTTTGTCAAGGTGATGTCAATCTTTAAATCAGGAATGTCAATCGCATCTCCAACACGGATTTTTTTCCCACGTCTACTTTCTAATTCACCATTAAAGTAAACTTGATGCTCCATTAAAAAGGATTTAATAGCACCACCGCTTTGTATAATTCCAATCTCTTTTAGGAGGGCTTGGAGCGTAATAAATTCTTCAAATAATTTGTATTCCATAATTCACCTCAATCTTTGGTATTATACCATATTTTCCCTGAAATAGCTGAAGGAAAGTCAGTCGAAATGAAAACGATTTTACTTTTGAAAGCTATAAAGAGAACAAGAAAAATTTTGATTTTCGTGGTATAATAGAACTCTATATGTAAGGAGGTAAGGTATGGAGTTGGTGTCTGGAATTTCAGCAAATTTTATTCAATCCAAAAAGTTTAAAACAAATAAAATCACTATTCGTTTTACTGCTCCCTTATCTCTTGAGACAATAGCGGGACGCATGTTAAGTGCAAGTATGTTGGAAACTGCCAATAAAGCTCACCCAACATCTCAAGCTTTTCGCAGATACTTGGCAAGTTTATATGGAACAGATATTTCTACGAGTGCTTATCGTAGGGGACAGGTACATATTCTTGACCTAACATTTACCTATGTGAGGGATGATTTTTTAAGTAAAAAGAATGTCTTGACTTCTCAAATATTTGAATTGGTGAAACAGACTTTATTTTCCCCCTTAGCTCAAGATGGTGCTTTTGAGCCAGCCTTATTTGAAATTGAAAGAAAACAGTTATTGGCTAGTTTGGCTACTGATATGGATGATTCATTTTATTTTGCTCATAAGGAGTTGGATAGCTTGTTCTTCCGTGATGAGCGTCTTCAATTGAGATACAGTGATTTACGAAATCGCATTTCAAATGAGTCTCCGGAAAGTAGCTACACTTGCTTTCAAGATGCTCTGAACAAAGATCGAATTGATTTCTTTTTCTTGGGTGATTTTAATGAAGTAGAAGTGAAGGAGTGGTTGAGGTCATTCTCCTTTACTGGGCGTCAAATCGATGTCAAGCCTCAGTACAAACAACCATATTCAAATGTCCTTCGGGAAGGAATGGTTCGTAAGAATGTGGGCCAATCCGTTTTGGAATTGGCTTACCATTGTTCTACGAGCTATGGAGACAAGCATCATTTGGCCATGGTAGTAATGAATGGTCTGTTAGGTGGTTTTGCTCACTCTAAGCTTTTTACAAATGTTCGGGAAAATGCTGGTCTAGCCTACACTATCTCCAGTCAATTGGATTTATTTAGTGGTCAATTGAGGATGTATGCTGGCATTGATCGGGAAAAGCGCAATCAAGCCAGAAAATTGATGAATCATCAATTACTTGAACTAAAGAAAGGTAATTTTACAGATTTGGAGATTGAACAGACTAAGGAGATGATTCGCAGAACCTTATTGCTTTCGCAAGATAGTCAGAGCTCACTAATCGAGCGAGTTTACTTGAATAGTTTGTTAGGGAAATCTACATCAGATTTTGACAATTGGATTGAAAAATTAAATCAAGTTGATAAAGAAGCTATCTGCAAAGCAGCAAATAGTGTTCGGTTACAAGCGATATACTTTATGGAAGGAATAGAATGACACCAGTTACCTTTGAAGAAAAATACTATCCTGCTGTAAAGGAGACGGTTTATCAGACTCGTCTATCAAATGGATTGACAGTGTCTCTCCTTCCTAAGAAACAATTTAATGAAGTTTACGGAGTTGTAACAGTTCGATTTGGATCAGTAGACACAAGCTTTACACTATCTGAAAAAGGTTTACAGTGTTATCCAGCTGGAATTGCACATTTTCTTGAACATAAACTATTTGAGAGAGAAAATGCTGAAGATATTATGGAGTCTTTTACACACTTGGGAGCTGATAGCAATGCTTTTACGAGTTTTACAAAGACGAGCTATTTGTTTTCAACAATAGATCATTTATCAGAAAATTTGGATTTGCTTGAGGAGTTGGTAACAGTTGCTCATTTTACAGAAGAGTCAGTTGAGAGAGAGAGGGAAATTATCCAACAGGAACGTGAGATGTACCAAGATGATCCAGATTCGCGCCTGTTTTTTGCAACATTAGCAAATCTTTATCCTAATACTCCTCTGGCGGCAGATATTGTTGGAAGTGAAAAATCAATTAACAATATCCAGCTAAATGACTTAAAAGATAACTTTACAGCCTTTTACAAACCTGTCAATATGTCTTTGTTTTTAGTTGGCAATTTTGATGTAGATACGGTTGAGAAGTATTTTTCGCAAAAAAAACTTAGAAACTTGGAAGAAATGGTAGTAAGGAAGGAGAAGCTTACTTTACAAGCTGTCAAAGAAACAGACAGTCTCCGGATGGAGGTTTCTTCTCCAAAGCTTGCTGTTGGAATTAGGGGAGCAGGTGAGGTAGCAGAAGAAGCTTGCTACCGTTATAATGTTTTGCTAAGATTATTGTTTACGATGATGTTTGGTTGGACTTCTGAACGATTTCAAAAGTTATATGAGACAGGGAAGTTGGATGCCTCGCTGTCCTTAGAGGTGGAAGTGAATAGCCGCTTTCATTTTGTAATGTTGACGATGGAAACAAAAGAACCTGTTTCGTTGTCGCATCAATTTCGAAAGGCTATTCTCAACTTTACGAAAGATTCAGATCTTACAGAGGAACATCTCGATCTTGTTAAGAGTGAGATGTTTGGGGAATTTTTCAGTAGTATGAACTCCTTGGAGTTTATTGCGACACAGTATGAACCAGTCGACAGAGGAGAAACTATTTTTGATTTACCAAAAATTTTACAAGAAATTACTTTAGACGATGTTCTTGAAGCAGGTCATCGTTTGATAGATGATGGTGATCTAGTTGATTTTACAATCTTTCCAGCTTAAAAGATAACTAATACTAGAAAGAAGGAATGGTACGTATGAGAAAAAAAACAATTGGCGAGGTTCTACGTTTAGCTAGAATTAACCAGGGATTGAGTATAGAAGAACTGCAGGCAAAAACGGATATTCAGATGAATTTATTAGAGGCTATGGAGGCTGATGATTTTGATCAACTTCCTAGTCCATTTTATGCTCGTTCTTTTTTGAGAAAATATGCCTGGGCGGTTGAATTGGACGAGCGAATCATTTTGGATGCCTATGATTCGGGAAGCATGATTACCTACGAAGAGGTAGATGTTGATGAAGAAGACTTGTCTGGTCGTAGACGATCAAATAAGAAAAAAACGTCTTATCTCCCCTTGTTTTATTTCGTTCTATTTGCTTTGTCGATTTTAATTTTTGTGACTTATTATGTTTGGAATTATATCCAGACTCAACCAACGCGTCCTTCTTCGCCTAATTATAGTATTGTGAGCTCAACTAGTTCAACAACTTCAACTAGTTCATCTTCTAGTAGTCAGACGTCTAGCTCGTCTTCTACTACGGAATCAACTATTACAGTGTCAGGCGAAGGAAACCGCATTGAAGCTCGCTATAAAACGAGTAAGGAAACAGCTACGGTTCAGCTGACAGTTTCAGATGCAACTAGCTGGGTTAGTGTTTCAGGGAGTGAGCTGGAAGGTGGTGTGACACTATCCGCAGACAATAAAAATGCAAAAACAACAGTTTCGACGAAAGAACCTGTGACTATTACTTTGGGTGTAGTGAAGGGAGTTACTTTAACTGTGGACAATCAAACGATCGACACCTCGAAGCTGACAACTCAGACTGGAACTGTAACACTTACATTCACTACAGATTAAGGAAAAACCAATGAAGAAAGAACAAATTCCTAATGTATTAACTATTGGTAGAATTCTCTTTATACCTCTCTTTATTTTTATTTTGACTTTGGACCATTCACAAGGCAGTCATTTGCTGGCAGCGATCATCTTTGCAGTTGCTAGTATAACGGATTATCTCGATGGCTATCTTGCTCGTAAATGGAATGTAGTCAGCAACTTTGGAAAGTTTGCAGATCCGATGGCGGATAAGTTGCTGGTTATGTCAGCTTTTATCATGTTGATTGAGTTAGGTATGGCTCCAGCTTGGGTTGTTGCTATTATCATCTGTCGTGAACTTGCGGTGACCGGCCTACGGCTGTTGCTCGTTGAGACGGGAGGAACGGTTCTAGCAGCAGCGATGCCAGGGAAAATCAAGACCTTTAGTCAGATGTTTGCCATTATCTTTTTGCTCTTACATTGGAATTTAATTGGTCAACTGTTGCTTTATATAGCTTTGTTTTTCACTATCTACTCTGGTTATGATTATTTCAAGGGTAGCGCTTATGTATTCAAAGGGACATTTGGTTCGAAATGAAATCGATTATTGAAGTAAAAAATCTGTCTTTTCGTTACAAAGAAGACCAGGAACACTATGACGTTAATAATGTCTCGTTTCACGTGAAACGGGGAGAATGGCTTTCGATTGTAGGTCATAATGGGAGTGGGAAATCGACAACTATCCGTTTGATTGATGGCTTGCTTGAAGCAGAGTCTGGGGAAATCTGGATAGATGGGCAACTGCTGTCCTCTGAGAACGTTTGGGACTTGCGTCGTCAAATTGGTATGGTTTTTCAAAATCCAGATAATCAATTTGTAGGTGCAACTGTTGAAGATGATGTTGCCTTCGGTCTAGAAAATCAGGGACTTCCTCGTGAAGAAATGAAGAAAAGAGTGGCTGAATCTTTGGAGTTGGTAGGGATGCTGGACTTTAAGAAGAGAGAACCAGCTCGTTTGTCTGGTGGACAAAAACAACGTGTGGCTATTGCAGGAGTTGTTGCCTTGAGACCAGCTATTTTAATTCTAGATGAGGCTACAAGTATGTTGGACCCCGAGGGACGAAGAGAACTGATTCAGACAGTTCAAGAGATTCGAAAAGACCACCAGATGACAGTCGTCTCCATTACACATGACTTAGAAGAAGTTGCGATGAGTGAACGTGTCTTGGTCATGAAAAAAGGTCAAGTGGAGTCAACCAGCAGCCCAAGAGAACTTTTTTCTCGGGATGACCTTGACCAGATAGGGCTAGATGAGCCTTTTACTAATCAATTGAGAGAATCTTTGAGAGAGGCTGGCTATCAGTTGCCGGATGGCTATTTGACAGAAGGAGAGCTAGAGGACAAGCTATGGGAATTACTCTAGAAAATGTGAGCTTTACTTATCAAGAGGGGACTCCCCTATCTTCATCAGCCTTGACTGATGTTTCTTTGATGATTGAGGATGGTTCCTACACAGCTTTAGTAGGGCACACAGGTAGTGGGAAATCAACGATTTTACAGCTTTTAAATGGCCTATTGGTACCAAGTAAGGGTTCTGTTCGAGTTTTTGATACCGTCATTACCCCTACATCAACCAATAAAGAAATTCGTCAGATTCGAAAGCAAGTTGGTCTAGTGTTTCAATTTGCTGAAAACCAAATTTTTGAAGAGACTGTTTTGAAAGATGTGGCTTTTGGGCCGCAAAATTTTGGAGTTTCTGAGGAAGAGGCCAAGAAAATTGCGCGTGAAAAGTTAGCCTTGGTAGGCATCAATGAGTCACTCTTTGAGCGCAGTCCTTTTGAACTTTCGGGTGGCCAGATGAGACGTGTGGCTATAGCGGGTATGCTAGCCATGGAGCCAACTGTCTTGGTTTTGGATGAGCCGACAGCAGGGCTAGATCCTCTGGGCAGAAAAGAATTGATGACCCTGTTTAAAAAACTTCACCTTTCTGGAATGACAATCGTTCTGGTAACGCATTTGATGGATGACGTAGCTGAGTATGCTGATCAGGTTTACGTTATGGAAAAGGGGCGTTTAGTCAAAAGTGGCAAACCGAGTGAAGTTTTTCAAGATGTAGCCTTTATGGAAAATGTGCAGTTAGGTGTGCCTAAAATCACAGCCTTTTGTAAACGTTTGGCAGATAGAGGTGTAGCTTTTAAAAAACTACCAATCAAGATAGAGGAGTTTAAGGAGTCGCTAAATGGATAGTATGATTTTAGGGCGTTATATACCAGGAGATTCCATCATTCATCGCTTGGATCCCCGTAGTAAATTGCTCGCTATGATCCTGTTGATTTTGGTTGTATTTTGGGCCAATAATCCCCTCGCCAATCTCATTCTTTTTGTAGCAACAGGTATATTTATCGCTTTGTCGGGCGTTTCCCTCTCATTTTTTGTTCAGGGATTAAAATCCATGTTTTTCTTGATTGCTTTTACGACTCTATTTCAACTCTTTTTTATTTCAAGTGGAAATGTCTTATTTGAGTTTTCTTTTATAAGAATAACGGATTATGCTTTGCAGCAAGCAGGGATTATTTTCTGTCGTTTTGTGTTGATTATTTTCTTTTCAACTTTGCTAACGTTAACGACCATGCCTTTGAGTCTGGCAGCTGCAGTTGAATCTCTTTTAGCACCTCTGAAACGCGTGAAAGTTCCCGTTCATGAAATTGGTCTCATGTTATCAATGAGTTTGCGTTTTGTTCCAACCTTGATGGATGACACAACGAGAATTATGAATGCTCAAAAAGCGCGTGGAGTTGACTTTGGCGAAGGTAGCATCGTTCAAAAAGTAAAGGCTATGATTCCGATTTTAATTCCTCTTTTTGCGACGAGCTTAAAGCGTGCAGATTCATTGGCAATTGCCATGGAAGCACGTGGTTATCAGGGAGGAAAGGGTAGAAGTCAGTATAGACAGTTGAGATGGAGTCAAAAGGATACACTGGCAATTCTTGTGATTTTGGTACTGGGATGTTTCTTGTTTTTCTTAAAATCTTAGCAGGTTTGTAGGATTGATAAGAAGCTCACAGTAGCAGGTTTTTAGTATAAAGGTAGGAATATGAACCGTTTTAAAAAATCAAAATATCTAATCATCGTTTTTGTCACAGTTCTGGCAGTTTCTGTTCTATTAGTGACAACCTATTCAAGCGCTATTGTGACGAAACTAGGAGATGGGATTTCTTTAGTAGATAGAATTGTTCAAAAACCCTTTCAGTGGTTTGATACTTTCAAATCGGATTTGGGACATTTGACGCAGACTTACAATGAAAATGAGAGTCTAAAGAAACAGCTTTATCAACTAGAGGTGGAGTCTAATCAATCAGAAAGTTTAAAAAATGAAAATGAACAATTACGTCAGTTGCTGGATATGAAGTCAAAATTGCAGGCTACAAAAACCATTGCAGCAGATGTGATTATGCGAGCTCCAGTATCTTGGAAACAAGAGTTAACAATTGATGTGGGAAGTTCAAAAGGAGCTTCTGAAAATATGTTGGCCATTGCAAACGGGGGTTTGATTGGTAGTGTTTCAAAGGTGGAGGATCATTCAACAACGATCAACCTATTGACAAACACCGAAAATTCAGACAAAATTTCTGTTAAAATCCTGCATGGTTCTACTGAAATTTACGGGATTATCGTTGGTTATGATAAGGAATCTGAACTGCTTAAAATTAGTCAATTAAACAGCAACAGCGACATTAGCGCGGGAGACAAGGTGACTACAGGGGGGCTTGGAAACTTTAATGTTAAGGATATCCCTGTTGGAGAGGTTGTTGCTACAACACACAGCAGTGATTATCTAACAAAGGAAGTAACAGTAAAGTTAAGTGCTGACACCAAAAATCTTCACGTGGTAGAGTTAGTGGGGAATTAGCAATGAGACTGTTAAAACAAATTGGTATTTTCTTTTTACTCCCTTTTGTCGTACTAATTGATGCACATATTGGACAATTAGCGGGATCCTTCTTCCCTCACTTTCATTTAGCAAGTCATTTTCTGTTTTTATTTCTCTTGTTTGAGACAATTGAGGTTTCAGAATACCTCTATCTAGCTTATTGCGGTATAGTGGGTTTGGTGTACGATATCTATTTTTTCCACTTGATAGGAATTGCGACACTTCTATTTATCTTGATAGGAGCTTCGCTCCATAAATTTAATAGTGTAATTTTGCTAAACCGTTGGACAAGAATGTTAACAATAGTTGTAATGAGTTTCCTATTTGATATGGGGAGCTACCTCCTTGCTCTTGCTATGGGATTGACAGTAGAATCGATGCCAGTTTTCATCGTCTATAGCCTTGTCCCATCAATGATTCTGAACTTCTTATGGATGGTGATTTTCCAATATATTTTTGAAAAATATTATCTATGAGAAAGAAATATAAATGTAACAAAGGCGTAATATTTATTATGTCTTTTTTTGGTATACTAGTAATGTCTCAAATAGAAGGAGTATCGACAGAATATGAAGAAAAAAATCTTAGCGTCACTTTTGTTAAGTACAGTATTGGTCTCACAAACGGCAGTATTGACAACTGTTCGTGCAGAAACAACTGATGAAAAAATTGCTGCTCAAGATAATAAAATTAGCAGTTTAACAGCACAACAACAAGAAGCTCAAAAGCAAGTGGATCAAATCCAAGGTCAGGTTTCAACAATTCAAGCAGAGCAAGCAAGCTTGCAAGCCGAAAACGAAAAATTACAAGCTGAATCTAAAAAACTTGAGGGAGAAATTACAGAGCTTTCTAAAAATATCGTGGCTCGTAATGCTTCTTTAGAAAAACAAGCACGTAGCGCACAGACAAATGGAGCTGCGACTAGCTACATTAATACAATTGTAAACTCAAAATCAATCACAGAAGCCATTTCGCGTGTTGCTGCAATGAGCGAGATTGTATCGGCTAACAACAAAATGTTGGAGCAACAAAAGGCTGATAAAAAAGCAATTTCTGATAAACAAGTAGCCAATAATGAAGCAATCAATACAGTTATTGCTAACCAACAAAAACTGGCTGATGATGCGCAGGCATTGACAACTAAGCAAGCCGAGTTGAAGGTTGCAGAGTTGAATCTTGCTGCTGAAAAAGCTACTGCAGAAGGTGAAAAAGCTAGTTTGCTAGAGAAGAAAGCAACAGCAGAGGCAGAAGCACGTGCTGCTGCAGAAGCAGAAGCAGCTTACAGAGCACGTCAAACAAGCCAACAGCAGTCGGTTGTTGCTTCTGGAAACACAAGTTTCTCAGCTCAAGTACAGGCAACATCAACAACTGACGATGAGGATTCAAGCTACACTCCAGCACCTGCGCCAGCGCCTGCTAGACAACGCCCAACTTACAGCTCAAATGCTTCAAGTTATCCAACTGGTGAATGTACTTGGGGAGCTAAAACATTGGCACCTTGGGCTGGAGATTACTGGGGCAACGGAGCTCAGTGGGCAACAAGTGCAGCTGCAGCAGGATTCCATACAGGTTCAACTCCACAAGTTGGTGCGATTGCATGTTGGAATGATGGTGGTTATGGACACGTAGCGGTTGTTACAGCAGTTTCATCATCAACTCGTATTCAAGTATCAGAATCAAACTACGGTGGAGATCGTACAATCGGAAACAAACGTGGATGGTTCAACCCAACTACAACTTCTGAAGGTTACGTAACATACATCTATCCAAACTAATGAACCAAATAAAGAGGCTCGATTTGAGTCTCTTTTCATTTTTTAGTCTTAAGTTAGGTCAAAAACTAGCAAAATCACTTGAAAATATTGATAAAATATGATAGAATAAAACTTGTCGTGTAAACGATAATACTCATTCTTGATGAATTGTGAAACTGTTGCCCTTGGGTCGTTTTGCAAGCTGAAATCTAGAAGAGGAAAAAACAAAAAGGAGAAATACTCATGGCAGTAATTTCAATGAAACAACTTCTTGAGGCTGGTGTACACTTTGGTCACCAAACTCGTCGCTGGAACCCTAAGATGGCTAAGTACATCTTCACTGAGCGTAACGGAATCCACGTTATCGACTTGCAACAAACTGTAAAATACGCTGATCAAGCATATGACTTTATGCGTGATGCAGCAGCTAACGATGCAGTTGTATTGTTTGTTGGTACTAAGAAACAAGCTGCTGACGCTGTTGCTGAAGAAGCTGTACGTTCAGGTCAATACTACATCAACCACCGTTGGTTGGGTGGAACTCTTACTAACTGGGGGACTATCCAAAAACGTATTGCTCGTTTGAAAGAAATCAAACGTATGGAAGAAGAAGGAATCTTCGACGTTCTTCCTAAGAAAGAAGTTGCACTTCTTAATAAACAACGTGCACGTCTTGAAAAATTCTTGGGTGGTATCGAAGACATGCCTCGTATCCCAGATGTAATGTACGTAGTTGACCCACATAAAGAGCAAATCGCTGTTAAAGAAGCTAAAAAATTGGGTATCCCAGTTGTAGCGATGGTTGACACAAACACTGATCCAGACGATATCGATGTAATCATCCCAGCTAACGATGACGCTATCCGCGCGGTTAAATTGATCACAGCTAAATTGGCTGACGCTATCATTGAAGGACGTCAAGGTGAAGATGCAGCAGCAGTTGAAGCAGAATTTGCAGCTTCAGAAGCTCAAGCAGACTCAATCGAAGAAATCGTTGAAGTTGTAGAAGGCGACAACGCTTAATTCATATAAATAGTAATTACCTAGGAGGGCGGGGCTTAGCCCGGCTCTCCTATTTTTAAAAAATATAGGAGAATCAAAATGGCAGAAATTACAGCTAAACTCGTAAAAGAGTTGCGTGAAAAATCTGGTGCTGGTGTTATGGACGCTAAAAAAGCGCTTGTAGAAACAGACGGTGACATCGAAAAAGCGATTGAATTGCTTCGTGAAAAAGGTATGGCGAAAGCTGCTAAGAAAGCTGATCGTGTTGCTGCAGAAGGTTTGACTGGTGTTTATGTTAACGGTAACGTTGCAGCAGTAATTGAAGTAAACGCTGAAACTGACTTCGTTGCTAAAAATGCTCAATTCGTTGACTTGGTAAACGCTACAGCTAAAGTAATTGCTGAAGGAAAGCCAGCTAACAATGAAGAAGCTCTTGCTTTGACAATGCCTTCAGGTGAAACTCTTGAAGCAGCGTATGTATCTGCAACAGCAACTATCGGAGAAAAAATCTCATTCCGTCGTTTTGCTTTAATCGAAAAAACAGATGCACAACACTTTGGAGCTTACCAACACAACGGTGGTCGTATCGGTGTTATCTCAGTTATTGAAGGTGGAGACGAAGCTCTTGCTAAGCAAATCTCTATGCACATCGCAGCGATGAAACCAACAGTTCTTTCATACAAAGAATTGGACGCTCAATTCGTTAAAGATGAGTTGGCACAATTGAACCACGTAATTGATCAAGACAACGAAAGCCGTGCAATGGTTAACAAACCAGCTCTTCCACACTTGAAATATGGATCAAAAGCACAATTGACTGATGAAGTAATCGCTCAAGCTGAAGCTGACATCAAAGCTGAGTTGGCTGCAGAAGGCAAACCAGAAAAAATCTGGGACAAAATCATCCCAGGTAAAATGGACCGCTTCATGCTTGACAATACTAAAGTTGACCAGGCATACACACTTCTTGCACAAGTCTACATCATGGATGACAGCAAGACAGTTGAAGCTTATCTTGAATCAGTAAATGCTTCAGTAGTTGAGTTCGCTCGCTTTGAAGTTGGTGAAGGAATTGAGAAAGCTGCAAATGACTTCGAAGCTGAAGTTGCAGCTACAATGGCAGCAGCCTTGAATAATTAATAGAAAAGGAAGTGATTTGCTTCCTTTTTCTTTTGGTCTAGAGAGTAGACTCTGTTATGAGTAAACAAAAAGCCCTTTAATAAGGGCTAAGTGCATTTAGGAGACTACACTTCAAATTCATAGAGTGCTGTAGACAAATAACGTTCGCCGTTATCCGGTGCTAAAGCAAGTACTTTCTTACCTGTACCTAATTTTTTGGCAACTTCAATTGCTCCATAAATTGCTGCAGCTGAGGAAATCCCAACAAGGAAGCCTTCTTTTCCGCCAATCTCACGACCAAGCGTAAGTGCATCATCTGATGTTACACGGACGATACCATCATAGGCCTTTGTGTCAAGTGTTTCAGGAATAAATCCAGCTGAGATGCCTTGAATTTTGTGAGGCCCTGGTTTTTCACCAGATAAGATCGCAGATTCATCTGCTTCTACTGCATAAACTTGAATATTTGGATTTGCTGCTTTAAGAGCGTGAGAAACACCGGAGATCGTTCCACCGGTACCAACACCACCTACAAAGGCATCTAAACCATCAGAACCGAAAGCAGCTAGAATTTCAGCTCCTGTTGTCCTTTCGTGTACTTCAGGATTAGCTGGATTATTAAATTGGAGCGGAAGGAAGCCGTCACGTTCAGCAGCGATTTCCTGAGCTTTAGCAATAGCCCCTTTCATTCCTTCGCTACCAGGAGTAAGGACGAGTTCAGCACCATAGGCTTGGATAATCTTACGTCGTTCCACACTCATCGTTTCGGGCATGACGATAACAACTTTATATCCCTTAGCAGCACCTACCCAAGAAAGTCCGATACCAGTATTTCCACTCGTTGCTTCAACAATGGTAGCACCCGGTTTTAGAATACCATCTTGTTCCGCTTTTTCAATCATGCTAAGGGCAATACGGTCTTTTACTGACGATCCAGGGTTAAAAGCTTCAAGTTTTACATAAACATCTGCAGCACCCTCTGGAACGATATTGTTGAGTTTAACAATTGGTGTTTGTCCGATTAGTTCAGTGATATTGTTATAAATAGTCATAGATGTACCTCTTTGTATAAGATGATACTAGTATAACGTGCTCTCGGCTATTTGTAAAATATAGAAATCCTATCGAAGCGATAGGATTTTTTTATATCAAAGCTCTAAGCCGTTAATTTTTAATCGATTGTGATAAGCTAGTTCTAGTAAATAGGTGTAAAGAGGAAGGATATCCGTTTTCTTAGGAAATTCAAATTTGTGGTAACTAAAATGCTCATTATGTGCTTTTAGAAAGACATTCTCTAAATAAGTGATCGTAATCTCACTATCGTCTATACCTGCTCCAGCAGTTTCCGTTTCAACATTGACAATGTTCATCAAAAAGATAGATTTCACAGACATCTTGCGACCAGTAGCGCCTTGCTTATCTGTAAAGATGATACGGATATTTGTAAAGATGATTGCGTCGCGAATGAGCTTATATCCACTTTGGATTTCTTCATTCTCTAGTAGGTATTGACCGTATTCTTTGATAAGAGCTTCTTTGTTTTGCTCGCTGAAGTTACCAGCAAGTCCTTGAATAAATTTCCCAAACGCCATGTATTTCTCCTTTGTTTACACTAAGTTTACAGGAACTTCAACTTCTCGTAAACCTTGATCTGTTAAAGTAACCTTTCCATTAAAAAACTCCACAAGAGCAGACTTGATATTTTCTTTCTCTTCCTTATCAACATAAATCATCGTATCGACTTGATCTGTAAAGTTTGTTTCAAGTTCCATAAGATTATGTTCTTTAAGGAAGTTACTGTACTCTTGGTATTGAGCGTAAGACATCTGAATAGCTATGCCAACCTGCTCTTTGATTTCAATAATGCCAATTTCTTTGACTGCCAAGGCTACGCTTCCTGCATAAGCACGAATCAAACCACCAGCACCTAACTTAATCCCCCCAAAGTAGCGAGTAACCACTACGCAGACATTAGTAAGATTATGATTTTCTAAGACGCCAAGCATTGGGACTCCAGCGGTACCACTAGGCTCGCCATCATCACTCGTACGCTTGATCTCACTGCGTTCCCCTACAATAAAAGCAGAGCAGTTATGGGTGGCTTTGTAGTGTTCTTTTTTGATAGCAGTGATAAAGTCACGAGCCTCTTCTTCACTGTAGACACGCTTGGCGTGACAGATAAAGCGGGATTTTTTGATTTCTTCTTGGACTTGCCCGTCCTCTTTAATTGTTCTAAATTCCATGATTTAATTGTACTAAAAAAACACCTAAAGCGCTAGATTTTTACGAATAAAGAAGTATGAAAGTAAATCCAAATTATCTCGGTCGCTTGTTTACTGAGAAAGAATTAACTGAAGAAGAACGTCAGATGGGCGTGAAACTGCCAGCAATGAGAAAAGAGAAGGGGAAACTTTTCTGTCAACGTTGTAATAGTAGTATTCTAGAAGAATGGTATTTGCCTATCGGTGCTTACTATTGTAGGGAGTGTTTACTGATGAAGCGAGTCAGGAGTGATCAAGCTTTATACTATTTTCCGCAGGAGGATTTTCCGAAGCAAGATGTTCTCAAATGGCGTGGTCAGTTAACCCCTTTTCAGGAGAAGGTGTCCGAGGGATTGATTCGAGCAATTGAAAAGAGAGAACCGACCTTAGTTCATGCTGTCACGGGAGCTGGAAAGACAGAGATGATTTATCAAGTTGTAGCCAAAGTGATTGATGATGGTGGTGCAGTTTGTTTGGCAAGTCCTCGAATTGATGTATGTTTGGAACTGTATAAGCGACTGCAGAATGACTTTGCTTGCGATATAGCACTGCTCCATGGCGAATCAGAGCCCTATTTTCGAACCCCCCTAGTAGTTGCAACAACTCACCAGCTGTTAAAATTTTATCATGCTTTTGATTTGTTGATAGTGGATGAAGTAGATGCCTTTCCTTATGTTGACAATCCTGTGCTTTATTACGCTGTAAACCAATGTGTAAAGGAGGAGGGGTTAAAGATATTCCTTACAGCGACTTCTACAGATGAGTTAGATAAGATGGTTCGCACAGGAGAATTAAAAAGGTTGAGCTTGCCAAGACGATTTCATGGAAATCCATTGATCATTCCAAAGCCAGTTTGGTTATCAGATTTTAATCGTTATTTAGATAAGAGTCAGTTGTCACCTAAGTTAAAGACCTCTATTGAGATGCAGAGAAGAACAGGTTATCCGTTGTTAATCTTTGCATCAGAAATTAAAAAAGGCGAGAAACTAAAAGAAATATTGCAGGAACAGTTTCCAAATGAAGATATCGGCTTTGTGTCCTCTGTCACAGAAAATCGATTAGAGCAGGTGCAAGCTTTTCGAGATGGAGAACTAACAATACTGATCAGTACGACAATATTGGAACGCGGGGTTACCTTCCCTTGTGTGGATGTTTTTGTAGTGGAGGCCAATCATCGTCTCTTTACCAAGTCTAGCTTGATTCAGATTGGTGGGCGAGTTGGGCGTAGTATGGACAGACCAACTGGTGAGTTGCTCTTCTTTCATGATGGATTAAATACTTCCATCAAAAAGGCAATCAAGGAAATCAAGCAGATGAACAAGGAGGCGGGATTATGAATTGTTTATTATGTGGCCAGTCAACAAAGAGTGACTTGACATTTAGTCACCTCTTACTGTTTAAAAATAAGCACAACTATCTTTGCTCAGCTTGTGATTCTACTTTTGAGAAGATTGGTGAAGACCATTGTCCAAACTGCATGAAAAGAGGGTTGTCAACATATTGTCAAGATTGTAAATTTTGGTGTAAAGAAGGAATCGAAGTTAATCATAAAGCGATATTCATCTATAATCAAGCTATGAAAGACTTCTTTAGTCGATATAAGTTTGATGGGGATTTTCTGCTTAGAAAGGTTTTTGCTCCTGTTCTTGCTGAGGAATTGAAAAAGTATAGAGACTATGAATTTGTGGTGATTCCCTTAAGTCCTGAAAGATTGCTTGAGAGGGGATTTAATCAGGTTGAAGGTTTGGTTGAGGCGGCAGGATTTTCCTTTCAAGACTTACTAGGGAAAAGAGAAGAGAAGGCTAGTTCTTCTAAGAATCGCTTAGAAAGATTAGCTACTGAAATTCCCTTTTATATTAAAACGGAAGCCCCTCTTCCTAAGAAGATTTTGGTTATTGATGACATCTATACGACAGGGGCGACTATTAATCGTGTGAAAAGGCTTCTGGAAGAAGCAGGTGTTTTGGAAGTCAAAACTTTTTCTCTTGTAAGATGAGGAAAAATTTGCAAAATGAAAATGAAAGCGTTATAATATAGTTAGAAAAATA
Source organism: Streptococcus sp. NLAE-zl-C503 (assembly GCF_900104285.1). Taxonomy (NCBI): domain Bacteria; kingdom Bacillati; phylum Bacillota; class Bacilli; order Lactobacillales; family Streptococcaceae; genus Streptococcus; species Streptococcus sp. NLAE-zl-C503. Next base: position 371,967 of record NZ_FNJT01000002.1, on the reverse strand, counting down.
AAAATGTTTAGAAAGAAGGTACTTATATGATTAAATATAGTATCCGTGGTGAAAACCTAGAAGTAACAGAAGCAATTCGCAATTATGTAGTTTCTAAACTCGAAAAGATCGAAAAATATTTTCAACCTGAACAAGAGTTGGACGCACGTGTCAACTTGAAAGTTTACCGTGAAAAAACAGCAAAAGTTGAAGTAACAATTCCACTTGGGTCAATTACTCTTCGTGCAGAAGATATTTCTCAAGATATGTATGGTTCTATCGATCTTGTAACTGATAAAATTGAACGTCAGATTCGTAAAAATAAAACAAAAATCGAACGCAAGAATAAAAATAAAGTTGCAACAAGCCAACTCTTTACAGATGCTCTAGTTGAAGATGCAAATGTTGTGCAGCCAAAAGTGGTTCGTTCAAAACAAATTGATTTGAAACCAATGGATTTAGAAGAAGCGCTTCTTCAAATGGATTTGTTGGGACATGATTTCTTTATCTATGTAGACGTAGAAGATCAAACAACAAATGTTTTGTATCGTCGTGAAGATGGTGAAGTTGGTTTGCTCGAAGTAAAAGAATCATAAAATTGAAATAACTAATAAGAGTGGTTTACTGATTTGTAAACCACTTTTGTATTGCATCATTATACAAGGTATAAATGGAGGTAGTTATGAAAGATGTAGTAATTGTTTCAGCAGTGCGAACTCCTATAGGCTCCTTTGGAGGGAGCTTAAAGAATGTTTCTGCTGTTGATTTGGGATCTTTGGTCATTAAGAGTGCTTTGGAAAAAGCGAATATTAAACCAGAGCAGGTAGATGAAGTGATTATGGGGAATGTCCTTGGCGCTGGTTTGGGACAAAATGTGGCTCGCCAAATGAGTATTCATGCGGGACTTTCTGAATTTACACCATCCTTTACTATTAATAAGGTTTGTGGTTCTGGGTTGAAGGCAGTGCAGTTGGCTGCTCAAGCGATTCAGTGCGGCGATGCAGATATTATCGTAGCTGGTGGTGCAGAAAACATGAGTCAGGCTCCATATGTTTTGCCAAACTTCCGTTGGGGTGGCCGTATGGGCGATTCGAAAGTTGTAGATACCATGATTAAGGACGGTTTGAATGATGCCTTTAATGAATACCATATGGGGATTACAGCCGAAAATGTGGCCGAAGAATATGGTATTAGCCGGGATGATCAAGATGCTCTTGCTTTGGAATCACAAAAACGAGCAGTTGCGGCTATAGAATCTGGACGCTTTAAGGAAGAGATTGTTCCGGTGGTCATTCCTCAACGTAAAGGCGATCCTATCGTCTTTGATACAGATGAATTTCCTAGAAAAGATGCTAGCTTGGAGAGTTTGTCTAAGCTAGGTCCTGTTTTCAAAAAAGACGGTTCTGTTACAGCGGGAAATGCCTCAGGTATCAATGACGGAGCGGCGGCTGTCTTGGTCATGAGTGCTGAAAAAGCTGAAGAATTGGGACTTCCAGTCATTGCTCGCATTCATTCGTATGCAAGTGCAGGTTTGGATCCTAAGATGATGGGATGTGGACCGATTTATGCGACTCACAAAGCTCTTGAAAAAGGCAATTTGACAGTTGATGATCTTGACTTGGTCGAGTCAAATGAAGCCTTTGCAGCTCAGGCTTGTGCGGTTGGGAAAACACTTGGTTTCAACACCGATATTGTCAATGTCAATGGTGGTGCGATTGCTCTTGGTCACCCAATTGGAGCTTCAGGCTGCCGTATCTTAGTGACTCTGGTACATGAGATGATGAAACGTGATGCTAAAACTGGGTTAGCAACTCTCTGTATCGGGGGAGGGATGGGAACAGCCCTTATCGTGGAACGTTAAGTGACAGTAACCAGAGTATATAGATGTGCAGGAGGATAATGAGCTTATTCTCCTTTTTGCAGTCAAATCATAAAAAAATCAATAAGGAAAAGGGGGCTTACCACTTTTTAAAGGTCGCTTTTTAAGGGCTTTTGTGATATAATAATGCGCAAGAGGTTTAGAATGAAAAAAAATAATTTAACTTCGATTTCTGCGGTTCTACTAGGGATTGCGACTTTCGGAACCTTAACAATGCTGATTATTTTTTCACAAAATAATGTTGTAACAATCAGTGCCTTGTTTTTATTTGTACTTCTTTATCTGCTTTTATTCATCTGGCAAAAAAAACAGTATGAAAAGAGCGAAATTGAACAAATCCAATACGTAAACCATCAAGCGGAAGATAGCTTGAACACGCTGCTTGATCAAATGCCAGTTGGTGTTCTGAAATTAGACTTATCTAGTGGCGAAGTCGAATGGTTTAATCCTTATGCTGAGTTGATTTTGACGACTGAAGAAGGCGAAATTGATGTTGACTTGATTCAAACCATTATCAAGGCTTCTGTGGGGAACCCTGGTTCTTATGCTAACTTGGGCGAAACACGCTATGCCGTTCATATGGACAAGGCTTCAGGTGTCCTGTATTTTTTTGACGTTTCAGGGGAATACGAAGCAACTGTCGAATTGGTAACCAGTCGACCAGTGATTGGGGTTATCTCGGTAGATAACTACGATGATCTAGAAGATGCAACTTCCGACTCGGATATCAGTCATATCAATAGTTTTGTGGCAAATTTTGTTTCAGAATTTGCTAGTAAATACGCTATGTTTTCTCGGCGTGTGGGGATGGACCGCTTTTATTTATTTACTGATTACACAGTTCTTGAGGGCTTGATGAATGATAAATTCTCTGTGATTGATGCCTTTCGTGAGGAGTCAAAACAGAGACAGCTGCCATTGACCTTGAGCATGGGCTTTTCTTATGGTGATGGAAATCATGATGAGATAGGGAAAGTTGCTTTAAGGAACTTGAACTTAGCTGAGGTTCGTGGTGGGGACCAAGTGGTTGTCAAGGAAAATGATGAAACCAAGAACCCAATCTATTTTGGTGGTGGTTCCGCAGCCTCTGTTAAGAGAACGAGAACACGTACGAGAGCTATGATGACAGCTATTTCAGATAAGATTCGCAGTGTGGATCAGGTCTTTGTAGTTGGTCATAAGAATCTGGATATGGATGCCTTGGGGTCTGCGGTTGGCATGCAGTTGTTTGCTAACAATATCACTGAAAATAGCTATGCTGTTTATGATGCAGAACAAATGTCGCCAGACATTGAGCGCGCCGTCAACTTCTTGGGGAAAGAAGGAGTCACTAAACTCTTGCCTCTTACAGATGCGATGAAGTTAGTCACAAATCGTTCGTTGTTGATTTTAGTGGATCATTCGAAGACAGCTTTGACTTTATCGAAAGATTTTTACGAACTGTTTACTCAAACCATTGTTATTGACCATCATCGACGTGATCAGGATTTTCCAGAGAATGCAGTAATCACCTATATCGAAAGTGGAGCAAGTAGTGCGAGTGAGTTGGTCACAGAATTGATTCAGTTCCAAAATTCTAAGAAAAATCGTTTAAGTCGTATGCAGGCCAGTGTACTAATGGCTGGAATGATGTTGGATACCAAAAACTTTACGTCACGAGTAACGAGTAGAACCTTTGATGTAGCTAGCTACCTCAGAACACGTGGAAGCGATAGTATTGCTATTCAGGAGATTGCTGCGACAGATTTCGAAGAATACCGCGAGGTAAATGAACTCATTTTACAAGGTCGTAAGTTGGGGTCAGATATCTTGATTGCCCAAGCTAAGGACTCAACGACTTATGACACAGTTGTTATCAGTAAGGCTGCCGATGCTATGTTGGCTATGTCTGGTATTGAGGCTAGCTTCGTTCTGGCAAAAAATACACAAGGATTTATCTCTATCTCGGCTCGAAGTCGTAGTAAAATCAATGTGCAACGCATTATGGAAGAGCTGGGTGGTGGAGGTCACTTTAATCTAGCAGCTGCGCAAATCGAGAATATGAGTCTGTCAGAAGCAGGAGAAAAATTGACTCAACTTATCTTGGATGAACTAAAAGAAAAGGAGAAAGAAGAATGAAAGTAATCTTTTTAGCAGATGTCAAAGGAAAAGGGAAAAAAGGCGAAATCAAGGAAGTGCCAACTGGCTACGCTCAAAACTTCCTGATTAAAAAGAATTTGGCCAAGGAAGCGACTGCTCAAGCAGTGGGGGAGTTGCGTGGAAAACAAAAATCAGAAGAAAAGGCTCATGCTGAAATGATTGCTGAAGCAAAAGCCATCAAAGCCAAGCTTGAAGCAGAAGAGACTGTTGTAGAGTTTGTTGAAAAAGTTGGACCAGATGGCCGTACATTTGGCTCCATCACCAACAAGAAAATTGCAGAAGAATTGCAAAAGCAATTCGGAATCAATATTGACAAACGTCACATTCAAGTAAAAGCACCAATTCGAGCAGTAGGTTTGATTGATGTACCAGTAAAAATCTACCAAGATGTTACAAGTGTCATCAATCTTCGTGTAAAAGAAGGTTAAGTTTACAACATCTTGACAAGATTGTAAAAGGAAGGAAAGTCGGATGGCAGAAGTAGAGGAACTACGAGTTCAACCTCAGGATATTTTGGCCGAACAATCTGTTCTGGGGGCTATTTTTATAGATGAGAGCAAGCTCGTTTTTGTCCGAGAATACATTGATTCTCGTGACTTCTTTAAGTATGCCCATCGGTTGATTTTCCAAGCGATGGTAGATTTGTCGGATCGTGGAGAAGCGATTGATGCGACAACGGTTCGGACGATTTTGGATAGCCAAGGGGATCTCCAAAATATTGGTGGCTTATCCTATCTTGTTGAAATTGTCAACTCTGTACCAACTTCTGCCAATGCAGAGTATTATGCTAAAATTGTAGCCGAAAAGGCTATGCTACGTCGCTTGATTTCCAAGTTGACAGAGTCTGTCAACCAAGCCTATGAAGCTTCTAAGCCTGCAGATGAGATCATTGCTCAAGCTGAAAAGGGCCTCATTGATGTTAGTGAAAACGCCAATCGTAGTGGTTTCAAGAACATCCGAGATATTCTAAATATCAACTTTGGGAACCTAGAAGTTCGGTCACAACAAACAACGGATATCACAGGTATTGCGACGGGCTACCGTGATTTGGACCATATGACGACAGGTCTCCACGAGGAGGAGTTGATTATCCTAGCGGCGCGTCCAGCGGTTGGTAAGACAGCCTTTGCCTTGAATATTGCTCAGAATATCGGAACCAAGTTGGACAAGACGGTAGCTATCTTTTCACTGGAAATGGGTGCAGAAAGCCTGGTAGACCGTATGTTGGCAGCAGAAGGTTTGGTGGAGTCACATTCTATCCGTACTGGTCAATTGACCGATGAGGAGTGGCAAAAGTACACGATTGCCCAAGGAAATTTAGCCAACGCGAGTATCTATATCGATGATACTCCAGGGATTCGGATTACGGAAATTCGTTCGCGCTCACGTAAACTGGCTCAAGAAACTGGAAATCTTGGTTTGATTTTGATCGACTACCTACAGCTTATCACAGGAACTGGTCGTGAGAACCGCCAACAAGAAGTCTCTGAAATTTCTCGTCAGTTGAAAATCCTAGCAAAGGAACTAAAGGTTCCAGTAATCGCTCTCAGTCAGCTTTCTCGTAGTGTAGAACAGCGTCAGGATAAGAGACCAGTCTTGTCTGATATTCGTGAATCGGGTTCTATCGAGCAGGATGCGGATATCGTAGCCTTTCTATACCGTGACGACTACTATGATCGTGCGGGTGAAGAAGAGGAAGGAATTCCAAATAACAAGGTTGAGGTTATCATTGAGAAAAACCGTAGTGGAGCTCGTGGAACGGTGGAATTGATTTTCCAAAAAGAATACAATAAATTTTCAAGTATCTCAAAGAGGGAGGCATAAGATGTCAGATGCATTTACAGATGTAGCCAAGATGAAAAAAATCAAAGAAGAGATCAAGGCGCATGAGGGACAAGTCGTTGAAATGACTTTGGAGAATGGCCGTAAGCGCCAAAAAAATAGACTGGGTAAGCTAATTGAAGTTTATCCGTCTCTATTTATCGTTGAATTTGGGGATGTTGAGGGAGACAAACAAGCTAACGTCTATGTTGAATCCTTCACCTACTCAGATATCTTAACAGAGAAGAATTTGATTCGCTATCTAGACCAAGAATCCTAAAATGAAGTGAGCTTTGCTCACTTTTTTCTTTTTCTCCCGAATAGTATAAAGGAGGGTAACCTCGGAAATTTATATTATTAAGGAGAATGAATGACGTTTTTAAAATCAGAAGTTAAGAAGAGTGGATATACTCAGTTGGGTGTAGGGCTGGCTACATTGTTGGTTACGAGTGCTTTTTTGTTTGGTGGTGAATCGGTTCAGGCTGACAGTGTAGCGCGTGGTGATGACTACCCGCTTCACTACAAAAATGGTAGTGTTGAAATCGACCAGTGGCGGATGTATTCTCGCCAGTGTACCTCTTTTGCAGCCTTTCGTTTGAGTAGTGTAAATGACTTTGAGATTCCGCCTGCCTATGGTAATGCGAATGAATGGGGACACCGCGCAAGAAGAGAAGGTTACCGTGTTGATAGCAAGCCAGAAGTTGGATCTATCGCCTGGTCTACGGAAGGTTACTATGGGCATGTGGCCTGGGTATCTAATGTATCAGGGGACACGATTGAGATCGAAGAGTATAACTATGGTGTTAGGGAGAAATACAATCGCCGAAGCGTAAAAGCTAGCTCTATGACAGGCTTTATCCATTTTAAGGACTTGGTAGGGAGTGGTGGTAGAACTGGAAATCCTATCAGGTCAGGGTTGGCGTCTAGTGGGACTCATACGTTTACTCAAAAGTCTGCCATTCGAAACCAGCCGTCAAGTACAGCACAAGTTATCGACTACTACTATCCTGGTGAAAATGTTAGCTACGACCAAATCGTAGAAAAGGACGGTTATAAGTGGCTTAGTTACCTGTCCTATAGTGGAATGAGGAGATACGTCCAGTATATGGAAACAGAATCGGTGGAGAATGGTTGGAAGAAGCAAAACGGTATTTGGAATTACCGTGAGAACGGGAAACTCGCAACTGGTTGGAAGAAAATAAATGGCAGTTGGTATCACTTCAAAGAAAATGGAACCATGTCAACAGGTTGGGTGAAGGATGGCTCGCATTGGTATTATCTAAAGGCATCAGGGGAGATGCAGACAGGTTGGCTCAAGGAAAATGGAACATGGTATTATCTGGAGAGTTCAGGGGCTATGAAGTCTAGCCAGTGGTTCCAAGTAGGAGGAAAGTATTACTACGTCAATGCTTCAGGGGCTTTAGCAGTGAATACCACTGTGGATGGCTATCGAGTGGATAGTAATGGAGCTAGAATCTAGAAAGAATATAAAAAAGAGGACTTCACTACCATTTGCCTATTCTTTCCGATGGTATTTTTCCCCTCTTTCCTTTATAATGGGTGTATGGACAAGAAAAAATTATTATTAATTGATGGATCTTCTGTTGCTTTTCGAGCTTTTTTTGCGCTCTATCAGCAGTTGGATCGGTTTAAAAATGCTAATGGCCTTCATACCAATGCAATCTACGGCTTTCAACTCATGTTGAATCATGTCTTGGAGCGGGTTGAGCCCAGCCATGTTTTGGTAGCTTTTGATGCAGGCAAGACGACTTTCCGAACAGAGATGTATGCAGACTACAAGGGTGGCCGTGCTAAAACTCCAGATGAGTTTCGTGAGCAATTTCCCTTCATTCGTGAGTTGTTAGACCATCTTGGGATTCGCCATTATGAGTTGGCCCAGTATGAAGCCGATGATATCATCGGAACTCTAGGCCGTTTGGCTGAGAAGGATTCTTTTGATGTGACAATCGTTAGCGGAGATAAGGACTTGATCCAGTTGACGGATGAGCATACGGTGGTCGAGATTTCCAAGAAAGGTGTGGCTGAGTTTGAGGCCTTTACGCCAGACTATCTCATGGAAAAGATGGGTCTCACACCAGCTCAGTTCATTGATCTTAAGGCCCTCATGGGGGATAAGTCTGATAATATCCCTGGTGTCACGAAAATCGGTGAAAAGACGGGTATCAAGCTCTTGCTGGAGCATGGTTCGCTCGAGGGTATTTATGAAAATATCGATGGGATGAAGGCTTCTAAGATGAAGGAAAATCTCATCAATGATAAGGAACAAGCCTTTTTATCTAAAACCTTAGCGACCATTGAGACTCAGGCACCGATTGAGATTAGACTAGATGATTTGGTCTACAGTGGTCCAAATGTGGAAAGCTTAGGTAAATTCTACGATGAGATGGGCTTCAAACAGCTTAAACAAGCTTTAAATGTGTCATCGACGGATGCGCCTGAGAGCTTGAATTTCACTATCGTTGACCAAGTCAGTCAAGACATGCTGAGTGCCGACTCTATCTTCCACTTTGAACTCTTTGGTGAGAACTACCATACAGATGACTTGGTTGGTGTTGCCTGGTCCTGTGGGGATAAACTTTACACTACAGATAAGCTTGAGCTCTTGCAGGAGCCGATTCTCAAGGAATTTCTAGAAAAAACACCTCTGAAAGTGTATGACTTTAAGAAAGCGAAGGTTCTTTTAAATCGCTTGGGCTTGAACCTGCAGGCCCCTGCTTTTGACAGTCGCTTGGCCAAATACCTCCTCTCTACTGTTGAGAATAATGAAATTTCAACCATTGCGAGTCTCTATGGTCAGACTTATTTAGTCGATGATGAGACCTTTTACGGCAAGGGGGTCAAGAAAGCTATCCCTGAGAGAGAGAAATTCTTGGAGCATTTGGCTCGCAAGGTTGCTGTATTGGTTGAGACTGAGCCGGTTTTACTTGAAAAACTCAGTGAACATGGACAGTTAGACCTCCTCTATGACATGGAGCAACCTCTGTCTTTTGTCCTTGCCAAGATGGAAATTGCTGGTATCAAGGTCAAAAAAGAGACCCTGCTTGAGATGCAAGCTGAAAATGAGGTCGTCATTGAGCAACTCACTCAAGAGATTTACGAACTGGCTGGTGAGGAGTTTAATATCAACTCGCCTAAGCAGTTGGGCATCCTTCTCTTTGAAAAACTCGGTCTTCCTCTAGAATACACCAAGAAAACCAAGACAGGTTACTCAACAGCCGTGGATGTGCTAGAGCGCTTAGCTCCTATTGCGCCAATTGTTAAGAAAATCCTAGACTACCGTCAGATTGCTAAGATCCAATCTACCTATGTGATTGGCTTACAGGACTGGATTTTAGATGATGGCAAGATCCACACGCGCTATGTGCAGGATTTGACTCAGACGGGGCGTCTGTCCAGTGTAGATCCAAACTTGCAAAATATCCCTGTTCGTTTGGAACAAGGTCGCCTCATTCGTAAGGCTTTCGTACCTGAATGGGAGGATAGTGTACTGCTTAGCTCGGACTATTCACAGATTGAGTTGCGCGTTTTGGCGCATATCTCTAAGGATGAGCACTTAATTAAGGCTTTTCAAGAGGGAGCAGATATCCATACCTCGACGGCCATGCGGGTCTTTGGAATTGAACGTCCAGAGGATGTGACTGCAAACGACCGTCGCAATGCCAAGGCGGTTAACTTCGGAGTGGTTTACGGGATTTCAGACTTTGGTTTGTCTAATAATCTGGGCATCAGCCGTAAGGAAGCAAAAGCCTACATCGACACTTACTTTGAACGCTTCCCAGGTATTAAAAACTACATGGATGAGGTGGTGCGTGAGGCGCGTGATAAGGGCTATGTAGAGACCCTCTTCAAGCGTCGTCGAGAGCTACCAGATATCAATTCGCGCAACTTTAACATTCGTGGTTTTGCAGAGCGTACAGCCATCAACTCCCCTATCCAGGGATCTGCAGCAGATATTCTCAAGATTGCGATGATCCAGCTAGACAAAGCTCTAGTTGAGGGTGGTTATCAGACCAAGATGCTCTTGCAAGTGCATGATGAAATCGTCCTTGAAGTTCCGAAATCAGAACTAGCAGCTGTCAAAGTACTAGTGAAACAAACCATGGAAGAAGCCATCCAGCTCAGTGTTCCACTCATCGCTGATGAGAATGAAGGAGCAACTTGGTACGAGGCTAAATAAGAAAGATATGATAGAGTTTGAAGCATTTGTCTTCAAACTCTTTTTCAAGATTTTCTGTAAGCAGTTTCCTTGACTTATCCTTGCTTTTGCGTTATCATATGTCCATATAAGATACGGGAGTCTGTGTACAGTCTGAGAGGAAGTGTTAAACTTCGACCGCACCTGATCTGGGTAATGCCAGCGTAGGGAAGGATACTTAGTCGAATTCTGCACCTTTTCCGTATATATGGTAAAGGTTTTTCTTTTTGTCAAAAGGAAACCTGAGAAGAGGAGGTTTTTATGAAAGCAAGCATTGCCTTGCAAGTCTTACCCCTATCACAGGGGATTGATCGAATTGCTATTATCGATCAAGTGATTGCTTATCTGCAAGCTCAGTCCGTGACCATGGTGGTGACACCTTTTGAAACGGTCCTGGAAGGGGAGTTGGATGAGCTCATGCGTATTCTCAAAGACGCGCTAGAAGTGGCAGGGCAGGAGGCAGATAATGTCTTTGCCAATGTTAAAATAAATGTAGGAGAGATTTTAAGTATTGATGAGAAACTTGAAAAGTATGATGAGACGACAGATTAGTCTATTGGGTTTTCTAGGAGTCTTGTCAATCTGGCAGTTAGCGGGAATATTCAAACTTTTACCCAAGTTTATCCTGCCAACCCCTTTTGAAATTCTTCAGGCCTTTGTTCGTGACAGAGAATTTCTCTGGCACCATAGCTGGGCGACCTTGAGAGTGGCTTTGCTGGGTCTAGTCTTGGGAGTCTTGATTGCCTGTCTCATGGCGGTGCTTATGGATAGTATGACTTGGCTCAATGATCTTATCTACCCTATGATGGTGGTTATCCAGACCATTCCGACCATTGCCATAGCGCCTATCTTGGTCTTGTGGCTAGGCTATGGGATATTGCCCAAGATTGTCTTGATTATCCTGACGACAACCTTCCCTATAATTGTTAGTATCTTGGACGGTTTTAGGCATTGTGACAAGGATATGCTGACCTTGTTTAGTCTGATGCGAGCCAAGCCTTGGCAAATCCTGTGGCATTTTAAAATCCCTGTCAGTCTGCCTTACTTTTATGCAGGTCTGAGGGTTAGTGTCTCCTACGCCTTTATCACAACAGTGGTATCTGAGTGGTTGGGAGGCTTTGAAGGACTAGGTGTTTATATGATTCAGTCTAAAAAACTGTTTCAGTATGATACCATGTTTGCCATTATTATTCTGGTGTCGATTATCAGCCTTCTCGGTATGAAGTTGGTCGATATTAGTGAAAAATATGTGATTAAATGGAAACGTACTTAAAATAGAGCGTTTTTGAAAAAGAAAAGAGGAAATGAAAATGAAGAAAACATGGAAAGTGTTTTTAACGCTTGTGACAGCTCTTGTAGCTGTCGTGCTGGTGGCTTGTGGGCAAGGAACTGCTTCTAAGGACAATAAAGAAGCAGAACTCAAAAAAATTGACTTTATCCTAGATTGGACACCGAATACCAACCATACAGGGCTTTATGTAGCCAAAGAAAAAGGTTATTTCAAAGAAGCTGGAGTGGATGTTGACTTGAAATTGCCACCAGAAGAAAGCTCATCTGACTTGGTAATCAATGGCAAGGCACCATTTGCTATCTATTTCCAAGACTACATGGCTAAAAAATTGGAAAAAGGGGCAGGAATCACTGCCGTTGCCGCTATCGTAGAGCACAATACATCAGGAATCATCTCACGTAAATCTGACAATGTCACTAGTCCAAAAGACTTGGTTGGCAAGAAATATGGAACCTGGAATGACCCGACTGAGCTTGCTATGTTGAAAACCTTGGTAGAATCTCAAGGCGGAGACTTTGAGAAGGTCGAAAAAGTACCAAACAACGACTCAAACTCCATCACACCGATTGCCAATGGCGTCTTTGACACTGCTTGGATCTACTACGGTTGGGATGGTATCCTTGCCAAATCTCAAGGCGTAGATGCTAACTTCATGTACTTGAAAGACTATGTCAAGGAGTTTGACTACTACTCACCAGTCATCATCGCAAACAACGACTATCTCAAAGACAACAAAGAAGAAGCTCGCAAAGTTATCCAAGCTATCAAAAAAGGCTACCAATATGCCATGGAACATCCAGAAGAAGCTGCAGATATCCTCATCAAGAATGCTCCCGAACTCAAGGAAAAACGTGATTTCGTTATCGAATCTCAAAAATACTTGTCGAAAGAATACGCAAGCGACAAGGAAAAATGGGGACAATTTGACGTAGCTCGCTGGAATGCCTTCTACAAATGGGATAAAGAAAATGGTATCCTTAAAGAAGACTTGACAGGCAAAGGCTTTACCAATGAATTTGTGAAATAATGACAGAAATTAGACTAGAACACGTCAGTTATGCCTATGGTCAAGAGAGGATTTTAGAGGATATCAATCTGAAAGTGACTTCAGGTGAAGTGGTTTCTATCCTAGGTCCAAGTGGTGTTGGAAAAACCACCCTCTTTAATCTGATCGCTGGGATTTTAGAAGTTCAGTCAGGGCGAATTGTCCTTGATGGCGAGGAAAATCCCAAGGGGCGCGTTAGTTATATGTTGCAAAAGGATTTGCTCTTAGAACATAAGACGGTACTTGGCAATATCATCTTGCCCCTCTTGATTCAAAAGGTGAATAAGGTAGAAGCCATTGCCCGAGCGGATGAAATTCTTGCGACCTTCCAGTTGACAGCCGTAAGGGACAAGTATCCTCATGAACTCAGCGGAGGGATGCGTCAGCGTGTGGCCTTACTCCGCACCTACCTTTTCGGGCACAAACTCTTTCTCTTAGACGAGGCCTTTAGTGCCTTGGATGAGATGACCAAGATGGAACTTCACGCTTGGTATCTGGAGATTCACAAGCAACTGCAGCTGACTACTTTGATCATCACACACAGTATCGAGGAAGCCCTCAACCTCAGTGACCGCATCTATATTCTAAAAAATCGGCCTGGACAGATTGTTTCTGAAGTTAAACTAGATTGGTCCCAGAGCGAAGACAAGGAAGTCCAAAAAATTGCCTATAAGCGTCAAATCTTAGCGGAATTGGGATTAAATACTTAGAAAAATAGGGAGTTGGTGAAGATTATTCTTTACTTGCTCCCTTTTCCTTTAAAAAAATCAAAAATTTCGGTATAATAGTCAAAGATAGTCAAGGTTCAAAGAAGGAGTTTGATTTACTATGAGATTTAAAAATACATCAGATCATATCGAAGCCTATATCAAGGCGATTTTAGACCAATCTGGTATCGTGGAATTGCAGCGGAGCCAGTTGGCAGATACCTTTCAGGTTGTGCCGAGTCAGATCAACTATGTCATCAAGACACGTTTTACTGAAAGCAGAGGTTACTTGGTTGAGAGCAAGCGGGGTGGCGGAGGCTACATTCGCATAGGCCGGATTGAGTTTTCCAATCATCATGAGATGCTCCGCGATTTGCTTTACTCGATTGGTGAGCGAGTTAGTCAGGAGATTTACGAGGATATTCTCCAGCTTTTGGTGGAGCAGGACTTGATGACCAAGCAGGAGATGACCTTGCTGACTTCAGTAGCAACGGATCGTGTCCTAGGGGAAGAATCCTCAGTTGTCCGTGCCAATATGCTCCGACAGCTATTACAAGAGGTAGATAGAAAAGAGAAGTAAGATGAACTATTCAAAAGCATTGAATGAATGTATCGAGAGTGCCTACATGGTTGCAAGCCATTTTGGAGCCCGTTACCTGGAGTCTTGGCATTTATTGATTGCCATGTCCAATCACAGTTACAGTGTGGCAGGTGCGACTCTAAATGATTATCCTTATGAAATGGACCGTTTAGAAGAGGTTGCGTTGGAACTGACTGAAACGGACTATAGCCAAGACGAAACCTTTACGGAATTGCCTTTTTCTCATCGTTTGGAGCTTCTCTTTGCAGAAGCAGAGTATGTGGCCTCAGCGGTCCACGCAAAGGTGCTAGGGACAGAGCATGTCCTCTATGCGATTTTGCATGACGGCAATGCCTTGGCAACTCGCATCTTGGAGAGAGCAGGATTTTCTTATGAAGACCAGAAAGATCAGGTCAGAATTGCTGCTCTTCGTCGCAATTTAGAGGAGCGTGCTGGCTGGACTAGAGAAGATCTTAAGGCTTTACGTCAACGCCATCGCACGGTATCTGACAAGCAAAATTCCATGGCAAATATGATGGGTATGCCTCAGAATCCAAGTGGCGGTCTCGAGGACTACACGCATGACCTGACGGAGCAAGCGCGCTCTGGCAAGTTAGAGCCAGTTATCGGTCGTGACAAGGAAATCTCACGTATGATTCAGATTTTGAGTCGAAAGACCAAGAACAATCCTGTCTTGGTTGGAGATGCTGGTGTCGGGAAAACAGCTCTAGCCCTTGGCCTTGCTCAGCGTATTGCTAGTGGGGATGTACCTGCGGAAATGGCCAAGATGCGCGTTTTGGAGCTTGATTTGATGAATGTCGTTGCGGGAACACGTTTCCGTGGAGATTTTGAAGAGCGTATGAACAACATCATCAAGGATATCGAGGAAGATGGCAAAGTGATTCTCTTTATTGATGAACTTCACACCATCATGGGATCTGGGAGTGGTATTGACTCGACTCTGGATGCGGCCAATATCTTGAAACCAGCCTTGGCTCGTGGAACTTTGAGAACGGTTGGTGCAACCACTCAGGAAGAATACCAAAAGCACATCGAAAAAGATGCGGCCCTTTCTCGTCGTTTTGCCAAAGTGACAATTGAAGAGCCAAGTTTAGCTGACAGCATGACCATTTTGCAAGGTTTGAAGGCGACTTATGAGAAACACCACCGTGTGCAAATTACAGATGATGCTGTCGAAACGGCTGTTAAGATGGCGCATCGTTACTTGACTAGTCGTCACTTGCCAGACTCTGCTATCGACCTCTTGGATGAGGCGGCAGCAACTGTGCAAAACAAATCCAAGCATGTGAGAATGGACGAATCCGACTTGAGTCCAGCTGACAAGGCCTTGATGGATGGTAAGTGGAAACAAGCAGGCCAGCTAATCGCAAAAGAGCAGGAAGTGCCTGTCTATAAAGACTTGGTTACAGAGTCTGATATTTTGACCACCTTGAGTCGCTTGTCAGGTATCCCAGTCCAAAAACTGACTCAGATTGACGCTAAGAAATACCTGAACCTGGAAGCTGAATTGCATAAACGTGTCATCGGTCAAGATCAAGCAGTTTCAAGCATTAGCCGTGCCATTCGCCGCAATCAGTCAGGGATTCGCAGTCACAAGCGTCCGATTGGTTCCTTTATGTTCCTAGGACCGACGGGTGTCGGAAAAACTGAATTAGCCAAGGCTCTGGCAGAAGTTCTTTTTGACGACGAATCAGCCCTTATCCGCTTTGATATGAGTGAATATATGGAGAAATTTGCAGCTAGCCGTCTCAATGGAGCTCCTCCGGGCTATGTGGGCTACGAAGAAGGTGGGGAGTTGACCGAGAAGGTTCGCAACAAACCCTACTCAGTGCTCCTCTTTGACGAGGTAGAAAAGGCCCACCCAGACATCTTTAATGTTCTCTTGCAAGTCTTGGACGACGGTGTCTTGACAGATAGCAAGGGACGCAAGGTGGACTTTTCAAATACTATTATCATCATGACGTCAAACCTTGGTGCGACAGCCCTTCGTGATGATAAGACTGTCGGATTTGGGGTCAAGGACATTCGTTTTGACCAAGAAAATATGGAAAAACGGATCTTTGAAGAGTTGAAAAAAGCTTATCGACCAGAGTTTATCAACCGTATTGATGAAAAGGTGGTCTTCCATAGTTTGGATAGCGAACACATGCAGGAAATTGTCAAGATCATGGTTAAACCATTGATTGCTAGCCTGGCAGAGAAGGGCATCGACTTGAAACTACAAGCTTCGGCACTGAAGTTGCTAGCTAGTCACGGTTACAATCCAGAAATGGGAGCTCGCCCACTTCGCAGAACACTGCAAACAGAGGTGGAAGACAAGTTGGCAGAGCTCCTCCTCAAGGGAGAACTGGTAGCAGGTAAGACTCTCAAGATTGGTGTCAAAGCTGGTCAATTAAAATTTGATATTGCTTAAAAATGGAGAATCAGGAGCAATCCTGATTCTTTTTTCTACTTTTTTATAAAAAATGATAAAAAACTATTGACAAAATAAAAATATAAGATATAATAAAAACATAGAAAACAAAAATATCAAAAACTATAAAAAGGTAAAACATTTATGAAAAAGAAAACTGCAGTGGTATTTGGGACCTTTGCCCCTCTCCATCAGGGGCATATCGATTTAATCCAGCGAGCAAAGCGTCAGTGTAATCAGGTCTGGGTAGTCGTTTCAGGCTATGAGGGAGACCGAGGGGAGCAGATAGGCTTAACGCTTCAAAAACGATTTCGCTATATCAGAGAGGCTTTTCGTGATGACGAGTTGACCTCTGTCTGCAAGTTAGATGAAACTAAGCTTCCTCGTTACCCTATGGGCTGGCAGGAGTGGCTGGATCAGATGTTATCGGAGATTTCCTACGATGAAGCCCAGCAAGAACTGATCTTTTTTGTGGGAGAACGTGGCTACCAGCAAGAATTATCTAATCGTGGCTTTGAGACCGTTTTGCAAGAAAGAAAGTTTGGTATCTCAGCGACTATGATTCGAGAAAATCCAAGCAAATATTGGAAATACATCGCTCAACCCTTCCGTCGTCAGTTTACAAAGAAAGTGTTGATTATGGGAAGTGCCAGCAATGGGAAGACCACTTTAGCAAAGGATTTGGCAAGGTATTACGATGTGCCCGTTAGTCTGGAATACGCGCGTGAGTACCAGATCAAAAACAATGTCCGCGACGATGAATTGACTCCAAAGGATTACTATTATCTCCTGTTGGGACAGTATGACCAGACCTCAAAATTAATTGATAGCAATGCCAATCGAGGCCTAGTGATAGCTGATACCAACTCCTTGGTAACCAAGGGTTATTATGACTACTACATGGAGGCTGAGGATCAAGGGGACTTATCAGGAGAAACCTTTGACAATCTCTTTGTTTCAATCTTGGCTAAGGAAAAATGGGACTTGATTCTCTTTGTGCAGCCTGTCGGTTCCTATGTCAATGACGGATTTAGAGATATGACCATGGCAGAAGACCATGTTCGTCACAGTTTTTCCCAGCATTTGGACCAGATGAGAGAGCGATACTTAACCACCATTCCACTAGTTTATCTAGCGGAGGATTATCTAGGCAATTATGAAGCAGCAAAAGTGGCTATCGATGCCATTTACCAAGCAGATTAGGAGAAAATTATGAAAACAGTAACTAAAAAAATCACACAATTTATCGAAAACTTTAAAAACGTCCATGCGGAAGCCCGCAAGATCGGTTTTGCAGGGATCATGCGCCTGCTCTGGAAGGATCTCTTTGTCGACCGTAGTCTTTTTCAGTGGTTGTATCTCATCGCCTTGTCGAGTGTTCCCTTGATCTTAGAGTTCACACAAAATACGGAAAGTCATGACTGGCTGAGCTTGTTTGCATCTTGGACTGGGATTGTCTGTGTCATCTTGGTAGCAGAAGGGCGTGCAAGCAATTATCTCTTTGGGGCTATTAACTCAGCTATCTATTTGATTTTGGCCATGAATGCGACTTTTTATGGCGAAGTTTTGACGACCGTTTACTTCTTTGTCATGCAGCCGATTGGTCTCTATGCTTGGCTGTCTAATCGTATCAATGACCAAGGAAAACCAGAAGAATCCCACTTTGAAGCTAAGAAATTATCTGTGATTGACTGGCTCAAGTACTTGGCCTTGACTGCCATTATCTGGATTGGTATGGGCTTGGCTTACCAAAGTATCCATAGTGCTCGCCCTTTCCGTGATAGTGTTACCGATGCGACCAATGGTGTTGGTCAGCTCTTGATGACACGTCTTTACCGCGAGCAATGGATTTTCTGGATTGCAACCAATCTCTTTAGTATATACCTTTGGTGGGGTGAAAATATCCATATCCAAGGGATGTACTGGGTTTACACACTGAACAGTCTAGTGGGTTGGTACCAATGGACCAAGGCAGTTCGAAAGGAGGCATAAGATGGCAGATACGATGATTCCAGCCGGAATGACGGAAAAAGAATATTATGAAATCCATGCCAGTCAGGAGGAGTTTTTAGACTGGTACTACAAGCAGGAACTCCCTCAATATGAAAAACCAAGTGTGACAGTGGATATGGTGGCTTACTGCTTTGTCGAAGGAAAGATCAAGCTCTTACTGATCCGTCGCAAGGCCCACCCTTATCAAAACTGTTTGGCTCTGGTTGGAGGCTTTATGGACAAGGGAGAAGATGCTACACATGCCTGTCAGCGCGAAGTGAGAGAAGAAGTCAATCTCGATCTACCTTTGGAAAAAATCGAGCAATTAATGACCGTATCAACCCCTGGGCGTGATCCGCGAGGCTGGACAGTGACCATTGCCCACTTAGTGTACCTACCTAGTCGTGCATTAGAACTGGTTCAGGCAGGTGACGATGCCAAGGATGTCGTTTTTGTAGATGTCGATTTCCAGACAGGCAAATGCTACCTTGAGGGAGTCGAGCTGGAGGAGCAAGCCTTCGCCTTTGACCATTATGCCATTATCCAAGAATCCATCAAACGAATCCAAGGCCGTCTCGACTGGAACCCGACCTTCCTCTACCTGCTGGAGGAGGAGTTCACTGTCTACGAGGGAACCGAACTGGTCAATCTCATCACCCCAGGTCGCCCTATCGTCAGCAATAATTTTTTAGTAAAATACGGCGAATATGTAGAAGAAGTCGGACTCAAACGAGTACCCAAAAAGAAACCAAGAAAAACCTATCGATTGAAATAAAAAGCGAGGTCGGGATCAAAATCCCGACCTCTTTGTTTGCCCTTATTAAGTTACTTTGCTGTTGCGACTGTTTTTATTTTAGAACAATGCAAGCGATTATAAAAGTAGGGGTAAAAAATGACTCTAATCTAGGAAATTTTTCTATTTTTTCGTTTCGATTACGAATAGAAATAGTAGAAGGAACAATTTTTAAAATAGTTTCTCTAAAAAGTTGACAGATTTAAGCTCTAATGTTACAATTATATTACAAAAACATTTCTTAACATTTCAAAAATGTTACAAAGGAGTAGAAAAATGAAAAAGAAAATCTATATCAAATTGATGGCAGCGACTGTGTTGGCTTCTACCTTGCTACTGGGAGCTTGTGGAAATAAAAACGAAACCACTCAAACTAGTAGCTCTGCAAAAACAAGTCAATCATCAAGTTCTAAAGCGGCTTCTTCTAGCAAAGAAAGCAAGACTCAAAAATCTTCAAGCTCCGCTTCATCTGAAAAGGCTCAGGCATCTTCTGGTCAGTCTTCTACAACGCCAGATCAGTCACAAGCGAAACCGGCACCTGAATCAAGACAAGAGCAAGCAGCTCCCAGTCAACAAGCCCCTTCTCAGGCTCCATCAACTCAGCAAGGCTCTCAAGCTCAGTCTAACCAGTCAGGCTATGATCCAACAACTGACCGCAAACTTCAGGACAAGCAAGCTGAACACAACAAACGCTATAAGGGAGTTTTAACCATGGTAGATGGTGACTTCTCAGCAGCTGCAGGCAACTGGAAGGGAGCGAATGGCGAAACCATTACGGTTTCATCAGGGGGCCAATTTACAGTAGAAACTGCAGATGGAAAGAAAGAAAACTATTCTATCAGAGGCTACTCTTACACTCTTGATGATGGCAAGTATAATGCTAAAATCGGTGGAGGAAAAATCATCCAAATTATAACAGGTGCGGATGGTAAAGTTTCAAGCGTTGCCTTGTTTCAATAATAAAATTTGGTGTTTTAACTCTTACTAGAAATCGTTCTGTAAAAGAGTGAGTCAACTGTTTTTCACTTAGTTTCTCCAAGAGAAAGTGGTATAATAAAAAAATCAAAGGAAAACGAGTGATAATACATGGCGGATAAATTAATCTTACCTCAAAACACACGATTGATGGGAGTATTTCTTGGATTTGTAGGTGGTTCTTTGGATGTGTTTTGCCATATTCAATACCATAGTTTGGTAGCGACACAGACAGGGAATATTCTCCTACTTATATCTGATTGGCACGACTCAAATGTTATCAATACAATGCTACGATTCTGCTCCATTATTTTCTTTTCTCTAGGATTTCTGTTTGCATTGCACATGAAAGAATACCGCAAAACGGCCTACTGGCGGGTTAAGATGCTGCTCCCTTTATTTATTGGAACTCTTATTCTACCTTTCTTTTCACGATTTCCTCTATTAGAAGTTCCTTTCATCGCTTTTGGAACAGGAATGATGATGCTAACATTTACGGGCAGTTTGATTGAAGATCATCCCTATGTCATTTTTATGACGTCTGGAAATTACCGAAAGATGCTGACCGCTTTGTATCGCATTGCTAGAAGAGAAGGAAATTTCCAAGAATACCGTCGTCAGGCCTTAAATTATGGGATTGTTGTGGGAAGTTTCGTAGTGGGCGCAATCAGCTTGGCTGTATTGATGCATTTTCTTCATGAATGGTCTATATGGATTGTCAGCCTCAATTTGTTTTTAATTATGTCCTATTATATAGCTAGAGTGAAGCAATTAGATTTACAAGATGAAAATATATAAAAACGGCAAAACTCATTTTTGAGCTTTGCCGTTTTTGTGAGTTGTAGATGTGAGACTATGCTTTGTCTAATTGCAAGAGGGCTTCAATCTCTGCTAGGGTGCTAGCTTGTGAGATAGCTCCACGGAGTTTGGCTGCGCCAGATGTTCCACGGAGGTAGTGAGGAGCGAGTCCACGGAATTCACGAACGGCTACGTTTTCTCCTTTGAGGCTAATTAAGCGTTTTAAGTGTTCGTAGGCGATTTTCATCTTATCTTCAAAGGTCAAATCAGGAAGGATTTCTCCTGTTTCAAAGTAGTGGTTGATTTGATTGAAGAGGTAGGGATTTCCCATGGCTGCTCGGCCAATCATAACTGCGTCAGCACCAACTTCTTCGATGCGTTGTTTAGCATCTTGAACTGTACGGATGTCACCGTTGGCGATAAATGGGATCTTAGTCAGTGCTTGGGCTACATCGTGCAAGGTCTCGAGGTCTGCGTGGCCTGTGTAC
Source organism: Streptococcus sp. NLAE-zl-C503 (assembly GCF_900104285.1). Taxonomy (NCBI): domain Bacteria; kingdom Bacillati; phylum Bacillota; class Bacilli; order Lactobacillales; family Streptococcaceae; genus Streptococcus; species Streptococcus sp. NLAE-zl-C503. The sequence continues at coordinate 350,830 of NZ_FNJT01000002.1, read as the reverse complement.
ATTTGTTCGCGGGTACGGCCATGCATGGCGAGAGCAGAGACACCAGCAGCTTCAGCTGCGAGGGCATTCTCCACGGCTAGGGATGGATCAGACCATCCAGTACGCATTTTGACGGTGAGGGGGATGTCAAGGACAGATTGGACCTTGTTGATAATAGAGTAGATCTTGTCTGGGTCCTTGAGCCACATAGCGCCAGCTTCGTTTTTCACGATTTTGTTAACTGGGCAGCCCATGTTGATATCGACGATATCGGTCTTGGTGTTTTTTTGGATGAATTCTGCTGCGCGTGCGAGGCTGTCTTCATCACTACCAAAGAGTTGGATAGAAACGGGATTTTCGCCTTCATCGATATGAAGCATGTGCAGTGTTTTTTCGTTGTTGTACTGGATGCCCTTGTCAGAGACCATTTCCATCACAACGAGTCCAGCTCCGAGCTCTTTTGCGATGGTACGAAAGGCTGAGTTGGTGACACCAGCCATGGGTGCTAAAACAGTACGATTGGGAATCTCAACATTTCCAATCATAAAAGGTGTATTAAGATTTGTCACGAATGAGTTCCTCCAGGTCGTTTTCGTCAAAGTTATAAGTTGTTTGGCAGAATTGACAAGTGATTTCTGCCCCGTGGTCTTCCTCTTTCATTTCCTCAAGGTCTGAGTTTGGAAGGCTGGCAAGAGCGTTCATAAAACGGTCTTTGCTGCAGTCACATTGGAAACGAATTTCTTCTTCAGATAGACGTTTGTAAGATTCGTCACCATAGATAGCCTTGAGGAGGGCTTCGATATGGTCATCGCTTTCTAGAAGGGTTGAGATAGCTGGCATTTCTTGGATGCGTTTCTCAAAGCGAGCAATCTCTTCTTCCTTGGCCCCTGGCAATACTTGGAGAAGGAAACCGCCGGCAACTTTGACCTTGTCGTCTTTATCCAAAAGAACATTGAGGCCGACTGCAGAAGGGGTCTGTTGACTTTCTGTCAGGTAATAGGCCAAGTCTTCACCGATTTCTCCAGAGATGAGAGGAGTCATGGAGTTGTAAGGATTTCCAGTACCGTAGTCTGTGATAACGAGGAATTGACCGTTTCCAACAAAAGGTCCAACAAGGACTTCACCTGTTGCGGTCTTTTTGATGTCAACGCCTGGATTTTGAACGTAACCTTTGACGTTGCCCTTGGTATCTGCGACCGTGATGATGGCACCGAGAGAGCTTGTTCCAAGAACTTTAACCGTTAGCTTGGTATTTCCTTTTTCATTGGCTACGAGAATCTGGCTAGCGATAAGGGTACGACCAAGTGCAACAGTTGAACTGGCTTGAGTTTGATGTTTTTCTTGAGCAGTGCGGACAGTTTCAGTGCTATCAAGGACAAAAGCACGAAAGGCTCCGCTTTCTGATATAGTTTTAATAATTTTATCCATAGCTACTATTTTAGCATAAAAATGCTCAAAGGGGGAGCCGTGTGTTTGCTGTCATTTTTTAAACTGTTTAATTTCTGATGACTGGTATAGGAGATTTATAGAAATGGAAATTTTTGTTTACGTTTACTGTTAACATTTTAATTTATCTTAAAATAAGCTAAAACAAACTTTTAAGTTATGGTAAACAGTTGAAAAAAAGGTTGATAAAATGGTAAAATGTTAGGAAGATAAGATAGTAAATGCATAGTTGCATAGCTTTTTTGAAAAATCATAGAAAATTGAACACACTAACTATGGGAAAACACAGAAAATTGTATATGTTTTTGGGACAGACCGTCCTATATTTTGTAATCTTACTTGGTTTGCTTTATTTTTTTAGTTACCTTGGTCAGAGTCAAGGAACCTTTATTTATAATGAGTTCTAGTTTAAAGGAGAAGAAGAACTGTGTCTAATAAACCGATAAAAGATATGATTGAAACGATTGAGCACTTTGCTCAAACACAACCAACATATCCTGTCTACAACGTTTTAGGTCAGGAGCATACTTATGGTGATCTAAAGGCTGATTCGGATAGTTTGGCTGCAGCTATCGATCGACTTGGCTTGCCTGAGAAATCTCCAGTCGTCGTTTTTGGTGGTCAGGAATATGAGATGTTGGCTACCTTTGTAGCGCTAACTAAGTCGGGTCATGCCTACATTCCAATTGACAGTCATTCGGCCTTGGAACGAGTTTCTGCTATCGTAGAAGTTGCAGAGCCAAGTTTGATTATTGCCATCTCGGATTTTCCATTAGAGCAAACTAGCACACCGATGCTGAATTTAGAGCAAGTTCATGAAGCATTTGCTCAAGCTTCTAGCTACGAGATGACGCATCCAGTCAAGGGAGATGATAACTACTACATCATCTTTACTTCTGGTACGACTGGTAAGCCAAAGGGAGTGCAGATTTCCCACGACAATCTCCTCAGTTTTACCAACTGGATGATTACAGACAAAGAATTTGCGACGCCAAGTCGTCCACAAATGCTGGCCCAGCCCCCTTATTCTTTTGACCTATCTGTCATGTATTGGGCACCAACCTTGGCACTTGGTGGTACGCTTTTCGCTCTTCCTTCAGCTATTACTCAAGATTTCAAAAAACTCTTTGCGACGATCTTTTCATTGCCAATCGCTATCTGGACATCAACGCCTTCCTTTGCAGATATGGCCATGTTGTCAGAAGACTTTAATAGTGAGAAAATGCCTAGAATCACGCATTTCTACTTTGATGGTGAAGAATTGACGGTCAAAACAGCTCAAAAACTGCGAGAGCGTTTCCCAAATGCCCGTATCATCAATGCTTACGGCCCAACAGAAGCGACAGTAGCTCTGTCAGCTGTTGCCGTGACGGACGAGATGTTGTCGACTCTCAAACGCCTACCAATCGGCTATACCAAGGCGGATTCTCCAACCTTTATCATTGATGAGGAAGGCAATAAACTGCCAAATGGCGAACAGGGAGAAATCATTGTCTCAGGACCCGCTGTTTCAAAAGGCTATATGAATAATCCTGAAAAAACGGCAGAGGCCTTCTTTGAGTTCGAAGGTCTTCCAGCCTACCACACAGGAGATGTGGGAACCATGACAGATGAGGGCTTGCTTCTCTACGGTGGACGAATGGATTTCCAGATTAAGTTTAACGGTTATCGTATTGAGCTTGAAGATGTTTCTCAAAACCTCAACAAATCTCGCTATATCGAGTCGGCTGTTGCTGTTCCACGCTATAACAAGGATCACAAGGTACAAAATCTACTGGCCTATGTTATCCTAAAGGACGGTGTCCGCGAGCAGTTTGAACGTGATATCGATATTACCAAGGCTATTAAGGAAGACCTAGCAGATATCATGATGTCTTATATGATGCCATCCAAGTTTCTCTATCGAGACAGTTTGCCACTAACGCCTAATGGTAAAATTGATATCAAGGGCTTGATTAATGAGGTAAACAATAGATGATGGAGCTTTACAAACAGCTACCTCATTTGGAACCTTATGGCAATCTTTATTATTTTTTGTATGTGATTGCTGCGACCCTACCGATATTTATCGGGCTCTTTTTCAAGAAACGTTTTGCCTTGTACGAGGTGCTTGTTAGTCTCTTCTTTATCGTCACCATGTTGGTCGGTGGAAAGACGAATCAAATAAGCGCTCTTATCCTTTATGTTATCTGGCAAGTACTGCTTGTATCTTTCTACAAAAGGTACAGGAAACAACGGGATAGTAAATGGATATTTTACCTGGTTAGCTTTTTGTCCCTATTGCCAATCGTCTTTGTGAAAGTATCTCCCGCTATTCATGGATCTCAATCTTTGTTTGGCTTTTTAGGGATTTCTTACTTGACCTTTCGTGCAGTTGGGGTCATCGTTGAGTTGAGAGATGGTGTCATCAAGGATGTAACGGTCTGGCAATTCTTGCGATTTCTTCTCTTTATGCCGACTTTCTCAAGTGGTCCCATTGATCGTTTTAAACGCTTCAATGAAAATTATGAGACCATTCCTGAGAGGAGTGAGCTGATGGATATGCTAGAAGAGGCTGTCAAATATATCATGCTTGGCTTCCTTTACAAGTTTATCTTGGCTCACATTTTAGGAGAGACGTTATTGCCTCCACTGAAAAATTTAGCCTTGCAGACAGGTGGTTTCTTTAATCATTATGCTTTGGCGGTGATGTATACCTTCGGTTTAGAACTGTTCTTTGACTTTGCGGGCTACTCTATGTTTGCTTTAGCCATCTCCAATTTGATGGGTATTCATAGTACTATCAACTTTAATAAGCCCTTTTTATCAAGGGATTTAAAAGAGTTTTGGAATCGCTGGCACATGAGTCTGTCTTTCTGGTTCCGTGACTTTGTCTTTATGCGAATGGTGATGGTGTTGACCAGAAAGAAGGTCTTTAAAAATCGCAATGTGACTTCAAGTGTTGCCTATATTCTCAATATGCTGATTATGGGCTTTTGGCATGGTGTAACCTGGTACTACATCGCCTATGGACTTTTTCATGGGATTGGGCTGGTCATCAATGATGCTTGGCTTCGTAAGAAAAAAGCGCTCAATAAAGAACGGAAAAAAGCTGGGAAGGGTTCCTTACCTGAGAATCGCTGGATTCAGTTGCTTGGCATGGTTGTCACCTTCCATGTCGTGATGGTTTCATTCTTAATCTTTTCTGGATTTTTGAATGATTTATGGTTTAAAAAATAAAAGGAAATAAAAAATGGATATCAAATCAGAAGTTATTGAAATTATTGATGAGTTGTTTATGGAAGATGTTTCTGACATGATGGATGAAGATCTTTTTGATGCCGGTGTCTTGGATAGCATGGGGACTGTTGAATTGATTGTTGAGATTGAAAACCGTTTTGACATTCGTGTTCCAGTAACGGAGTTCGGTCGTGATGACTGGAATACAGCTAATAAAATCGTAGAAGGTATTACGGAGTTAAAGAATGCTTAAACGCTTGTGGCTGATCTTCGGGCCTATCTTCATTGCTGGATTTTTGGTTCTTCTACTTATCTTTTTTTATCCAAGTACAACAAGCCATAATCTGACGGAGGAGAAGTACTCTGCTGCTTCCATCAGTAGGGAAAGTTTTAAAGAGAGAAGCCAAAAAGTGAGGGCGCTTACGGATCCCAATATGCGTTTTGTCCCTTTTTTAGGGTCAAGTGAATGGATTCGATTTGATAGTGTCCATCCAGCTGTTTTAGCAGAAAAATACAATCGCCCCTACCGCCCTTATTTTCTAGGCCAGGCAGGAGCGGCCTCGCTTAACCAATATTTCGGTTTGCAACAGATTCTGCCAGAAATTGAGGAAAAGCAGGCGGTGTTTGTCATCTCTCCTCAGTGGTTTACAGAGACAGATTACGAGCCCGCAGCGTTTCAGAGATTCTTTAATAGCGATCAGTTGACAGCTTTTTTGGAAAATCAATCTGGGGACATTTCGGCTAAGCATGCTGCGACGCGTTTGTTGAAGCAGAATCCGAGTGTGGCCTTGAAAGGCATCCTTCAAAAGCTTTCAAAAGGAGAGGAATTGTCAGATGCTGATCGACTTATCATCAACCTCTTTGCACGATTCAATGAAAAGCAGTCCTCTCTTTTTGGTCAATTTTCCATTCGGGGGAAACTCAAGTACAAAGAACATGTGGAAAACTATTTAAAAGATCTTCCTGATCAGTTTTCCTATGACGCTTTAGAAGAAATTGCTCGTAAGGATGCAGAAGCAAATACGACCAATAACGATATGGGGATGGAGAATCACTTCTACACGCAAGAGGTCAAAAAAGACTTAAAAAAATGGGAAGGATATCAAAAAAATCATAACTTCCTAAAATCATCGGAGTATAATGATTTGCAGTTGGTTCTTAATCAATTTGCAAAATCAAAGGTTAATGTCCTCTTTGTCATCCAGCCCGTCAACAAGAAATGGATGGAATATACAGAACTCAGTGAAGAAATGTACCAACACGCAGTGGAGAAAATTCGTTATCAGTTAGAAAGTCAAGGCTTTACCAATATTGCTGACTTTTCAAAAAAAGGAGGAGAGCCTTACTTTATCAAGGACACCATTCACTTGGGTTGGTTGGGGTGGCTGGCTTTTGATAAGGTTGTCAATCCCTTCTTGACGGATCCGAAACCAGCTCCAGACTATAAGATGAATGACCGCTTCTTTAGCAAGGACTGGGCGATCTATGATGGAAATATCAAAGATTTTCAATAAATTGATAAAAAAACTTGAACTTTTTGGTTCAGGTTTTTTGGTTAAATGGCGAATATTCAAGAGAAAAACAGGTCAAAAGTTTCATTTTTTTTAGAAATATCGTATAATATAAAGGGAAAAAGAAAAGAAAAGGATTTTAAAATGAATAAACGTTTCTTATTACCTGTCTTGTCGACAGCCCTACTGGCCCCAGCTTTTTTAGCTGGACAGGTCTATGCTGAAGAAGCAGCTGCCCCTGCAGAAAGTCCAGCAGTAGTAACAAATCCTGCAACTTCAGAAACTCCTGTAGCTCCAAAAACAGAGGCGGCAAGTCCCGCAAGTGCTGAATCGGCGGAAGCAAAGGAAGCTCCTGTTGAATCTCTTAAAGAAGAAAAAGACACCGTTATCTTACACACCAATGATGTCCACGGTCGTATCGTAGAGGAAAAGGGAGTAATTGGAGATGCTAAGCTAGCGACTGTCATCGAGCAGGAACGCGCGAAAACAAATCAAACTACTCTCGTCGTAGATGCTGGAGATGCCTTCCAAGGTTTGCCGATTTCCAACTCTACTAAGGGTGAAGCGCGCGCTGAAATTCTCAATCAGATGCAGTATGATGCTATGGCAGTAGGAAACCATGAGTTTGACTTTGGTCTTGATGAAGTTAAAAAATACAAGGAAATTCTGAAATTCCCATTACTTAGCTCAAATACTTATGTCAATGGAGCTCGTCTTTTTGAAGCTTCCACAATCGTTGATAAGGATAAGACTGTGGAAGGTGATGAGTTTGTTGTAATCGGTGTAACAACACCTGAAACAGCTACAAAAACCCACCCTAAAAACATTAAAGGGGTAACTTTTACTGATCCAATCTCTGAAGTCAATAAGGTCATCGAAGAAGTTCAAGCCAAGGCGCGTGCAGAAGGCAAGAACTACAAACACTATGTCGTACTTGCTCACTTGGGTGTTGATACTACAACCCCAGTCGAATGGCGTGGTTCAACCTTGGCAGAAGCCTTGTCTAAAAATCCTCGTTTGAAAGGGAAACGCGTAACAGTAATCGACGGTCACTCTCATACAGTAGAATCAACGACTTATGGAGACAATGTTACCTATAACCAGACAGGAAGCTACCTTCATAATGTTGGGAAAATCACCTACAAATCACGTCAGCTTTTGGGCAATCCAACTCAGATTCCGGCTGCTGATGCTAAAAAATTACCAGCCAATCCAACAGTTGAAAAACTAGTCAAAGACATTAAACAAAAATACGATGCTGAAAATGCTGTTGAAGTCGTTTCAAACAGCCCTGTAGAACTCAACGGCGATCGTGAAAATGTTCGGGTTCGTGAAACCAACCTCGGAAACGTCGTAGCGGACTCCCTCTATCAGTATGGTCAGACAGGATTTAGCCATCCGACTGACATTGCTGTGACAAATGGCGGTGGCTTGCGTGAAACCATTGCAAAAGGCAAACCAATCACTAAAGGGAATGTCATTGCGGTTCTTCCATTTGGAAACACGATTTCACAAATCCAAGTGACTGGGCAACAAGTCTTGGATATGTTTGAAAAGTCACTCGGTTCTATCTTGCAGGTCGATAAGGATGGCAAGAAGGTCTTGGATGAGAACGGACAACCATTGCTAGAACCAAGTGGTGGCTTCTTGCAAGTTTCAGGTGTGAAGGTCTATTATGATACCAACTTACCATCAGGTAAACGTGTCTTGGCCATCCAGGTCAAAAACCGCACGACTGGTCGTTATGATCTCCTAGACCTCGCAAAAACCTACTATCTTGCAACCAATGATTTCCTTGCTGCAGGTGGTGATGGCTACACGATGTTAGGTGGTGTGCGAGAAGAAGGTCCTTCTATGGATGCAGCCTTTGAAGAGTATCTGAAAACAGCTGATTTGACCCAGTATGAAAAGATCAATCCGAACTCACGGACGATTTCTGTGGATTCTAAAAACTTTAGTCTACCAGTAGAAACGCCTCAAACGAATGCAGCTGCTAGCGATGCGACTACGAATGTTCCACTTACTTATGAGGTGGCAGGTCAATTTAGCAAGAAGGCAGTTGTCTCAGAAAAAGCTCTCCCAAATACAGGAAGTGAACAGTCCATCTTCTTGCTCTTGATGGGAATGGTAGCTGGTTTGGCAGGTATCTTATCGAGTCGAAAACCAAAGCAAAAATAGGTTAAATTTTACATCTAGAAGAGTCTAGGGAAACGTTTTTACGCCTTTTTCCCTTGACTCTTTTTTGGTTTATGATATAATTAACCAGTAAAGAATCGGTGGCTATCTATGTTTTTTACGAAAAGATAGCTAGGGAAGGAGTAACACATGAGACAGCTTGCACAGGAAATCGATAACTTTTTAAACGAGGTGATCTTGAGATCTGAGAACCAGCATGAAATTCTAATCGGGCATTGCACGAGTGACGTTGCCTTGACCAACACTCAGGAACACATCCTCATGCTCTTGTCAGAAGAATCCCTAACCAACTCGGAGTTGGCCCGTCGCCTCAATGTCAGTCAGGCAGCAGTGACCAAGGCTATCAAATCTTTGGTCAAAGAGGGCATGTTAGAGACATCCAGAGATCCAAAGGATGCGCGTGTGATTTTTTACCAACTGACAGAACTAGCTCGACCAGTGGCAGAGGAACACCACCATCATCATGAACACACGCTCTTAGCTTATGAACAAGTGGCAAGTCAGTTTACTCCAAATGAACAAGAAGTGATTCAGCGGTTTTTAACTGCTTTAGTAGGAGAAATCAAATAATGAGGTATATTACAGTAGAGGACTTGTCTTTCTATTATGACAAGGAACCCGTCCTCGAGCATATCAACTATAGTGTTGATAGTGGGGAGTTTGTCACCTTGACTGGTGAAAATGGGGCTGCCAAGACGACGCTGATTAAGGCAAGTCTAGGCATCTTGCAACCAAGATTTGGTAAGGTAACCATCTCAAAGACAAACACTCATGGAAAAAAGCTTAGGATCGCTTATCTTCCCCAGCAGATAGCCAGTTTTAATGCTGGTTTTCCAAGTACAGTTTATGAATTTGTCAAGTCGGGTCGCTATCCTAGAAAGGGCTGGTTCCGTCGCTTGAATGCCCATGATGAGGAGCACATCAAGGCTAGTCTAGACTCAGTTGGTATGTGGGAACACCGTGACAAACGAATTGGTTCCCTTTCGGGAGGGCAAAAGCAACGAGCAGTGATTGCCCGGATGTTTGCTTCTGACCCAGATATTTTTGTCTTGGATGAGCCGACGACAGGGATGGATGCAGGAAGCAAAAATGAATTTTATGAACTCATGCACCACAGTGCCCACCATCATGGCAAGGCTGTTTTGATGATTACCCATGACCCTGAGGAGGTTAAGGACTATGCGGATCGCAATATCCATCTAGTCCGTAACCAAGACTCGCCGTGGCGTTGTTTCAACATTCACGAAAGCGACCAGGAGGTGGAACATGCTTAGTTTGCTATCTTATGATTTCATGCAACGTGCCTTCTTGGCGGTCATTGCCATGAGTCTCTTTTCTCCAGTTCTTGGGACCTTCCTTATCTTACGTCGTCAGAGTCTCATGAGCGATACCCTCAGTCACGTTTCTCTGTCAGGGGTAGCCTTTGGTCTGGTTTTGGGAATTTCTCCAACTATTTCAACCATTGCTATCGTCTTGATCGCTGCGGTCTTTCTAGAGTATCTCCGTACAGTCTATAAGAACTTTATGGAAATCGGGACTGCCATCCTCATGTCAACAGGACTTGCAGTGTCTCTTATCGTGATGAGTAAGGGTAAAAGTTCTAGTTCTATGAGTTTGGACCAATATCTCTTTGGTTCGATTGTGACCATTAGCCAGGAGCAGGTGATTTTCCTCTTTGCCATTGCGGCGGTCGTTTTACTCTTGACTTTCTTGTTCTTGCGACCAATGTATATCCTGACTTTTGATGAGGACACGGCCTTTGTGGATGGCTTGCCAGTTCGTACTATGTCCATCCTCTTTAACATGGTGACAGGGGTGGCCATTGCCCTTATGATACCAGCAGCAGGAGCTCTTTTGGTGTCGACCATTATGGTCTTGCCAGCTAGTATTGCCCTTCGTCTGGGGAAAAACTTCAAATCCGTTATGTTACTAGCCAGCGCTATTGGCTTTTTGGGAATGGTGGCAGGACTTTATATTTCCTACTATGCGGAAACACCTGCTAGCGCTAGTATCACCATTATCTTTGTAGCTGTCTTTTTGTTAGTCAGTCTACTGAAACGTTTTATCAAATAGGAGAATGAAATGAAAAAAATTAGCTTACTACTAGCTAGTCTATGTGCTCTATTTTTAGTGGCTTGTTCCAATCAAAAACAGGCAAATGGGAAGCTAAATATCGTGACAACCTTTTACCCTGTCTACGAATTTACAAAGCAAGTCGCAGGAGATACTGCTAATGTAGAACTTCTAATCGGTGCTGGGACAGAACCCCATGAGTATGAACCGTCTGCCAAGGCAGTTGCCAAAATCCAAGACGCAGATACCTTTGTCTATGAAAATGAAAATATGGAAACTTGGGTTCCAAAATTGCTAGAATCCTTGGATAAGAAAAAAGTGAAAACCATCAAGGCAACAGGTGATATGCTCCTCTTGCCAGGTGGTGAGGAAGAAGAGGAAGGGCAAGATCATGGCGGTGAGGGTCACCATCACGACTACGATCCTCATGTTTGGCTTTCACCAGCACGCGCCATTAAACTAGTAGAGCATATCCGTGACAGCTTGTCAGCAGATTATCCTGATAAAAAAGAGACTTTTGAGAAGAATGCGGCTGCCTATATCGAAAAATTGCAAGCCTTGGACAAGGCCTACACAGATGGCTTGTCTCAAGCCAAACAAAAGAGCTTTGTGACCCAGCACGCTGCCTTTAACTACCTTGCCTTGGACTACGGTCTCAAGCAAGTATCCATCTCAGGTCTCTCACCAGATGCAGAACCATCAGCAGCACGTTTGGCAGAATTGACAGAGTATATCAAGAAAAACAAGATTTCTTATATCTACTTTGAAGAAAATGCCTCACAAGCCCTCGCCAATACACTCTCAAAAGAAACAGGTGTCAAACTAGACGTGCTCAATCCGCTAGAAAGTCTAACAGAAGAAGCAACCAAGGCTGGTGAGGACTATATCTCCGTGATGGAGAAAAACCTCAAGGCTTTGAAACAGACAACGGATCAAGAAGGACCAGAAATCGAACCTGAAAAAGCAGAGGATACGAAGACAGTTCAAAATGGTTACTTTGAGGATGCAGATGTCAAAGACCGTACCTTGAGTGACTATGCTGGTAACTGGCAGTCGGTCTATCCTTTCCTTGAAGATGGGACCTTTGATCAAGTCTTTGACTACAAGGCTAAGTTGACTGGTAAGATGACCAAGGATGAGTACAAGGCCTACTATAGAAAAGGCTATCAGACAGATGTGACCAAGATCAACATCACGGACAACACTATGGAATTTGTTCAAGGTGGTCAAAGCAAGAAATTCACCTACAAGTATGTCGGTAAAAAAATCTTGACTTATAAGAAAGGCAATCGTGGTGTGCGCTTCCTCTTTGAAGCGACAGATGCGGACGCTGGACAGTTCGAGTATGTTCAGTTTAGCGATCACAATATCGCCCCAGTCAAGGCAGAACATTTCCATATCTTCTTTGGAGGCACCAGCCAAGAAGCTCTCTTTGAGGAGATGGACAATTGGCCAACCTACTATCCAGATAAGCTATCTGGTCAAGAAATCGCCCAAGAAATGTTGGCGCATTGATGCAAGAGAAAATCCCGCAAATCTGCGGGATTTTTTGGGTAGAAACGACTATCTGGTTAGGTTGCGAGACGGTAAACCGCCTCTGCGTAGATGTCCATAGCGCGATAAAGATCGTCTAGGACAGCTGCTTCATTTGCCTGATGTTCAGTTTGTTGTGCTCCTGGAAAAAGAGCGCCAAAGGCTACACAGTTTGGCATGGTGCGGGCAAAGGTAGCACCACCTGATGAGAGAGGAGGAGTCTCATCTCCAGTTTTTTCTTGGTAGACTTGCATAAGGGTAGTAACAAGTTGGCTATCTCTTGCGACATAGAGGGGTGCTAGATAGTCAAATTCTTGGTAGTCAAGTTGGTAGTCTTTGGCGCACTGAGTGAGCTGTGTCACCAGTTTCTCCTTATCTGCTAGCACAGGTATGCGTATATCGATCCGAATTTCGGAGCGATCGGGATTGATGGTCAACCCTGCAACATTAAAGGAAAGGGAACCAGACGGTTCATCAGCAACCTCTCCAAAGATTCCAAGCCCTCTACCATCTTGTCCTGCTTTGTCGGCTAGAAAATGGAGGGCAGGGTGGGGCTGGAGAGGTGCGAGCACACTAGCAAGCCGAATGACTGCATTGACACCTTGACTAGCATCTTTGGCGTGTTTAGGTACCCCGAGTACGGTCACGGTTTGGTCTGTGGTTTGGTGATCAAAATTTGCTTCCTTCAAACCTCTACAAACCGCTTCATAAAGAGGACCTTGGTAATTTGCCTTATCTGGTACGACATTAAAGGCACCTCCGACATCGAGCTTGAGAAGATCAGAACCGGGGCCATGAAGCTTGACTTGAAGGAGCCCCTTTTCAGCATATGTCAAAGGAAATGACGAATCCGGTGCAAATCCCATGCTGGCTTGTTCTTCGAGGGCGTTGTAGCGTGCCATACATCTCCAAAGAGTTTCTTCATCCGTACCAAAGATAAAACGCACGCGCTTCTTAAATTGGATTCCTTGGTCCAGCAAGCTTTTCACTGCGTAGAGAGCTGCCATTGAAGGACCTTTGTCGTCTTGTGCCCCTCGTCCATAGAGTTTGCCTTCTCTGATAGTTGCTTCAAATGGAGGAGATTGCCAATCTGACAAATCTCCTGCAGGCACAACATCCAAGTGACAGAGGATGGCAAGGAGTTCTCCCTCACCAACCTCTGCATAACCATAATAGCCCTTGGGATCAATATAAGTTTTAAAGCCAAGTTCACGGCAGATTTCCAGCGTCTTTTCTAGAACGTCTTGGATAGCTTGTCCAAAAGGTGTCCCATTTTCCTCTTCTTGGAGGACAGATGGGTAGGAGATGAGAGTCTTCAGACTCTGTATAAAGCTCTGTTTAATGGAGTCAGTGATGTAGACGGTCATTCGTTTTACCTCACACTTTGTTCTAAAGGAATGGTAGGAAGGTACCTAGGATAAGAAGAAGTATGCTCACAATGACAATAACGACAATGAGTTTAGTAACAAATTTCCACCAAGTTCCTAGACTGATACGGCCGAGCGCGAGAGCCCCCATAACGATACCAGAAGTTGGAGCGACAAGGTTTAGTACACCAGATGCAGATTGATAGGCAGTGATGATGAGACTAGGTTTTACGTTAACGAACTCACCAAGCGGTGCCATGATTCCCATTGTAGCACTAGCAAGTCCAGATGAAGATGGGATAAGGAATGACATAGGAAGGTAGAAGAGGTAAGTCAAAACGATGAAGACTTGAGAAGAGAGACCTTGAAGTCCGACTTCACCCCAGTGTAGAATAGTTGCAGTAATCATACCATCATTCATGATAACTTGGATACCACGAGCCACTGCACAAATCAAGGCTACGGTGAGAAGATCTGCTGCACCAGCCATAAAAGTAGAGATAATCTTGCTTTCCTTAAGGCCGTAAACAACACCAATAAGAATACCCATCACAGCAAAGAGCATAGCCCCTTCTGGGAAGTACCAGCTACCGAATGGTAGAGCAGATGAACCGATAGCTCCACCAATAACAGGGAGACCAATCAACCAATTCTTGAAGTCTTCAAATAGAGTGATATGCAAGTCTACCCAAGGGATAAAGCTGGCGATCATGATGATGAAAGTCAAGATGAACAAGGCAAGAACATGTTTTTGTTTCTTGTTCAAGACAGATGGAGCATTTTCGTTATCAGTGACATTGAAGTGTTTAAGGTCTTCTTCACGTTGAGAGTAGACAAGTGATTTTGTGGGATCCTTTTGAATCTTTTCTGCATAGCGGTAGACAAAGTAAGTACTAATACCTGTCATAACAAACCAGAAGATGATACGAAGGATAACCCCGTCCATAGATGACACACCTGCGGTATCAGAAGCGATAACAGTAGCAAAGGGATTGAGAGTAGAGGCAAGACAGCCAACTTGAGAACCTAGTAGGATGATGGCAACGGCAGTAATGCTATCAAAACCAACAGCCATCATAACAGGAACAAGGAGTGGATAAAATGCCATGGTTTCTTCACCCATACCATAAGTTGTTCCTCCAAGCGCAAAGAGGGGCATGAGGATGAGGATCAGCATTTTTTCGCGCCCTTTGTATTTCTTAACAATAGAGGCAATACCAACATCTAATGTGCCTGTCGCATTGACGACACCTAGAAATCCTCCAACCATGAGGATGAAGAAGGCTACGTCAATAGCGGCTTTAGTTGGTTCGTGACCGAGCATCGCCCGGATTGGAGCCATTAGAATATCGTAAATCCCTTGGGGATTAGAGTCAACAGTTTGATAGGTACCTGCAATGAGGCCACCTGCTTCGTTCGTGTCATACTTACCTGCTGGAATGATCCAAGTCAAGATTGCCATGATAGCAATAATAATGATCAAAACAGTGTAAGATGAAGGCATTTGGAACCTTTTTTTTGTTTTTTCACTCATTTGTTTTTCCTCCTAAACTATGCCACAAAGTATAAAAACGAATGATGTTGGTTTACCTGAGTACTTCTAGTTAGAGCTTGTACTTGGGTTAAAATGGCTAGTCTTTAACAATAATTGTTCCGCTTTCGGACTCGATCAAGGCGCCTAGATTGCTGAGGGAAGTGATAACAGCCTTGCCTTCTGGGCGGTTGGTTACAAAATCGATAGCAGCTTCGACTTTTGGTAGCATGCTACCCGGTGCGAATTGTCCTTGTTTGATGTATTCTTTTAGTTGACTGACGGTAACGTGTTCAAGTTTTTCTTGGTCTGGTTTATTGTAGTTGACATAAACGTAGTCTACGCCAGTAAGGACGATAAAGAGGTCAGCTTCGACGAGTTCTGCTAGTCGTTGAGACGCAAAGTCTTTGTCGATAACGGCTTCGACCCCACGTAAGTAACCGTTTTCATTTTTAACAACAGGGATACCTCCTCCACCTGCTGCGATGACAACTTGACCATTATCGAGCAAGGTGCGGATGCTGTTGATTTCTTTAATGTCGATTGGTTTTGGTGAAGCCACCACTTTACGCCAGCCACGACCGGCATCTTCTTTGAAGGTTGCTCCTGTTTTTTCGCTCTCAGCTTTGGCATCCTCTTCTGAGTAGAATGGACCGATTGGTTTGGTGGGATTGATAAAGGCAGGGTCTTCCTTGTCTACTATAACTTGGGTAACAACAGAAGCGACATTTTTATCAAATCCTACATCGAGCAATGCGTTATCAAGAGCACATTGTAGCCAAAAACCGATACTACCCTCGGTCATGGCAACCAAAGAATCAAGGGGGAAGGCAGGATTTTTTTCCGAATCTGCCATCAAGTGTTGAAGCAAGAGATTACCCACCTGAGGACCATTTCCGTGAGTGATGATCAGTTCATCTCCGTTTTGAATCAACTTGACCAGATGACGAGCTGTTTCTACCAGAGCAGCTTGTTGAGCTTGGGCAGATGGGTCAGTGGAGAGGATGGCATTTCCGCCTAAAGCAACGACGATTTTTCTATGAGACATGAGCTCTCCTTCCTTTAATATGGTAAACCTGACAGAACTCCAAGAGCTACAGGCAGGTATGATGATAAAATATGAAGTGGAGGTAGCGTCTTTTTAAAAGACAAATTAGTCATTACTACTAATAAAAGGGGTTGAACGCACAGCCGACGTTTATCAGAATGAGACTAGGAAGCAGGAAGATGACAAGAGTAAGGTGGCAAATTTGTCAAAGAGGATTCTTGCTTTCTTTCGCTAGAACTGATAAGCTATCATAGCTTTCGTCTCAACCCCTGTGTTGTGTATACGAGTAAGTTTTATACTTTAGGAATGTAGAGATTTCCAAGAGTAGCAGCCATAACAGCTTTGATAGTGTGCATACGGTTTTCTGCTTGGTCAAAGTGACGAGCATACTTGCTGCGGAAGACCTCGTCTGTTACTTCCATTTCTTCTACGCCAAATTTTTCAGCAACATCTTTACCATAAACAGTGTGAGTGTCGTGGAATGCTGGTAAACAGTGGAGGAAGATCAAGTTTTCGTTGTTTGCTTTTTTCACTAAGTCCATATTGACTTGGTAAGGTTTCAAAAGTGCAACGCGTTCTGCGAATTTGTCCTCTTCACCCATTGATACCCAAACGTCTGTGTAAAGAACGTCTGCACCTTTGACAGCTTCGTCAGCATCTTCAGTGATGAGGATGCGTGCACCACTTTCTTTAGCAAATCCTTCAGCCAATTCAACGATTTCTTTTTCTGGGAAGAGTTCTTTTGGTGAGAAGATGTGAACATTAACACCAAGGATAGCACCTGTTACGAGCAAGCTATTGGCAACGTTGTTACGTCCATCACCACAGTATACCAATGTCAAGCCTTCCAAGCGGCCGAAGTTTTCTTGAACAGTCAAGTAGTCAGCCAACATTTGAGTTGGGTGCCATTCGTCAGTCAGACCGTTCCATACTGGAACACCTGAGAATTCTGCTAGTTCTTCAACCATACGTTGGCTGAAACCACGGAATTCAATCCCGTCAAACATACGACCCAAAACTTTTGCAGTATCTTCAGTAGATTCTTTTTTACCTAACTGAATGTCATTTGCTCCGAGGTATTCTGGATGAGCACCAAGGTCAATAGCTGCAGTTGTAAAGGCTGCACGTGTACGAGTAGAAGTTTTTTCAAACAGGAGGGCGATATTTTTACCAGCAAGGTAGTGGTGTTGGATATTGCGTTTTTTCAAATCCTTCAAGTGAGCTGAAAGACCGATAAGGTATTCTAACTCTGCGCGAGTAAAGTCTTTTTCTGCTAAGAAGCTGCGTCCTTGGAATACTGAATGTGTCATTCTATTATTTCCTCTTTCTATTTTTTTACATTTTTTATTGACAAATACTGAACAGCGATTATACTTCTTCACGTTCAAATGGCATAGACATACAACGAGGTCCACCACGGCCCCGAACCAATTCGCTTCCGCGAATCTTAATCAAGCGAAGCCCGTATTCTTCTAGGATCTTATTGGTAATGGTATTGCGGGCATAAACGACGACTACACCAGGTGCGATGGTCAAAGTGTTGGAGCCGTCATTCCATTGTTCACGCGCAGCTGCTACGATATTGCCACCACCGCAACGGATCAAATGAACTTTTTCTACGCCGAGGTTCTTCGCAAGAAGTTCAGCTAAGTCACCTTTTTCTTCAACAATCTTGAGTTTTTCATTTTCATAAGTGACAGAGTACACACGAAGATCGCCTTCGATTTCTGGGTGAATTGTGAACTTGTCATAGTCAACCATGGTGAAGACAGTATCCAAGTGCATGAATTTACGGTTGTTAGCAAATTCAAATGCCAATACTTTCTTGAAGCCAACATTTTTCTTGAAGATGTTCACCAAGAGTTTTTCAATCGAAGCTGCATCTGTACGTTGAGAGATACCTACTGCAAGAACGTCTTTAGAAAGAACGAGCTCATCTCCACCTTCAATACGTGTATCTTCTTCACGGTTGTAGACTAATTCTACTTTTCCACCATAGAGTGGATGGTGTTTGAAAATGTATTTACCATAAAGAGTTTCACGGTTACGAGTATCTGCATACATGTGGTTAAGTGATACGGCATTACCAATGGTTGCAAATGGGTCGCGAGTGAAGTAGAGGTTTGGCATTGGGTCAATAGCAAATGGATAGTCTGACTCAACCAAGTCAGTTAAGCCTTTTGCTTCTTCAGGAATTTCTGGCAATTCAACTTTTTGAACCCCTGCCATAGTTTTTTCAACCAATTCTTGGTTGTCCTTGATACCGTGAAGCAATTCACGAATAGCCGCCTTGGTTTGACGACCACGGATGTTAGCTTCGTCTAAATATTCCTCGATAAATTGATCGCGGATTTCTGGGGAAGTCAATGATTCAGCAGTCAATTGCTCTAGGTAAAGGACCTCAATTCCTTCATCACGAAGAGCTTGAGCAAATGCGTCATGTTCTTTTTGAGCATCTTCCAAGAATGGAATGTCATCAAAAAGAAGCCTTTCGAGATAGTCCGGCAACAAGTTTTCCAACTCTTTGCCTGGACGGTGCAACATAACTTTTTTCAGTTTCCCAATTTCTGAGAATACCTGAATTGGATGTGAAGACATGTGTTTTCCTCCTTAAAAATTTTCACGGTGGCACCTTTTTGGTACCGCTTACATTTACGTTATATCATATTCTCAGAGGCGTGTCAATAGTAAAAAATGATTAAAAATTCGGACAAAACAAGGTTTTAGTAGTATTTTATGTTATTATACGATAGCAAAAGGAATTAGAGGAAATAAATGTATAAACTTCTACTATAAAGAATATAATATTTTTTGAAAAAATTATGCTAAATTTCACATTTTAAGAAGAAATGTCCAGATTTTAAGTCATTTCTGACGAGGAATTGAGAAGAACAATGATTGAAAGCCACTTAGAAAATTATATGAAATCTATCTGAAAGCCTTTCTTTTGAATGGCATAAAATGTATATTGTACAAATTATAGAATCTTTTCTGAGTATTTAGGGAGACAGCCTTGTCTTATTGACGGTACCTAGATTTTTTGTTATAGTCAACGCGGTAAGAACTAGGAAGAAGGAGTTATTCACAAGTTGTGGATAAGTCTGGGGAGAGCAGGAGATTCAGCTAATATCCTAGAGGGTTCTTGATAATAGCACCGGCAACTAGTAACTGGTCAGCTTTCTAGTAGAAATCCTAGTGCAGTGGGGATTTGAGCAGAGTTTGCTGAAGGTGCTTGGTTTAAAGTCAAAGAGCCGGAGTCTAGAAAAGCTAGTTTTTAGGCATGTTTTCTTATCCACAAGTTGTGGATAACTTTGTGAGCAAGAGAAATAATCAGAGAAAGAGATATGAGATGATGACAAAAATAAAACCACATGGGCCATTACCAAGTCAGGCCCAGCTAGCTTATTTAGAGGATGAACTAGCTGCCTTTATCCATTTTGGCCCCAATACCTTTTATGACCAAGAATGGGGAAGTGGGCAGGAGGATCCCAAGCGTTTTAACCCGACCAAGTTGGATGCGCGTGAATGGGTTCGGGTACTTAAAGAAACGGGTTTTAAAAAGCTGATTTTGGTGGTTAAGCACCACGATGGTTTTGTCCTCTACCCGACAGGTCACACAGATTATTCGATCAAGGCTAGTCCTTGGAAGGATGGAAAGGGGGACTTGCTCCTTGAGGTTTCCCAAGCTGCAACTGAGTTTGACATGGATATGGGAGTTTATTTATCTCCTTGGGATGCCCACAGTTCCCTCTATCATGTGGACCGAGAAGCAGATTACAATGCCTATTATCTGGCTCAGTTGAAGGAAATCTTATCAAATCCTGTCTATGGCAATGCCGGTAAGTTCGCTGAGGTTTGGATGGATGGTGCTCGAGGCGAAGGGGCCCAGCAGGTCAACTATGAGTTTGAGACTTGGTTTGAAACCATTCGTGACTTGCAGGGCGATTGTTTGATTTTCTCAACTGAGGGAACTAGTATTCGCTGGATTGGAAACGAACGGGGCTATGCAGGGGATCCCTTGTGGCAAAAGGTCAAGCCCGACCATTTGGGGACAGAGGCGGAATTAGATTATCTACAGCACGGAGACCCCTCTGGGACGCTATTTTCAATCGGTGAGGCAGATGTTTCTCTTCGCCCGGGCTGGTTTTACCATGAGGATCAGGATCCTAAGTCTCTTGAGGAATTGGTTGAAATCTACTTTCACTCAGTGGGGCGGGGCACCCCTCTTTTGCTCAATATCCCACCGAACCAAGATGGCCTCTTTGATGAAAGGGATATCCAGCGACTTTATGAATTTGCTGCCTACCGTAACGAGATCTATAAAGAAGATTTGGCTCTGGGAGCCAAGGTATCTGGTCCGGCTCTATCGCCAGACTTTGCCTGTCATCATCTGACAGATGGACGGAAGACCAGTTCTTGGGCAAGTGATGCAGAACTGCCAATCCCATTGGAGCTCGATTTAGGGGCACCTAAAACTTTTGATGTGATTGAGTTAAGAGAAGATTTGAAGCTAGGGCAACGCATCGCTGCTTTCCATGTTCAGGTAGAGTTGGATGGTGTTTGGCAGGAGTTTGGATCTGGTTATACTGTTGGCTACAAACGTCTCTTACGAGGATCGGTCGTTGAGGCGCAGAAGATACGTGTGACCATTACAGAGGCACAGGATTTGCCAGTATTAACTAAGATTTCACTTTATAAAACACCTAGCTTGTCAAAAAAAGAAGCTGTTCAGCAACTAGAGTTCTCAGAAAAAAGTCTGGCTGTGATCAAGGGAGAAAATGTCCACTTTACAGTGAAGCGCAGAGAATCTAGCAGTCCTTTAGAAGCTAAGATTTCAATTCAACCAGGGACAGGTGTGCATGGTGTCGCTTATCGGGACGAGATTCAAGTCCTTGCGTTTCAAGTTGGCGAGACTGAAAAAAAGCTAACGCTACCAACCTTGTATTTTGCAGGAGATAAAACCTTGGACTTTTATCTGAATTTGACGGTAGATGGGCAGCTGGTTGACCAGCTTCAGGTCCAAGTTTCATAAAAGAAGAACCTTTGTGCGATGCAAAGGTTCTTTTGGTTATGAGTGATTTGGTAGCCAGCTGAGAGTGAAGGTCAGTTGCTCAGCTTTCAAGAGGTCTTGATGTTGAATGCTAGATACTGGGGTATTGTCCAATCGACATTCTTTGACAAAGTTGAAGTGGCTGTAGTTTTGCTCGGCATGGATATCCAGCCATTTATTTTCCTTATCTAGGTAGACACGGAGATGATCAAAGAGGGGAATTCCGAGGTCGTAGCTTGGTTTGCCTGGACAGGTCGGGTAGAATCCAAGAGCCGACCAGATGTACCAAGCAGAGAGGCTGCCATTGTCTTCGTCGCCAGGATAGGCTTCCCAGCTTGGGTGAAAGGCTTTCTGACGCAGAGTCTTGATGAGAAGGGCAGTGTAGTCAGGGTAGTCACTGTAGCGGAAGAGATAAGGGATGTGGAAGCTAGGCTGGTTGGAAATGGCGATTTGCCCAAAAGGAGCGGTAGCCATCTCGCTCATTTCATGAATCTCGTAACCATAGCCAGTGGTTTCAAAAAGAGGAGCGTCCTGACAGGCTTTCAAAAGATAGTTGCTAAATGCTTCTTTTCCGCCCATAAGCTGGATTAAACCTGGGATGTCGTGGAGGACGCCTAAAGTCGCTTGAATGGCAGAGCATTCGGCGTAGTCTCGTCCCCAACTATAAGGAGAAAAGTCAGGGCGGAAGTTTCCTTGACGATCTCGTGCACGCATATAGCCTGTCTCAGAGTCAAATAGATGGCGGAAATTTTGAGAAGAAGTGCTATAAGTGTCAGCAATCTCTGTTTGCCCTAGTTTTTCGGCGCAACTGGCGATACAAAAATCGCTATAGGCATAATCAAGCGTGTGGTTGGCACTTTCGTGGTGGTCGGTAGAGAGATAACCTAATTCTTGGTATTGTGCCAAACCGTGACGACCATTGATGCCGAGAGGGTCGGACTTAGTGGCTGTCTCCAACATGGCTTGGAGGAGTTTTTCTTCCAAGTCAGGAGCCATTTCCTTGCAGGCACTATCTGCGATAATACCGTCCAATAGAGTCCCTGGCATCATGCCACGTTCATCTGGGGCTAGCCATTTAGGCAGAAAACCAGTATCGCGGTAGCTATTGAGGAAACCTTCTAGAAAGCGATGATAGTGTTTCGGTATGATAAGGGCAAAGAGGGGGAAGGTGGTGCGGAAGGTGTCCCAGAAGCCATTGTTGCTAAAGAGGACGCCGGGCTTGACAGTGCCAGTAGACAAATCCATGTGGATGGCTTGCCCTGATTCATCAACCTCATAAAAAGTCTGCGGGAAGAGAAAGAGTCTGTAAAGGCAGTGATCAAAGAAGGTTCGGTCAGCCTCTCCTGTATCCATAATATCAAAACGATGGAGGAGATTTTCCCAGTCCGCTTTCGCACTTGCTTTACAGCTATCAAAGTCCTTTTGAGGTAGATTAAGCAGCGCTTGAGAAGGCGAGATGAAAGAAGTTGCTAGCTGGATTTCAGCATGACTATCTGTCAGGTCAATTCGCCAGTCTCCACCTTCTTGGTTGACAGCAAGAATATCCGTGTTCATTTGTAGAGCAGTAAACAGTATCAGAGGTTTTTTATTGGTCTCTGTTTTACCTTCTTGTCTTAGGGCCAGAGTCCGCTTATCTACTTGCTTGACTGTCAGTTCATCTGCTGCGTAAAGGTAGAGGGCGAGGGCTTTGCCTTGCTTTTGCTCCAAACGAATAGAAGCGCCGTAGCAAGTCGGTGTTAGCTGGGTTTCAATCTGATAGCGCAGGGAGAAAATCTTCAGATAATGAGGTTGGAAAGAGGCTTTTTCGATATCATAAGAAGACTGGCGGTGAAAGAGACTGTCTCCCCTAAGCTGACCTGTGACAGGTGTCAGAAGGAGCCAAGAGTAGTCCCCAATCCAAGGGCTGGGCTGGTGGGTCAATCGAATCCCCTGAAAGATGGGTAGATGCGGATCGAAGAACCAAGCTCCCTCCTGATCACTGGTCTGGGGAACGAAATAATTCATCCCAAAAGGTACGCCTGTGTAGGGCAGAGTATTTCCTCGAGAAAAGGCATGCTTGCTAGCAGTCCCAAAGCGGGTATCGATGGTTTCAAGTAGTGGTTTCATGATTATCTCTTTGTAAACGTTTTATATTTTATATAGTATAACATGAAATGAACAAAAAAGCTTCAGATCAATATAAATTCCTTAGAGCTTGATCATCTATGATATGAATGGTACGACGAATCTTTCGAATATAGTGATGTTTTTCAAAAATCTTAAATTTTCGCGAAATGGTTTCGGGCCTTGTTCCGAGGTAACTAGCAAGTTCCTTTTCTGAAATTGGCAAAGTAAAGGTGAATTTAGGATTGTCACTTTTTTCGGTAAGATGAATAAGATAGCAAGCGAGGCGTTGTTCTATTTTTTCAAGGGCCAATAAGGTGACTTGTTCTTCCGTCTGGATTGCTTTTCTGGCATTAAGACGTAGAAGTTGCCAACTAAAATGTGGAAAGCTCTGGAGAAGGTATTGAAAATCCTTTTTATGGATGACACAGATTTCTGTAGAGACCAAGGCTTCCCCGTAGAGATCCTGATTATTCTCTCCAAAGAGATAGTTTTCTCCTTCGTAATTTCCTTTTCCAACGATACGGATACATTGTTCGATTCCATCATTAGTCAGACGATAGACCTTAAATTGTCCTCTATTAACAATGATTAAAGTTTCTTCGTCAAAGGGTGAGAAAACCAACTCGCCCTTTTTAAATTTCTTATGGTGAAACAGACTATGAATGCCCTGAAGTTCATCATATGATAGTGTGCTAAAAAGAGGGACTGTATAAAAGCATGGTTGGGACATAGGAACTCCTAATTTTGAATAAATTTATAGAAACTTGACGAATATCAATTTTTTTATCATTTAGATACAGTAAAATAAAAACACAATATATAGCGCATATGTATTCAACAAACACAATATATTGTACCAAAAAAGGAGGAGTCATGCAAAAAATTAGATTTTATTATATTAGTTTAAGTGGGAATACAAGTTCTTTTGTACAACGGGTCAGTCAATATATAGAGACGACGCATCATAGAGAAGTTGAGTCTTTGAATATAAAAGATTTAAAGGGAAAAGCGATTACGGTAGATGGTCCCTTTGTCAGTTTTTTACCAACTTATCTAGAGGGGGGAAATGGAATTGATACTGGTTTCCAAGAAATTCTAACGGGAAACCTTCGAAAATTTTTGGAGTATCAAGGAAATTTTCGTTATTGCTCAGGAATTATAGGAAGTGGTAATCGAAATTTCAATAAGCAATTCTGTCTAACGGCTTTTCAATATGCAGAGCAGTTTGGCTTTCCTGTTATAGATGTTTTTGAATTACGTGGGACAGATGAAGATGTAGAGAGGATCTCCAAACATATTTTAGCTAGTTTTGAGAAAGTGGAGGAAAAAATAGATGTCAGCTACTAAGAATTATTTTGTTTTGAACAATATGGTGAACATTCCAATTGATGGTGAAATTCCTCTTTACTATGATAGAGAAGCCTTAACGGACTATTTAAAGAATGAAATTGAACCTCATACGATGCATTTTTCAAGTTTGAAAGAACGTCTCCAGTATTTAATTCAAGAGGATTATGTGGATGAAGAGGTTGTGGGCTTGTATCGTGGGGAGTCTGGTGAGATTGATAGTAATTTTTTAGAGGATTTATATCAAAAGATCAAGGAACATGGTTTTGCCTTTAAGAGTTTTATGGGAGCTTATAAATTTTATAATCAATATGCACTAAAGACTGATGATTCAAAGACCTATTTGGAATCGTTCGAGGACCGGGTGTTCCTTAATGCCCTCTATCTAGGAAATGGCGATCAGAACTTAGCGACAAAAATTGCGGAGGAAATGATCACCCAACGGTACCAACCTGCGACCCCCACATTCTTAAATGCAGGGAAAAAACGGCGTGGTGAGATGGTTTCTTGTTTTCTGATAGATCTTGATGATTCTATGTTATCTATCGGACGTGGGGTCAATTCTGCTTTGCAACTTTCTAGACTTGGTGGTGGGGTTGGAGTGAATTTATCGAACCTACGTGCCAGTGGTTCTCCTATAAAAGGAATTGAACATGCTTCTTCGGGAGTGCTTCCTGTAATGAAACTACTAGAAGACTCTTTTAGCTATAGCAATCAACTAGGACAGAGAAATGGGGCAGGGGTCGTTTACTTAAACATTTTTCATCAGGATATTCTCGCCTTTTTATCGACAAAGAAGGAAAATGCAGATGAAAAAATTCGTGTTAAAACCCTCTCTCTGGGGTTGGTCGTTCCGGATAAGTATTACGAGCTGATTAAAACAAATCAACCCATGTATCTGTTTAATCCTTATCATGTTGAAAAAGTCTATGGGAACCCTTTTTCGTATGTAGATATCACGGCTGAATACGACCGATTGGTTGTAAATCCAGCTATCGAAAAGACGGTTGTTCAAGCGAGAGAATTGGAACAGGAAATTTCCCGTTTGCAACAAGAGTCTGGCTATCCTTATATTTTAAATATCGATGTCGCTAATCGTGCGAATCCCGTCAAAGGGAAAATCATTATGAGTAACCTTTGCTCGGAGATTTTGCAACCACAGACTCCATCTGTATTGAATGATGATTTGTCCTATCATGAGGTAGGAACGGATATTAGTTGTAACCTTGGATCAACTAATATTGTTAATTTACTAAAATCTGAAGATTTTGCTGCCTCTGTTGATGCAATGGTTCGTGCCTTAACGACTGTTACGGATCTAGAGTCTGTCGAAGAGGTTCCTACAGTAAATAAGGGAAATCGTCTCTACCATACGATAGGACTCGGAGCGATGGGATTACACACAGCCCTCGCTTTGCACCAAATCAAGTATGGTTCAAAAGAGTCTTTAGAATTTACAGAAGCTTATTTCTTAGCATTGAATTATTATTCTTTAGTATCTAGCAATAGAATCGCAAGAGAGCGACATGAGACATTCTATGAATTTGCGGATTCACGCTATGCCGATGGAAGTTACTTTTCACCATATGTAGAGCAGGATTTTGTATTTAGATTTCCTAAGATAGCAGCCATTTTTAAGAATATGCCTATTCCAACGAAAGAAGATTGGAAGGTACTAAGGGAGAAGGTCATGAAAGATGGTCTCTACCATCGAAATCGTTTAGCAGTAGCGCCTAATGGTTCTATTTCTTATATCAATGAAACGAGCGCTTCTCTTCATCCGATTACTCAGTTGGTAGAAAATCGGCAGGAAAAGAAGGTGGGATCGATCTTTTATCCCGCTCCGTATCTGTCTAATGATACCTTACCATTTTATGAGACTGCTTATAACATGGATCAGCGTAAAATTATTGATGTGTATGCAGTCGCACAAAAACACATTGATCAGGGAATGAGTCTGACTCTCTTTATGCGTTCTCAATTACCTGAAGGACTATATGAATGGAAAACTAAGGGAAATACAATGCTAACGACACGTGACTTGAATCGTCTTCGGAATTACGCATGGCGAAAAGGGATAAAATCACTTTATTATGTTAGAACCTATACAGAGGATGACGAATTTAACAGTGTAAATAGCTGTGAATCTTGTATGATTTAAGGAGAGAAGATGTCAAAAAAATTTCTATATTACAAAGCAATCAACTGGAATGAGATTGAGGATGAATTAGATAACGCTACGTGGGAGAGAGCGACATCGTTATTTTGGCTAGACAATCGAATTCCAATTGAAAATGACAAACCTGCTTTTAATCGTTTGTCGGCAGAGGAAAAGCAGGAATTAAATCGCTCGCTGATCTTTCTTGCAAATTTATCAACTTATCAGTCGTTAGAGGCGGAGGAGTTTATACGGCATAGTGAACGCTCGCAACAGGAGGTTGCTATTGTAAACAATCTACAGTTCACTGAAATGGTAAATACCAAGGCCTATAATACTATTTTATACTCCTTTAATGAGGACGAGCAGGAGGTGGCATCCTTATTTGAGTGGGTAGATCAGCATAAATTGGTAGTGGAGCGACTAGAAAGAGTCGATACGGTATATCATAGTAAAAATGCGATTCAGAAGCGCTTTATGGCTACTTGTGTGGAAGGAATTATGACTTATAGTCAACTTGCTTTTTTGATGAAATTGTGGATTCAAAAGGGCTTTACTAATCTTGGCGAAATGGTGAAAATGATTCTCTTGAATGAGTCGTTGCATTGTGACTATCTGATACATAAAGTCAATCTTCTTTTGGCAAGAATGGATAGAGCTGACCAAATCTCATTTCAAACCTGGGCTGTTGAAATGATTGATAGAATATTAGAAACAGAGGGGAAGATTATTTGTGAACTTTATGTAGATGCTGACATTCAAAAATTGGCGCGGAACCTTGTACAAAGAGAAGCCAATCGTTTGTTAGAGAGTATCGGGGTTGAAGAGAGATACCCAGTTGATAGAGAGATTCCCTCCACACTTGATCGAGTGTTGAACAGATTGAGAAAGCACGAGCTTCTCGGGAAGATATCTATCCATAGGATAGAAGAATCGCGTGATGATGATTATAATTTTTGAGGAGGATTTACATGTTACATCGGACATTGAATTGGAAAGAAGTTGAGGACGAGTTAGACGACTATGTTTGGGATAAAGCCACGGCACAATTTTGGATTGATACTCGTGTTCCAGTATCAAATGATTTGCTTGATTGGAAGCAACTATCAGATCCGGAGAAAGAGGTTGTCAAGAAAGCGGTAGGGGGCTTGGCTTTGCTTGATACGCTTCAATCTGAAGAGGGGTTGTATTCTATTAAACAGCATGTTCGAACTCGCAAGGAGAGAGCGGTTCTGAGTGATTTTACATTTATGGAATCTATCCATGCTAAGACATACGGTACCATATTGATTTCGTTAAATACTTTTAAGGAAATTGAGAAAATATATGATTGGATGAATCAGGATCCTAAAATGCAGTATAAGGCTCAAAAGATAAATGAGATGTATCAGCATGGAACCCCTCTACAGGTGATGGTTGCGAGTGTGTTTTTAGAAGGAATCCTATATTATAGCAACTTTTTCATACCGCTTTGGTATCGTGGACAAAATAAACTGGCTAATCTAGCAGAGTTAATCAAATTAGTAATTAGGGACGAATCTGTACATGGGACTTATCTGGGATATAAGTTTCGCTTAACTTTTGATGAGCTCTCAGAGGCAGAACAACATGAGTTCACAACTTGGATGTATCGTTTTTTAGATGATCTTTTGGAAAATGAGTTTGCATATACAGATGAAGTCTATGCACCTATTGGTTTGGCAGAAGAAATAAAGGTATTTGTTAAATACAATGCCAATAAAGCGCTACAAAATATGGGTTTTCAAAGTTATTTTTCGAATATCACAGCGTCTGATGTGAATCCAATTGTCATGAATGGTATTTCGATTGAAACTGCTAATCACGATTTCTTTTCTCAAGTGGGTGCGGGGTATCTAATGGGAAATGCAGAAGCAATGCTAGATGATGACTATGATTTTTAGAATAAACGAAACAATAGGAATCTCTACTTAATTTTTTCATAAGTTTGTTTCAAAACGCCTTTAGTTTGTGTATATCTTTTGGAGGCGTTTTTTTTTATACTGAACATGAAACTTGTTTGAAAGAGGAAACTGCACGATGATTTATTCGAAAGAAATTGTTAGAGAATGGCTAGATGAAGTAGCGGAGCGGGCTAAGGACCATCCCGAGTGGGTGGATGTCTTTGAGCGTTGCTATACAGACACCTTGGACAATACGGTCGAGATTCTAGAAGATGGTTCAACCTTTGTATTAACAGGGGATATTCCTGCCATGTGGCTTCGTGATTCGACTGCCCAACTAAGACCCTACCTTCATGTGGCTAAAAGAGATCCTCTCTTGCGTCAGACCATTGCAGGTTTGGTCAAGCGTCAGATGACTTTGGTACTCAAGGATCCTTATGCCAATTCCTTCAACATTGAGGAGAACTGGAAGGGTCACCATGAGACTGACCACACAGACCTTAACGGCTGGATTTGGGAACGCAAGTATGAGGTGGATTCGCTTTGCTATCCTTTGCAGTTGGCTTATCTCCTTTGGAAAGAGACTGGTGAGACCAGTCAGTTTGATGAGACTTTTGTCGCAGCAACCAAGGAAATTCTTCATCTTTGGACAGTGGAACAAGACCACAATCATTCTCCTTATCGTTTTGTTCGGGATACCGACCGTAAGGAAGACACTTTGGTAAATGATGGCTTTGGACCTGACTTTGCCGTGACAGGTATGACCTGGTCAGCCTTCCGTCCGAGTGATGACTGCTGTCAGTATAGCTATTTGATTCCATCCAATATGTTTGCCGTAGTTGTCTTGGGGTATGTGCAAGAAATCTTTGCAGAATTGAATCTAGCTGATAGCGAGAGTGTCATCGCAGACGCTAAACGTCTGCAAGCAGAGATCCAAGCAGGTATCGAAAACTATGCCTACACCACGAATAGCAAGGGCGAAAAGATTTATGCCTTTGAAGTGGATGGTCTAGGAAATGCCAGCATCATGGATGATCCAAACGTACCAAGTCTACTGGCTGCTCCATATCTTGGTTACTGTGCGATTGACGATGAAGTGTATCAAGCCACACGCCGCACCATTCTGAGCCCTGAAAATCCATACTTCTACCAAGGAGAATACGCTAGTGGTCTTGGAAGTTCCCATACCTTCTATCGCTATATCTGGCCAATCGCCCTTTCTATCCAGGGCTTGACAACAAGAGATAAGGCGGAGAAGAAATTCTTGCTCGATCAGCTGGTTGCCTGCGATGGTGGCACAGGTGTCATGCATGAAAGCTTCCACGTAGATGATCCAACGCTCTACTCTCGCGAATGGTTCTCTTGGGCCAATATGATGTTCTGTGAGTTAGTCTTGGATTATCTAGATATTCGCTAGTCAGTTCTTTAGTTAGATAAAAATAAAAATTTAAGTTAGAATGAGGTTTTACTTCATGGAAAATGTTGTCGTACATATTATCTCACATAGTCACTGGGACCGTGAGTGGTACTTACCTTTTGAAAGCCACCGTATGCAGTTGGTGGAGTTATTTGACAATCTTTTTGATCTCTTTGAAAATGACCCTGAGTTCAAGAGTTTCCACTTGGATGGCCAAACCATTGTCCTCGATGACTACTTGGAAATTCGTCCTGAAAATCGCGACAAAGTCCAAGGTTACATCGACCAAGGCAAACTCAAAATTGGTCCCTTTTACATCTTGCAGGATGATTACTTGATTTCCAGCGAAGCCAACGTCCGCAATACCTTGATTGGTCAAGCAGAATGTGCAAAATGGGGCAAATCAACCCAGATTGGTTATTTCCCAGATACCTTTGGAAATATGGGACAAGCTCCCCAAATCCTTCAAAAATCAGGCATTCACGTGGCAGCCTTTGGCCGTGGTGTGAAGCCGATTGGATTTGACAACCAAGTCCTCGAAGATGAGCAGTTTACTTCCCAGTTTTCAGAAATGTACTGGCAGGGTGCTGATGGAAGTCGTGTCCTTGGCATCCTCTTTGCCAACTGGTACAGTAATGGGAATGAAATCCCTGTTGATAAGGATGAAGCCCTGGCCTTTTGGAAACAAAAATTGGCAGACGTGCGTGACTACGCTTCGACCAACCAATGGTTGATGATGAACGGATGTGACCACCAGCCTGTACAGCGAAATCTGAGTGAAGCCATTCGTGTGGCAAATGAACTCTTCCCAGATGTGACCTTTGTGCATAGTTCTTTTGATGACTATATCCACGCAGTAGAAAGTGCTCTGCCTGAGCAACTATCTACGGTTACGGGTGAGTTGACCAGTCAAGAAACAGACGGTTGGTACACACTTGCTAATACTTCTTCATCACGGATTTACCTCAAACAAGCCTTCCAAGAAAATAGCAATCTGCTAGAACAAGTGGTGGAACCATTGACCGTCATCACTGGCGGACATAACCACAAGGACCAGTTGACATATGCTTGGAAAGTCCTTCTACAAAATGCACCCCATGACAGTATCTGTGGCTGTAGCGTGGACGAGGTTCACCGTGAGATGGAAACACGTTTTGCCAAGGTTAACCAAGTCGGAAACTTCGTTAAGACCAACCTTCTCAACGAGTGGAAGGGTAAAATTGCAACCCACGAAGCCCAAAGCGACCATCTCTTTACGGTCATCAACACAGGCTTGCATGATAAGGTTGACACTGTCAGCACAGTGATTGATGTGGCGGTTTGTGATTTCAAGGAATTGCACCCAACAGAAGGCTATAAGAAGATGGCCGCCTTGACTTTACCAAACTACCGTGTCGAAGACTTGGAAGGGCACGCTGTAGAAGCGAAAATCGAAGATTTGGGAGCTAACTTTGAGTATGATTTGCCAAAAGACAAGTTCCGCCAAGCTCGTATTGCTCGACAAGTGCGCGTGACAGTGCCTGTTCACCTGGCACCACTTTCTTGGACAACCTTCCAATTGCTCGAAGGAGAACAAGAACACCGTGACGGTATTTACCAAAATGGAGTGATTGATACGCCATTTGTAACGGTTAGTGTGGATGAAAACATCACAGTCTACGACAAGACAACTCATGAAGCTTATGAAGATGTTGTTCGCTTTGAAGACCGTGGTGACATCGGAAATGAGTACATCTACTTCCAACCAAAAGGAACAGAACCTATCTACGCCGAGCTGAAAGGCTGTGAAGTTTTGGAAAATACAGCTCGTTTTGCCAAGATCTTGCTCAAGCATGAATTGACAATTCCAGTAAGTGCAGACGAAAAACTGGATGCGGAACAAAGAGGCATCATCGAGTTTATGACGCGTGAAGCTGGACGCTCAGAAGAATTGACAACCCTACCTCTTGAAACAGAGATGACCGTCTTTGTTGATAATCCACAAATCCGATTTAAGACTCGCTTTACTAACACAGCCAAAGACCACCGTATCCGTCTCTTGGTTAAGACTCATAACACACGTCCAAGCAATGACTCTGAAAGCATCTATGAGGTGGTGACACGACCAAATAAACCAGCGGCTTCATGGGAAAATCCTGAAAATCCTCAACACCAACAAGCCTTTGTCAGTCTTTATGATGATGAAAAAGGAGTGACGGTGGCCAATAAAGGACTGCACGAGTATGAAATCCTTGGCGACGATACCATTGCCGTGACCATCCTTCGTGCCTCAGGTGAGCTAGGTGACTGGGGTTACTTCCCGACACCAGAGGCTCAGTGCTTGCGTGAGTTTGAAGTCGAGTTTGCTCTCGAATGCCACCAAGCAGGGGAACGCTTCTCAGCCTTCCGTCGTGCCAAAGCCTTCCAAACACCGTTCACTAGTCTTCAGGTTACTAAACAAGAAGGAAGTGTTGCAGCGACGGGCAGTCTCTTGAGCCATGCGGCGCTCAGCTTACCACAAGTTTGCCCAACAGCATTTAAAGTGGCAGAAAATGAAGAAGGATATGTCCTCCGTTACTATAATATGAGTCAAGAAAATGTGCGCATATCAGAACACCAACAAACCATGCTTGACTTACTTGAACGACCATATTCAGTTCATTCAGGACTATTGGCTCCACAAGAAATTCGCACAGAATTGATCAAAAAAGAAGACATTTAACAGTTTTAAAGTGTTCTATAACTAATATTATGAGATAGAAAGGAGGGGCGAAAGAGTAAGGATTGACTACTGATTCGCCCCTTTTTTGGTGAAAATATGACGATTGCAACCATTGATATCGGAGGGACTGGGATTAAGTTTGCCAGTCTGACTCCTGATGGAAAAATACTAGATAAGACAAGTACTCCGACACCAGAAAACTTGGAGGATTTACTGACTTGGCTAGGCAAATGCTTGGCAGAGAAAGATTATAAGGGCATTGCCATGAGTGTACCAGGTGCGGTCAATCAAGAAACAGGGGTGATTGAGGGAATCAGTGCCGTACCTTACATCCATGGCTTTTCTTGGTATGAAGCTCTTGCTCATCATCAGCTCCCTATCCATCTAGAAAATGATGCCAACTGTGTTGGGCTGAGTGAACTGCTGGCTCACCCAGAGATTGAAAATGCAGCTTGTATCGTGATTGGGACTGGAATCGGCGGAGCTATGATTATCAATGGCAAGCTTCACCGAGGTCGCCACGGCTTGGGAGGAGAGTTTGGCTACATGACAACCATTGCACCAGCAGAAAAGCTCAACAACTGGTCGCAACTAGCATCTACAGGGAACATGGTTCGATACGTGATTGAAAAATCTGGTCAAACTGACTGGGACGGACGCAAGGTTTACCAAGAAGCTGCAGCAGGCAATGCTCTTTGTCAAGAAGCCATTGAGCGTATGAACCGCAATCTGGCGCAAGGTTTGCTCAATATCCAGTATCTCATCGACCCAGATGTCATTAGTCTGGGAGGCTCCATCAGTCAGAATCCAGACTTTATCCAAGGTGTCAAGAAGGCTGTCGATAACTTTGTCGAAACCTACGAAGAATACACAGTCGCACCAGTTATCCAAGCTTGCACCTATCATGCAGATGCCAATCTCTATGGTGCCCTTGTCAACTGGTTGCAGGAGGAAAACCAATGGTAATTTTTACAGGACTTAGTTTCAAACAAACTCAGGCAATCGACTTGCTAACAAAGCATATCTCTTTACCAGATGTGGAAGTTGCAGTCGCTCAGTCTGACCAAGCCTCTATCTCTATCAAGGGTGAGGGTGGTCACTATCAACTGACTTATCGCAAACCCCATCAACTTTACCGCGCCTTGTCAGTGCTAGCAACAGCTCTAGTAGAAGGTGACAAAGTAGAGATTGAGGAACAGGCAGCTTATGAGGATTTGGCCTACATGGCAGACTGTTCTCGAAATGCGGTGCTCAATGTGGCTTCTGCCAAGCAGATGATTGAGGTCTTGGCACTCATGGGCTACTCAACATTTGAGCTTTACATGGAAGACACCTATCAGATTGAGGGGCAGCCATACTTTGGTTACTTCCGTGGGGCTTATTCAGCAGAGGAGTTACAGGAAATCGAAGCTTACGCCCAGCAGTTTGACATGACCTTTGTGCCTTGCATCCAGACCTTGGCTCATTTGTCGGCCTTCGTTAAATGGGGTGTCAAAGAAGTGCAAGAACTCCGTGATGTAGAGGACATTCTCCTTATCGGTGAAGAAAAAGTTTATGATTTGATTGACGGGATGTTTGCCACTCTGTCTAAACTGCAGACACGCAAGGTCAATATTGGGATGGACGAAGCTCACTTGGTTGGTTTGGGGCGCTACCTCATTTTGAACGGTGTTGTGGACCGTAGTCTCCTCATGTGTCAACACTTGGAGCGCGTGCTGGATATTGCAGACAAGTATGCTTTTCACTGCCAGATGTGGAGTGATATGTTCTTTAAACTCATGTCAGCGGATGGCCAGTATGACTGTGATGTGGAAATTCCCGAGGAAACTCGTGTCTACCTAGACCGTCTCAAAGACCGTGTAACCTTGGTTTACTGGGATTATTATCAAGATAGCGAAGAAAAGTACAATCGTAATTTCCGCAATCACCACAAGATTAGCCAAGATATCGCCTTTGCAGGTGGTGCTTGGAAGTGGATTGGTTTCACACCCAACAACCATTTCAGCCGTCTCATCGCTATGGAGGCCAACAAAGCCTGTCGTGCCAATGACATCAAAGAAGTCATCGTGACAGGTTGGGGGGATAATGGTGGTGAAACAGCCCAGTTCTCTATCCTACCCAGCTTGCAAATCTGGGCAGAACTTAGCTACCGCAATGACCTAGACCGTTTGTCTTCTCATTTCCAGACCAATACAGGTCTATCAGTTGAGGATTTCATGCAGATTGACCTTGCTAACCTCTTGCCAGACTTGCCAGGCAATCTCAGTGGTATCAATCCCAACCGCTATGTCTTTTATCAGGATGTTCTTTGCCCGATTCTTGACAGACACATGACACCTGAACAGGACAAACCGCACTTCGCTCAGGCCGCTGAAACGCTTGCTGAAATCAAAGAAAAAGCTGGGAATTATGCCTATCTATTTGAAACTCAGGCCCAGTTGAACGGCATTTTAAGTAGCAAAGTAGATGTGGGAAGACGCATTCGTCAAACTTATAAAGTCGGTGACAAAGTCAGCTTGCAGCAAATCGCCAGAGAAGAATTACCAAAACTCAGAAGTGAGATTGAAACCTTCCACAAACTCTTTAGTCAACAATGGCTGAAAGAAAACAAGGTCTTTGGTTTGGATACGGTTGATATCCGTATGGGCGGACTCTTACAAAGGATCAAGCGCGCAGAAAGTCGCATCGAGGCTTATCTGGCAGGGCAGATTGACCGCATCGAAGAATTAGAAGTCGAAATCCTTCCATTTAATGATTTTTATGGAGACAAGTATTTCGCAGCCACAACAGCCAACCAGTGGCATACGATTGCGACAGCTTCGACGATTTATACGACCTAGAAATTTATCACAGATAGTTAAACATCTCCTTTTAAATACATGGAGATGTTTTTTTGATTTGGAGATAGGGTAGGAGTATAATGAAGGTATAAAGATAATAGTTTGGAGGTCTGATCATGAAAAAGCTACTACTAGTTCTAGGTGCGAGTGTGCTAGTTTTATCTGCCTGCCATAAATCGACAGAGGATAGAGCACCTAATCCATCAACACCGAGGGAGCAACAAACAAAGGAAGTAACCAACTATTTTCACTACCTAGCGGACTCCTATCAAAAGGCTCTTTCCCACGAAAAAGAATCCAAGGATGCAGCCGTCCAATCACCGATGGCTGCTACGGTTGTAGCCATGGAAGAGCTTCAGTTGTCTAATCCGACTGACCAAGCCTTGATTATGAAGAACTACTCGGATTTTCAGAAGCTAATCCAGTACAACACCGAAAAGTGGCAGGAAGAGTTTGCAAGCTGGGCTTCTTCTATGGGGCAGTCCTATCATAGACTAGAGCATACAAACTTTGATGAAAAAAATGAACTCATCAAAAAAATAGAAACAACAACTGTTTCCCAGAAAAGAGTCAGATGGAATCTTTTCGGGGTATCCAGTGACAATGCCTATGACTACTTGATTTTGGATGCCTACTATGACAATCAGGACAAACATTTCTACTTATTTACACTGAAAGATGGGCAAGCACAGGTCTTGCATACAGATAAGACGCTAGAAACTATCAGTGCTGCGAATTTTGAAGAGACTAAAAACACGGATTTAGCGCAGCGTTTTAAGGAGTTTCTTTCCAAAACTAGTGTAACTATAGAGGATAAGCCAGTTGCAGATAATAGGTCTCTAAGAGACAAGATAAAAAAAGCAATGAGATCTTATTCGGATAGTAAAGGTGAAGTATTCAAGTCAACCAATTTGGCTACCTATGGTAAGTACTATGGACTTGCAGTGCCAGACCAGATAATGCAATTTGGACAAGTGGATGGAATGAATTATACTTTTAAATGGTATGGCTATATTGCAGGTTCAGGTTCTAGGCGGTTCGATATCCTAGCTTGCTATGTGAATGAAGCAGGGACAGAGGTGATTCTCTTTGGTTACAAGGATGGCAATCCTGCTCTTTTACACACCGAAGGAAGACCAGAGATTGATAAAAATGAATCAGGGGCTATCATAAATGCTCAGGTTCATTTTGTTGTGTTTCATCATCCAGTATTGGAACAAGTTTTCAATTAGTAAAGCGGAAATACACTTATCGCATGCAAAGCGTTTCTCGTGAAACATCCTTCTTATATAAAAAACTTCTCCACATAAAATAATTTGTGGAGTTTTTTCTATAATTAGTAGTTTAACCTAGCCTTCAAATAGGAGTATACTAATAATGTAATCGTTATCAAACCTAAAAATTCGATGAAATCAGTTTTTAGGAATAAAATGGGAGGAAATTATGAAAAAGTTTTCAAAGACCTTGAGAGATAACTGGATTTTTCTCTTGATGGTTTTACCAGGGGCACTTTGGTTGATTCTATTCTTCTACATCCCAGTATTTGGAAATGTGGTCGCCTTCAAAGACTACCATATGAGTGGCGAAGGATTTATCCACAGTATTATGAATAGTAAGTGGGTTGGTTTCGATAACTTTAAGTTCTTATTTAGTTCTAAAGATGCTTTTATTATCACTCGTAATACCGTTCTTTACAACCTTGGATTCATCTTTATTGGTTTGATTGTGTCGGTTGGAATTGCCATCATCCTCAGCGAGCTTCGTTCTAAGAGAATGGTTAAAATTTTCCAAACGTCTATGTTATTCCCTTACTTCTTGTCATGGGTTATCATCAGTTTCTTTACAGATGCTTTCCTAAACATTGACAAAGGGGTTATCAACCGTTTCTTGGAAACCATTGGTGTGAAAGGGATTAACTTCTATGCAGACTTAGGTATTTGGCCATATCTTCTCCTTTTCTTAGGTATCTGGAAAGGCTTTGGATATAGCAGTGTCATGTACTATGCGACGATCATGGGAATTGACCCAACTTACTACGAAGCAGCAACAGTGGACGGGGCTAGCAAGTGGCAACGGATTCGCAACGTAACCATTCCACAGTTGACACCGCTTATAACTGTTTTGACCATCCTTGCAGTCGGAAACATCTTCCGTGCAGACTTCGGTCTTTTCTACCAAATCCCTCACAATGCTGGTCAGCTCTACAATGTAACCAACGTACTAGATGTCTATGTCTATAATGGTTTAACTCAAACAGCAGATATTGGTATGGCATCAGCAGCTGGTCTTTATCAGTCCGTTGTCGGTTTGATTCTCGTTATCTTCTCAAATATACTTGCAAGACGAGTCGATCCAAATTCAGCACTATTCTAGAAAGGAGGAAAGCATGGCAGAAAAAATTAAAAAAGCAAAAATTGATAATGTCGGCATTCACTCCTTTAGTAAGAAGGCAGATATATTCTTCAGTATTATTTCTGGATTGATTGCTCTCTCTTGTATCTTGCCCTTTATCTTTGTCATCATGATTTCTATCACAGATGAAAAGAGCATCCTTCAACATGGATATAGCTTTTTTCCATCACAGTTTGGATTAGATGGTTTCGAGTTTTTGGCTCAGTTTAAAGATAAGATACTACAAGCGCTCTTTATCTCAGTATTTGTAACAGTAGTCGGAACTTTGACAAACGTCTTTATCACAACCACTTATGCCTACGCCATTTCACGGACAACCTTTAAGTACCGCAGATTCTTTACGATTTTCGTCCTACTTAGTATGTTGTTCAATGCTGGTTTGGTACCAGGTTATATCGTGGTAACTCGCTTGCTTCAACTGGGTGATACAGTTTGGGCCTTGATTGTTCCTATGCTCCTTTCACCATTCAACATCATCTTGATGCGTTCTTTCTTCAAGAAGACCATTCCAGAAGCCATTCTCGAATCTGCTCGTATCGATGGTGCTAGTGAAGCCCGGATCTTCTTCCAGATCTGTTTGCCATTGTCACTTCCAGGTATCGCCACCATCACGCTCTTGACAGCTCTTGGTTTCTGGAACGACTGGTTCAACGCCCTTCTTTACATCAAGAGTGACAACTTGTATCCATTACAGTATTTGCTCATGCAAATCCAGCAAAATATGGACTACATTGCCAAAGCAGTCGGCCTTTCTGGTCAACTGGGAGTTGCTCTTCCAAAGGAAACAGGACGTATGGCCATGGTTGTGGTTGCAACCCTTCCGATTGCAATTCTGTATCCATTCTTCCAACGCTACTTTGTAAAAGGTTTGACCATCGGTGGTGTGAAAGAATAGGACTTACTGAGAAACACCGTTTCTCCCTTCCCAACTTCATCCTAGTGACTGAAGTTACAATCATTAAATCGTTTATAAGTTTAAAAATAAAAAAAGGAGTTTTTATCATGAAAAACTGGAAAAAATATGCTTTTGCATCTGCTAGCGTAGTCGCTTTGGCTGCAAGTCTTGCTGCTTGTGGAAACCTTTCAGGCAACAACAAAAAAGCTGCAGACTCAGGATCAGGAGAAAAACCTGTTATCAAAATGTATCAAATCGGTGACAAACCAGACAACTTGGATGAATTGCTAGAAAATGCAAACAAAATCATCGAAGAAAAAGTTGGTGCTAAATTGGATATCCAATATCTTGGATGGGGTGACTACGGTAAGAAAATGTCAGTTATCACATCATCAGGTGAAAACTACGATATCGCTTTTGCAGATAACTACATCGTAAACGCTCAAAAAGGTGCTTATGCTGACTTGACAGAATTGTACAAGAAAGAAGGAGCAGAGCTTTATAAAGCACTTGACCCAGCTTACATCAAAGGAAACACTGTAAACGGCAAGATCTACGCTGTTCCAGTTGCGGCTAACGTTGCATCTTCACAAAACTTTGCCTTCAACGGAACTCTTCTTGCTAAATACGGTATCGACATTTCAGGTGTAAATTCATACGAAACACTTGAACCAGTCTTGAAACAAATCAAAGAAAAAGCTCCAGATGTAGTACCATTTGCAGTTACTAAGAACTTCATCCCTTCTGAAAACTTTGACTACCCAGTAGCAAACGGACTTCCATTCGTTATCGACCTTGAAGGGGATACTACTAAGATCGTAAACCGTTACGATGTTCCTCGTTTCAAAGAACACTTGAAGACTCTTCACAAATTCTACGAAGCAGGATACATTCCAAAAGACGTAGCAACAAGCGACACTTCATTTGACCTTCAACAAGACACTTGGTTCGTTCGTGAAGAAACAGTAGGACCAGCTGACTACGGTAACAGCTTGCTCTCTCGTGTAGCTAACAAAGACATCCAAATCAAACCATTCACTAACTTCATCAAGAAAAACCAAACAACTCAAGTTGCTAACTTTGTCATCTCAAACAACTCTAAGAACAAAGAAAAATCAATGGAAGTGTTGAATCTCTTGAACACTAACCCTGAACTCTTGAATGGACTTGTTTACGGTCCAGAAGGCAAGAACTGGGAGAAAATTGAAGGTAAGGAAAACCGTGTACGTGTCCTTGAAGGATACAAAGGAAACACTCACATGGGTGGATGGAACACTGGTAACAACTGGATCCTTTACATCAACGAAAACGTTACAGACCAACAAATCGAAGATTCTAAGAAACAATTGGCAGAAGCTAAAGAATCTCCAGCGCTTGGATTCATCTTTAACACTGATAGCGTGAAATCTGAAATCTCTGCAATCACTAACACAATGCAACAATTCGATACAGCTATCAACACTGGTACTGTAGATCCTGATAAAGCTATTCCAGAATTGATGGAAAAATTGAAATCTGAAGGTGCATACCAAAAAGTATTGGATGAAATGCAAAAACAATACGACGAATTCTTGAAAAGCAAAAAATCATAAGACAAACTGATTTCGTGTATTCATTCCTAATTCCTAAAAATGTGATCACTGCCTTCCTTAGTTTCCTAGGGGAGGTAGTGATTTTTAGGATGTAAAAATGAAAAGAGTAGTTCTAAGAGTTTTGGCGATGTGATACACATACATCTATAGGGGATTTATTATGAAAAAATATCGTCTTCTTTTCAAAATGAGTGCTGTCTTCTCTTACCTATTTTTCGTATTTGGTCTTTCTCAGCTGACGTCTATTGTTCAAAATTATTGGCAATTTTCTTCCCAGATTGGCAATTTCTTCTGGATTCAAAATATCTTGAGTTTGCTATTTAGCGGAGTCATGATTTGGATTCTGGTTAAGACAGGCCATGGTTATCTCTTTCGCATTCCAAGAAAAAAATGGCTTTGGTATTCGATTTTGACAGTATTAGTGGTAGTGCTCCAGATCTCTTTTAACGTTCAGACAGCTAAACATGTCCAGTCAACTGCGGAAGGTTGGGCTGTATCGATTGGTTATAGTGGGACTAACTTTGCAGAGCTAGGTATCTATATAGCCCTGTTCTTTCTGATTCCACTGATGGAAGAGTTAATCTATAGAGGATTACTGCAACACGCCTTTTTTAAAGATTCGAGATTTGCTCTTGATTTGCTTCTTCCGTCCATTTTATTTGCTCTCCCTCATTTTTCAAACTTTCCTAGTCTGTTAGATATCTTCGTCTTTGCAACAGTTGGAATCATCTTTGCTGGTTTGACCCGCTATACCAAGAGCATTTATCCTTCCTATGCAGTGCATGTGATCAATAATATTGTAGCGACATTACCATTTTTACTGACTTTTTTACATAGGGTGTTTGGGTAAAATACTGGCAGGCGAGTTTGGGATTATAGTGTTTCAATTTATAAGCGAATTTCAGGAGGAAAATGAGAATGACACCATTAAAATGGTTTGTAGGAGGAAGTGAAAGGCGTTGTGAAGCCATGACCATCATAGATTATCTATTGGAAGATATAAAGGCTGCGCCTCAACTGACTCCCCTGAAAAATCAGTTAGTGATTTATCAAAAACGATTAGAGGATGATGGAACCTCTACTCCATTTATTCTGAGCCAAATGAACGTCGACATCTCACGTGTGTTGATTGATAACAAGCTAAGTTTGTCAGAAAGTCAAGCTAAGCAAATCAAAAAATTGAGAGAATTATCTGCGATTCGCTATGGTTACTGATAAAGTGCAGTGGCAGGTCTCTCTATACAATTTCCGGTCAAATAAATTGCATTCGTTTTCCCAAGTGGGTATACTAGAATAGTTGAATGAAAAATTCTGAAAATTTAAGAATAGAAAAGAGAACAAATCTTATGGTAAAAGATATTCGTGTCTTACTTTACTACCTTTATACCCCAATTGAAAATGCAGAGCAATTTGCTGCAGACCACTTGGCTTTCTGTAAATCAATCGGCCTTAAAGGTCGTATCCTAGTCGCTGACGAGGGAATCAACGGAACCGTTTCAGGTGACTACGAAACAACTCAAAAATACATGGACTACGTTCACAGCCTCCCAGGCATGGAAGACCTCTGGTTCAAGATTGACGAAGAAAGTGAACAAGCCTTCAAGAAGATGTTTGTTCGCTACAAGAAAGAAATTGTCCACCTTGGTTTGGAAGACAACGATTTTGACAACGATATCAACCCACTTGAAACAACAGGTGCTTACTTGTCTCCAAAAGAGTTTAAAGAAGCCCTTCTTGATGAAGATACAGTGGTCCTTGACACACGTAACGATTATGAGTACGACCTAGGACATTTCCGTGGGGCTATCCGCCCAGACATCCGCAACTTCCGTGAGTTGCCACAATGGGTTCGTGACAACAAGGAAAAATTCATGGACAAGCGTGTCGTGGTTTACTGTACAGGTGGCGTTCGCTGTGAGAAATTCTCAGGTTGGATGGTCCGTGAAGGCTACAAAGACGTCGGTCAATTGCACGGAGGAATCGCAACTTACGGTAAAGACCCAGAAGTCCAAGGTGAACTTTGGGATGGGAAAATGTACGTCTTTGACGAGCGTATCGCAGTTGATGTTAACCATGTCAACCCAACCATCGTAGGGAAAGACTGGTTTGATGGAACACCATGTGAACGTTATGTCAACTGTGGAAATCCCTTCTGTAACCGTCGTATCCTAACATCAGAAGAAAATGAAGACAAGTACCTTCGTGGATGCTCACACGAGTGCCGTGTTCACCCACGCAACCGCTACGTCTCAGAAAATGAATTGACACAAGCAGAAGTGATCGAGCGCCTAGCCGCTATCGGTGAAAGCTTGGATCAAGTCGCTACTGTATAACATCAAACAGCTCCTCAGGGGCTGTTTTTCTATGCTTTTTATCTAAAAATCTAAAATTTGTTTCTGTATCTTTCAGGAAAATAGGGTATACTATGTGTAAACGATTTCAAAGGAGGCCAGTTATGGCGAAAACATTTTTTATCCCAAATAAAGAAAGCATCCTAGGGCAACAGGAGGTCTTGACTGCCAAGTCCATCTTAGCCTTGGTAGAGGGCTTGGAGTCGCATAGTTATGATGCAGTCTATCTCCGTCAGCCCCTCAATCGTCTCGAATACATGGAGTGTGGGATTGTAGGTCAGTCGCAATTTCTCTTTAAAGTGAACTATGCGGATAGTCGAAAAGGCTATCAAGTGGTGATTCCAGATTTCCTTACTAGGGCGGACTGGGAGATTGTAGAAGCTCTCCTCCAAGCCCTATCAAACAAGTTGGGGCAAGTGGTAGAAGGGCTAGAAGGCTTTGATTTTGAAGCTTATTTCCGAGAAACGGTCAAGCATTATCTATCTGACAAAGCGGCTCGTCTAGTATATTGCCAAGGGCTCTTGGCCCCTATCTATCTCAATAAGGAATACCTCGAGAGCTTTTTGGCTGAGGATGGATTGGCACATTTTGAAGAGTTGGTCAAGAAGGTTCAAGGCTCTGATGCCTACCTTGCCAGTGTGAAATTTTACCCAGATGCTCAAGGCAAGGTGCACGGTATCTATCACCTAGCCCAAGGAGTCAAGACGATTTTGCCAAAGGAACCCTTTGTACCAGCTCCTTATACCGATCAGCTGGCAGGCAAGGAGCTTGTTTGGGAGATTGACCTAGTGACGATTTCTGGTGATGGGTCCAAAGCAGAAGACTATGAATCCATCGCTCGCTTGGATTATGAAAAATTCCTAGAGTCACTACCAAAAGCATTTTACCAGCAATTAGATGCTAATCAATTAGAAGTACAAGCCATCTTAGGACAAGACTTTGAAGGATTGGTAACCATCAAGTAGCCATTGTCCAAAAAAGAGTAAGCATAAAAATCCCTGTCATTAATAAATGGCAGGGATTTTGGTTAAAAGAATGTCAGGATGCGAAGGTAGTCCACTGTCAGCGCAAGCTCTGCAATGAAGAAGGGCAAGAGAATAGCAGCATCAAGTAAGACAGCTAGTAAGAAACGATAAAATGGGTCAAGGCTACTGGTCTTACTTGGCTTGCTAATCACAAAGAGATTACCAAGGGCAAAGATGGCCATGCTTAGAAGAGTGAGGATACCAGCAAATCGTAAGCCACCAAAGAGTGCAAAGAAACTTGCTAGAGCTGTTAGGACAAGTGGGATAGCAAAGAGTCTGCTATACCGATCAAAGGCTTCTTGGAATGTGAAGTCGCTCTCCTGGTCCAGCACACGTCGGACAGTAAAGCCTCCCAAAATGATGGAAAAGTAAAATAGAGCGCTAGCGACCAAGATAGAAAGGCCAGCAAAGAGATCCAAAGGTGGGAGCTGGTTAGGAGAACCATTAGCAATAGAAATCATATAGCCATAGTAGAGGTGTTTGATATGATAGATACTAAAGAAAAGGTTGATTGATGACAGCAAGGTGAGCAGGGCAAAGACACTGTAACGATGCTTTTGGTCCGTATTCTTGCTGGCAGTTGGTTCTTGGATAGCGTCCAGAAGCCAAGTCCAAAATAGTGCGATTTCTTCTTTGAATCGAGCAGTTTTGCGGGGGTCAATATCTGGGATATAGGGACTATCTAAAGCCTTGCTGAGGATGTTTTTTTCTTTTGTAGGGTTCTCTTGGTTGCCTTTCTCTTCAGCTTTCCCTTCTCCCTCTTCCTCGGTTTGGGTTTCCTCAGCCATTTCGGGAGCTTCCTCCTCATGCGTTTCCGACTCTTTAGGTGAGATAGGAGTTTCTTGGCTTGCTTGTGGTTCGGTCTCCACAGTTTCCGAAGTCTCTGGTTGGTCGGGCTGGATTTCCGATTTCGTCTGAGCTGATTTCTT
This sequence comes from Streptococcus sp. NLAE-zl-C503, assembly GCF_900104285.1. Taxonomy (NCBI): domain Bacteria; kingdom Bacillati; phylum Bacillota; class Bacilli; order Lactobacillales; family Streptococcaceae; genus Streptococcus; species Streptococcus sp. NLAE-zl-C503. The sequence goes on along the minus strand of NZ_FNJT01000002.1, from coordinate 306,182 downwards.
CTCAAGATCGGCGCTTTCAAACCATTCTTGTGTCATGGTGGAACCTCCTTTTTTATGGTCGTTTTCTATCTTTAGACTAGCAGATGAAAGCGTTTTTGTCAATGGTTTCTAGATGGAGCAGAATGCTCCTCTTTAGGTAGGTAGATATCCTGGTTGGCTTTTGCAATGAGTAAATCCTTGATATCTGCTTTTTCGGTTTTATAAGGGTTGGCAAGTACATTCTCTTTTTGTCCACGATGTTCTTCTTTGGGTTGACGATAGATACCACCATGCTGAGAAGAAATTTCTAGATTGATACGGTCAGTCTCTTTCTGGGAGAGAATGAGTGTTAGAGTGGAATGGGCTTCTAGCTCAACCTTGCCGTGAACCTGGATATTCTCAGCATAGATGTGTGCTCCCTCCGTCTTGACCTGACTATCTGTCAATTCGGTATCAAAGATATTGATGATATGAGGTGTCGTTAGTGTGCTGTTTTTGATAGAACTTTCTGTTAGTCTTAAGAGATAGCCTTTTGCTTTGATTGTTGCGTTTTCAAGATTGGCTTGACGAATATTGGTTTGTCCACGATTGGCTGAGACGGTGATAGCTTGCAGCTTTCTTCCTTTAGGTAGGGAGAGAACGACTTCGTCAAAACGATTAGAATAGTTGCTAGCGATACGAAGTAGGCCTTCGATTCCTGAACCGAGAAAACGATGTTGGGAGGCTTGTTTGTCAGTGACGCTCAGTGTTTTGTCACTCATGCCAGTAGTCAGATCGTGACGACCAGACACGGAAGGATGATAGGTGATATGGATCTTGTCATCTACAGATTCTGTGATGGTTAGGCTGTGTTCCTCAAGGGTCAAATCAAGTTTTTCCACCTCACTTCCAAAGGTCACTTCTTCGATACGACTGTCATAGACGGGGTCTTTTGACATGGCAAGCAAACTTTGAATACCATTGGACTGGGCGCCTACAATGATCATGATAAAACCAAGGATTGTAGAAACCACACCAAAAATGAGAAATCCTTTCGTCAATTTACGCATGTCTGTCACCTCTCTTTCCTTTTTTAAGAATCCATTGCACCAAGCGGACGATTAGGAGGCCAAAGAAACGGGCTACATAGGAGATACCTAGTAGAACAAGAGAAGAAGCACCGATAGAAAGCAAACCGGCCCCGAAAATCAAGATAAAGGCAGATTTGGCTTCGACCAGAACACTAAAGCTCTCTATGATAAAGAGTCCACCTAGCAGGATACCCGTCACCGAAACAGCGAAAAAGGCTAGAATGACGGAGACAGCTGCGATAAAAATACCGATGATGGCCATGAGGATGCCGATCCCGACCGGAATTCCGATAGGAGCTACTAGCAGGGCCAAGAGGGCAATGTGTAGCAGTTGACGGTCATTCTTTTGAGCAGGGGCTTCATTGACTTTTTTATCGAGAAGATCAGAGAGGATATCATGGGCAGCTTCTTTTGGAGTTCCCAGACTGGCAATGAGTTCCTCTTCGCCCTCTGAACCCGCATCGTCAAATAGTTCCTTAAAGTAGTCCATAGCTTCGATGCGGTCAGCTTCAGGCAGTTTATGGAGATAGGTTTCTAACTGAGTCAGATAGTCAGTTCTTGTCATGGCGGATACTCCCTTCTATGATGCCGTTGACGGTGTCGGTATAGAGCGTCCACTCTTCCTTTAGAGTAACGAGCTGCTCTACGCCCCGATTGGTCAAGGAGTAGTATTTGCGCATACGCCCCTGAAACTCTCTAGAGTAGGTGGTCAGAAAGCCACTGGCTTCCAGTTTTTTGAGAATGGGATAGAGCGTAGATTCTTTGATATTGGCGATGAGCTTAATGGTTTGACTAATCTCATAACCATAAGAATCCCCCTGCTCCAGTACAGCCAAGATGAGAAACTCAATCAAGGCAGAGGATGTTGGGAAGTACATGGGGAAACCTCCTTTATATTATATAAAAATTTTATATATACTCTTTTCAAATATATTGTATCTCAAGTTGAAAGCCCTGTCAAGAAATATGTGTAAAAATTTTACATATAAAAAACTCCTAGTAAAAACTAGAAGTTTAGAGGATGTTGTCAGCCTTTATCTAAATTTTATCGTAGATTTCTTATACTTAATTTCCTTATCTAAAAGTTTTAATAAAGGGGTAACGTATTCAGGATTCGGAAACTTAGGACCGAAAATGACTTCACCGATTTGAATCTTTTCTTTTCTCTCCAGATAAAGTTTACCGAATTCAGGAGAATAATCAATTTTTATTTTGTTATTATCTGGTATTAGGTTAGCGTATTGCAGAATACGTAATTCTTCTTCATACTTGTAATCGATCGATTTGAACAAGTAGCGGATTTCTTCTATACAGTCAGCAATGGCTTTTTTATAGAATGGATCCCCGGAATTTTTATAGTCCCTTAATTCTGATTTTAAATCCTCTAACAATCCTTTTAATCGCGTTACTTCTTCATTGGTGAATAGTTCACTTTCTTCGATGTTGAATTGGTCATTGGAGTAATGAACATAAGCTACGCGATATAAATAATCCATATCATTATTCAGTGTAGAATGTTTGTCTTCAGAATTTTGTTTATTAGCATTGCTTCTAGTTGACTTCTCTTTGTCGGATTCATTTAGAGAGTTATCGTTTTGGATTTCAACACTTGATTTCATTTTATGACCGATTTGTTTATCTGAGTTTTTTTGATACCAAGGAAGGTCACTAAGTGAATGATAACGAGCAAAATCATTCTCCTTTAGTACAATACAGACCCCTTCTGCATTATTTCCATATTGTGACCACATAGCTAGATCATCTGTTTTGCTGGTGAAACTCATTAAAAACCAAGAGCTAGGTTCCAAAGGATCGCGTTTTTCTAATTTTAAAATATCTTCTAGAATGATCCCTTCTTCAGGATCGTTCATATAGTTGGCGTTATTTAGGCGTGTCTTTCCTGAGATGGAGAATGGAGCCTTATCCTCTTTTCCTAGTATGCTTTGGAGTGCTTCTCCTGAAGTATAGTGACCGAATTTTAGTTTCCTATTTTTGTCTTCAGCCTTCAATCCAAGCTCATACTTAATTTGTTGGACAAGCGTGTAAATTTTAATTAGCTTATTGATTTTTTTTGAGTCTTCTCCGTAATGCTCTATCCAGTTTTTTAAAATATCGTATTTTGTATCGGAGATGATATCAAGTTTTAAGGTACGAATAAGCAAATTTTTCTCTTTTTCATCTTTCCCTTCTTCAATAGATGAATCAAAACAAAGTTTATCCAGAGCTTTTACGATATTAGTAGTGGAAATCTGAACTTGATCTTGCTTAAATTGTTCTTCGTTTTCGAGTATTTCGATGAGCATATTTAAAATTTTAATACTCGGAATAGATTCTAAGGAGTGATAGATGTCGTTTAGGAGATTTGATTGATCTATTTGATTATTTTTTACCAAATCCATCCGAGCTGTAAGATATTGAACAGTAATCTCTTCAGATTGTACGAATCTATCGTGTAATCTTTTTAGTTTATCTATAATTTCAAATTTTTCCTCTTCATTTTGTTGTTTGGTGATAATTTTGGCAAGAGCTTCAGCATAGTATAAAGTGATATCTTCATTTTTTTCAAAATTTAAAGCTATTTTCTTTAGTTTAGAAGCCGTATCATTCAATTTATCTAAGTTGGTTTGCTCAAGTGATAAATTGAATAAAGCCATAGAATATTGTAAAGCAATGTTTTCAGGCTGTTTAAACTTCTCAAAAATTTGTTGAATTGAATTCACAGTTTCGCCTATTTCTTCTACATTTATTTGTTTAGCTGACAAATTGACTAAAGCCATAGAATATTGTAAAGCAATGTCTTCAGAATGTTGAAACTTTAAGGTTAAAGTTTCTATTTCTGATATGGTTTCTTTACGCTCTTTAATGTCATTTCGTCTGTTTGAAAGATTGTATAAAACCATGGCGTATCGTAACGCAATGTCTTCAGATTGCTTGAACTGCTCAAAAATTTGTTTAACTGAATTTACAGTTTCGCCTATTTCTTCTACATTTATTTGTTTAGCTGACAAATTGACTAAAGCCATAGCATATCGTAACGCAATGTCTTCAGACTGTTTAAACTGCTCAAAAATTTGTTGAATTGAATTCACAGTTTCGCCTATTTCTTCCACATTTATTTGTTCAACTGACAAATTGACTAAAGCCCTAGCATATTGTAACGCAACGCATTCAGAATGTTGAAATTTTAAGGTAAAAGCTTCTAATTCAGATATAGTTTTTTTACGCTCCTTGATATCATTTTGTCCGTTTGAAAGATTGTATAAAACCATAGTGTATTGTAACGCAATGTCTTCAGATTGCTTGAACTGCTCAAAAATTTGTTTGACTGAATTTACAGTTTCGCCTATTTCTTCTACATTTCTTTGTTTATTTGACAAATTGACTAAAGCCATAGCATATTGTAACACAATGTTTTCAGAATGTTGAAACTTTAGGGATAAAGTTTCTATTTTTGATATGGTTTCTTTACGCTCCTTGATATCATTTTGTCCGTTTGAAAGATTGTATAAAACCATAGCGTATTGTAATGCAATGTCTTCAGATTGCTTGAACTGTTCAAAAATTTGTTTGACTAAATTAGAAGTATTCTTTCTATCTTCTACATTTTCTTGTTCAACTGACAAATTGACCAAAAGCTTAGCACAGAGCAAAGCAATGTTTTCAGATTGCATGAATTGCTCAAAAATTTGTTTGACTAAATTGGCGGTATTCCCTAGTTCTTCTACATTTCTTTGTTTATTTGACAAATTGACTAAAGCCATAGCATAGTGCAAAGCAATGTCTTCAGACTGCTTGAAGAGTTCAAAAATTTGTTTAACTGTATTAGCAGTATTCAATCGTTCCTCAACATTTCCTTGTTCAGCTGACAAATTGACTAAAGCCATAGCATAGAGCAAAGCAATGTCTTTAGAATGTAGAAACTTTAGGGATAAAGTTTCTATTTCTGATATGGATTTTTTACGCTCTTTGATATCATTTTGCCTGTTTGAAAGATTGTATAAAATCATGGCGTATCGTAACGCAATGTATTCCGATTCAGGATGTTGCCCATAAATTATTCTTGCCTTTTCTGCTAGAGCTTCACAGGCAGTCTTATCTGTTTCCTCGGCTGATAAGTCAACGAGTTTATCTAACTCTGCTTTACTCTCTTCCAAATTGTATTTCTGTTCATTCATTCTGTGTACCTCGATTGAAATAGTAGCTATCTTATAAACTAATTTATTTTTCGCATGACAATTAGTTTCTATACATCTTATTATATCAAAAACGCCATCTTTCTGCTAATAGATGGATGGTGCTTTTTGTTGCTAGAAACGCCTAAAAAGCCAGACAGAGTCTGGCTTTGCATTGTTTATATCTGAGAAGTGTTTTAGAATAATTAAAGGATTTTATCCGCTCGATCCACCATAAAGAGTGAGATGGTCATGATGATATCGATGACTAGAAGGGCAAGGACAGCTGGGATCCAAGATTGGAAAAGGTCAAAACTATAACCAAACAAGGTAGGACCAAAGGACGCCAAGATATATCCACCTGTTTGCGCCAGTCCTGATAGCTGGGCCGTCTTTTCAGGAGAACTGGTTTTAAGAGAGAAGCAAACCATGAGGTAGGGGAAGAGGGCACTGCAGGCCGTTCCAATCAAGAGATGGACAACTAACCAGTAGAGGAAATTATTGGTTGGATACAAGAGCAGGGCAATTCCTGTCATCCCAGCGATAGAGATAATTGCCAGCATGATTCGACGGTGACCATCTGACAGACGAGTCGTCAGACTTGGAACGGTCATCGAAAAAGGAATGCTGATTAATGAAAAAATAGAAGCAAGGAGAGCCGCATCACTATTAGAAATACCAGCACTAACAGCCATAGTTGGCAACCAGGTCATACTCGTATAAAAGAGCAAGGACTGAAGACCGCCAAAGATAATGATAGCCCAGACATCTTTACTTTTTAGAATATTTTCTTTTGATTTCTTTTCTTGCTGTCCTTCCAGATAGTGGTTGTGGCGATGATTTGGCAACCAGACTAGCAGAGTGACTAGACAGAGAAAGCTGAGCACGAGGATCAAGCCTTTCCAAGAACTCGCTTGAGTGATAGGGACGGATAGATAAGAAGCGATGGCCGTTGAAACCCCCATGGCAGTGACATAGAGAGTTGTTAGGAAACTAATCTTTTGAGGCTGATTTGCCTGAATCATACTTGGGAGGAGTACATTAAAAATGGCGATGCTCGCTCCGATGATCAGAGTTCCTAGATAGAGAAGGGGAAGATTAAAGATACGAATGACAGAGCCAACAGTTAAGAGGAGGAGACAGTAAGTAAAGAGATGTTCCAACCCGATTTTTTGTGCCAAGCGGCTTGCAAAAGCAGAGAAAAAAGCAAACATCAAGAGAGGGAGACTGGTTAAAATCCCAAGAGAGCTAACCTCCACTCCTAGTCCCTGAGCAATATCTCCTAAAATAGTTGGAAGAGCAGTAAAAGGAGATCGTAAAACGGTCCCAATTAAGACAATTCCTAGAACAAAAAAGAGTGATCGTTTTTTCATGAAAACCTCGATAGGATGATTTTAATAACAGCTTATTTTAAGGTTTTTTTCTTACAATGTCAAGGAGAGGACTGCTAAGAAAGCTAGAACGATTTAACTGAAAATAGAGTGAAAGGGGACAGATTTCTTTACCAGAATTTTCCTTGATTTGAGATAAAAATAGGAAACTAGGAAATTTTGTGATAAAATAGTGGAAGGAAATCTATAAATTGGAGAAAAACTGTGTCTGAAAAGCAAAAAATTAGCGTCTTAATGTCGGTCTATGTAAAGGAAAATCCGACGTTTTTAAGAGATGCTATCAAGAGTATTCAAAACCAGACCTTGAAACCAAGTGAGCTTGTTCTTGTTGAGGACGGGCCGCTCACGCCCGAACTCTATCAGGTGCTAGATGAAGTGGAAGCTCAGTCAGAAATTCCAGTTAAGCGTTGCCCCTTAGAGCAAAATCAAGGTTTAGGTTTGGCTCTTCGATACGGTGTTTTACAGTGTCAGTACGATATCATCGCTCGCATGGATACAGATGATATAGCGGTAGCTGACCGCTTTGAAAAGCAAATCCAACTAATGGAAGAGGAAAATCTGGACCTCTTAGGTGGACATATTGCAGAATTTATTGACAATCCTGACGAGATTGTTTCTTACCGTCGTGTTCCTACTCAGCACGCAGACATTGTGGCTTACCAAAGGATGAGAAGCGCCTTTAACCATATGACCGTGATGTTCAAAAAGGACATGGTCCTCAAGGCGGGCAACTATGAAGATGGCCTTTACATGGAGGATGACCTCCTTTGGCTCAATATGATTGCTGCAGGTGCCAAGACTGGGAACCTGGATCAAATCCTGTGTAAGGTTCGTGTCGGTGCAGGGATGTTTGAGCGTCGAGGTGGCTTGCGTTACCTTAAACTCTATCGTCAAGCTCGTCAGCGCATGCTTGAAAGAGGGCAAATTTCCTACAGGGAATATGCGAAAAGCATTGCCATTCAGGCGGTCGTCGCACTTTGTCCAGGTTTTGTACGTCAGTTTATTTTTGTGAAATTATTAAGAAAAAATAAATAGGCTTGTAAAAGATAAAATAGCCAAAAGATGTTATAATGACAGTATATTTATTTGCATTCTTTTAAGAAAGAGTAAATTCCTATGAATAAAAAACTAACAGATTATGTGATTGATCTGGTTGAAATTTTAAATAAACAGCAAAAACAGGTGTTCTGGGGTGTATTTGATATTATTAGTATGGTGGTTTCCATCATCGTATCTTATATCTTGTTTTATGGCCTTATAAATCCTGCGCCTGTGGACTATGTTATCTATACTGGTTTGGCTTTCCTCTTCTATCAAATCATGATTGGATTTTGGGGGCTCAATGCGAGTATTAGTCGCTATAGTAAAATCACAGATTTCTTAAAAATCTTTTTTGGCGTAACCGTCAGCAGCATTGTCTCTTACGGACTTTGCTACGCCTTTCTTCCTCTATTTTCTATCCGGTTCATCGTGCTCTTTATCTTGTTGAGTACCTTCCTGATCTTGCTTCCTCGTATTACTTGGCAGTTGATTTATTCCAAACGCAAGCAGGGTAGTGGGGATGGCGAGCACCGTCGTACCTTCTTGATTGGCGCTGGTGATGGTGGTGCCCTCTTTATGAATAGCTACCAGCACCCAACTAGTGACCTCGAGTTAGTGGGGATTTTGGACAACGATGAAAAGAAAAAAGGGCAAAAACTAGGTGGAATCCCAGTTTTGGGCTCCTATGATAATCTGCCTGAATTGGCCAAACGTCACCAAATCGAGCGTGTCATAGTAGCCATCCCTTCGCTTGACCCATCAGAGTACGAACGCATCTTGCAGATGTGTAATAAATTAGGTATCAAATGTTACAAGATGCCCAAGGTTGAGACAGTTGTTCAGGGGCTTCACCAACCAGGTAGTGGTTTCCAAAAAATTGACATCACAGACCTTTTGGGGCGTCAGGAAATCCGTCTTGACGAATCCCGTCTGGGTGCAGAGCTTACAGGCAAGACTATCTTGGTGACAGGAGCTGGTGGTTCGATTGGTTCAGAGATTTGTCGTCAGGTTAGCCGCTTCAATCCAGAACGTATCATCTTGCTGGGACATGGTGAAAATTCTATCTACCTCGTTTACCATGAATTGATTCGTACATTCCAAGGGATTGATTACGTTCCTGTTATTGCAGATATTCAGGACTATGATCGTCTCTTGCAGGTGTTTGAGCAGTACAAACCAGCCATTGTCTACCATGCTGCTGCCCACAAGCACGTTCCGATGATGGAACGCAATCCAAAAGAAGCCTTCAAGAACAATATACTCGGGACTTACAATGTTGCCAAGGCTGTTGATGAGGCCAAAGTACCTAAGATGGTCATGATTTCGACTGACAAGGCGGTCAATCCACCGAATGTTATGGGCGCAACCAAGCGTGTGGCAGAGTTGATTGTCACTGGCTTTAACCAACGTAGCAAATCAACCTACTGTGCAGTCCGTTTTGGGAATGTTCTCGGTAGCCGTGGTAGCGTGATTCCTGTCTTTGAACGTCAGATTGCTGAAGGTGGTCCTGTAACGGTGACAGACTTCCGTATGACACGTTACTTCATGACCATTCCAGAGGCTAGCCGTCTGGTAATCCATGCTGGCGCTTATGCCAAGGACGGAGAAGTCTTTATCCTCGATATGGGCAAACCAGTTAAGATCTATGACTTGGCTAAGAAAATGGTTCTTCTAAGCGGGCACACGGAAAGTGAAATTCCAATCGTTGAAGTCGGTATTCGTCCGGGTGAAAAACTCTATGAGGAACTCTTGGTTTCGACCGAATTGGTTGATAACCAAGTCATGGACAAGATTTTCGTTGGTAAGGTAAATATCATGCCACTAGAAGCCATCAATCAGAAAATTGAGGAGTTCCGCTCACTCAGTGGAGATGAGCTTAAAGAAGCGATCATTTCCTTTGCAAATGAAACAACTCATATTGAGTAAGAGTTACTCATGCAATTAATCATAAATCAAAGACCAAGGTTTTGTATAGACAGAACCTTGGTCTTTTTACTCTGTAGTTTGAAGCTATTAGCTTGTTATAGCTGACTGATGATATCATCGATTGTATGGGCAATCCAGTCAGGTTGATAGCCGAGCAAATCAGCCTCTTCTCCAAATCCCCAAGTAACAGCGAACTTTTTAATGCCAGTTTCTTGGGCTCCAATCATATCAAACTTGGTGTCTCCGATGATGATGACTTGATCTGCAGGGAGTTGATGTGTCTGCAAGGCATAACGGATGACATCCGCCTTGTGCGGCGTTTCAGGACTAGAACCATAAATGCCATCAAAGAAATGATGGATTCCCAGATTTTTAGTCATATCATGAGCAGTAGGGGTATTCTTTGTAGTGGTGATATAGAGAGGATAGTTTTGCGAAAGCTTTTGGAGCAATTCCGTCATTCGGGGGAAGAGTTGGGCTTCGTGGATTCCTTTTTTCTTGTAGCAAGAACGGTAGATCTGCACAGCTTCTGAGATTTGCTCCTTTGGGAGACACGTTGCAAAACTAGTTTCAAGCGGTGGACCCATGAAACCACGAATGGTTTTAGCATCAGGAGTCGGAACTCCCAGTTGTTCAAAGGTATGAGTAAAGGAATTGTGGATCCCGATGGAACTGTCAACCAGAGTTCCGTCTAGATCGAAAAAGATGGCTGAGATTGATGACATAGTTTCTCCTATTAGATGAGGTTATTCTCCGAAGATTTCTTTTTGTAGGCGACGACCAGTCGGGGTGGCTGCGAGTCCACCTTCAGCCGTTTCACGAAAGGCAGTTGGGAGGCTCGATCCGACTTGGTACATGGCATCGATGACTTCATCGACAGGGATTTTAGACTCGATACCTGCCAAGGCCATATCAGCCGCGATAAAGGCAAAGCTGGCTCCCATGGCATTGCGCTTGACGCAGGGAACTTCGACCAAACCAGCGACGGGGTCGCAGATGAGGCCCAGCATATTTTTAATGACAAAGGCAATGGCTTGGCTAGCCTGATAGGGGCTTCCACCTGCAGCCAAGGTCAAGGCTGCGGCACTCATGGCAGAGGCAGAGCCGACTTCAGCCTGACAGCCACCTTCAGCACCTGAGATAGAAGCGTTGTTTGCGATAACCAATCCAAAGGCACCCGCGGCAAAGAGGAAATCCAGCTGTTCTTCGTGGCTGAGGTCAAGTTTTTGGATAGCAGCAGTGAGAACAGCTGGTAGACAGCCGGCACTTCCTGCGGTTGGAGTGGCGCAGACCAAGCCCATTTTAGCGTTGTGTTCGTTGACCGCGATGGCATTACGGGCTGCTGATAGGATGGTAAAGTCAGACAAGGCCTTGCCACTTTTGAGATGGCGGTCTAGCTTGGCTGCATCGCCACCCGTTAGGCCACTACGGGATTTGTTTTCACTGAGACCGAGCTCGACAGAGGCTTTCATGACTTCTAGATTGCGTTCCATGAGGAGGAGAACTTCTGGCCGTTCCCGACCAGTTAGTTGATATTCTGTCGCAATCATGAGTTCGGCGACATTTCCTTGGAAGTCTAGATCCGCCTGCTCGACCAATTCTTTGATAGAATAAAACATGTTTCCTCCTACTTAAAGAAATTGACATTGTGGAGATGAGGGATTTTTCGGATTTCTTCAATCGCCTCTTCGCAACTTCGACTATCGACTTCGATAATCATAATGGCTTTTTCTCCAGCTTTCTCTCGAGTCACATTCATCTGAGCGATGTTGATATCAAAACGAGAGAGGGCTTCAGTAACATGAGCAATCATACCTGGAACATCCTGATGCACGATGATGATGGTCGGGGTATTCATGTTGAGAGAGACGGCAAAACCATTGAGTTCCGTGACCTGGATATTTCCCCCACCGATAGAAATACCTGTCACACTGATGGACTTGTGTTCATTCTTCACAGTAATTTTAGTGGTATTAGGGTGAGGAGCGTTGCTGTCTTTCTGAATGATCCAGACAATCTTGATACCACGTTTATGGGCAATCTCAAGACTATTTGGAATGTCAGGATCATCCGTATCCATACCTAAAATTCCAGCAACGAGAGCTAGGTCAGTTCCATGACCACGGTAGGTTTTGGCAAATGAATTAAATAATTGGAATTCCACCTCTGTCGGTCTATCACCAAAGATAGAAGACACGATTTTTCCGATACGAACCGCACCAGCTGTATGGCTACTTGATGGGCCAATCATGACAGGGCCGATAATATCAAAGACAGATTGAAAACGAAGTGAGTGCATCTGTTTCCCCTTACAAAGATTCTTATATCTATTATATCAAAGAATGGACCTCTGCGCTTATTTCCCTTATAAAACTGAAAAAATGGATAAAAATAGTATAAAATCTTGTCTTTTATGACAAAAATATCAATGTTTCAGTAAATATAAAATATTTTTGTAATATTTCTACACGAAACCGTCAAGAAACGGTAATATTCAAACGGTATGATAGAAGCATAGTAAAAAGGAGAATTTTTAGAAATGACATTAACAACTAAACAAATTAAATTAACTCTTGCAGGAGCAGCAACTTTCCTTGCTTTCCTTGCACCATCACTTGCTTTTGCGGATGAAACAGTCACTTATACAGTGAAACCAGGTGACACTCTTTCAGAAATCGCTGAGAAGTACAATACTACTGTTGAAAAATTAGCAGAAAAAAATAAGATAGAGGATATTCATCTGATCTTTGTGGACCAAGTTTTGGTCATCGAAGGGACAGCTCCAGCTGCGACAACTTATGAAGCACCAGCTGCAACAGGAGAAACAATCGAAGAGACTACGACTTACGAAGAAATAACTGAAACAACAACTTACGAAGCACCAGCTGCTACAACAAGCACTTCTTATGAAGAAGAAAGCTACACAGCTTCAACTGTAAGTGGTTCTGAAGCAGAAGCCAAAGAATGGATCGCTCAAAAAGAATCAGGTGGTAGCTACACAGCTACAAACGGACGTTACATCGGACGTTACCAATTGACAGATTCATACTTGAACGGTGACTACTCAGCAGAAAACCAAGAACGTGTAGCAGATGCCTACGTTGCAGGACGTTACGGTTCATGGACAGCTGCTAAGAACTTCTGGCTTAACAACGGTTGGTATTAAGAACTAACGAACAGAATAATATGTAAAAGTCGAGGAATTTCCTCGACTTTTTATATTTCCTTCGGTTGATAATAGGTCTCTACTTCTTTTTGGAGATGAGCTAGCATGGAGGTTTCATCGGTTAGTTCCAGAAGGGAGAAACCTTTTTGGATAAGTTTAGCATCATCCGTACAAATCCCAATACGGACATAGCAGATGGCAAGCCTATCGTAGTGCTTCTTTTTCTTGGCATCCTCCAGTAAAGTGTAGCAGATTTGTTGGCACATGTTTCTATCTTGATTGTACAAGTATAAGGTGGAAAGGTTGAGTAGGATTGCCATTCGCAAGTCATATAAATGTTGATAGTTTTTATAGATTTCCAGGCGTTGCAAGATTTTTCCAGTGATGAGATGGATATGCTCTATAGGAAAGGTAAAGAGAATGGTATTGAGGATTTTTAAGTCATTCTCGTACCAAATGTCCTGCTTTTCTATCTTCCTCCATAGCTTCTTTACAGTATTGTTAACTTCGATTGACAGTTTTTTAGTCCCATTTTGGCGGATATAAATGACAATTTCTAGCATATCTCGTATCTCTTTGATGGGGAGGTCGTGGTGAGTTTTGAGGTAGTCTTGACATTTTTGAAATAGTTTTTCGAGTTCACTAGTCCCTAGGATTGAGCTCATATTGAGATAGGTTTGCATAATTTCTGTGCGTTGACTTGGTTGATAAAGTTGGCAGATATAGTCAAACTCTTCAAAGGTCATATTGACTTGCCAGAGAAGAAATTCCATATTCTCATATTTAGGAGTTGTCTTACCACTTTCTATTTTTGATAGGCTGGTTCTTGAGAGAATACCCCCACAGACCTCCTCCTGAGTCAGTCCTTTTGACTCACGTATTTCTTTATAGACCTTTCCAAAATCGTAGCGCATGATTTCCTCCTTATTTGTGAAAAAAGTTAACAATAAATTGAAATTGATTAAAAATATTGTATCATAGTAGTATAAAAAGTAAAAAAGAAATCTAAAATAAATCTGTGAAAAAGGTTGACATAGTTTAAAAATGGAACCAAAGATAAGAGGAAAAAGGATGAGTAGTGTAGATAAAATTCGTAAAATACACATTATCGTATGTTGGATGTATATATTTTTATCATTCAAGGGGATTATAAATGACACGGAGTATTTTTTGCTTATTTTTTTAGCTTTTATCTACTCAATAGTATCACTGCCTCTATATTCTGTGAAAAATAAAATAGTATCTATCTGTCTAGCCATAAATTCGGTTCTGTTAATGAGTTTCCCAATTTTAATCAATAAATTTTTCCCAGAAAGTTTTTTCACTTATATCGTATTAATAAGTGTTTTTATCCTAGAGTTAGCAATCTTTCATTTAATTGGTAAAGATTTTGATACTAAATTGACTAACGAATATAAAAAAATTAGTCAGTTCAAAAGCAAGGTGTCTCAATCTCCTCGGATAAAATACTTAGAGATTTCTAGTTTCATATTAACCATATTTCCATTTATTCTTCATGGTACAGTTGATAATCATGTACTGACTCTTATCTTTTTGATAAAAATTTGTGTAGATACTACGATAAAATTTTTATTCATCAGATTATTTGACACAAGTACTTTAATGAAGAGGAGAATATTTTTTCTTTTCGCATTGGATGTTATAGTTTACTTGTTTTTAGGATATCTTTTAGTGATTCAAAAAGCAGGCTATTTGTTTTCAGTTTTACTTCTTTTCTCTAATTTTTCAGTTCCATTTATCAAAGAAAAGGAATACGAATTATTTAAAAATAGTAATTAATAGAAACATAGGTTAAGTCTTAGAATAGCTTAAAATCAGATATGATAAAGGGAAATAGTCTTATCTAGGGAACTAAGTGCTATAAACACAGTCGACGATCACTTATTAGGAATACATTTTAATTAGGCTTAATAAGAATGGAGAAATCCTATGGAGAACGTATGACTCTTAAGCTTCAAATACCTTAGTTCTCGTGATTTTTGAGCTATTCTAGCTTTAGAATCCTTCAGAACGTAAAATTTTAAGCAGTCAAAGACCTAGAATACTCATAAAACATTTATTTTATAGCAATTCTAAGTTTAGAATTGCATGGATATATATGTATTTGAGCTGTTCGATAGTTTGGACAGCTCTATTCTGAGAAATCTGAGCTATCAATGCTTTAGAATAGTATTTCGCCAATGGTTTTTATTGAAGGATTGCTTATTTTATGCTACTCTAAAATAAAACTGATTTAATGGAGCAAATGGAGAATCGTTACATGAAATATTTTTTTGCAGGAATTGGTGAGATAAGATTTATTAGTTATCTATTGTCTCTATGTGTAGGACTAGCCCCTCTTTTTCATATCTATGTTATAGGTTCTGAAATGAGTTTTGTGAACATAGTATTATCTATTTTGGGAATTATATTTGTTTGTATTTTAACTATTGCTCGATTTTATAGGAAGTTTTTCTATAAAGAATAGTTTGGATTTGAAAAGTGTCCAGATTGAAGAAAAAGTCCATTTTGGACAATTTTCTTCAATCTTTTTCTTTTACTAGAGAAAGTAGAAAACTCTTAAAAATAGCATTATATCAGCATTCCTAAGAGTTTCTACTATATAATAGCCAACCTTCAAAAGAGCAATTTTGCAACTCTGATAGGGTTTGTTTACGTTCTGAGAGTCCTTTAGGACTCTTTTTTGTTTTGCTAGAACAAAAAGTGTAAATATCTTTTCAGAATGATCTTTTTGTATGAATTCAATGCAATGTTTTAAATTGTCTTAAAACTCAAATAGTATAAATAAGCTTATTATATGTAAAAATATATCATATAATAAGAATTTTCTTGATTGAAGTGGAATAAAATACAGTTTTGACTTGACAAACGAGGTTGATAAGTGTATTATTTATACAATTTAAAAGTATAAAAATAAGAGGAGGTTTTCTATGAATAAAGTAAAGAAGGTGCTGATGACGATGTTTGGTTTGCTTATGTTTCCCTTATTATTTGCTTGTAGTAACAGTCAGTCCCAAGGTGTTGAAGGCATTAAGGCTAAAGGAAAATTGGTGGTGGCCCTAAATCCAGAGTTTGCTCCATTTGAATACCAGAAATTGGTCGATGGAAAAAATCAGATTGTAGGTTCAGATGTTGAGCTAGCCAAAGCCATCGCAAAGGAGCTAGGTGTGGAAGTGGAATTCTCTCCAATGAGTTTTGACAATGTACTAGCTAGTCTTGATTCAGGCAAGGCCGATCTTGCCATATCAGGTGTTTCTAAAACGGAGGAGAGAAGTCAAGTTTACGATTTTTCAATTCCCTACTACACTTCGAAAAATAAGGTGATTGTAAGAAAATCTGAATTAACGAATTACCAATCAGTCAAGGATTTGGCTCAGAAAAAGGTTGGAGCGCAGAAAGGTTCTATCCAGGAGACTTTGGTCAAAGAAACTTTGCAGAATTCTTCTCTCGTTTCACTTCCTAAAAATGGAAATTTGATAACAGATTTGAAATCAGGGCAACTGGATGCTCTTATCTTTGAGGAACCAGTGGCGAAAGGATTTGTAGAGAATAATCCAGACCTAGCCATCGCTGAGTTTGATGTTGACAATGACAAAGAAGATTCCTACGCTGTTGCGATGAAAAAAGACAGTAAAGAATTAAAAGAGGCGGTTGACAAAACCATCCAGAAGTTGAAGGATTCTGGGGAGTTGGACAAATTGATTGACGATGCTTTTAAAGCCTCTATCGAAAAATAGAAAGAAGGATGAGAAATGAGTAAGGAAAAAGTTATTTTAGCCTATTCAGGTGGATTGGATACATCAGTTGCTATTACATGGTTAAAAAAAGACTATGATGTGATCGCTGTTTGTATGGATGTGGGTGAAGGAAAAGATTTGGAGTTCATCCACGATAAAGCTCTCAAGGTTGGGGCTGTTGAGTCTTATGTCATTGATGTTAAGGAAGAATTTGCTAATGACTATGTTTTAGTGGCCCTTCAGGCACATGCCTACTACGAACAGAAGTATCCCTTGGTATCCGCTCTGAGTCGCCCTCTTATTTCAAAAAAACTCGTTGAAATAGCTCATCAGACGGGGGCAACCACAATTGCCCATGGTTGCACAGGTAAAGGAAACGACCAAGTTCGGTTTGAAGTCTCTATTGCAGCTTTGGATCCCAATTTAAAAGTAGTTGCACCTGTTCGTGAGTGGAAATGGTCTCGTGAAGAAGAAATCCAATATGCCAAAGAAAACGGCGTCCCAGTTCCCGCTGACCTTGACAATCCTTACTCTGTTGACCAAAATCTTTGGGGACGTGCAAATGAATGTGGTGTCTTGGAAAACCCTTGGAACCAAGCGCCAGAAGAAGCATTTGGAATCACATCTTCTCCAGAAGAGGCGCCAGACAGTCCAGAATTTATTGACCTTGAGTTTAGCTGCGGGGTGCCCATCTCCCTCAATGGTGAGAAGATGAAAGTGGCGGCTTTGATTCAAAAGCTAAATGAAATTGCAGGCAAACACGGTGTCGGACGGATTGACCATGTGGAAAATCGCCTAGTCGGTATTAAGTCAAGAGAGATTTATGAGTGCCCAGGTGCTGTGACTTTATTGGCAGCTCATAAGGAGATTGAAGACTTGACTCTTGTGAGAGAAGTGGCTCATTTCAAACCCATTATCGAAAATGAGTTGTCCAATCTCATCTATAATGCCTTGTGGTTTAGCCCAGCAACTCAGGCTTTGATTGCCTATATCAAGGAGACACAGAAAGTTGTCAATGGAACTGCAAAAGTTAAACTCTATAAGGGGAATGCCCAGGTAGTGGCTCGGAAATCTCCAAATTCTCTTTACGATGAAAATTTGGCGACTTATACTAGTGCGGACACCTTTGACCAAGATGCGGCTGTTGGATTTATCAAGCTTTGGGGGCTTCCGACTAAGGTTTATTCAGAAGTTCAGAAAAATGTTGAGTAGTGACGCGATAGAAAGGGACGACAGGATATGTCGAAAAATACAAAATTATGGGGTGGTCGATTTGAAGGTACTGTGGAAGATTGGGTAGAACAGTTCGGTGCGAGTATTTCCTTTGACCACCAGCTGGCAAAATTTGATTTGATGGGTTCCTTAGCCCATGTTCAAATGCTAGGACAGACTGGCATTTTGAGCTTGGAAGAAGCAGAGCAGATCCAAGATGGTCTGCAAGCTTTGTTGCGAGATTTAGAGGCAGGAGAGCTTCATTTTGATATTGCAAATGAAGATATTCATATGAATATGGAAGTGTTGCTGACAGAGAAAATCGGTCCTCTGGCTGGAAAACTACATACGGCTCGTTCTCGGAATGACCAAGTCGCAACGGATATGCACTTATATCTAAAGGAGCAGCTTGGTCATGTCTTGGATAAGTTGGCGAATCTGAACAGTGTTTTGCTGGATTTGGCTGAAAAACATGTGGAAACCATCATGCCAGGTTATACCCATTTACAGCACGCCCAATCGATTAGTTTTGCCCACCATCTCATGGCTTATTACAATATGTTCCAAAGGGACAGCGAACGCTTTGCATTTAACCTGAAACATACGGACCTATCTCCACTAGGTGCGGCTGCCTTGGCGGGGACAACTTTTCCAATCAATCGTCAATTATCGAGCGATTTACTGGGCTTCCAACAGCCCTATACCAATTCCTTGGATGCAGTGAGTGACCGTGATTTTATCTTGGAATTCCTGTCAAATGCCAGCATTTTGATGATGCATATGAGTCGTTTTTGTGAAGAAATCATCAATTGGTGCAGTTTTGAGTATCAGTACATTAGCTTGTCTGATAGCTTTTCAACGGGTTCGTCTATCATGCCCCAGAAGAAAAATCCTGATATGGCCGAATTGATTCGAGGGAAGACAGGACGGGTTTACGGGCACTTACTTGGACTATTGACCGTCATGAAGTCTTTGCCTCTGGCTTACAATAAGGATTTGCAAGAGGACAAGGAAGGCATGTTTGATACAGTAGACACGATTTTGAATTCTCTGGATGTGTTGGCAGGTATGCTATCGAGCATGCAGGTTAATAAGGCCAAAATGCAGCAATCCACAGAGAATGATTTTTCGAATGCGACCGAACTGGCAGATTATTTGGCTGAAAAAGGCCTCCCCTTTAGAGAAGCGCATGAAATTGTAGGAAAATTGGTTCTAGACTCTATCAAGCATGGTAAAAATATCCAAGATTGGGATTTGGAGGAGTTGCAGGTCTACCATCCCCTGATTGAAGAGGATATTTATATCTACTTGCGTCCGGAGACTGCTGTTCAGAGACGGAATTCCTTAGGAGGAACCGGCTTTGAGCAAGTGAAATACCAGATAGAACAAGCGAAGAAAGAACTTAAAGGGGGAAATTGATTCGTTTGCAAAGTAAGAAAGGGAGGCTGAGATGATTTATCAGCCTCTTTCTTGTCTTCTTCTTTAAAGCGTGCTATAATGAATCTTGCTCAAGCGACCTTCAATCGTGAAGCACACACGACCTTCAATCGTGAATAAACGAATAGATGGGAGACTTACCATGAGTGATAACTCTAAAACACGTGTTGTTGTGGGGATGAGTGGTGGTGTTGATTCGTCGGTGACGGCTCTCTTGCTCAAGGAGCAGGGCTACGATGTGATTGGTATCTTCATGAAAAACTGGGATGACACAGATGAAAACGGCGTCTGTACGGCGACCGAAGATTACAAGGATGTGGCTGCGGTGGCAGATCAGATCGGTATTCCCTACTACTCTGTCAATTTTGAAAAAGAGTACTGGGACCGCGTTTTTGAGTATTTCCTAGCAGAATACCGTGCAGGGCGCACGCCAAATCCAGATGTTATGTGCAACAAGGAAATCAAGTTCAAGGCCTTTCTGGACTATGCCATGACCTTGGGGGCAGACTATGTAGCGACGGGGCACTATGCTCGAGTGGCGCGTGATGAGGATGGCATTGTTCACATGCTTCGTGGCGTGGACAATGGCAAAGATCAGACCTATTTCCTCAGCCAACTGTCGCAAGAACAACTCCAAAAAACCATGTTCCCGTTGGGGCATTTGGAAAAGTCTGAAGTACGAAAACTAGCAGAAGAAGCAGGCCTTGCGACTGCTAAGAAGAAAGACTCGACAGGGATTTGCTTTATCGGAGAAAAGAACTTTAAAAACTTTCTCAGCAACTACCTACCAGCTCAGCCTGGTCGCATGATGACTGTGGATGGTCGCGATATGGGTGAACATGCTGGTCTGATGTATTATACGATTGGTCAGCGTGGCGGACTCGGTATCGGTGGCCAACACGGCGGTGACAATGCCCCTTGGTTCGTTGTCGGAAAAGACCTAAGCAAGAATATCCTCTATGTCGGACAAGGCTTCTACCATGATTCGCTCATGTCAACAAGCCTAGAAGCCAGTCAAGTCCACTTTACTCGTGACATGCCTGAAGAGTTTACGCTAGAATGTACGGCTAAATTCCGCTATCGTCAGCCTGACTCAAAGGTGACAGTACATGTCAAAGGAGACAAGGCAGAGGTCATCTTTGCGGAACCACAACGTGCGATTACACCAGGACAGGCAGTTGTCTTTTATGATGGCGAAGAGTGTCTAGGTGGCGGTTTGATTGACAATGCCTACCGTGACGGACAAGTTTGTCAGTACATTTAGATTGACAAATTTTCTCAATTTGCTACAATAATAAAAGCAATAGAAATGATGGTCAAAGCTCATGGATGTTGCAGGCTTTTTTGTCCTGCACTTCTTTGGAGTTTTGACTGTTTTTGTGTCGTTTAAGGGAAAGGATCAGAATGACTCAGCAAGACTTTCGGACAAAAGTAGGAAATACTGTTTTTGGTATTCGGGCGACAGCCTTGATTCTTCAAAATCGCAAGCTCCTAGTCACTAAAGATAAGGGCAAGTATTACACTATCGGCGGTGCCATCCAAGTCAATGAAAGAACGGAAGAAGCGGTAGTCCGTGAGGTGAGGGAAGAACTAGGTGTCAAAGCTCAAGCTGGTCCACTAGCTTTCGTGGTTGAAAATCGTTTTGAACAAGACGGTGTTTCCTATCACAACATCGAGTTTCATTATCTAGTGGACTTGCTTGAGGATGCCCCATTGACCATGCAAGAAGATGAGAAAAAGCAACCCTGTGAGTGGATTGACTTGGATAAACTTGAGGAGTTCCAGTTAGTTCCAGCCTTTTTAAAATCAGCCCTTCCAGATTGGGACGGCCAACTAAGACACATTCATCTTGAGGAATAGGAGAGAAAATGATGGTTAAGCTTATTGCCCATGTACTTGTTCATAGTGGTGGTGATTATTTGCTCATTCAGCGTTCGGAAATTAAAAGAGGAGAACCCAACGTTTATCCAACTTACTGGGATATTCCTGGTGGCGGGGTTGAAAAGGGTGAACTTCCGCGAGATGGTGCTCTTAGAGAATGCATTGAAGAAGCGGGAGTTAGGCTAGATAGCAGTTCGCTCAAACTTCTTCACGAAGATAGTCAACTGGATACCTCTAAGGATACGGTCTTTACTCGCTTAGTTTATAAAGCAGAGTGGGTTGGGGAGAAGCCAATTATCAGATTAGATCCTGAAGAGCATACACACTTTAAATGGGTTACTATGGATCAAGCTCTAAAGGAGGAGAAGTTAGTTCCTTATTTGCGAGAAATTTTTGAAAGGTTAAGAGATGACTTATAATTTTACGGAAGAATACGATATTATTGTAATCGGTGCGGGACACGCTGGGGTCGAGGCTTCTTTGGCTGCCAGCCGTATGGGCTGCAAGGTCTTGCTCGCGACCATCAACATTGAAATGCTGGCTTTTATGCCTTGTAACCCTTCTATCGGTGGTTCTGCCAAGGGGATTGTTGTGCGTGAAGTCGATGCCCTCGGTGGTGAAATGGCCAAGAATATTGACAAGACTTACATCCAGATGAAGATGCTAAACACAGGGAAAGGGCCTGCTGTTCGCGCCCTTCGTGCGCAGGCTGACAAGGAGCTTTACTCTAAGGAAATGCGCAAGACAGTTGAAAATCAAGAAAATCTGACCCTTCGTCAAACCATGATTGATGAGATTTTGGTGGAAGATGGCAAGGTAGTTGGTGTGAGAACAGCGACTCACCAAGAGTACGGCGCCAAGGCTGTTATCGTGACTACAGGGACTGCCCTCCGTGGGGAAATCATCATCGGAGACCTCAAGTACTCATCAGGACCAAACCACAGCCTAGCTTCGATTAACCTAGCTGATAACCTCAAGGAATTGGGACTCGAAATCGGTCGTTTCAAGACAGGAACGCCTCCACGTGTCAAGGCTTCCTCTATCAATTACGACGTGACAGAGATTCAGCCAGGGGACGAAGCGCCTAATCACTTCTCATACACTTCACGAGATGAGGACTATGTCAAGGACCAAGTGCCATGCTGGTTGACCTATACCAATGGAACCAGTCATGAGATTATCCAAAACAACCTCCACCGTGCGCCTATGTTTACAGGTGTAGTTAAGGGTGTAGGTCCTCGTTACTGTCCGTCGATTGAGGACAAGATTGTGCGCTTTGCGGACAAGGAACGTCACCAACTCTTCCTTGAGCCAGAAGGGCGCAATACAGAGGAAGTCTATGTCCAAGGTCTTTCAACCAGTCTTCCTGAGGATGTCCAACGTGACTTGGTACATTCTATCAAAGGGTTGGAAAATGCTGAGATGATGCGAACAGGTTATGCTATCGAGTACGACATGGTCTTGCCTCACCAGTTGCGTGCGACTCTGGAAACCAAGAAAATCTCAGGACTTTTCACAGCTGGTCAGACAAATGGAACGTCAGGTTACGAAGAAGCAGCTGGGCAAGGGATTATCGCGGGTATCAATGCAGCTCTGAAAATCCAAGGCAAACCTGAGCTAATCTTGAAACGGAGCGATGGCTATATCGGGGTTATGATTGACGACTTGGTGACCAAGGGGACCATTGAACCCTACCGTCTCTTGACCAGTCGTGCAGAATACCGTCTCATCCTCCGTCATGACAATGCCGATATGCGTTTGACAGAGATGGGGCGTGAGATTGGCCTTGTTGATGATGAACGCTGGGCTCGTTTTGAAATCAAGAAAAATCAATTTGACAATGAGATGAAGCGACTAGATAGCATCAAACTCAAACCAGTCAAGGAAACCAATGCCAAGGTTGAGGAAATGGGCTTCAAACCGTTGACAGATGCGGTGACAGCCAAAGAATTCCTTCGCCGTCCAGAAGTTTCTTACCAAGATGTGGTGGCCTTCATCGGACCAGCTGCTGAGGACTTAGATGACAAGATTATCGAATTGATTGAAACAGAAATCAAGTACGAAGGCTATATTTCCAAAGCCATGGATCAGGTTGCCAAGATGAAACGCATGGAAGAAAAACGCATTCCAGCCAATATTGATTGGGATGATATTGATTCTATCGCAACCGAAGCCCGTCAGAAGTTCAAACTTATCAATCCAGAAACCATCGGCCAAGCCAGCCGTATTTCGGGAGTAAACCCAGCAGATATTTCCATTTTGATGGTGTATCTGGAAGGTAAAAATCGTAGTATTTCTAAAAATCAAGAAAAGAAAGCATAGAGAAAAACAGCTCCGAAGACGGGGCTGTTTTGTTGATTTATTCTTCTTCATCTGGTGTGAGGATCATCGGGATGATAATCGGTTCACGTTCTGTATTTTCATAGAGGAAAGGACGAATGGCGTTGACGATGGCACCATTGACAGACTGGACGCTAGCGTCCTTGTTCTTCAGTGCGATACGAATGGCATTGAAGAGGATACGCTGGCTTTGGCGAATCAAGTCTCCAGACTCTCGCATGTAAACAAAACCTCGGCTGAGGATATCTGGACCAGACAAGATCATTTTAGATTTGAAGTCAACAGTTGCGACTGCAAGTACGACACCGTCTTCGGATAAATCTCTACGGTCTTTGAGGACGGCTGCACCGATTTCACCAATACGATTTCCATCGACATAGATGTCTTGGGCATTGAAATGGCCTGCGATACGGGCTGAGTTAGCAGTAAGAGCAAGCACATCACCATTGCTCATGATAAAGATATTGTCCTTCTCGACACCCGTATCCACCGCTAGTCCAGCGTGGACTTTCTGCATACGATATTCACCGTGGACAGGCATGAAGTATTTCGGCTTAATCAAGCGGAGCATGAGTTTTTGCTCTTGCTGACCACCGTGTCCAGAGGTGTGGATGTTGTTGATTTTACCGTGGATAACTTCGACACCAGCTTCAGAAATGATGTTAATCAGCTTGTTGACGCTAGTGGTGTTTCCAGGGATTGGGCTAGAAGAGAAGATAACCGTATCGCCGGGTTGGAGTTGCACCTGACGGTGGGTTCCATTGGCGATACGAGAGAGGGCCGCCATCGGCTCGCCCTGACTACCTGTACAGAGGATAAGAACCTCGCCTGCAGGGTAGTCTTTGATTTCATTTGGCTCGATAAAGGTTCCCTTAGGAGCTTTGATGTAGCCAAGCTCGATCCCGTTGACAATGGCCTTTTCCATCGAACGTCCAAAGACCGCAATCTTGCGTCCAGTCTTAACAGCAGCATCTGTTGCTTGCTGGAGACGGAAGATGTTTGAGGCAAAGGATGCAAAGATGATACGTCCTTCAATACCTTGAATGATCTTCATGATAGACTGGCCAACGACTTTTTCAGAGTTGGTAAAGGTTGGTACTTCCGCATTTGTCGAGTCAGAGAGGAGACAGAGCACACCTTCTTCCCCAAGGGCAGCCATACGGTGCAAGTCTGCAGGTTCTCCAACTGGAGTGAAGTCGAACTTAAAGTCACCCGTACAAACGATTTTCCCTTGAGGAGTATGAATGACAATCCCTAAGGGCTCTGGAATGGAGTGGGTGGTTCTAAAGAAAGTTGCCTTGAGATTTTTAAAGGTCAACTCAGTGTTGTGGTTGATTTCGTAAAGTTTGGCGTTGCGCAAGAGACCGTGTTCTTCGAGTTTTCCACGGATCAAAGCTAAGGCAAGTGGTCCAGCGTAGATAGGGACATTTGCTTGCTTGAGCAGGAAGGGAATCCCACCGATGTGATCCTCGTGTCCGTGTGTGATTAAGACAGCCTTGACGCGGTCGATATTGTCCACGATGTAAGAATAATCAGGAATGACATAGTCGATACCCAGCAAGTCATCTTCTGGAAATTTAATCCCAGCATCGACAATGATAATCTCGTCTTGGTATTCAATTCCGTAAGTGTTTTTCCCGATTTCTCCCAGACCACCGATGGCAAAAACGCCGACTTCTTCAGGTTTAAGAGTGTAGGCCATATTAGAACTCCGTAATCTCGAAAGCGCCAGTTTCTTTTTCGTAATCGAGCAATTTGTCAGACAAGAGTTCGATAAATTCGATGTTGTACTCTGGGCGGTTTTCTTCAACAAGTTGGCGAGCAGCGATACGGCCCTCAAGTTCTGAGCTGGCATCGATGTCTAGGTAAAGTGAGCGTGTTGTTTCACGACGTGGGCTACGTTCTTTTGTTTCTTGATAAAAAACTTTGTAAATCATATAGTTCCTTTCTATTTTACAGGTCAGCTTATTCCAAACTTTTAGTAGAGATTTGCTTGATTTCATTCCATTTTGTGTCTAGATTGACCTTGATTCGTTACAATTATTTCAATTATACCACAAAATGAAAAATTAGTAAAAGACGGAAAATGAGAAAGTCGTGAGGGAAAGAGGGGAAAAAGAGATTAGTAGGGCTTGGTAGGATAGCTATAAGGTGTTATAATGGAAGGGGAAAGGGAAGTTTATAGATGGGAATGTTCCCTATAGCTTTTAAAACAAGGAGGATTAAGGATGTTTAGTTTGTTTGAATTTGCGATAGGAGCTCGCCTCTTGGTGTTTATAGTCTTTGTAGCTTGTGTTTATGGAGGAAATCTTATTTTTACATATCTAGAGCACCGAAAAACAAAATTCCTTTGGAAGCTGACCTTTGTAACACTCTACTCTATATTTCTGCTTCTTGTCACCTATGTTGTCTGGCTCGTTTTCTACTTTGGTTTAAATACCTAAAGTCAATTATTCATCTAGATATACAGAAAATCCACCTCGTCTTTAGATGGGATGGACTTTTTCTATTTTTAGGTGATATTTTTATTTTTACGATGATGATTTCTCACATCGAAAATCGAGTTAAGGCATATATGACTTATTTACACTTCTTTTTGTCTAAGTGGCAGGCCCTTTTGTTTTAAAACAAAGAAAATTCCCATGCGTTGGCTTTTGTAGTATAATAGTAAACAGACAAAAAGATAGGAATGTGTTATGAAAGTATTAGCTTTTGATACGTCCAGCAAGGCTCTTTCTCTAGCCATTTTAGAGGATAAGCAGGTTCTTGCCGAGACGACGATTAATATCAAGAAAAATCACAGTATTACCCTCATGCCTGCCATCGATTTTTTGATGGCCAGTCTAGATTGGACGCCCAAGGATTTGGATCGAATCGTGGTAGCTGAAGGGCCAGGTAGCTACACAGGCTTGCGAATTGCGGTAGCAACTGCTAAGACCTTGGCTCATACCCTGAACATTGAGTTGGTTGGTATGTCTAGCCTCTTGGCTCTGGTGCCACGCCAACAAGAAGGCTTGGTGGTTCCTTTGATGGATGCGCGTCGCAACAATGTTTACGCAGGATTTTATGAAAATACTCAGCCTGTCTTGCCAGAAGCACACCTGTCCTTTGCGGAAGTGCTAGAGCAGGTCAAGGATGCTGAGCAGGTGACCTTTGTTGGAGAAGTTGGAGCCTTTGTGGAACAGATCCAAGAACAACTACCACAAGCCAGCTACCAAGAAACCTTGCCAAATGCAGCTAATCTAGCTCTTAGGGCCTGGGATAGGGAAGCAGACTCCTTGCACGACTTTGTGCCAAATTACCTCAAACGAGTTGAGGCTGAGGAAAACTGGCTCAAGAATCACACCGAGTCTGGCGAGTCCTACATTAAACGCCTATGATAAAGATCAAACGAATCCAACAGCAACCTGACTTAGCTCAAGCTATCTATGCTGTTATGGTAGATGTTTACCCAGTCATTCCTTGGACGTTGGAACAAATTCAAGCAGACCTGTCCCAAGACCAGACTTGGTATGCTCTGGCTTATGATGGGATAGAAGTGATTGGCTTTCTAGCCGTTCAGGAGAATCTCTTTGAAGCAGAAGTCCTACAAATCGCTGTCAAAAAAGTCTATCAGGGTCAGGAAATTGCGTCAGCCTTGTTTGCTCAATTGCCGACAGAAAAGGAGATTTTCCTCGAAGTCAGAAAATCTAATCACCGAGCGCAAGCATTTTACAAGAAAGAAAAGATGGCGGTCATCGCTGAGCGAAAGGCCTACTACCATGACCCAGTCGAGGACGCCATTATCATGAAGAGAGAAGTAGATGAAGGATAGATATATTTTAGCATTTGAGACATCCTGTGATGAGACCAGTGTCGCTGTCTTAAAAAACGACGACCAGCTCTTGTCCAATGTCATTGCTAGTCAAATCGAGAGCCACAAACGTTTTGGGGGCGTAGTGCCAGAAGTAGCTAGTCGTCACCATGTCGAGGTCATTACAGCCTGTATCGAGGAGGCTCTAGCAGAAGCAGGGATTACCGAAGAGGACGTGACAGCCGTTGCCGTTACCTACGGACCTGGATTGGTTGGAGCTCTGCTAGTTGGTTTGTCAGCTGCCAAGGCCTTTGCTTGGGCGCATGGCTTGCCTCTAATTCCCGTTAATCACATGGCTGGTCACCTCATGGCAGCTCAGAGTGTGGAGCCTTTGGAGTTTCCTTTGTTGGCACTACTAGTCAGCGGTGGCCACACAGAGTTGGTCTATGTTTCTGAGGCTGGGGATTACAAGATTGTTGGGGAAACGCGGGACGATGCAGTTGGGGAGGCTTATGACAAGGTCGGTCGTGTCATGGGCTTGACTTATCCAGCAGGTCGTGAGATTGACGAGTTGGCCCATCAAGGTCAGGATGTTTATGACTTCCCTCGTGCCATGATCAAGGAAGACAATCTGGAGTTTTCTTTCTCAGGATTGAAGTCTGCCTTTATCAATCTTCACCACAATGCCGAGCAAAAGGGAGAAACTTTATCCAAGGAAGATTTGTCAGCTTCCTTCCAAGCAGCAGTCATGGATATTCTTATGGCCAAAACCAAGAAGGCCTTGGGAAAATACCCTGTCAAAACCTTAGTCGTGGCAGGTGGTGTAGCAGCCAATAAAGGTCTCAGAGAACGCTTGGCAGCTGAAATCACAGATGTCAAGGTTATCATCCCACCTCTGCGCCTATGCGGAGACAATGCGGGTATGATCGCCTATGCCAGCGTTAGCGAGTGGAATAAAGAAAATTTTGCAGGCTTGGGCCTCAATGCCAAACCAAGTCTCGCTTTTGATACTATGGAATAAAGAGTCAGCTAGAGGCTGGCTTTTTAACTCCGGAAAATGTCAGAATATTTTGACACAACCGTAAAAATGATGATATAATATGTAAAAATTAGGAGGTGGTCAGATGATTGAGAGAATGGAATTAGGGGAATTTTACAAGGAATTGCGATTGGCTAGAAAACTCAAGCAGTCAGATGTGGCTTGTGAGGGTCTAACAGCATCCCAGCTATCCAAGTTTGAACTAGGGCAGTCCATGTTGTCTGCGGATAAACTGATCCTAGCTATCCAAGGGATAAATGTGACCTTCGATGAGTTTGGGCACAAGCTTAATAACTACCAAGAATCTCCCCATATGCGAATCGGTCGAAAAGTTGTGGATCGCTTTGCTCATCAAGATATAGCAGGATTAGAGCAACTGTTAGAGGAAGTCGAGCAAGAACAGATGGCGCAAACTTATCGTCGTTTGAATGCTATTGTGATCAAAGATGCTATCCATTCCTTGGATAAAAACTATCCGCTAGAAGAAGAGGATAGTGAGTTTTTGACCACCTATCTCTATGCTATTGAGTCTTGGACCTGGTTTGAACTCTATATTTTTTGCAATACCATGCCCTTCTTGAGTAATCAAGATCTGATCTTTTTATCTACCTCTTTACTCGAAAAATCCAAGGAATTTAAAGAGTTAGTACACAATCAATTGTATATGAAAAGTGGCTATCTGAATATCATCTCAGAGCTCATGGAGCGCAAACTTTTTTCCTATATTCCAATCTTTGAAGCCGAATTGGAGAGTATGCTCCGGCCATATGATGTTTTTGAGAAAGTATCATGGCAATTTTTAAAGAAATTGAGCATTTTCCTCCAAACCAAAGGAAGCAATCAAAAAGAGATTGAAAACTTTATCCAATCTCTGCAAATATTAGAGAATCCCCAATTTACAGCCCTTTTTGAACTACGATTACAGCAATACAAAGAGCTTATAGATTAGTCAACAATCGCAAATGAGAGAATTCTATAAGAAAAAATGTCAAATATGCGATTTTCTAAAATAGGGCAGTTTTCGTGTTATACTGTCCTTATTTCATAGTATAGGAGAAAATAAAATGAAAAAGATAATCTCACGCTATTACTTGTTTATAGCTATTCTACTTGTCATTGCTGACCAGTTCTTCATTCGTTTGCTTTTACATAGCGACCTTGCTGCTGATCTATCTAACTTTGCCTATTATTTGTCGGATATGATGTTGAATTTTCTTGTGGTTCTGCTTGCTTTTATTGTTATGGTTTGGTCAGGTAAATGGCAGAAAATTAACAGTCGAAAATTTAGAGGCTCCTATCTTTTCTATTCCTTTTTAGCTCTTCTTGCTTTTGTTATTTGGAATTTCATCACATTTTATCTTTTCCCACCTACCAAAAATGAAATTTCTTATCAACTCGCCATTCCGACTTTTACAGGAGCTACGGCATTTTTGATGTATTTTTTCTATCCTGTAATTGCAGGTCCCGTTTTTGAAGAGATGATTTATCGTGGGTTGGTGATGACTGCTCTGGAAAAAGGTAAGAAATGGGGACTGGATGTACTCGGATCAGCTATATTATTTGGAATCTTGCACATTAGTAGTCATGGATGGATCTTGGCAGACTTTTTCTCATATATGGGTGGTGGCCTCATATTTGCAGTCTTATTTAGAGCAACAAAGTCCATTTATTGGCCTATTGGACTGCATATAGTCTACAACGGTATTGGTCAAATTCTGCCCTTGTTGTTTTAGAGGTTTTTGAAGCATTGTAAATAACAAAAGAGAATACTAGTTGTGAAATTAAAAATTCCTGAGTCAGTTTGTGGTATTGGACCAAGCCCTTACGGAGCTTTTGATTGGATGAAAGGACTCTGGGTAGGTTTGGCTGAAAGGCGACGTAAATAAAACTTAAAAGGATCAACTATGAAAGAGAAAGAAACGAAATTTTATCTAGGGACCATTTTGGTGCTTGTGTCCTATTACTTGATTTTTAATCTTGTAGCAAAATTAGACTCAGTGAGCCAGTTATCTGATTTGGGATTTTATGGGATTCAAATTTTATTGATAGTAATTGAGGGAATTGTTGCTACTGTGGTTCTTGTAAAGAGTCAACGTTGGAAAGAGTACGGTCGATTCGAGTTTCGTTGGTCCTATCTGGGTATCTTCTTTCTTTCCTTTATATTGATGTTTTTGTGGGTAAATATAACGACTCGGATCTTTCCCAGCACGCAAAATGGGAGTGCAATAGTGAAAGAAGCAGCTAATTTAACAGGAATTAGTTACTTTGTAACACGTATTCTCTATAGCAGTCTCATTGCTCCGGTAGTTGAAGAGTTGGTCTTTCGTGGTCTTCTGATGACAGCTCTAGTTAAATTTAAAACATACTATGTTGATGTCATAGTTTCCTCTACTCTTTTTAGTCTTATCCATGTCTTGCAATATGGATGGGTGTTAACAGACTTCATCGTTTATGCAGGAGCAGGTCTGCTACTCTGTATGCTCTTTCGTTATACACGTTCAATTTATTGGTCAATGGCACTCCACATCTTGTGGAATAGCTTTTTAATTATCGTCAGCTTATTGGTATTTGGATTTTAGAAAGGTGAAATATGAAAAAGATAATTTCTAACTACTACTTTTTTATAGCTATTTTACTTGTCATTGCTGACCAGGAGTTCAGTGGTCTGGTTTTACGCAGCGACCTTGTTACTGGTCTATCTGACTTTGCCTATTATCTGTCGGATATGCTGTTGAATTTTCTTGTGGTTTTATTTGCTCTTATTGCTATGATTTGGTCGGGGAAATGGCAGAAAATCAACAGTAGAAAGTTTAAAGGATCCTATCTTTTCTATTCCTTTTTAGCTCTGCTTGCTTTTGTTGTTTGGAATTTCGTCACATTTTATCTTTTCCCATCTACCAAAAATGAAATTGCTTATCAACTTGCTGCTCCAAATTTTAAAGGAGCTACGGCATTTTTGATGTATTTTTTCTATCCTGTAATTGCAGGTCCCATTTTTGAAGAAATGATTTATCGTGGATTGGTGATGACTGCTCTGGAAAAAGGGAAGAAATGGGGACTGGATGTACTCGGATCAGCTATATTATTTGGAATCTTGCACATTAGTAGTCATGGATGGATTTTGACAGACTTTGTCTTCTATATGGGTGGTGGTCTCATATTTGCAGTATTGTTTAGAGTGACAAAGTCCATTTATTGGCCTATTGGACTTCACATAGTCTACAATGGCATTGGTCAAATTTTACCGTTGCTGTAATTTTGGGTGCTCAATAATATCGGTCTATCTTGCGGGAGAAAATTTCCCATTTGAACTAAAAAGGAGTTGCGATGAAAGTATTTATTCAAAATAGAGATTTTAGGCAATTAACCATCAACCAGTGGATTTCAACGGTTGGGGATACGATTTTTTATCTTGCTTTTTTGAATTATGTGGCAGATGCTTCGTTTGCCCCCTTGGCGATTTTACTCATCACGATTTCAGAGACTGTTCCTCAAGTTCTGCAAATCTTTATGGGAGTTTTGGCGGATTTTCAACATCATCGTGTCCTAAAGTACACGGTTATTAGTTTTGTCAAATTTGTACTTTATTCTATAGTGGCACTTTCGCTTTCAGGGCAGTCCTTTTCCTTATCGCTCGTATTCTTTATTTGTTTGATGAACCTCTTGTCGGATACATTGAGTTATTTTTCAGGAGCCATGCTAACTCCTATTTTTATAAGAATCATTGGGAAAGAACATCTGACAGAAGCCATTGGCTTTAAACAATCAACAGTTAGTTTAGTTCGGACAATCAGTAATATTCTAGGAGGGATTTTACTAGGAATTCTTTCCATTCAGTTTATTTCCTTGCTAAACGCTCTGACGTTTCTGATAGCATTTGTAGGTATTCTTTTCATAAAAAATGATCTTTTGAAAGTTGAAAAAACAATTAGCTATCAAGAAGGTCTTTCTGTAAAATCGTTTTGCCAGCATTTGTTCCAATCATCGAAATTGATCTGGAATATGGATAGAGTGATCTTCATTTTATTTATCGTCTCTATCAGCCAAGCTGTGATCAATGTCACTGTTCCTATTTCAACTCTTTTTTTAAGAAACCAACCGTTTTTGGATCTACAAACTGGTCAATCACTCGCTTTGTTATCAACACTAGAATTGTCAGCACTTATTGTCGGAAGTCTTGTAAGTGGCTATCTGAAAAATACGATTTCTATAAAAATAGCTCTATATGCCTCAGTTGTCATCCAGTTACTCCTTTTAGTAGGATTTGCCACAGTTCATTTTGGCTTGATTCTGCTTTTCAGCTCCTTGGATGCCTTCATCGCAGGTATACTCTCTCCTAGATTGCAAGAACTCGTCTTTAAACAAATACCTGAGGAGTCAATGGGAGCGGTTCAATCCTCTATTGGTGCTATTACGGTTGTTTTACCAAGTCTATTCACAATCGTTTTCGTAACGATTGCTACAAGTTTTGGAACCCTAGCGGTCAGCTTTATTCTATTGCTATTACTCCTAACCGCATTTGTCATGCTCTTGAATATTCGTGAGAGCATTTAGTAGGGATTTCTGATTTAACTTTTGTTCATACGATAAGGCTGGCTTCCCAGTCTTTTTCTTATTATGGCGGTTTGTTACTGACTATTGCTCAATTTAAAATAAAAAGAAGCAATTTTAAAATCTAATCACGGAATCCGACTCTATCAAAGTTTGTCAATTCTAGATTTTTTTTGTATAGTAGAAATATGAAATTTACAAAAATAATCAGTAGTTTGCTTGCTCTTGGAGCTTTCCTCATGCTTTTATCAGCTTGCCAGAATGTTAAAAAGACACAACTGGTCTTGTTTGAATCCCTTTCATTCAATATGTCCCTTAAATCCTTTGAAGAAGTGTTTGGAGAGGCTAGCGAAGTAGTGGAGGAAACAGAGATGGCCTATCGAGATACTTGGCGTGCAGAAGACCCTTATTTCTATAAAACAGGCCGCCTTTTCTATGATTACGAAAATATTGCTTTGAATGGTTATACAGGTCGAGCAAGATTCACATTTTCAAAATCGCATCGCTTGGAAGAAGCGACAGCTCATATTCCTGTAGCTTCAAAAGGGGAGCAATATGTAGTGCTCAACAATCTATCCCATACTATAAAAAAAGAAATTGAAGCTCTTCCAGATTACCAGTCCATGACCACTGATCCGGTAGGACTATACGATGACGGCTATCGCTATAAAGTCAAGTTGAAAGGACAAAGTAGAGAATTTTGGATCGATGTTTATCCGACAGAAGATGAAGATGCTAAAGAAATTGAAGATAAAAAGTATACTATTCGGGTGGATCAGTTTAGGATGCATTAATAACACTCATGGGATTTCAGCATTTTTTACTAGCTCTAAGTTTCAAACTCTAAACTTTTTTCTCTTCTTTGAATGTGTTATAATATTCCTTGCTGTGGCTGTGACCATGAACAGCCTCAATTGAAGATAATAAGAGGAGAGAGATGAAAGAAAAAGGATTTTGGGAAGGTGTACAGGCGGCTATGCCGACTGCCCTTGGCTATGTTAGTATCGGTCTGGCTTGCGGCATTATCGGTGCGCCCTATGTGACACCTGTTGAGATGGGCCTAATGAGTCTCTTTGTTTATGCTGGGAGTGCCCAGTTTGCCATGTTGGCACTGATTGCGGTACAAGCGCCTGTGGCAGCTATTGCTATGACGGTCTTTTTGATCAACTTGCGCCTCTTTTTGCTGAGCTTGCATGCGTCGACTTATTTCCGTCATACCAGTCTCTGGCAAAATATCGGCATGTCCAGTCTCCTGACAGATGAGACCTACGGGGTTTTGATGGGAGAATTAGCCCATACAGACAAGGTCAATCCTATGTGGATGCACGGGAACAATCTCAACAGCTATGTAGCTTGGTTTGTGGGGACAGTTGTCGGAACGGCTCTAGGTGGACTCCTACCAAATCCAGAAATTTTTGGTTTAGATTTTGCCCTTGTGGGAATGTTTATCGGGATTTTTGCTTCGCAGTTCCAGATTATGCAAAGACGGATTCCTGTCCGAAATCTGCTGAAGATCTTAGCAGTTGTTACGGTGTCTTTCTTTTTGCTCCTGACAGTGGTGTCTCAGTCACTAGCTGTTCTATTTGCGACGCTACTTGGATGTACAATGGGGGTGGTCTTAGATGGTCAGTAAATATCTTTTGTTAGCCGTTATCTTTTCAGGCCTAGTGACTTGGATACCTCGTATGATTCCTTTCATTTTGGTCAAGTACAAGGGTTTGCCAGCTATCGTTGAGCGATTTTTGAAGTTCTTGCCTGTTTCCATTATCTTTGCCTTGATCCTCTCCAGTGTAGTGTCAGGTAAGGTTGGGAGCCTTCCTCAGGTCAAGTGGCTGGACTTCTTGGCAGTCTTTCCAACGGCTTTTGTAGCCTTTCGCTATCGCAATTTAGTCGGCACGGTTCTCTTTGGGGTTGTCTTGATTGCAGTCTTGCGTTTGGTCTTTTAAATCAGTCATAAAGAAAACTTATCACAGAGATAGATATCATATAATGGCGAAAAAAAATATTTTCTGTTAAGATAGTACAGTATTCTATTTTGGAGGAAATGACATGAAAAAAATCGTCAAATATTCATCTCTTGCTGCCTTAGGACTCGTTGCCGCAGGTGTGCTAGCAGCTTGCTCAGGTGGAGATAAGAAAGATAGCGCATCTAGCGAAGCAGCAACACCTGGTAAGAAAGAAATTGTCGTAGCGACCAACGGTTCACCAAAACCATTTAACTATGAAGACAACGGTGAGTTGACTGGTTATGAGATTGAAGTAGTTCGTGCTATCTTTAAAGACTCTGACAAATACGATGTCAAGTTTGAAAAGACAGAGTGGTCAGGTGTCTTTGCGGGCCTTGACGCTGATCGCTACCAAATGGCTGTGAACAACATCAGCTACACCAAAGAACGTGCTGAAAAATACCTTTATGCAGCTCCAACTGCTAAAAATCCTAACGTTCTCGTTGTAAAGAAAGACGATAACAGTATTAAGTCTCTCGATGATATTGGTGGAAAGTCTACTGAAGTCGTTCAAGGAACAACAACAGCTAAACAACTGGAAGACTATAACAAACAACACGCAGACAATCCAACGGTTCTTAACTACACCAAGGCAGATTTCCAACAAATCATGTCTCGTTTGAGCGATGGTCAATTTGACTACAAGATTTTTGATAAAATCGGTGTTGAAACAGTTATCAAGAATCAAGGTTTGGACAACTTGAAAGTCATTGAACTTCCAAGCGACCAACAACCTTACGTTTACCCACTTCTTGCTAAAGGTCAAGATGAGTTGAAATCATTTGTAGACAAACGTATCCAAGAACTCTACAAAGACGGAACTCTTGAAAAATTGTCTAAACAGTTCTTCGGGGACACTTACCTCCCAGCAGAAGCTGATATCAAATAAGTTTGTAAATCATCCATTCTCTGGGAGATGGATGGTTTTCCATTCTGGAGATATATAGTTTTAAACTATATATCTGCCTATCTATTAACAATTTGTTAAATCAAACAATTTATGAGATACTGTTACAGTATTATTTTTAAAGGAGATAGAATTATGAAAATCAAAAAATGGCTCGGTGTAGCAGCTATCGCTACAGTCGCAGGTTTGGCTCTTGCAGCTTGCGGGAATTCAGAAAAGAAAGCGGACAATGAAACAGTTGTTAAAATCGCAACAGTTAACCGTAGCGGTTCTGAAGAAAAACGTTGGGATAAAATCCAAGAATTGGTTAAAAAAGATGGTATTAAATTGGAATTCACAGAGTTCACTGACTACTCTCAACCAAACAAGGCAACTGCTGATGGCGAAGTAGATTTGAACGCCTTCCAACACTACAACTTCTTGAACAACTGGAACAAGGAAAACGGGAAAGACCTTGTAGCGATTGCAGATACGTACATCTCACCAATCCGCCTTTACTCAGGTAAAAATGGAGAAGAAAACAAGTACACTAAAGTGGAAGAAATCCCAGATAACGGTGAAATCGCTGTACCAAACGATGCAACAAACGAAAGCCGTGCGCTTTACTTGCTTCAATCAGCTGGTTTGATCAAATTGGATGTTTCTGGAACTGAACTTGCTACTATCGCAAACATCAAAGAAAATCCAAAGAACTTGAAGATTACTGAATTGGACGCTAGCCAAACAGCTCGTTCATTGTCATCAGTTGATGCTGCCGTTGTAAACAATACCTTCGTTACAGAAGCAAAATTGGACTACAAGAAAGCGCTCTTCAAAGAACAAGCTGACGAAAACTCAAAACAATGGTACAACATCATCGTTGCGAAAAAAGATTGGGAATCATCACCTAAAGCGGATGCCATCAAGAAAATTATCGCAGCTTACCACACTGATGAAGTGAAAAAAGTTATCGAAGAAACATCAGACGGTTTGGACCAACCAGTTTGGTAATAAGACACAGGGAGGTGGGAGAGAGTTTCCACCTCTTGCTTTTATATAGAGAGTTGATTTTAAAGATGCACTTGTTGTCGTTCCAAGGACACAAGTACATAGTAGAAAGAGAGAGAAAATGGTTTTTCCTAGCGAACAAGAGCAGATTGAAAAATTTGAAAAGGATCATGTGGCCCAGCATTATTTTGAAGTCTTGCGCACCTTAATTTCCAAGAAATCAGTCTTTGCCCAGCAGGTTGGACTCAAAGAAGTCGCAAACTATCTGGGTGAGATTTTCAAGCGTGTGGGGGCTGAAGTGGAGATTGATGAGAGCTACACGGCTCCCTTTGTCATGGCGCATTTCAAGAGTTCGCGTCCGGATGCCAAGACCTTGATCTTCTATAATCACTATGACACCGTGCCAGCGGATGGTGACCAGGTGTGGACAGAGGATCCTTTTACCCTTTCTGTGCGAAATGGCTTTATGTATGGGCGTGGGGTTGACGATGACAAAGGCCACATCACGGCTCGTTTGAGTGCTTTGAGAAAGTATATGCAGCACCATGATGACCTGCCTGTCAATATCAGCTTTATCATGGAAGGGGCAGAGGAGTCTGCTTCCATGTATCTAGATAAGTATTTAGAGAAACACGCAGACAAACTTCGTGGGGCGGACTTGCTAGTCTGGGAACAAGGGACCAAGAACGCCTTGGAACAGCTGGAAATCTCTGGCGGAAACAAAGGGATTGTGACCTTTGATGCTAAGGTGAAAAGTGCGGATGTGGATATCCACTCGAGTTATGGTGGAGTTGTGGAGTCAGCACCATGGTATCTCATCCAGGCCCTAAGTAGCCTGCGATCTGCAGATGGCCGTATCTTGGTAGAAGGCTTGTACGAGGATGTTCAAGAGCCAAATGAACGAGAACTAGCCTTGGTAGATACCTATGCCCAACGCAATCCTGAGGAAATCAGTCGCATTTATGGCTTGGAATTGCCTCTCTTACAAGAGGAACGTGCAGCCTTTCTAAAACGGTTCTTTTTCGAGCCAGCCCTTAATATCGAAGGGATTCAGTCAGGTTATCAAGGGCAAGGGGTTAAAACGATTTTGCCAGCAGAAGCCAGTGCTAAGCTAGAGGTTCGTTTGGTTCCTGGCCTAGAACCGCATGATGTTCTGGAAAAAATTCGGAAACAGCTAGACAAAAATGGCTTTGATAAGGTAGAATTATACTATACCTTGGGAGAGATGAGCTATCGAAGCGATATGAGTGCGCCAGCCATTCTCAACGTAATCGAGTTGGCTAAGAAATTCTATCCACAGGGCGTTTCAGTCTTGCCGACAACGGCGGGGACAGGGCCTATGCATACGGTCTTTGATGCCCTAGAGGTACCAATGGTGGCCTTTGGTTTAGGGAATGCCAATAGCCGAGACCACGGTGGAGATGAAAATGTGCGAATCGCCGATTACTACACCCATATTGAATTAGTAGAGGAGCTGATTAGAAGCTATGAGTAGAGATATTATCAAGTTAGATCAGATTGATGTGACTTTTCACCAAAAGAAGAGAACCATCACAGCGGTCAAGGATGTGACCATTCACATCCAAGAAGGGGATATCTACGGAATCGTTGGATATTCTGGAGCAGGGAAATCAACCCTTGTACGGGTGATTAACCTCCTGCAAAAACCATCTGCAGGGAAAATTACCATTGATAACGATGTGATTTTTGACGGCAAGGTGACCTTGACGGCAGAGCAGTTGCGCCGTAAGCGTCAAGACATTGGGATGATTTTCCAGCATTTTAACCTCATGAGTCAAAAGACAGCAGAGGAAAATGTGGCCTTTGCTCTTAAGCACTCTGGACTCAGCAAGGAAGAAAAGAAAGCTAAAGTAGCTAAGTTGTTGGACTTGGTTGGCTTGGCGGATCGTGCCGAAAACTACCCTTCACAACTATCAGGAGGGCAAAAACAGCGTGTGGCCATTGCGCGTGCCTTGGCCAATGATCCGAAAATTTTGATTTCAGACGAGTCAACGTCTGCCCTCGACCCTAAGACAACCAAGCAAATTCTAGCCTTGTTGCAAGATTTGAACCAAAAATTAGGCTTGACCGTTGTCCTGATTACACACGAAATGCAGATTGTCAAAGACATTGCTAACCGTGTGGCAGTTATGCAGGATGGCCGTTTGATTGAAGAAGGTAGTGTCCTTGAAATTTTCTCAGACCCTAAACAACCTTTGACTCAAGACTTCATCTCAACTGCCACAGGTATTGACGAAGCCATGGTCAAGATTGAGAAGCAAGAAATCGTAGAGCATCTATCTGAGAACAGTATCTTAGTGCAACTCAAGTATGCAGGTGCTTCGACAGACGAACCACTTTTGAATGAATTGTACAAACATTACCAAGTAACAGCTAATATTCTCTATGGAAATATCGAAATTCTCGATGGCACTCCTGTTGGAGAATTGGTTGTGGTCTTGTCAGGTGAAAAAGCAGCACTAGCAGGTGCTCAAGAAGCCATCCGTCAGGCTGGTGTCCAGTTAAAAGTATTGAAGGGAGGACAGTAATATGACAGAGTTTATTCAAACTTACTTACCAAATGTCTACAAGATGGGCTGGTCAGGTCAAGCCGGCTGGGGAACGGCTATCTACCTAACTCTTTATATGACAGTTCTTTCCTTCATCATCGGAGGGTTCTTGGGGCTGGTGGCAGGTCTTTTCCTCGTCTTGACAGCGCCAGGTGGTGTCTTGGAGAACAAGGTAGTCTTCTGGATTTTAGACAAGATTACCTCTATTTTCCGTGCGGTTCCCTTCATCATCCTCTTGGCAATCTTATCACCCCTTTCTCACTTGATTGTCAAGACTAGTATCGGGCCAAATGCAGCCCTTGTTCCACTTTCTTTTGCAGTCTTTGCCTTCTTTGCCCGTCAGGTGCAGGTGGTCTTGGCTGAGCTAGATGGCGGTGTGATTGAAGCGGCGCAGGCTAGTGGAGCGACTTTCTGGGACATCGTGGGTGTTTATCTATCGGAAGGTCTTCCAGATTTGATTCGTGTGACGACTGTGACCTTGATTTCACTAGTCGGTGAAACAGCTATGGCTGGTGCGGTCGGAGCTGGTGGTATCGGTAACGTAGCCATCGCTTATGGATTTAACCGTTTCAATCACGATGTGACAGTTTTAGCAACCATCATTATCATCTTGATTATCTTCACGATTCAGTTCTTGGGAGATTTCTTGACCAAGAAATTAAGTCATAAATAAAAAGAGCCATTCGGCTCTTTTTTGTTCTAGGAAGCTGCCAACAGGGGCATTTAAAGTTTTTAAATTATGGTATAATAGATAAAGCTAATTCTCTCTAGTGATAGGATAGGAAAAAACTAGAAAGATAAGTTCTGAAGCAAGATAAGAAAATGAAAAAGGAGTTCGGTTGATATGAATTATTTTGAGGGGAATGAGTTTTTCCTTCTCTTGTTTATAGTTTTACTGATTGGTTTTGTGGTAAACTTTTTTGAAAAACGTAAGGACTATTATATTTTGGCGCTCTCTTTCTTATTCGCAGGAGCTATTTATGGCAAGAGTCGAGCGATGATGGTCTATTTACTCGCCTTTATCGTTTACCAATATTTTCTGGTTTTTCTAGCACAGAGGATAGAAGCAAAGCGGTTGAAACCACTGGTTTTCCTTTCCATTCTTCCTTTGGTGATCAATAAAGTCTTTGCCCTGACTTCTCTGCATTTGTTGGCCTTTATTGGAATTTCCTACATGTCCTTTAAGACCATTCAGATCATGCTAGAAATATCGGATGGCTTGATCAAAGAAAAGATTGGTGTAAAAGATTATCTACAGTTTTTGCTCTTTTTCCCAACAGTTAGTGCTGGTCCGATTGATCGGAGTAGGAGATTTTTAAAAGAGATAAACGAGGTCATGCCCCGAAAAGAGTATCTAGAGTTAGCAGGGGACGGTGTGTATCGTATCGTTCTAGGCCTTCTTTACAAGGTTGTTTTATCAACCTATGTTTACCAGATGTTACTCGCTCTAAATAATACTGGCACAGTCGTCTATTCAATCAAGTATATGTACCTCTATACCTTGTATCTGTTCTTCGACTTTGCAGGCTATAGTCTAATGGCCGTTGGAAGTAGTAATATTCTAGGTATTCAGACACCAATGAACTTTAACAAACCTTTCTTGAGTGTCGATATCAAGGATTTTTGGACCAGATGGCATATCACCTTGTCGACCTGGTTGAGAGATTTTGTATTTTCAAGAGTATTGATGCAGGTTATCAGGAAAAAATGGTTTAAAAATAGACTACACAATGCAACCTATGCCTATATGGTCAATATGTTGGTCATGGGTTTTTGGCATGGTCTTAGTGTTAGCTACATTGTCTATGGTTTTTATCATGGTGTCTTGATGGCTGGATTTGAAGTGTATCAAAAGAAAAGCAATTTTTATAAGAAAAATAAAAACAAAAACTGGTATAAGCTACTAAGTTGGTTTGTGACCATGAATCTGGTTATGGTTGGTTTCTTTATCTTTTCAGGTGAACCCTATAAAATCTTACTGACGATTTTAAAGAGATAAGAGATTGAAAAGAAGTCTGCCAGATTGAAGGGATAGGATAAAACGAGATGATTAAATTAAAAGCATTTTTACTATCGCTTGTGCTCGTAATTGCGACGCTTGCCCTTTTAAATGTGACATATGTCAAGAAGATTGATGATTATTATAAAGTCAAGGATAACAGTATTCGTTATAGCACTTCGTATGAAAAGTATAAAAGTAGAGATATTTTAACAAGCAATATCACTCCCAACACACTGGTTTTATTGGGGTCATCTGAGTTGGTTGCGACGATAAATGAAGACTATCATCCCAATAAAATTTTTAACTACAACGATTTTTATATCATGCAGATTGGGACCAGTTATTCTCAAAACATCATTCAGGCTACGACCTTGGGCTCTATTGAAGGATCGATGAGTAAGCGAAAAGTAGCTATAGTAGAGTCTGTTCAGTGGTTTGAAAAAGATGGGACCCATCAAGATGCCTTTTTGAACAAGGCTTCTCAGGAACATATTTTCCATATGCTAGATAATGACAAGATTAGCAAAGAAACGAAAGAAAAAATAATCAATCGCATTATCCAGATTACCAAAGGGAACAAGCAACAAAATGACATCTACAGAAAATATAAAAGTTATTTCATAGATGGAAAAGGAACCATTGTTGATAAAAAACTATTAGAGTTAGATAAGGCGATTTATTCCTTTAAGCTCAAACAGACTTTTTATCAAAAACATGCTAAATCAGATTATCCTTCACTAGGAGATAAAACCCCAGACTATGATTGGGAGAAAATGACGAATCAGTTTGTAGAAGAGGTCAAAAAGAAAACAGACAACAATGACTATGCGGTGGATAATAACTACTACAATACTTACTTAAAAGACCGCTATGCATCACTGAAAGATTCTAATAAAGATTTGAGCTACCTGGAGTCACCAGAATATTCAGATATGGAACTCTTCTTGACAGTTGCTAAAGAATTGGGAATCGAAGTTGAAGTCATCATTTTCCCAGTAAACGGGAAATGGAACGACTACACAGGTGTCTCAAGAGAGATGCGGGAAAAAACTTATAAAAAAATAGAAGATGTCGCAAAAAGCCATGGTGCAACGGTGCTAAACTATGGAAACAGAGAATATGATGATTACTTTTTATTTGACGTGATGCACGTTGGAGTGAAAGGATGGATGGAAGTTGAAAAAGAACTTTACAAATTTGCAAACCAAGCTAACTAACACACATCGTTTAATCTTGTGGACACTATTTTTCTATACGGTTATCTTAAGCATTGTGATTTACTGTTTTGTGACCGATTTTTCGAATATTCAAGAATTTATCTACAGTGAATTCTAAGATTGTATATTTAAAAAGCCCTGGAACTAGGCATTGCTAGTCTTCAGGGCTTTTTACATTATATTTTTTTATCGGCTATTTTTTGACTTAGAAACTGCCCAAGCAAAGCACCAATCAAGGCACAAAGGAGAATGCTTGCGACAAAGAGAAAAATTTTGTCCAACTCTGGAGGGACCATGATACGGTCGATGTATTCTTGGGATTTCCCACGCGCAAGTAAGGTGGCCACGTAAGCTTTGGGACGGATCCACATGAGGAAGATAGGACCACTTGTGCTAAAAGCAAAGACGAGGAAGGAGAGGGTGTTTTTGATTCGATCTTTATAGTTACCGAGGCGAGCGATAGCATCTGCTGCAAGACCGCAGGTGATAGCTGGTAGAAAGGCACCAGCACCGTGTTTACTAGCTAGAAAAAAGAGAGCCATAAAGAGTCCGAGAGTGGTAATCGCTCCAAAACGAGGAACCTTTGCTAAAAGAAGCATGTAGACGCTCCCCCCGACAAGGGCAGAAAAGGCAGGCGCGTAGAACATATTGCCCGTTGAGTCTACCAAGTGTCCAAGTAATACTCCGATTCCTAGACAGAGGAAGTAGAGGACGACGGCTAAGAGGGTAGTTAAGATATTTTTCTTCATGAGAATCTCCTTATATAAAACTGTCAAAATCAATTGTATCACGCTTTTAGAGGATTGTAAATGGGTGCTCTATGTTTTTGAAAACGTTTGAAATATGATATAATAGTTACATAGTTGTTTTAAGGAGGATATTATGGGAAAGTTTCTAGAATTCGTCTTTAATCGTTTCTT
The DNA here is from genome assembly GCF_900104285.1 of Streptococcus sp. NLAE-zl-C503. Classification (NCBI taxonomy): domain Bacteria; kingdom Bacillati; phylum Bacillota; class Bacilli; order Lactobacillales; family Streptococcaceae; genus Streptococcus; species Streptococcus sp. NLAE-zl-C503. The sequence goes on along the minus strand of NZ_FNJT01000002.1, from coordinate 262,817 downwards.
TTTAGGAATGATTGCGACGGCTTTTTTCTGGTTATTCACACTAGCAGGAGGTGTAGTCTTTGGTTTGGCACCAGCTAGCGCAACTCTTATGAGTTTATATGCGGAGAACGGTTATACTTATCGGGCTTATAGTTTGAAAGAAGCTTGGGAATTGTATAAGAGTAACTTTGTCAAGAGTAACCTAGCTTTCTATAGTTTTGTACTTGTAGATTTAGTCTTAATCTATGGTTTGTACCTTTTGGTTCAATTGCCCCATCAGACTATCTTCCATCTCTTGGCAACTTTTCTCAATATCCTTGTTGTTGCCTTTGTTTTTTTGGCTTATACCGTTTCATTGAAACTACAAGTTCACTATGAGCTCTCTTATCGAAATACTGTAAAACTCGCTCTTATCGGAATTTTTATGAATTTGCCGGCAATTGCCAAGGTTTTATTTGGTACAGTCATGCTTGTAGGAATTGGTTACTATATGCCTGCCCTCCTCTTTTTCGTAGGAATTGGTGTATGGCATTTCTTTATCAGTGATATGTTGGAACCCGTATATGAAAGTATCCATGAAAAATTGGCGACAAAATAAAATGAAGCCGTTCTGGCTCCACTCGCTCTTGCGCATCTATACCTTGGTGATGATTGTCATCATTGCAAGCTTTGCAGTCATGCTCTCCTATGCTGACTGGAGTTCCCGTGAAAAAGAAGCCCAGCGAGTAGCTCAACGTGTGACGACTCGAACAGTGAGTGAGATTGAATATTACCACAGAGAGTCGACTCAGCTAGCGCAGGAACTGGTTGAAAATCGAGCACGGATTGAAGGGATTTACAAGTATTTTAGTCTGAGTACATCGGATTATTTTTACTGGCTGTTGCAACGTAAAGCGTCTCCCTATGTCTCAGTATCCTTGTATGAAAACATTGATGATTTGTATGTAAGAAATGACTTTGTGACAGGTGTTGCAATTGTTTTGCAAGACTACAAGGAAGTCTACGTTTCTACTAGAGAGAAACGTAGCGGAGAGAAAATTCTTGCTGAGGATTTCAAACCAGCAGCCAATAGTTTTGCCATACCAGTACTTGATCCTAACTCCGATCAGTCTCTAGGTGTTATCTACATTTCTTTATCGCAGGATGTACTTTACCAAGCAATTGATAATACTCGCGGTCTGACTCCTGTGGCCGTGACGATCACTTCCCCTTTTGATACTGAATTGTTTCATATAGGAGAAAATGTAGTAGCTGAACGGGAAAATTGGATTGTTGGTTTGACATCACATGGCTATCAAGTCCAATCAGCAGTTCCTAAGGATTTTGTTCTTAAGGGCACTTTGACCAGTTCTGCTGTCATTGTTGGTTTGAGTGTTCTCTTTATTATTATTTTATATGTGACCTTGAGGCAGACCTTCTCCAATTACCAAAGGCAGGTCGTAGATTTAGTAGATTCTATCGAGGTGATTGCTCAAGGAGAAGAGGGACTTCGCATCGATACTTCTGAAAAAGATCAGGAATTGCTCCTCATCGCAGAAACCACCAATGATATGTTGGATCGCCTGGAAAAGAATATCCACGATATTTACCAGCTAGAGCTCAGTCAAAAAGATGCTAATATGCGAGCCCTGCAAGCTCAAATCAATCCTCACTTTATGTACAATACCTTAGAGTTTCTGCGCATGTATGCCGTCATGGAAAGCCAAGATGAACTGGCGGATATTATCTATGAATTTAGCAGTTTACTACGCAATAATATCTCCGACGAGCGGGAAACGACGCTGAAGCAAGAATTAGAATTTTGTCGCAAATACAGCTATCTCTGTATGGTGCGTTATCCAAAGTCAGTTGCCTATGGTTTTAAGATTGCGCCAGAATTAGAAAATATGAAGATTCCCAAGTTTACGCTCCAACCATTGGTAGAAAACTACTTTGCCCACGGTATTGACCACCGTCGAACAGACAATGTAATCAGCATCAAGGTCTTGAAGGGTGAGGGATTTGTTGAAATTCTAGTGGTAGACAATGGTCGCGGGATGACTGCTGAGAAACTAGCTAGCTTGCAAGAAAAACTAACTCAGAGAAGTTTTGAGCACGAGGCAAGCTATAGCGGAGAGCGACAATCAATTGGAATAGTCAATGTACACGAACGCTTTGTCCTCTATTTTGGGGATCGCTACCAAATCAGTGTAGAGTCAGCTGAGCAAGAAGGTGTTCGTTACCGTATTACTATTCAAAATGAATAGAAAGGAAGGGAAATGTATAAAGTTTTATTAGTAGACGACGAGTATATGGTGACAGAGGGGCTCAAGCGATTAATCCCCTTTGAAAAATGGGATATGCAAATCGTCGCAACAGCTAATCACGCAGATGATGCTTTAGACTATGTCAAGGAAAATCCAGTAGATGTGATCATTTCCGATGTCAATATGCCAGATAAGACAGGGCTTGAGATGATTAAGGAAATGAAAGAGCTGCTTCCAGATACCTATTATATCTTGCTGTCTGGCTATCAGGAGTTTGACTATGTCAAGAAAGCAATGAACCTGAGTGTCGTGGATTATTTGGTGAAGCCAGTGGATAAGGTGGAGTTGAGTCATTTATTAGAAAAAATTGCGAGTCAACTTCAGGAAAAGGTGGAGCAAAGTCAAACTCTCAGCCAAGAATTGGATGAAGAAGGCTTTGTCAACTTCTTAGCAGGTAAAGACAACTGGTGGATTGGTCTTTCCAAGGAAAAACAAGGATCTTTCACTATTCCTTACTATGTTTTAGGTCAAGACTGGCAGATTTTTATCTCTGATCAGCCACTAGATGGAATCGTAGTAACGCCTTTTGAAGCACCCTACCAACAAGCCTTTGAAAAATGGAAGATCAATGCAGAAAAAGCCCTCTTCTACGGTTCAGTTAATCTAGAAAAATCCGAGAGTTTATTTGCTTATTACGAACCGATTTATCGCGTGATTATCCAAGGAAATATCAATCAAATCATTGAAGAATTGACCCTACTGGAGAAGGTTGTCTTAAAGAACACACCGCGCGTGGCTATCACCAAACAACTCTTTACTCAGTTTGTCATGGATGTCTTCCACTTGTTTGAGCATCTAAAAGCGGATGATATGACTGAGATTGTCAAAGCCATCCATGCTATTAACTCCTTTAAAGAATTGGTTGCCTACATCAAAGAAACCTTGACTAAGTTTTTTGGCCAGTACCGCATGAATGAAAATGTGGTGAGTGTTCTTGAAGTCATCGGGCGTGATTACCAGAAAGAGCTTTCGCTTAAGGATATCAGCAAGGATCTCTTTATAAATCCTGTCTACCTCGGTCAGCTAATCAAAAGAGAAACCAACTCAACCTTTGCGGAATTGCTCAACAAACAGCGGATTAAGGCAGCGCAACAGCTCTTGCTTTCAACCAATGATAGTATTGAAGATGTTTGCTATGCTGTTGGGTACAGCAATGTTGGATATTTCTACAAGGTTTTCCGTAAATTGTGCGGAAAATCACCAAAAGCTTACCGCAAACAAGTCGAAAGTTCCCTGTAAAGCTTGTATTTACGTGCAAAAAATGCTATAATGTCCAAAATACCTTAAGGAGGAAAAATTATGAAAAAGAAACCTATTTATCTTTGGGTTTTATTAGTCCTATCAGCATTGATTTCAGCTATGTCTTTGTTTGGAATACTAAGTCCAGTACCTAGTAAAGAAGCACTAGGTGCCAGTCAAGCACAAGCACAAGTACAAGGCATTAGCGCTCAGCAGCTGGAGGATACGATTAATTATCTACATAAGACAGCTGAATTATCGCATTCGACTGTTAACATCGTTTTGATTATTTTATCTGCGATTTTAGTAGTCGCAGGTATTGTGCTCTTGGTTCGTAATCATTTGCAATATGCAAATTATGCTTACATTGCTTATGTTTTGCTTGCCATTGTTGGTTCGATTTATACTTATATGGGAATGCAAGATGCTGTACAAGCTATCCGTGATGAAACTTTGCGACTAGGAACAGAAGTCCTTGGAAAGGGAACAACGATTTTATTTGTTGTTATCAATGTCCTCTTCCTTGCCATTGTCTTTTACAAGATGTGGCGTCAACAAAAAGATTTGGCTGAGGAAGTTGAAGCAGAAGAAGCTGCCTAAGTATTGACAAAAAAGAACTATCAAGTTACAATCTTGTTAGTTCTTTTTATATCGTAAACATAAAAATCGAGGTTAACATGAAAAAAATATCCTTAGTGTATATCAGTTTGAGTGGGAATACAGAGAGTTTTGTAACTCGACTCAAGGACTATCTCTTGTCCCAGTACGAAGGGATTGAGGTACAAAAGATTCATATCAAGGATCTAGTCAAGGAAGGGAAAGATTTCTTTGAAATGGATCATCCTTATGTCGCCTTTTTACCAACCTATCTAGAAGGTGGAAATGGTGTCGATAACGGCGATGTTGAGATTTTAACGACTCCAGTGGGTGATTTTATCGCCTATGGAGACAATGCCAGTAAGTGTTTTGGTGTAGTGGGCTCTGGTAATCGTAATTTTAATAACCAGTACTGTCTGACTGCCAAGCAGTACAGCCAGCGCTTTGGTTTCCCTGTATTGGCTGACTTTGAAATGAGAGGAATGCTGGGAGATATTAAAAAGGTCGCAGCGATTATCGCGGACTTATATGGATTGGACTCAGAAAGTTAGAATCGTTCAAGTAGGCAGTTAGGTTTTCTCAACTGCCTTTTGAATGCAGAAAAAGCACCCAGACGAGGGTGCTGCTTTGTGAACTAACCTGCTTTTCCGATGGCAAGTGCATAGATAAAGAAGATGGCAAATCCAAAGAGGAAGATCAATCCTGCAATGGCGAGGAGTTTCAACCAAGAAGGAAGATTTTTATTTTCACCTGCGACCAAGACATAGTTCAAAAGGGCAAAGAATGGTGTTGTAAGAAAAGATCCAATCATGGCAAAGCGGAGCATGGTTGAAACTTGACCGGCAAAGAACTTGATGATGACGATACCAATGATAGCTGTGATGGTCATCCAGATGTTCAAAGATTTACGATTATCCTCTTTTTGATTTGCCAAGAGTTGAAGGGAGGCCTGATTGACACGTGAATAGCCATCGATGACAGTAATCACTGTCCCAAAGATACAGAGGAAAGCGATGAAGGTAATCAAATATCGAGACCATTCGCCCAGGACAGAGGCATACATGCCCACAAATTGCGAGATGTATTTGGCAGATGCAGCTTCAACTGCTTGACCTGTAGGATACTGAATGAGTGCTCCTAGTGCCACAAAGAATACAGCTAGAATAGCAGTTCCAATGTAGCCGACGTTAAAGTCGAAAAGGGCGTCTTCGGTATTAAAGTTGACGGTCTTTTTCTTTTCGGCTGACCAAAGTGAGTTGATGGCTGAGATTTCAATAGGAGCAGGCATCCAGCCTAGAAGGGAAACGATAAAGGGGAGGGCTGCCATTTGCCAAGGTGTTTTCTCGATAAAATCAGAGCTGTATTCTGGGTGCTTAACGGCAGCAATGATGACGGCAAGAACAGTTGCAATAGTTAAGGCAGACATGATCCATTTTGCCATACCGTCCAATAGTTTGTACCCCCCAAAGAGCAACATAGCCCAAATGACCGCAACAAGGATGAGAGACCATTGAGTGATGCTAAGACCAATCATTGGAAAGGCGCTAGCAATGATAGCTGAGCAAAGGATGGCAACACCGGCAGTATTGACCAAGGCAGAAAAGACATTGAGGATAAAGAAAATCCAGAGATAGAGTTTTCCTTTTTCGGCATAGCCTTCAACCAAGGTCTTTCCAGTATCTGCTGTGTATTCAGCACCAAAACGGAAAAATGGATATTTAAAAACATTGGCTAAGATGACCAAGAGAAGCAGAGACCATCCATAAGAACCGCCAGCTTGAGTAGAGGATACGATGTGAGAACCTCCGACTGCAGCGGAAGCCATTAGGATCCCGGGTCCCATTGCTTTCAGCTTGCTTGTCCAGGTAGATTGGTGTGATGAAGTAACTTGTGACATAAAAACCTCCCGTTTTTGAATTTTCAGAATAATCTGAATAGATAAGTTCTATTCTACAAGAAACTTATGAAAAATGCAAGAGAATTTTTGAAAAATTTAGAAAATTTCAGAAAAATCATATGAAAGATATGATTATCACAAGGAAATGGGATTGATGAGAGTAAAAAATCCGAGAAGAAAGCTTCTCGGATTCCCTTATTTCAGTTGCTCAGTGATTTCCTTAGAAAGCAGGAGTCCCAAACGATACCCTTTATTGATGTAGGCTATGACATCATTGATATTTTCCGTTGTTTGGATTCTTTCGCGTATGTCTGTTTTGAAAGCTTCGTCTTTCAAAAGCTGTTCCTGAAGGAGTTGTTGAAGTTTTTCTTTTTCGTATTTATTGATGAGAAAAAGAACGACAAGACTGATAAGAACTAAGATATAAGCATACTGGCTCATAAAATCTCTCCTGATTTGATAAAAAAGTTGATGACATAAGAAAAGCGAAAGAAATTTTCGCTTTTCAACTAAGTCACTAGACGAACAGAACAGGTATCTGATAGATTAAGTCAGACGGTCTGGACCTTTAACTGAAACGTCCGTCCAATTTTTAATGAAGACTAGTAAAGCACCAACTCAAAGTCCGTATAGGATTTGGCGTTAGTTACTTAGATTGTTTTGCAATCAAGTGATTTAAAAGATTACGACCTATCTCGAAACAAATCGATATTATTTGTTTCGAGATAATAGTGAAGCGTTTAGGCAGTTCGTACTGGTTACGACGTTCTGGGACATAAATCGATAATATTTATGTCCCAGAACTAGTGAAGCGCCTAGCCAAATCCCTTATAGGATTTGGTGTTAGTTACTTAGATTGCTTTGCAATCAAGTAACTTGAAGATTACGACGTATTGTAATAGAAATCGATATTATTTCTATTACAATACTAGTGAAGCAGTTAGCTAGTCCGCATAAAAGCGGCTAGTGTCTAACAATTAGGAACTTTAGTTCCAATTGTTAGTACTGAATCACATCTTCTCTGGTGCTTCTACTCCGAGCAAACGAAGGGCTTCTTTGAGAACAACAGCTGTTGCGTAGCTGAGGGCTAGGCGACTGTCGCGCTCTGGACTTTCATCCAAGATACGAGTGTGGGCATAGTATTTATTGAAGGCTTGAGCCAAGCTGATTGCATACTTGGCAATGAGCGATGGATCATAGTTAACAGATGCGCGTTTGATGACACGGGCAAAGTCTTGGAGAAGTTTGATAATTTCCCAGCTTTCAGCATCACTTAGACTGTAACTTGCTTGAGCATTTGGTTGGAAGTCTGCTTTTCTAAGTAGAGACTGAATACGAGCGTAAGCGTATTGGATGTATGGACCAGTCTCTCCTTCAAAGGAAACCATAGCTTCAAGGTCAAAGTCGTAACCATTTCGGCGGTCAGTCTTGAGGTCATAGAATTTAACAGCTCCCACTCCGACAGCTTGGGCAACCTGTTCCTTGTTTTCGAGATCAGGATTTTTCGCTTCGATTTGTGCTTTGGCACGGCTGATAGCTTCTTGAAGAGTAGGTTCGAGCAGGATGATATTTCCTTTACGAGTAGAGAGCTTTTGACGATTTTTGGTTACCAGACCGAAGTCTACGTGAATCATATCATCGCTCCAGTCAAATCCCATTTTTTTCAAGACGGCTTTTAACTGTTTAAAGTGGTTAGACTGCTCTTGACCAACTGCGTAGACATTTTTAACAAAATTGTAAGTACGTGCACGGTAGATAGCTGTCGCAATGTCACGTGTGATGTAGAGGGTTGCACCGTCAGATTTCTTAATCATAGCAGGTGGAAGTTCAACATCATCGAGGTTGACAATGCTAGCGCCGCGTGATTCTTCTAGCAAACCTTTTTCTTCAAGGATTTGCACGGCCTCATCCATCTTATCGTTGTAGAAGGCTTCACCGTTCAAACTGTCAAATTCAACGTTCAACAGTTTGTAAATGCGGTTGAACTCAACCAAACTTTCATCACGGAACCATTGCCAAAGTTGAGTTGCTTCTGGATCGCCATCTTCCAATTTTTTAAACCAGCGACGTCCTTCATCATCAAGAGCTGGGTCATTTTCGATTTCAGCATTGATGCGAACGTACAATTTTAACAATTCGTCAATTGGATTAGCTTCTACGGCTTCCTTACTTCCCCATTTTTTATAAGCAACCATGAGAAGACCAAACTGTTTACCCCAGTCTCCAAGGTGGTTGATTTTAATAGTGTTGTAGCCCATTTTCTTAAAGATATTAGAAAGAGCATCTCCGATAACAGTTGAACGTAAGTGACCTACTGAGAAAGGTTTTGCGATGTTTGGACTTGATAGGTCAATCGTGATATTTTGCTCTCTGCCTTCCGTTTGTTGAGCGTAGTCAGATCCTTTTTCTATGATCTCTTTGATAACTGCTTCAGAAATGGCAGCTTTATCAAGGAAGAAGTTGACGTAAGGGCCAGTTGCAACAACTTTTTCAAAGGCTTGGCTGTTGATTTTTTCAGCGATTTCAGCAGCAATCATTTGAGGTGCCTTGCGTTCGACTTTTGCAAGTGAGAAAGCAGGGAAAGCGATATCTCCCATGTCAGAGTTTTTTGGTTGTTCTAGTAAATTTAAAATAGCCTCTTGATCTAGGCTATCGATGACGCTAGCCAATTCACTAGCAATCAGTTTTTTTGTACTCATAAGTAGGCTCCTTTTGGACTTTTATTCTATTTTATCATAAATTTAGTGAAAGAAGAAAGATTTTTTTGAATTATTCAGTTTTTTTGGTATAATTATATCTAAAAATAAACCCGAAATCGGTTATAAATATTCATGTAAGAGGTTGATATGAGAAAAAAAGAACGACACCAGTTGATTAAAAAGATGATCACTGAGGAAAAACTAGCTACACAAAAGGATATCCAAGATCGCCTAGAAGTTCGGAATGTCTTTGTGACGCAAACGACCTTGTCTCGCGATTTGCGCGAAATCGGCTTGATCAAGGTTAAGAAAAATGGTATGGTATATTATGTGCTAGCGAATGAAACAGAAAAGATTGATTTGGTAGAGTTTTTGTCGCATCATTTAGAAGGGGTTGCGAGAGCAGAGTTTACTTTGGTACTTCATACCAAGCTGGGAGAAGCGGCCGTGTTAGCAAATATTGTTGATGAAAATAAGGACGAGGCGATTTTAGGGACGGTTGCTGGTGCCAATACCTTACTGGTTATTTGTCGAGACCAGCATGTTGCCAAGCTCATGGAAGAGCGTCTGCTAGATTTGATGAAGGATAAATAGGGTTTTGGGACTTGTTCCCAAGCCTTATTTTTGACAAGGAGAGAGCCAATATGACGACAGAAAAACTATCACCTGGTATGCAGCAGTATGTGGATATTAAAAAGCAATATCCAGATGCTTTTCTGCTCTTTCGGATGGGTGATTTTTATGAGCTGTTTTACGAAGATGCGGTCAATGCGGCGCAGATTTTAGAGATTTCACTGACCAGTCGTAATAAAAATGCAGAAAATCCGATACCCATGGCTGGTGTTCCCTATCATTCTGCCCAGCAGTATATCGATGTTCTGATTGAGCAGGGCTATAAAGTTGCCATTGCTGAGCAGATGGAAGATCCCAAACAAGCAGTTGGGGTGGTTAAGCGCGAGGTGGTTCAGGTCATCACACCTGGAACGGTCGTCGATAGCAGTAAGCCCGATAGTCAGAACAATTTCTTGGTTGCCATAGATCGTGATGGCAATCAATTTGGCCTAGCCTATATGGATCTGGTGACTGGTGACTTTTATGTGACGGGTCTATTGGATTTTACGCTGGTTTGTGGGGAAATCCGTAACCTCAAGGCTCGTGAAGTGGTACTGGGTTATGACTTGTCTGAGGAAGAAGAACAAATCCTCAGTCGTCAGATGAATCTGGTACTTTCCTACGAGAAAGAAGGCTTTGAGGATATTCATTTACTGGATTCACGTTTAGCAACTGTGGAGCAAGCGGCAGCTAGTAAGTTGCTCCAGTATGTTCATCGGACCCAGATGCGGGAATTGAACCATCTCAAACCCGTTATTCGCTATGAAATCAAAGATTTCTTACAGATGGACTATGCGACCAAGGCTAGTCTGGATTTGGTTGAGAATGCCCGTTCAGGCAAGAAGCAAGGCAGTCTTTTCTGGCTTTTGGATGAAACCAAAACAGCTATGGGTATGCGCCTCTTGCGTTCTTGGATTCATCGCCCTTTGATTGATAAGGAGCGAATCGTCCAGCGTCAAGAGGTGGTGCAGGTCTTTCTTGACCACTTCTTTGAGCGCAGTGATTTGACAGACAGTCTCAAAGGTGTTTATGATATCGAACGCTTGGCTAGTCGGGTTTCTTTTGGCAAGACCAATCCCAAGGATCTCTTGCAGTTAGCGACCACCTTGTCTAGTGTGCCACGGATTCGTGCGATTTTAGAAGGCATGGAGCAGCCTGCTCTGGCCTATCTCATCACACAGTTGGATGGAATCCCTGAGTTGGAGAGCTTGATTAGCGCAGCGATTGCTCCTGAAGCTCCTCATGTGATTACGGAGGGTGGCATTATCCGTACGGGATTTGATGAGACCTTGGATAAATACCGCCTAGTGCTCAGAGAAGGGACTGGATGGATTGCTGAGATTGAGGCTAAGGAGAGAGAAAACTCTGGCATCAGCACGCTCAAGATTGACTACAATAAAAAGGATGGTTACTATTTCCATGTGACCAATTCGCAACTGGGAAATGTGCCAGCCCACTTTTTCCGCAAGGCGACGCTGAAAAACTCAGAACGCTTTGGTACTGAGGAATTAGCCCGTATCGAGGGGGATATGTTGGAGGCGCGTGAGAAGTCAGCCGACCTAGAGTATGAAATCTTTATGCGCATCCGTGAGGAAGTCAGCAAGTACATCCAGCGATTGCAGGCTTTAGCCCAAGGAATTGCGACGGTTGATGTCTTGCAAAGTCTCGCAGTTGTGGCTGAAACCCAGCATTTGATTCGGCCTGAGTTTGGAGAGGATTCCCAAATCGCTATCCAGAAAGGACGCCATGCGGTCGTTGAAAAGGTCATGGGAGCTCAGACCTATATTCCAAACAGTATTCAGATGTCAGAAGATACCAGCATTCAATTGATTACAGGGCCCAATATGAGCGGGAAGTCTACCTACATGCGCCAGCTAGCTATGACGGCGGTTATGGCTCAGCTGGGTTCTTATGTTCCGGCTGAGAGCGCTCATTTGCCGATTTTTGATGCTATTTTTACCCGCATTGGAGCAGCAGATGACTTGGTTTCAGGGCAATCAACCTTCATGGTAGAGATGATGGAGGCCAACAATGCCATTTCGCATGCAACCAAGAATTCCTTGATTCTCTTTGATGAATTGGGACGTGGAACTGCAACTTATGATGGGATGGCTCTTGCCCAGTCCATCATTGAATACATTCATGAACATATCGGAGCCAAGACCCTCTTTGCGACCCACTACCATGAGTTGACCAGTCTGGAGTCTAGCTTGGAACACTTGATCAATGTCCACGTGGCAACCTTGGAGCAGGATGGACAAGTCACCTTCCTTCACAAGATTGAACCAGGACCAGCTGACAAATCTTACGGTATCCATGTTGCTAAGATTGCTGGCTTACCAGCAGAACTTTTAGCAAGAGCGGATAAGATTTTAACGCAACTGGAGAGTCAGGGGCAAGAAAGTCCAGTTCCGATGAGGCAAACTAGCGCCATCACTGAACAGATGTCACTCTTTGATACGCCTGAAGAGCATCCTATCCTAGCAGAATTAGCTGAACTGGATGTTTACAACATGACGCCTATGCAGGCTATGAATGTCTTAGTCGAGTTCAAGCAAAAATTATAAAAAGACCCCCACTCATGCATTTGTGAGTGGGATTTTTCTCTATTACTTTTTATGGGCCAAGAGTTGATTGATATGGTCTACTTTTTTTGCCTCTCTTTTATAGAGAATAGCCCAGATGATGAGGTAGACAATCGCAAACTCTGGAATGAGCTGGAGATAGAAGGTCCAGTGGAAGGGAAACCAACCAGCCAGAGTTGCTAGTGGGGCAAAGCCAGCCAGCATGAGGAAGAAATGGGAAAGCGTCGCACGGAGAAGGCTCCAGTCACGGCTGAATAAGCGACTGCCAAAGCTAAAGAGAACGCCGATAGCTGACCAGATAATCGTGCAGTAGAGTAAGACCAGGGCACCGTGAACCTGATGTTGAACCATCGCTTGGCCAATCAGAGACTCGGGGCTCAGTGGGGCATAGGTATTTGGTGCATAAATGAGTGAAAAGAGGATAGAGAGGATGAGGCCGATAAGAACACCAGTGGCTGCATCGTGAAAGATTTGTTTTTTCATAGTTCTAATTTCTCCTTGATGGTTTTTAGGTAACGGCGTGAAGAGTAGGTGAAACTTTCGTTTTTCAAGAAAATTTCAACCAGACCATTGGGCGTGAGCCTGAGATGAGAGATGGAGTCGATATTGACGATTTCAGATTGGGAAATTTGGATAAAAGTTGTCGGTAGAATTTCAAGCACTTGATAGAGTCGCAAATCAATGCTGTAGATCTGACTGGCAGTTTCTGCTAGAACCTTTCGATTCTCGATATAGAAGCGCTGAATCTTGCCAATTTCAACTAGATAGACCTGATCATCAATCTTACCTTTGATTGTTTCTTTTTGGTCAAGATTTTCAGCGAACTCGATGACTTTCTGGACTTTTTCGGTTGGCTGAGGTGCTTGGACAATCAGCTTTTCTTCCTTGTAAGTCTCCTTAATCTGTAGTTCTACTTTCATAAATTTCTCTCCTTATATTTCATACAAAATTGTGATCACTTCTTGTACACCTTTATTAAACACTATTTTAGGGCCCATGGCAAGAGCTTTTGCCTATGCGGCGGGATTTGGAGTCTATGTGGTATTTGCTTTTTCTGATAGTATCTGAAATATGGTATAATAGCACTAATCAATTTCTAGGAAAATAGATACAGAAAGGGGCTGAAAGATGTCTCATATTATTGAATTGCCAGAGGTGCTGGCAAACCAGATTGCAGCAGGGGAGGTTATTGAACGTCCTGCTAGTGTGGTCAAAGAGTTGGTAGAAAATGCTATTGACGCCGGTTCTAGCCAGATTATCATTGAGATTGAGGAAGCTGGTCTTAAGAAAATTCAAATCACCGATAATGGTCATGGAATTGCCCACGATGAGGTGGAATTGGCTCTCCGTCGCCATGCGACCAGTAAGATAAAAAATCAAGCAGACCTCTTTCGGATTCGGACGCTTGGTTTTCGTGGTGAAGCCTTGCCCTCTATCGCTTCTGTCAGTGTATTGACTCTGTTGACAGCGGTGGATGGTGAGAGTCATGGGACCAAGATCGTTGCGCGTGGAGGAGAAGTTGAAGAAATCATCCCAGCGACTAGTCCTGTGGGGACCAAGGTTTGTGTGGAGGACCTCTTTTTCAATACACCAGCCCGCCTCAAGTATATGAAGAGCCAGCAGGCGGAGTTGTCTCATATCATTGATATTGTCAACCGTCTGGGGTTGGCCCATCCTGAGATTTCTTTTAGCTTGATTAGTGATGGCAAGGAAATGACACGGACAGCAGGGACTGGTCAACTGCGTCAAGCTATTGCAGGGATTTACGGTTTGGCGAGTGCTAAGAAGATGATTGCCATTGAGAATTCGGATCTAGATTTTGAAATTACAGGTTTTGTGTCTTTGCCTGAGTTAACCCGAGCCAACCGCAACTATATCAGCCTCTTTATCAATGGCCGTTATATCAAGAACTTCTTGCTCAATCGCGCTATCCTTGACGGTTACGGAAGCAAACTCATGGTAGGGCGCTTTCCACTGGCTGTCATTCACATCCATATCGATCCTTATCTGGCTGATGTCAATGTGCATCCAACCAAACAAGAAGTGCGAATTTCTAAGGAAAAAGAACTGATGGCGCTGCTTTCAGAGGCTATTTCTAACAGTCTCAAGGAACAAGCCTTGATACCTGATGCTTTAGAAAATCTTGCCAAGTCGACCGTGCGCAATCGTCAAAAGGTAGAGCAGACCATTCTCCCACTCAAAGAAAATACGCTCTACTATGAAAAAACAGAACTCTCAAAACCCAGTCAAGCTGAGGTGGCTGATCATCAGGTTGAATTAACTGAGGAAGGGAAAGATTTGACCTTATTTGCCAAGGAAACCTTGGACCAGTTGACCAAGCCCGCAAAACTGCATTTTGCAGAGAGAAAGCCTGCTAACTACGACCAACTAGATCATCCAGAGTTAGATCTAGCTAGTCTTGATAAGGCCTATGATAAGCTGGAGCGAGAAGAATCATCAAACTTCCCAGAGTTGGAGTTTTTCGGGCAGATGCATGGAACTTATCTCTTTGCCCAAGGGCGAGATGGCCTCTATATCATAGACCAGCATGCGGCTCAGGAACGGGTCAAGTATGAGGAATACCGAGAAAGTATTGGCAATGTTGACCAGAGTCAGCAGCAACTCCTAGTGCCCTACATCTTTGAATTCCCAGCGGATGATGCCCTTCGTCTCAGGGAAAGAATGCCTCTCTTAGAGGAGGTGGGCGTCTTCCTAGCAGAGTACGGAGAAAATCAATTTATCCTACGCGAACATCCCATATGGATGGCAGAAGAAGAGATTGAGTCAGGTATCTATGAAATGTGCGACATGCTGCTCTTGACCAAGGAAGTTTCGATCAAGAAATACCGAGCAGAGTTGGCTATCATGATGTCCTGCAAGCGGTCTATCAAGGCCAACCATCGTATCGATGACCACTCAGCCAGACAGCTTCTCTATCAGCTCTCTCAATGTGACAATCCTTATAACTGTCCTCATGGACGTCCTGTTTTGGTGCATTTCACCAAGTCGGATATGGAAAAGATGTTCCGACGTATTCAGGAAAATCATACTAGTCTTCGTGAGTTGGGGAAATATTAAGAACACAAAAAGCCTTTGTTCCTTTTGAACAAGGCTTTTTAGCTTTTCTAAGGAGGTACTTTGACTGAACATGGGAAACTTGACACGAGGTTTACACTTGCTTGACAAGACCAGTCCTATAAAAGTACTGAAAAATATGAATCAATTGACTCAAGGTTTCGTAGAGTCGTCTTGGTCTAAAGGATTCTCAAGACCAATCACCTTATCAAGATAACGTTGTTTGGTTTTGAGAGCCTTGTTGATAGCAATTGCAGAAGCGATTAAGAGAACGAAGGTCAGCCAGATCCAGGCGGTGAATTCAGCTGGGAAACTAGAACCAGCTAAAAAGAGATAGATGGCCAGAGCCAAAACGAAAATATAAATCACTTGCCAGAGGCCAAAGGATTTAACCTCTTTATAGTAGTTGTCCTTGTCTTCCTCCAAGATCACTGCTGTGGAAGCTTTTTCAGAGTTTTCATCTAATAGTAGATAGTCAGTTGTCACTTGAAAAATCTTACTTAATTCAATGATTTTTTCGATTTCAGGAAAGACTTGTCCAGACTCCCATTTGGAGATGCTTTGCCGAGAAACATTGATTTGTTCTGCTAGTTTTTCTTGGGACCAACCTTTTTCCTTTCTGAGCTCAAATAGTTTTTCTGCGAGTTTCATTATTCTATCCTCCTTTTTCTACCTCTATCCTAACAATTTTTACTTATAATGAGAATACAATCTCCTGTACTATTTGTCAACCAGAGGTTGCGCCTTTTGTTGCAGTCTGTCTTGGGGAAATATGGTATACTAGATAGGCAAAATAATGGAGAAAAATTATGTACGAATATCTAAAAGGAATCATTACCAAAATCACTGCTAAATACATTGTCCTAGAGGCAAATGGTATCGGTTATATCTTGCATGTAGCCAATCCCTATGCCTACTCAGGTCAGGTTAATCAAGAGACCCAAATTTATGTGCACCAAGTTGTCCGTGAGGACGTGCATCTGCTCTACGGTTTTCGATCAGAAGATGAGAAAAAACTCTTTCTTAGTCTGATTTCGGTTTCTGGGATTGGTCCTGTGTCAGCTCTTGCTATCATCGCTGCCGATGACAATGCTGGCTTGGTTCAGGCGATCGAGACTAAGAACATCACCTACTTGACCAAGTTCCCTAAAATCGGTAAGAAAACAGCCCAACAGATGGTGCTGGACTTGGAAGGGAAGGTAGTTGTGGCTAGTGATGATCTTCCTGCCAAGGTGGCAGTGCAAACCAGCGCTGAAAACCAAGAACTGGAAGAAGCTATGGAAGCCATGTTGGCACTGGGTTACAAGGCAACCGAGCTTAAGAAAATCAAGAGATTCTTTGAGGGAACGACGGATACAGCTGAGAACTATATCAAGTCAGCTCTTAAGATGTTGGTCAAATAGGAGAATAAGATGCCAAAACGCTGTGGTTGGGTTAAAATGAACAACCCTCTGTATATAGCCTATCATGACGAAGAGTGGGGTCAACCCCTTCATGATGACCGCGCTCTTTTTGAACTGCTCTGTATGGAGACTTATCAGGCTGGTCTGTCTTGGGAAACGGTGCTAAACAAGCGCCAAGCTTTCCGAGAAGTCTTTTACAACTATCAAGC
This sequence comes from Streptococcus sp. NLAE-zl-C503, assembly GCF_900104285.1. Classification (NCBI taxonomy): domain Bacteria; kingdom Bacillati; phylum Bacillota; class Bacilli; order Lactobacillales; family Streptococcaceae; genus Streptococcus; species Streptococcus sp. NLAE-zl-C503. The sequence goes on along the minus strand of NZ_FNJT01000002.1, from coordinate 246,216 downwards.
CCAATGTATCTCTGAGATGACAGATGAGGAGTTGGAAGCCTTGTTAGATAATCCAGCCATCATCCGAAATCGTGCCAAGCTCTTTGCAACACGCGCCAACGCCCAAGCATTTTTACAAGTCCAGAAAACCTACGGTTCCTTTGATGCTTACCTCTGGTCTTTTGTAGATGGACAAACCATCATCAATGATGTTCCTGACTATCACCTAGCACCTGCTAAAACAGCCTTGTCTGAAAAGTTATCTCAAGATCTCAAAAAAAAAGGATTCAAATTCACAGGTCCAGTCGCAGTTTTAGCTTTTTTACAAGCGGCAGGTCTGATTGACGACCACGAGAATGATTGTGAGTGGAAAAACGGAAATTAGTGAGTGCAAGCGTCTAACTATCTGAGAATATAGAAAAAGCTGAGAAACTCATCTCAGCTTTTTGATTATATGCTAGTAACTTTTATAGTGCAGTGAGAAATGTCAGTCCACCTAAGACAACGCCAGCTGAGTTTGGAATAATTAGTATCCAATCCTTCTTAGGTTCTTTTGTCCATCCGTAAATAACCCAAATTAAACAAGATACTGCTGCGGATAAAGGCTGGAATGGTTGAGCTTTGTTGCCTTGTAAATTGGCAAAAATTTGTGGGATGTAGGCGATAAATACAATAATCCCGATAAAAGCCCCGATTGAACCGACAATTTGATTTATTTTTTGTTTAGTCATATACACCTCCTTCAAAAGGATATCATAGAAATAAGCAAAATGCAATAAATTCAGACACAAATTGTAACGAAAATCAATACCAAAGCACAAAAATGGAGAAATTGTTTATTTTTTGTTATAGTCAAAGCGAATGACTTGCTCCTGTGCATCCACATAAGCGTGAACGCCAAAGGGAACAATGGCTCTTGGAGTTGCGTGGCCGACATTCAGATTATAGACAATCGGGACACTGCTGTCAACTACATCCAATAGCGTTTCCTTATACTCGTCATAGAAGGTTTCATCCATTGGCTTTCCGACCAAGAGTCCACTGATGACCTCAAATACCCCAGTTTCTTTCAAAGCCTGCAACATCTTTTTGAAGTCCTCCGGATCAGGCTTTTCTTCGCTTGTTTCTAACAAGAGAATCTTTCCTTGCCAGTCGGATAAGTCAGGAAAAAGTTTGTATTTTTGGCAGAGCTCCGTGCTATCTGCGTATCGAGAGTTGTCAAAGATATCATAGAGAGACTCAAGGCAACCGCCGAGAATTTCCCCCTCAAACTGGGCATTTCCTTGTAACAAGTCAAAACCAGTATTTGCATGACTGACACGAGCTGTTCCCAGGGCCTTGGGACTAAAATCAGTCCGTTCCTCATACCAAACGTCGCTAGGACGGATTTCTGAGGTTCTTCCAGTCTCAATCAATTCTTTAAAGTAGCGGAAGCTATAGGGTAACATCTCCTTGTCTAATTCACAAATGTCTGCTAGAAAGGATTGGCCATAAAAAGTCTTGACCCCTAGTTTGTGCAACATAAGGTGGTTCATAGTGGTATCCGAGAAGCCAAGAAACATCTTTGGCTTGATAACCTTTTGAAGCTGGTCGTTTTCAAAAAGATAAGGTAGTAAACGATAGGTATCATCCCCACCGATGGCGCAGAGGATCATGTCGATGCTATCGTCCGAAAAGGCCTGCATCAAATCTTCTGCACGTGCCTCAGGATGGTCCTTGATAAAGTCTAACCCTTTTAGCGAATGGGGTAAAAAGACAGGATTGAGTCCTAGATCCCTGAGACGTTGGATACCCAAATCGACTTCGTGTTTGACAAAATTCTCTCCGATAACACCGCTAGACAAACTAACAATACCAATAGTAGAAACCATATCTCATCCTCCTAGAAATAGATTGATACTCTTCGAAAATCTCTTCAAACCACGTCAGCTTTGCCTTGCCGTATATATGTTACTGACCTCGTCAGTTCTATCTACAACCTCAAAGCAGTGCTTTGAGCAACCTGCGGCTAGCTTCCTAGTTTGCTCTTTGATTTTCATTGAGTATGAAGCCTATTCTATCACAAATGATGAGAGAAAACTATAAGAATGAGATTCAGAAGTGCTATTGAATCTCAAGAAAGCAAGTGAAAAAGCAACCGCTTGTGCAGTTGCTTTTCGTTTTTCTAATCACTAATCTCACTAGATATGAGTTACTTGGTCAACTCTTGATTATAGGAGAGAGCTAAATCAATCCAGTAAGGAAGTTCTTTTTGACCTTCGATATCTAGGTCTATATAGCCATGATAAGGTCGCCCTCTCATCAATGTGGTATGAGCTCCTGTTCGGGGTAGAACTTGCTTTTCCGTTTCTTTGCCAATTCTCACCATAACCAGCTCGTCCTTTCTGGAACTGACTGTAAGGACCATTTTCCCACGAATCATAAAAGCCAGGCCACCAAACAGTTTCTTTTCTTCTAACTCTTCTTCGAAAATTTGGGGAGGAAGTTTAAGTGCTAGAATTTTTCGAATCTGCTGAGCTAAGGATTGACTATATGCCATAGCTTTTCACTTTTCTTAATAACGTGATGGGCCCGCGCTTGCACTTCGGATATTGAAACGTTTCTTGAGATAGAAGCGAAGGGCGAGAAGAGCCGCTCCTAGGATAGCCAAAGGCAATGGAGCAAGGACTGGATTGAGGCTGGCCGGTAGGAAGCTTGTTGCAAAGAAGACAACCAACCAAAGGACCATAGAGGCCAGGATGACGAGGATTGATTTCCAGAATGGAGGGCGTTGACTACGGTCTGTGTCTGGTCCATAGTACTGGTAGACAAAGTAGTACATCAAGTAGAAGGCAAGTCCTCCTACAAGTCCAACCAACAAGAGGGTAATCAACCCATAGCCAATAGCCTGGTCTGTAGAGAAGAAGGTAGTCAGGGCGCTAACCAATGCAAAGAGACTGGTGATAAAAAGGGCTGAGTCCATAATCATGAGTTTTGGATCATCATTTTCTTTTGGATGCTCTTTTTCATACTGCTCCTTGACAGTGAAGCTATGAGCCCAATGGGTTGGAGCACCGTAGAGGGAACGAGCGGTCGTTCCTTTGGCTTGTTCTTCAAGGATTTTAGGAATGACTTCCTCAAAGACGGCCTTGATTTCAGCATCTGTTTTGCCATCTTTGAGAAATTGTTGGGTAGCGATGTGGATAAACTCTTGGTTTTTCTTGGTTAGTTTTTGTAAATCAATCTGAGACATAGGGATTCCTCTTAGAACCATTTTTTATGGATGAGATAGAGAGTGAGCGAGACACTCATAGCAAAGGCGATAAAGACGATTAACCAGAAGGCGTGGGGTTCACCGTTCAGAGGGATTTCATTATCTTTAAAGTTCATCCCGTAGGCTGAGAAGATCATAGTTGGGACAGACATGACGATGGTCACGAGAGCCAGGGTCTTCATGATGTTGTTCTGGTTGTTGGAAATGATAGAGGCAAAGGTCTCTGTCATAGAGTGAAGGACGTTTCCATAGATATCTGCCATCTCGATGGCCTGTTGGGTTTCGATCAGGGTATCTTCGAGCAGGTCTTGGTCCTCTAGGTATTTCTTGATATTGCTAGTTGCGCTGGTCAATTTCTTAATCACGCGCTCATTTGTCTTAAGTGAGGCTTTGAAATAGACGATGGTCTTTTCCAATTCCATGAGCTCGATCAGTTCTTCGTTTCGAGTAGACTTGTGAAGTTGACTTTCGATTTGTTCACTCTTACGGTCGATTGAACGAAGGGCCGTAAGGTAAAGCTCTGCGTTGCGGTATAGAATCTGGAAGATAAAGCGTGAACGCATAAAGGTGTAGAAGTTGCGCAGTCTGCGGTTGATAAAGACATCGAGAACGGGGAGGGATTCCAAGCAGGTAGTGATAATGGTCTCCTCGGTGATGATAATCCCTAGCGGAATCGTTACGTAGTAGGTGCGATTGTTTCTTTCCTCTGTGATGGGAACGTCCACGATGATCAAAGTATACTCATCTTCAATGGTGATACGGGACATTTCTTCCGCATCGAGTGGTGCTCGAAGGTCGGCAATATCAATGTCAAAGGCATTGGCGATTTCCAACGATTCATTTTGTGTAGGATTGACGAGATTGATCCAAGTACCCGGTTCAAGCGTGTCGATCTCTTTAAATTCAGTTGTTGTTGAGAGAAAAACTTGTTTCATATCCCCTATCCTTTCCTACTATTCAGTGATTCATTTTTTGCACCGTACTATTATACTACAAAAACAGCTTTTTGGGTAATAGAATTTCACATTTTTTGGTATAATGGAAAGCAATAATGGACTAGAAAGAACAAAGATGCAAGATAAAATTGTCATTCATGGGGCACGTGCCCATAACTTAAAAAATATTGATGTGGAGATTCCACGAGACAAGCTGGTCGTCGTGACTGGTTTGTCAGGTTCTGGGAAATCCAGTCTGGCCTTTGATACCCTCTATGCTGAGGGGCAAAGACGCTATGTAGAGAGTCTGTCAGCCTATGCTCGTCAGTTTTTGGGCAACATGGAAAAACCAGATGTGGATGCCATTGACGGTCTTAGCCCAGCTATTTCCATCGACCAGAAAACCACTAGTAAAAACCCACGCTCGACCGTGGGAACGACGACTGAAATTAATGATTATCTGCGTCTCCTTTACGCACGTGTGGGGACGCCTTACTGTATCAACGGGCATGGGGCTATCAAGGCCTCTTCTGTAGAGCAAATCGTGGATAAGGTCTTGGAGTTGCCAGAACGCCAGCGCCTGCAAATCTTAGCTCCTGTCATCCGTAAGAAAAAAGGGCAACATAAGAGTGTCATTGAAAAGATTCAGAAAGATGGGTATGTTCGTGTCCGAGTGGATGGGGAGGTCTACGATGTGACCGAAGTTCCAGAGCTGTCTAAGAGCAAGCAACACAATATCGATGTCGTGGTTGACCGTATTGTCATCAAGGAGGGCATTCGTAGCCGTCTATTTGACTCCATTGAGGCTGCCCTTCGTATCGCAGAAGGTTATGTGATTATCGATACAATGGACGATTCTGAGTTGCTCTTTTCTGAGCATTACGCCTGTCCAGTTTGTGGCTTTACTGTGCCAGAGTTAGAGCCACGTCTCTTCTCCTTCAATGCACCGTTTGGCTCATGTAGTGAGTGTGATGGTTTGGGCATCAAGCTGGAGGTGGATGTTGACTTGGTGGTTCCTGATACCAGCAAAACTTTGCGTGAAGGAGCGCTGGCGCCTTGGAATCCTATCTCATCTAACTACTATCCAAATATGCTAGAGCAGGCCATGACAGCCTTTGGGGTGGATATGGATAAGCCCTTTGAGGACTTGTCAGAAGAAGATAAAAACTTGATTCTTTACGGCTCAGATGGCAAGGAATTCCATTTCCACTATGAAAATGAATTTGGTGGTGTGCGCGATATCGATATTCCTTTTGAGGGAGTTGTCAATAATATCAAGCGTCGCTACCATGAAACCAATAGTGACTACACCCGCACCCAGATGCGTCTCTACATGAATGAGCTGACCTGCGGAACTTGCCACGGCTACCGTCTCAATGACCAGGCCTTGTCTGTTCGTGTGGGTGGCGAGAAAGGGCCACATATCGGTGAAATCTCAGACCTGTCTATCGCAGACCACTTGGAGTTGGTGAGCCAGCTGACCTTGTCTGAAAATGAAGCCATTATTGCTCGTCCTATTCTCAAGGAAATCAAGGATCGCTTGACCTTCCTCAATAACGTGGGGCTTAACTATTTGACGCTGTCACGTTCGGCAGGAACCCTGTCAGGTGGGGAGAGTCAGCGAATTCGCTTGGCGACTCAGATTGGGTCCAACCTCTCAGGTGTCCTTTATATTCTGGATGAGCCGTCCATTGGTCTCCACCAGAGGGATAATGACCGTCTCATTGCCAGTCTGAAAAAGATGCGTGACTTGGGCAATACTCTCATCGTGGTAGAACACGACGAAGATACCATGCGTGAGGCGGATTATCTGATTGACGTTGGTCCGGGTGCCGGTGTTTTTGGTGGAGAGATTGTTGCTGCAGGAACACCCAAGCAGGTGGCCCGTAACAGTAAGTCTATTACAGGCCAGTACTTGTCAGGTAAACGTGCCATTCCAGTACCAGAAGAGCGCCGTGCCGGAAATGGTCGCTTTATCGAAGTGACAGGAGCGCGTGAGAACAACTTGCAAAATATTACCGCTCGCTTCCCATTAGGAAAATTCATCGCAGTGACAGGGGTGTCAGGTTCAGGGAAGTCGACCTTGATCAACAGCATCCTCAAAAAAGCCATTGCGCAGAAGCTAAACCGCAATTCAGACAAACCTGGTAAGTTTAAAACGATTACTGGGATTGAGCATGTCGATCGTCTGATTGATATTGACCAGAGTCCAATCGGACGGACGCCGAGATCCAATCCAGCTACCTATACAGGAGTTTTTGACGACATACGTGACCTTTTTGCCCAGACAAACGAAGCTAAGATTCGAGGCTACAAGAAGGGCCGTTTCAGTTTCAACGTCAAGGGCGGTCGTTGCGAAGCCTGCTCAGGTGACGGGATCATCAAGATTGAGATGCACTTCTTGCCAGATGTTTACGTGGCTTGTGAAGTCTGCCACGGGACTCGCTACAACAGTGAAACCCTAGAAGTCCACTATAAGGAAAAGAATATCTCGCAGGTTTTGGACATGACCGTCAACGATGCGGTGGAATTCTTCCAACACATTCCCAAGATTCAGCGTAAACTTCAGACCATCAAGGATGTGGGGCTGGGCTATGTAACGCTAGGGCAACCGGCTACCACCCTTTCTGGAGGAGAAGCTCAGCGTATGAAGTTGGCTAGTGAACTCCACAAACGCTCGACAGGGAAATCCTTCTACATTCTGGATGAGCCAACTACAGGGCTTCACACTGAGGATATCGCTCGCTTGCTTAAAGTCTTGGCTCGCTTTGTCGACGATGGGAATACTGTCCTCGTCATCGAGCACAATCTAGATGTTATCAAGACAGCAGACCATATCATCGATTTGGGACCTGAGGGCGGTGTCGGTGGTGGAACCATCATCGCAACAGGAACCCCAGAAGAAGTAGCGGCCAATGAAGCCAGCTACACAGGACAGTATTTGAAAGGAAAGTTAAAATAAGATTTAAAAGGCTCTGCTTTTTTAGGCAGAGTCTTTTTTATAATAAATTACGAATTTTTTCTTTTATAAATGAGTTAAGAGAATAGTGTTTATCCAGATATTCTAGGAGTGCTTGAGCAGACTCAGAAATGCGTTCGTAACCTTGCAAAAAGTGAGGCAATTGCTTGGCTTCCTTTGGATAACCTTCTTCAAATCGTCTGTTGGTATTAAAGATATCTATAAAATTAGATTTAGAAGTTGTTTCCAAACTGATTAGTTCAGTCCAAAGCTTGACGGTTCTGTTTTGTATTAAATCATAAGCAGCTAATTTTTCGCCTCGCTGATAACGACCTAGCCCTAAATATAGATTACATAAAATTTCTCCCAACAACCATTCACGGTCTCTGTTTTCTTTTGATGGCAGTCTTTGTGGCTGACAGATTGTTTCATCAAAACCGACCTCCTTCCAGATAATCTTGCCTTCAGAGAAGGGAATGTTTACTAGTTCTTGAGCTTCAAAGACAGCAAATTCACAAAAAACATCATCTTCAAATAGAACTTTATGTCCGTCCACTGTATTTTGGTAGTGAAATGCAATTGGTTCTAGCTTACTTAACCAGGTTAGGTCTTGGATATAAGTCTGCTTGTAGCCATCTTTTACAATAACAAAGAAGTCTAAATCTGAGTACTGATCCAATCGTTCTCTTTCTGTTCCGCAAGAACCAAGTGCCAGCAAAGCTAGTGCTTGGTTCGAATTTTTTAGAGACTGACCAATATCATCTAGTCTTTGTAACAGCAATTCTGTTTTATTCATATCGATACCTCATTCTTTCTTGTTTAACAGAAATTATACATTAAGCGCTTTCAAATGTCAATTTTATCTAATCTTAGCTATATAGATTGTATTATTTTCGGTATTTTTTTGCTATAATAAATTAAATCATTTTACGGAGGTTTTCTCATGTTATCAAGAGTTGAAAAATTTGAAGCAGCCTTAAAACAGACAGAGTGTGATGCTGTCCTAGTAACCAATCTGAAGAATATCTACTATCTGACTGGTTTCAGCGGGACAGAGGCGACAGTTTTCATTAGCAAGTCGCGTCGGATTTTCCTGACGGATGCGCGCTATACCCTGATTGCCAAGGGAGTGGTTGAGGGCTTTGATATTGTTGAAACGCGAGATGCGGTTGGTGAAATTGCTAAAATTATAGCGGACGACAAGCTGGAAAAAATTGGCTTTGATGACGAGATTTCCTATGCTTACTTCAAGATGCTGGAAAATGTGTTTGCTGGTCATGAGCTGGTTCCAATGACTGGTTTTATTGAAAATCTGCGGATGATCAAGGATGAGCAAGAAATCGCAACCATTCGTAGGGCCTGCCAGATTTCGGATCAAGCCTTCCTAGATGTACTGGATTTTATCAAGCCCGGTGAGACGACTGAGCTATCCGTTATGAACTTTTTAGATGCCCGTATGCGCCAGCTAGGTGCTTCAGGTGCCTCTTTTGACTTCATCATCGCTTCGGGCTACCGCTCTGCTATGCCACATGGCGTAGCTAGTGACAAGGTCATTCAAAAGGGCGAAACCCTGACCATGGACTTCGGCTGTCTCTACGACCACTATGTCAGTGATATGACACGGACCATCTACCTCGGTCATGTCAGTGACGAGCAGGCAGAGATTTACAATACGGTCCTGAAAGCCAACCAAGCCTTGATTGATCAAGCTAAGGATGGCTTAGGTTTCCGCGACTTTGACAAAATCCCTCGTGATATTATCATCGAGGCAGGCTATGGTGACTACTTTACTCACGGTATTGGACACGGTATCGGACTGGATATACACGAAGAACCTTATTTTAGCCAAACTTCCAAAGAAGTCATTAAATCTGGTATGGTCTTGACTGATGAACCGGGTATTTATATTGAAGGTAAATACGGCGTTCGTATTGAAGATGATATCCTGATTACAGATAATGGTTGTGAGTTATTGACACTTGCTCCAAAAGAATTGATTGTTATCTAAAAAATGAGATAAATCATTGACTTTTATATTTTAAAGGTTTATACTGATAGACGAAAACGGTAGGTGAGGCTACCATAGGGATACGGATGACTACCGCAAAGCAGTGGAGACACTACTCGTTGGTCAACAGTCCTGGTCGCGAAGGCCAAGACTAAGCTCATTTCATTGCCCTATGGAGTTAAAGCTTGAACGAAAAAACAGATAATTAGTTTTTTAATCCTGCCATTTTATGGTGGGATTTTCTACTGTTTTAGAACAAGGAAAGGAGACAAACGATGCAAATTGACGATCATCCAGAACCGCACATACACAGCCAATCGCTGATTTGTGTCGTTCTGCCCTTATAAAGTGATTGGTCTCTGTGTATGAAACACATCATTCATACAGATAGGAGAAACCAATGAAAACTACAAAAGAAAGATTAGCAACAGCTATTCACACATCTTTAAACGAAACTCTATCTTTTTATAAGACAAGTCTAACAGGCTTGACTGAAGAGCAGGTGGAGAAAAATCGTGACCTATATGGCGAAAACACCATCACCAAGGGTCAAGAAGACAGTATCCTCAAAAAGATTTACGAATCTATTATCAATCCATTTACAATCATCCTGCTGGTCATCGCTATGATCTCCATGGTGACCAATGTCTGGCTGGCGAAGCCTGGACAAGAAGATCCGACGACCTCTATCATCATCGTCGTTCTCGTTCTAATCTCTGGTGGCATACGCTTTGTCCAAGAACTGCGGAGTGACAAGGCTGCGACCAATCTATCAAAAATGATTGTGAACACTGCCACAGTTATCCGCGAAGGCCAGAGTTTAGAGGTCGCAATTGAAGATTTGGTCGTTGGAGATATAGTCAAATTAAGTGCTGGGGATATGATTCCAGCAGATCTCCTTTTGATTGAATCACGTGATTTCTTTGTCCAACAGTCTGGCTTGACAGGTGAAAGTGACTCGGTTGAAAAACTGGCCTTGTCAAAAATGAGTCAGTCAAACTTTGATAGTCTGCTAGAAGCAGAAGCGCTCGCCTTTATGGGAACCAATGTGATATCAGGAAGTGCCAAGGCTTTGATTCTAGCGGTCGGTGATGACACCATGATGGGAGAAATCGAGCAGACTCTCAATACCTATGACGAACCAACCTCTTTTGAGCGGGAGATGAACAGCATCTCTTGGCTCTTAATCCGTTTGATGTTAGTCATGGTTCCCATCGTCTTTCTCTCCAATGGCTTGACAGATGGAGATTGGTTAGAAGCAGGTGTGTTTGCACTGAGTGTTGGTGTTGGATTGACACCTGAGATGCTTCCTATGATCATCACGGCCAGTCTAGCAAAAGGCTCCATTATCATGGCCAAGGAAAAAGTGGTTATCAAGAAACTCAATGCCATACAGGACCTAGGTGCTATTGATATCCTATGCACGGATAAAACGGGAACCCTTACCCAAGACGAGATTGTCCTTGAATATCCTTTGGATATACATGGGGATTTGGATTTGTCTGTGTTGAGACGTGCCTATCTCAATTCCTATTTTCAAACGGGATTGAAAAATTTAATGGACCGAGCCATTATCAGTAGAACTGAAAAAGAAGCTAAAGAACACGCTATTCTACAAAATTTGGATACTAGCTTCCAAAAAATAGATGAATTGCCCTTTGACTTTGAACGCAGACGGATGAGTGTTATCGTCAAGGATGAAAACGAAGTTGTTAGTTTGGTAACCAAGGGTGCCCTAGAGGAAATGCTTGCGATTTCAACCCATGTGGAATATCAAGGTCAGATTAGCCCTCTGACGGATGATATCCGAGTGGAAATCTTAAAAGAAGTGGACCAACTTAATCAACAGGGCTTGCGAGTCTTGGGAGTCGCTTATAAAACAGGCCTAAAAGAAGGTTTTGCTTACTCGGTTGAAGATGAAAAGGAGATGATTCTAACAGGTTATCTTGCCTTTCTAGATCCACCAAAACCATCTGCAGCCCCTGCTATCCAAGCTTTGCTGGAGCATGGTGTTGAAACAAAGATCTTGACGGGGGACAATGAGAAGGTAACACAAGCAGTATGTGAAAAAGTTGGTTTAAACGTTGATCAAATCTTGCGGGGTTCTGATATTGACGCCATGACGGACGAAGAGTTAGCCCAAGCAGTTGAGAAGGTGACTGTCTTTGCCAAACTCTCTCCTGATCAAAAGGCACGAATCATTTTACAAATCAAATCTAATGGACATTGTGTCGGTTATATGGGAGATGGGATCAATGATGCTCCTTCTATGAAAGTAGCAGATGTGGGGATTTCTGTTGATACAGCAGTAGATATTGCCAAAGAGACAGCTGATGTCATTTTGCTGGATAAGGATTTGATGGTGCTTGAAAAAGGTCTGGTTGAAGGACGCAAAGTCTATGCTAATATGACCAAATATATCAAGATGACGGTCAGCTCTAATTTCGGGAATATTCTTTCACTCTTAGTGTCTGGTATCTTTTTACCTTTCCTTCCTATGGCTCCGATTCACTTGATTGTCTTAAACCTCGTCTATGATCTTTCTTGCATTGCCTTGCCATTTGATAATGTAGATGAAGACTTTTTGAAACATCCTCATAAGTGGGAGGCTAAGTCTATTACTCGTTTTATGATTTGGATGGGTCCGATTTCTTCTGCCTTTGATATTTTGACCTTTATCTTGCTCTATTTTGTCATTGTCCCAATGGCGACAGGTCAAGCTTATACTCACGGAGCAGAGGCTGCAACGGGCTTTATCATCTTGTTCCAGACAGGTTGGTTCATTGAATCCATGTGGTCCCAAACCATGGTTATCCATATGCTTCGTTCAGCAAAACTGCCTTTCTTACAAAGTCGTCCATCATGGTTTGTTCTTGGAACAACCTTCCTAGCAGCTAGTTTTGTGACCTTCCTTCCCTACTCTTCAATTGCTAGCCTGCTTCATTTAACCCCTTTGGAACCAATTTATTTCCTCTTTTTGCTTTTGATTATCGTCCTTTATATGATAAGTGTTACAGTTGTGAAACGAATGTATATCAAAAAATTTAAAAGTTGGCTATAAATTGATTTTGTCAAGAAAAAAGTACGGAAATCGCTAAAAAAGTTAAATTTTTTTAAAAATAGGTCGCAAGTCGGATGTTTTTTATGGTATAATAGATTAAACTGATAGTAACATGTAGCGAAAGGGGTAGGCACATGATTAAGATTTATACCGTCTCCAGTTGCACAAGCTGTAAGAAAGCGAAGACTTGGCTCAACGCACACCAGTTAAGTTATAAAGAACAAAACCTTGGTAAAGAAGGGATTACGAGAGAAGAACTACTTGATATTCTGACAAAGACAGATAATGGAATTGCCAGCATTGTATCATCAAAAAACCGCTATGCGAAAGCTTTAGGAGTTGACATCGAAGATTTGAGTGTGAATGAAGTACTCAACTTAATCATGGAAACGCCACGGATCTTAAAAAGTCCTATTCTAGTTGACGAGAAGCGTTTGCAGGTCGGTTACAAAGAAGATGATATCCGTGCCTTTTTACCACGCTCTGTCCGTAATGTAGAAAATGCAGAAGCACGTTTGCGTGCAGCTCTATAAACATCGAGGCTGGGGTATCTCCTAGCCTTGTTCATTTTTTATCAAAAATCATGTGAGGAATTATGAGAAAGATAGTAATTGGCGCAGCTACTCTCCTCCTGCTACTTGCAGGATGTGGCCAAAAGAAGGAAACGACATCCAGTTCAAAAAGTGAATCCGAAACACTCCAGTCTACTCTGCCCGTTTTGGAAAATGCGGAAAAGAATACGGTTGTGACCAAGACTTTGATTTTCCCTGAGTCAGGAGATGGTGTCAAGCAAACGCAAACCATTACCTATAAAGGGAAACAATTTCTAAAATTGGTTATTCGGCAAATACGGCCCTTAAGTGAGGAATTGAAATCCTTTATCGCTGACCACGGTCTTGAAGAAACTCAAAAAGCTCTTTTAGAAGCAGAAGAAAAGGATGAAATACTTCAGGAAGCGCGCAAATTGGCAGGTTTTACACTTGAAACCAAACTGCTCAGTGAGACTGAAATCCAGACCACAACGACCTATGATTTACAAGTCTTGGATGTCAAAAAGGCGTCACAGACAGATTATTTGAAAAATCTTGGCTTAGAGACTCTTTTGAAAAATGAACCAAGCCAATATATCGCAGACAGAGTGGCAAATGGTGCGACAGAACAGTAAGAAAATCCAAATAAATGGATTGACTTAATTGTAGAACGTAAGGAAATATGCTATAATAGTACTATTCTAAGGAAAGAGGGTGTTAGAATGGGATTTACTGAAGAAACTGTACGTTTTAAATTGGATGATTCCAACAAAAAAGAGATTAGCGAGACGTTGACAGATGTCTATGCTTCTTTGAATGAAAAGGGTTATAATCCGATAAATCAAATCGTCGGTTATGTATTGAGTGGAGACCCTGCCTACGTTCCTCGTTACAATAATGCACGAAATCAAATTCGTAAGTATGAGCGTGATGAAATTGTTGAAGAATTGGTGCGCTATTACCTTAAAGGACAAGGAGTCGATCTATAATCTATGAGAATTATGGGATTGGACGTCGGTTCAAAAACAGTGGGTGTTGCGATTAGCGATCCACTAGGCTTCACCGCTCAAGGACTTGAAATCATCCAGATTAATGAGGATCAGGGCCAGTTTGGTTTTGACCGTATCAAGGAATTGGTTGACAGCTATAAGGTGGAACGTTTTGTAGTAGGTCTGCCTAAAAACATGAACAATACCAGCGGTCCGCGAGTAGAAGCTAGTCAAGCCTACGGAGCAAAACTAGAGGAACTTTTTAGTTTGCCAGTAGAGTATCAAGATGAGCGCTTGACGACAGTCGCAGCTGAGCGTATGTTGATTGAGCAGGCTGACATCAGTCGCAACAAGCGAAAAAAAGTCATTGATAAATTGGCTGCTCAGCTGATTTTGCAAAATTATTTAGATAGAAAATTTTAAGACAGAGGAGAAACTATGTCACACGATCACAACCACGATCACGAAGAACGTGAATTGATTACACTAGTAGACGAGCAAGGAAATGAAACCTTATTTGAAATTCTTTTGACCATCGACGGGAAAGAAGAATTTGGTAAGAACTATGTTCTTCTAGTGCCAGTTAACGCAGAAGAAGATGAAAATGGTGAAGTTGAAATCCAAGCCTACTCATTCATCGAAAATGAAGACGGAACAGAAGGCGAATTGCAACCAATCCCAGAAGACTCAGAAGACGAATGGAACATGATTGAAGAAGTCTTCAACAGCTTTATGGAGGAGTAAAAATATCCGGGGGATATTTTTACCCCAGTTCCTTTAACTAAGAGAGAACTGGTAAGTCTGGGGAATATTTTTACCCTTACGCTAAAAATAAAGACCGTAAGTAAGTCCAGTGGACGTTTTTAGCCCTGCGCTAAAATTCATAGTAGCTAGTGATTAGCTAACCAGGTAAGAGGTCGGGATTTTTGTCCCGACCTCGCTTTTTACTTGTAATTATACTTTGTTGTGGTAGTGGAATGTACTTTTGTTAAGGAGATATGCATGTTTGAAGTAGAAGAATGGCTTCATAGTCGGATTGGTTTAAACTTTAGATCTGGACTTGGACGAATGCAGCAAGCAGTGGATTTGCTGGGGAATCCTGAGAAGACTTATCCTATTATCCACGTGACAGGGACCAATGGCAAGGGATCAACGATTGCCTTTATGAGGGAGTTGTTTGTTGCTCATGGTAAAAAAGTTGGCACCTTTACCTCTCCTCATATTATCAGCATCAATGATCGAATTTGTATCAATGGACAACCGATTGCTGATGAAGATTTTATTCGTACAGCTAACCAAGTCAAGGAGATGGAAAAAACTCTTTTGGAAACACATGACCAATTGTCTTTCTTTGAGTTGTTGACCCTGATTGCCTTGCTTTACTTTAAAGAGCAGGAAGTGGATCTGGTTCTTCTAGAAGTGGGGATTGGTGGTTTGCTTGACACGACTAATGTCGTAACAGGCGAGATTGCAGTTATTACTTCGATTGGTCTAGATCATCAGGAGACCTTGGGCGATAGTCTGGAGGAAATAGCAGATCAGAAAGCTGGTATTTTCAAGTCTGGCAAGAAGGCGGTCATTGCTAAGCTTTCTCCAGAAGCAGAGCTTGTCTGCCAAAGTAAAGCGAGAGAGTTAGACGTGGACCTTTATCAAACCGGGCAAGACTTCACCTTAAATGCGGGAGATTTTTCAAGTAAGCTAGCAAGTTTTTCACGGCTTGAAATCAGTTTGGAGGGTGCTTATCAGCAAGAAAATGCCGCCTTGGCTTTACAAACTTTTCTTCTGTTTATGGCATCAGGAGGTGAAAGGGTCGAAGAAGAGCTTGTCAGACAGGCCTTGAAAGAGACCCACTGGGCCGGTCGATTGGAACGGATTCGTCCGCATATCTACCTAGATGGGGCTCACAATCTTCCAGCCTTGACTCGTCTGGTCGAGTTTATCCAAGGGAAAATTCAGCAAGGATACCAGGTTCAAATCCTTTTTGGCGCCCTTAAACGTAAGGATTATCAAGGGATGCTAGGTTATTTAACAGATGCTTTGCCAGAGGCGAAAGTCAAGGTGACTGGCTTTGATTACCAAGGCTCTTTAGAAGAAAGCGATGTTTCTGGCTATAAACTGGTTGACTCTTATCGTGATTTTATCAGCGAATTTGAAGAAAATGCCAATGATCAGGACCTGCTTTTCGTGACGGGCTCCCTCTACTTTATCTCGGAAGTGCGAGCGGGTTTGGTGGGAAAGCGTGAGATTAATTGACCTTCGAGGTTTAAGTTGCTATACTGGGGATAGGAAAACTTGAAAGCGATTTCAGAAACAACATTAGCACAAAAGAAAGGAAGTCGCTATGAAAATAAAAACATTCACACTTTCTATTGCTTCCCTAGCAATTCTTAGTCTTTTAGCAGCTTGTGGATCTAAGACACAAGCACCTACCCAGCAATCCTCTACTCAACAAGAGTCATCTTCTAGTGCTACTACAAGTGCTAGCCAACCACAGGCGTCCTCAAGTCAGGACACTGCTGTAGCTCAACCTACTAACATCGATGGTACCTATACTGGAAAAGATGAGAATGACCAGATCACTCTTGTTGTAACTGGTAAAACTGGTACCTGGACTGAGGTCGAGCCAGATGGAGATAAGGAAATCAAGCAAGTTAGCTTTGAGCCAGAAAATCAACGTGTCATTATCGGTGATGATGTCAAAATTTACACGGTTAATGGTAATCAAATGATTATCGATGATATGGACCGTGAGGCATCTGACCGAGTCGTCCTAACTAAGCAATAACGATTAAGTTAAAGTTCCAATGAGATGAAATTCGTCTTATTGGAGCTTTTTTGTTTTTAAAATGTGACCAGTGGTTCTTTACTGATTTTTTACTTAAAACGCTTACAAAAATTTGTAATACTTGTACTAAGATCGTATACTTATAGTAAATAATCAAATAGCGCAAAGGCGCAGGAGGAAAAGCATATGGCTACATTTTACGTTCCATCAGTTAACCTTATTGGTAAAGGTGTTGTAAATGAAGTAGGTCCGTATATCAAGGAACTGGGGTATAAGAAGGCTCTCTTGGTGACAGATAAGTTCATCGAAGGCAGTGATATTTTACCCAAAGTCCTAAAACCATTAGATGCTGAAGGGATCGAATATGTGATCTTTAGCGATGTCGAGCCAAATCCGACTTGTAAGAACGTCAAAGACGGGGTGGCTGCTTTGAAGGAGCATGGATGTGACTTCATCATTAGTCTTGGGGGAGGATCTCCTCAGGATGCGGCTAGTTGTATCTCTATCATTGCGACAAATGGTGGAAAACCGCAAGACTATGAGGGTCTCCACAAGTCTGCTAAAAAAGGGTTGCCGGTGGTTGCGATCAATACAACGGCTGGAACTTCAGCAGAAATCACCATTAACTATGTGATTACTGACGAAGAACGCAAGGTCAAAATGGTAATGGTAGATAAGAACAGCCTAGCCCTTATCTCTGTTAATGACCCAGAACTCATGCTTTCTAAACCGAAAGGATTGACAGCAGCAACAGGTATGGACGCTCTTACCCACGCTGTCGAAGCCTTGGTAACACCGGGTGCTTATGATGTGACCAAGAAACTCTCTATCGGAGCCATTGAACTCATCAAGGAGTACCTCCCTCGTGCTGTGGCTAATGGACAAGATATCGAAGCGCGTGAGGCGATGGTCAATGCTATCTTCCTCGGTGGTATGAGCTTTAACAATGCTGGTTTGGGCTACGTTCACTCAATGGCTCACCAGCTCGGTGCAGTGTATAATTTACCGCACGGTGTCTGCTGTGCCATGCTTCTTCCAGTTGTAGAACGTGAAAATGCCAAACGTGTACCAGAAGCTTTCCGCAATGTAGCCAAGGGTTTGGGACTTCATGTTGAAGGGAAAACTGATGAAGAATGTGCAGCCTACGCCATCACTGAAATTGAGAAACTGTCTGAAATAGTAGGGATTCCGAAGAAACTCACTGAACTCGGTATCCAAGAAAAAGATTTTGACTTTGACTACCTTTCTAAGAATGCTTTGATCGATGCCTGTGCACCAGGAAACCCATTTATGCCGACTTTGGAAGAAACCATTGCTCTCTATAAAGAACTCTTTTAAGGATTGACTCAAGTGAAAGCGACGTATTCCCCAAAATATAAATAATATTAGAAAGAACTATCATTTTGGTAGTTCTTTTTTTAAAAATTTGCTATCCTAGACATATGAGAAAAATCAAAATTGATGTGGTTGTAGTGCCCTTAAGTGGGCATCTCTTCCCAACCCTCAACCTACTCGCTCCCTTGTTGAAGGATCCCTTGTATGAGATTCGATTATTTACAGGACCACAACGAAAAGCTGTCGCAGAGGAGATGGGATTCCAAGTGATTCCCATTTTAGAAAATTCTGTAGATGAGTTTGAGCGAGTAGCTAATAATGAAGGGCAATTAAACCTTATTTCTGCTTATCAACAGTTGTCAGCTAGTCTAGATTTGATCAATGTAGTGTCTGACCAACTAGTGCAAGAATGGCAGAAAAATCGACCAGATATTGTTATTGCGGATTTTATAACCCTCTCTGGAGGACTAGTAGCGGAACAGTTGGGGATTCCTTGGATTACCACTATGGCGACACAGTTTGCCATTGAAACGACAGATGGACCGCCTTGTTTCTTTGGAGGAATGGGTAGTCCAAAGAATCCTTTCCAATCTATCCAGCAATGGCTAGGAAGAAAAGTGACTCGTTTAGGGAAACGAATCGTAACCTTTCTACTTAGAGAACGCTTGAAACGTTACGATTTTAAGCTCTACAATCACAAAAATCAGGAAACCATTTATTCGCCCTATTCCATCTTGGGAATTGGGATGAAAGAGTTGGAGCTGAAAAGTGGTTTTCCAGAGCACTACCTTTGGGTGGGACCTTTTGGGTCTTCGATTGAGAGGGCAGAGAATTATCCTCTGGATTTGGCTCCTTATGCAAATCATAAGAAAGTCCTCGTATCTTGTGGGACTCAGCTAGCATGGGCCAAAGACAATCTCCTCTACCAGACACAACAATTGGCTAAAGCCCATCCAGATTGCCACTTCTTTGTAACTCTGGGGTTTGGCGGACAAGACTTCCAATGTGAAGAGCTCATGGACAATGTTTCGGTGGTATCCTATCTTCCCTATAAGAAGTACATTCCTCAGATGGATTATGTGATTCATCATGGCGGTGCGGGTATTTTTTACCAGTGTATCATCTATGGCAAGCCTGCCTTGATTCTCCCCCATGACTATGATCAGTATGACTATGCGGTTCGTGGATTAGAGGCGGGGATTTCCCTGACTACTAAACGAGAGGATACGGAAGCGATTGGACGCGCTTTTGATGAGTTGTTGGCTAGAGATGACTGGTCAGACTTGAACAAACTTAGTCGTGCAGCTCAAGACTACCAGCCAACAGAGATTCTGAAGAGCGAAATACATCGGCTCTTAGAGAACATGGAGAAATAAAAGATGAAGAAAGTATTGGTAACAGGTGCTACGGGCTTTCTAGGTAAGTATGTTGTTGAAGAGCTCAGTCAGCATGGCTATCAGGTACGCGCTTTTGGACGCAATCGCAAGGTTGGTCAGTCTTTAGAGAACTCCTCTGTGGTATTTTTCCAAGGAGATTTGACCAAGCAAGAGGACCTGACTCAGGCTTGTCAGGGTATGGACATGGTTGTGCATGCGGGAGCTCTTTCTACCGTCTGGGGACCTTGGGAAGATTTCTACCAGACAAATGTCTTGGGGACCAAGTATGTTCTGGATGCTTGTCGGGAGGTTGGTATTCAGCGTTTGGTTTATGTGTCCTCGCCTAGCATCTATGCTGCTCCTCGAGATCAGCTAGCCATCAAAGAAAGCGCTGCGCCTCAGGAAAATAATCTGAACAACTACATTCGTAGCAAACTGGCTTCGGAGAAGCTGTTTAAGGATTATCCCGATGTTCCGAGTATGATCTTACGACCTCGTGGGCTTTTTGGGATTGGGGATACCAGTATTTTGCCTCGAGTTCTCAAACTCAGTCAGAAGATTGGCATTCCCTTGATAGGGGACGGTCGTCAGCTCATGGATATGACCTGTGTAGAAAATGTCACTCTGGCAATTCGCTTGGCACTAGAGACCCCTCAAGCTAGTGGCGAAGTTTATAATATTACCAATGGGGAACCAAGAGCCTTTAAGGATTTGATAGAAGAAACCCTGAGAGGACTGGGCTATCCGATAACATACAGAAAAGTGCCGGCTCCTCTTCTTTCAGCTATTGCAAGTAGTTTGGAGTTTCTTTATAAGACCTTGAAACTCAAAGGCGAGCCAGCTCTGACACGCTATACCTATTATCTGCTCCGTTATAGCCAGACGTTGGACATCAGCAAGGCGGAGCGAGACTTGGGGTATCGCCCTCAAATCAGTATTTCGGAAGGGATTGAACAATATGTCCAAGATTATCGAAAGCATTGATTATTTCCCTGCCGGATATTGTACTAGTTATGCGGCTTTGCTATTCAAGGGAGTCAAGAATAAAAAGATGACCTTCCCAGCTGGTGTCTTTCTGATTAAACATAGAGACAAGGGCTATTTGCTATATGATACTGGTTATCACTATAACATTAAAACTAAACTACGCTATGGTTTCTATCGTCTAGGAACACCTGTTCAAATGACGGAGAAGGACCAGATTTCACATTTACTGAAAGCGAAGGGAATCAAACCAGAAGAAATAAACTATGTCCTTCTATCTCATTTACATCCAGATCATCTGGGAGGAGCTAGCTTCTTTCCTCATGCAACCTTTATACTGACCAAAGAAGTGTATGAAGTCTACCAAAAACCTAATTTGAAAGACTTGATTTTCAAGGAGTTTTTGCCAGCTTCTTTTGAAGAAAATCTAACCATTATCAGAACTGACCAGCATCACTCGGGATTTCCCTATCGTCCGATTTGTGATCTTTTCGGAGATGGCAGTATCCTAGTAGCTTCTGTTGACGGGCATGCCAGGGGGCAAGCTTGTCTGTGCCTTCCAGAGCTTAATCTTCTCATCGCAGCAGACCTCTGTTGGGGAATTGACCTCTTGCCTTACACCAAGCAGATGCACCTGCTTCCTTCCCTGGTGCAGGACAATAAGGCAGACTATATCAAGGGGACAGAGTTTCTGGAGGAAGTCTTGAGAGACGGTATTGAGGTAGTTGTTAGCCATGACCCTGTAGAAAGGATCGAGCGGATTTTGTATGAAAAAAATAACCTTTCTTAAAACTTTTATCCAAACGCGTTGGCTTCATAATTTTAAGTCTCGAGAAGCCTTAGAAAACTATCAGAAAAAGCAATTAGCTAACTATATGGACTTTTTGAAGCGAGAATCTCCTTATTTTAAAAATGGGATACCAGCCGACTTTGACCATATGGACAAGGCCTTTATGATGGAACATTTCAATGAACTCAACACCCAAGGAGTGGATCGTGATGAAGCGCTAGCTCTAGCCATCGAAAGTGAAAAGACCCGTGATTTCACTGAACTTAAAGGTGAAGTAGCTGTCGGTCTATCTTCGGGGACATCTGGGCATAGAGGGCTCTTTATCACGAACGAGAAAGAGCGTAGTATGTGGGCGGCGGCTATTTTAGCCAAGATGTTGCCCAAGGACCAGCTGTTTGGCCATCGCATCGCCTTTTTCCTGAGAGCTGATAATGAACTCTATCAAACCATTAATACAGCGCTCATTCGGTTAGAGTACTTTGATATTTTTAAAAATACGGATGACCATATCGGCCGTCTCAATAGCTACCAACCGACCATAGTGGTGGCGCCTGCTTCTATGCTGCTCGAGTTGAGCAAACGACTAAAAGCTGGAGAGTTAGACATTCATCCACAAAAAATCGTTTCTGTAGCAGAAATCTTGGAAGATAAGGATAGGGAACGCATCGCAGAAGCCTTTTCTCTATCCATTATTGACCAGGTTTATCAGGCAACTGAAGGTTTTCTAGCCTGTACTTGCTCAGCTGGCAATCTGCATCTCAACGAAGACATTATCTTTGTGGAAAAGCAGTATCTAGATGACTGCCGTTTTTATCCAGTGATTACGGACTTTAAACGAAGCAGTCAGCCTGTTTATCGCTACCAGCTCAATGATATCTTGGTTGAAAATCCGGAGCCTTGTCCCTGTGGCTCCTGCTATACGCGGATTGACAAGGTCGAAGGACGCTCTGATGATATTTTCTACTTTGAAGGGCAGGATGGGGGACAGGTGACCATCTATCCAGACTTTATCAGACGTTGCATCCTCTTTGTGGAGAATGTGGGAGATTACCAAGTTAAGCAACATTCCGAGAAATTAGTAGAAGTTTGTCTAAGCCGACGAGATGAGGACGTAGAGACAGCAATTTTAGCACAGTTCCAACTCTTGGCCCAGCAAAAAGAGTTCATAGTTCCTCAAATCCAATTTTCAGATTATCACTGGGATACTAGCCGTAAACTCAAACGTATCCAACGTTTATGAAAGGAAAAAAGACAATGACAGAAGTAAAAAGACATGTAGAAATCGCAGGTTATGGCATTTCCCTTCCAAAGCATACAGTGCAATTTAAAGACCAGACCCGTTATCGTGTAGTTGAAAATGAAGAAACCCAACTAGATTTGGCAGAAGCAGCTATCCAGCAGGCACTTGAAAAAGCAAATTTAAAAATAGAAGACATTGATTGTCTGGTTTCGGCGAGTGCCGTTGGAGTCCAGCCTATTCCATGTACGGCTGCCTTGATTCATGAACGCGTGGCAAAAGGACACTCAATCCCAGCTATGGACATCAATACGACCTGTACTAGCTTTATTTCTGCTCTATCGACCATGTCCCACTTGATTGAGGCGGGCGAATACGGTCGTGTCCTGATTGTGTCTAGTGAGGTTGGTAGTTTAGGGCTCAATCCCAAGCAAAAAGAAAGTTTTGAACTCTTTAGTGACGGGGCAGCAGCCTTTATTTTCCAAAAAAGTCATCAGGAAAAAGGGGTCATTGCTAGTCTCCAACGTACTTGGTCAGAAGGAGTTCATGATACTGAGATTCGTGGAGGTCTGACTTCTTTTCAACCCAAAGAGTACTCTGAAGTGACTAAGACCAACTATATGTTTGACATGAAGGGGAAGAAAATCCTCCTCTTGTCTGCTCGTAAAATCCCAGTCATGTTTGAAGAGTTTCAAGAAAAAACACAGTTAGCCTTGGCAGACGTGGACTATATCATTCCTCACCAAGCAAGTCGTGCTCTTCCTTTGGTCATGGAAAAACTAGGTGTGGCCGAGGATCAGTACCTCAATCTCGTCACTGACTATGGAAATATGGTGTCAGTCTCTGTACCGTTTGGCTTGGCTTATTCTTTGGAATATGGACTTATCAAGGAGGGAGATGTCGTCTACCTTATGGGGACTGCAGCTGGTATGACGGCCAATATGTTGGCTCTCAAACTGTAATACGCATCTGAAAATGGAAGGGCAAGAGTAAAAGGTTGCCATCTCCCCCTGAACTGAGGTATACTAGTAGCAATATTAGTTTAGCAAACAATTAGGGAGAATGTTAGAAAAGGAAGGGGATGTATGACAGCTAGAAAAATGCAGCTACTCATGTCCAAATATGGTTTTAGTATTACCATTATGTTGGCAGAGTTGTTTATCGTCTTTGGTTTATTTATCTATCTAGGACAGATGGCTCCGATTCTCTGGATTATCCTTGTCATTTTAGTGAGCTTAGCGACCATTGTATCGATTGTTAATCGGTCCATGAATCCAGAAAGCAAGGTGACTTGGCTGTTAGTAGCCTTTGTGCCAGTATTTGGCCCCTTGCTCTATATCATGTTTGGAGAACGCCGTTTATCGAAAAAAGAAATGAAACAGCTAAAGCAGCTTCAATCAATGGTTGACAGAGAGGATAATAGCAGAGCCCTCCGTTTGGAGTTAAAGGAAGAGGATAAGTCGGCTTACGGTGTCATCAAATCCCTCCTCAGCATGGATACGAACGCAGATGTCTATGATCGAACGGATACACAATTTTTTGACTCTGGTGAAAGTATGTGGTGTCAGATGCTAGAGGACCTCAAAAAAGCTGAGAAATTTATCTTTCTCGAATACTATATCATCGAAGAAGGCTTGATGTGGGACAGCATTTTGGAGATTTTGGAAGAAAAGGCAGCTCAAGGAGTAGAAGTGAAGCTCCTCTATGATGATATTGGTTGTATGGCAACCTTGCCTGGAGATTACACCATCCAGCTTCGTGGTCGAGAGATTGAAGCCCATAAATTTAACAAGGTGATTCCACGCTTGACCGTTGCTTATAACAACCGTGATCACCGTAAAATCATGATTATCGATGGGCAGATTGCCTATACAGGTGGTGCCAATCTAGCAGATGAGTATATCAACCGTATCGAACGCTTTGGTTATTGGAAAGATAGCGGTATTCGCCTAGATGGATCGGCGGTTAAGGCTTTTACTAGACTCTTTTTATCAACCTGGTATATCAACCGTGGGGAAATTAGTGACTTTGACCAATACCATCTCGAAAATCAACCAAAAGATGGGATGGGACTTTGCATTCCTTATAGTAGTGGGCCAAAACCTATCTACCGAGCCCAAGTTGGGAAAACGGTCTATCAAAATCTTATCAATCAAGCTACAGATTACGTCTACATCACGACTCCCTATCTGATCACTGACTATGATTTAACAGAAAGTATCAAAAATGCAGCTCTGAGAGGGGTAGATGTGCGAATTGTGACGCCTTGTATCCCAGATAAGAAGGTTATTCAGTTAGTTACTCGCGGAGCCTATCCTGACTTGTTGTCTGCTGGAGTTCGCATTTACGAGTACAGTCCCGGATTTCTTCATAGCAAGCAAATGCTTGTCGATGGAGAGGTGGCCACTGTGGGAACCATCAATTTTGATTATCGTAGCTTGCTCCACCACTATGAAAATGGCGTTTTGCTTTATAAAACACAGTCTATCATCGATATTGAGAGGGACTTCGAAGAGATTTTTAAGGTTTCTCAAGAAATTTATCCCCACACCATCAAAACCAGCTGGTATCAAAGCTTAATCAAGGAAATTGTCCAGTTGTTTGCGCCCATGCTCTAACTATCCACCAAGATCTAGTCCAAGGCTGGATCTTATTTTTGTCTTTTTGCGAATAGATAAGCAGGAGGATGAAAATGCTAAATCAAAAAGAATATGATTTTATCCTAGAGTTTCAAACAAGCAGTTTACACCGTTTTCGAGAGATTGAACGCTATGCTGAGCTAGATAAGAAGTTAAGGAAATATCAATCCCTAGCTGACATTCCTGTAAGATTTTGATATACTAAAACAGATAAACTTAGAGGAGAAATTGAATGAACGTATACGAGGAAAAAGACGAACAGCTAGAAGAATTTCGATACCAGTATCGGGAACGGCTGGATCAAGAGTCTGAATTTGGACTGGAGCGAGGTAAGAAGAAACGAACTCCGCTTCCATTTTTTAGTATGGCAATTTGGAGTTTGGCTGCTACAGCTGTTTCTGTAATGTTGCCTCTGATCTTTGGTTTGGTGAGCCCCCAACAGATGCAAGATCTTTATACTGGTTGGGCGCTACATCAGAGTGGGCAGATTTACACGGATTATTATGGTTCAAATGGACTGCTTTATTACTTACTAACCTATCTCTCTCAAGGGAATATCCTTTTTGCTTTGGTGGAGTGGTTGGCCTTGTTCGGAGCTGGTGTTTTTCTATTTAAATCCGCAGATACCTTGACAGGTCAGGGAGAGCAGGCTAGACAGCTTTTGTTGGTTTTCTATCTGCTTGTGGGCAGTCTGGGATTTGGTGGTAGCTATGCAGTAGTTGTGGCCTTGCCTTTCCTGTTTTATAGTTTTAGCCTAGTGGCTGACTATCTGGATGATCTAAGTAACGATAAAGGTTTCTTGCGAGTTGGGATGAGTTTAGCCTTAGCTTTCTTCCTATCACCTATTCCCACAGCTTTGTTTGCAGCCATACTTGCCTTGAGTTTGTTTGGATTTAATATTGCCAAGCGTCGATTTGCTCATGGTTTGTATCAATTTTTCGCATCAGCTCTAGGATTTTCTCTCCTTTTTTATCCAATTGGCTACTATACAGTCTTAACAGGAACTTTTGGTGATGCGATTAGCCATACCTTGTATCCAATAGATACGCTTAGTCTATTTTCAAATGCCAATCTTATGGAGAATGCTGCTTTCTATGGTTTGCTATCCATCGGTATTGGGATTCTGACATTGATCTTTTCAGGATTGTTTCAGACCAAGTCAGCTCAGCAATCTGCTGTCTCAATAGGCGCTATTTTAGGATTATTAGTAACTCTTTCTTTGTTAATTCTTTCAAAGGAACCTTTGCATGGCTCACGTTTGGCAGCGATTTTGCCCTTTCTGACATTGTTATTGTTAACCAACATCAAAGAAGGAAGCTCTGATCGTATCAGCCGTAGTAGACGAAGAGTTCGTTCTTCATCACTCTTTGGTCGCTACCTCAAGGGAAATTTCTATCTACCATTAATTGCGATAGTCTATTTACTTTTCCTACCTGTTTTGAGTCGCTATATTTCGCATCCAAGTACTTATCAGGAACGCGAGCAGCTTGCTAGCTTGGTCAAGCAGCAAACGAGTTCTGAGGATCGTGTCTATGCTTGGGATGATCGTCCAGATTTTTATCGAGCAAGTGAACGCTTGGCACCAAGCTCTCTAGTAACACCGACGCTCTATACTGCAAGCGACGAGAATAAAACGAAACTAGTCAATGACTTGAAAGAAAATCAACCGAAGATGATTTTGGTCAACCAAAAGGTTGCCTTGTGGTCGGATGTAGAGAGCCTACTTAGTGAAAAATACGAACTTGTTCAGACGGATAGTAAGGAATTCAAACTTTATAAATCTAAATAATAAATCAATATCTTGTGTATTTTTAAAAATTTTAGAATTTTTAACACAAGATATTGATTTTTCTTTTTGGAGTGGTATAATATCATTTAAGAAGAAAAATAGAAAAGAGCATGGATATGATTGTATTAGAAGAAAACCTTGCAACCGTTCCCACTTTGTTCGTTGAAAAACGAGATGGTAGACGTGTAGTGTTTGATATAGACAAGATTGACAAAGCTCTCCACAAGGCGGCTGACAAAGTCATGGATGTGACACCCTTGGTCGAAAAACGTCTAAATGGACTGCTTGAGCGTATTGTTGCGGAAATTCACAGTCGTTTCCCTCAAGGTGTCAAGATTTACGAGATTCAGAATATCGTAGAGCATGAACTCCTTGAAGCCAAAGAATATGCGCTAGCTGAGGAGTATATCACTTATCGGACACAAAGGGATTTTGAGCGCTCAAAAGCGACAGATATCAACTTTAGCATTCATAAACTTCTCAGTAAAGACCAGGCAGTTGTCAATGAAAATGCCAATAAAGACAGTGATGTCTTTAACACCCAGCGTGATTTGACAGCAGGGATTGTGGGGAAATCAATCGGACTGCAAATGCTTCCTAAGCACGTAGCCAATGCTCATCAAAAGGGGGATATCCACTATCACGATTTGGACTATAGCCCCTACACACCGATGACCAACTGCTGTTTGATTGATTTTAAAGGCATGTTGGAAAATGGTTTTAAGATTGGAAATGCAGAGGTAGAGAGTCCCAAGTCTATCCAGACTGCGACAGCTCAGATTTCACAAATCATCGCCAACGTCGCTTCTAGCCAGTATGGTGGCTGTTCAGCTGACCGTATCGATGAGGTCCTGGCGCCGTACGCAGAGAAGAATTACCAAAAACACCTTAAAGATGCAGAAGAATGGGTCTTGCCTGAAAAACGGGAAGATTATGCCTGGAAGAAAACGCAAAAAGACATCTATGATGCCATGCAATCTCTTGAGTATGAAATCAACACTCTCTTCACTTCAAATGGCCAAACACCTTTTACTTCGCTAGGTTTTGGCCTGGGAACCAATCGTTTTGAGCGTGAAATTCAAAAAGCTATTTTGACTATTCGTATCAAGGGACTTGGTTCAGAACATCGCACAGCCATCTTCCCTAAACTCATCTTTACATTAAAAAGAGGCCTCAACTTAGAGGAAGGTTCGCCTAACTACGACATCAAACAGTTGGCCCTCGAGTGTGCAACCAAGCGGATGTACCCAGATGTCTTGTCCTACGATAAGATTATCGAACTGACAGGTTCTTTCAAGGTTCCTATGGGCTGCCGTTCTTTCCTCCAAGGATGGAAGGATGAAAATGGTGTTGAGGTCAATTCAGGCCGAATGAATCTAGGTGTTGTGACAGTCAATCTGCCTCGTATCGCCCTCGAGTCTGAAGGAGATCTGAATAAGTTCTGGGAAATTTTCAATGAACGTATGAACATCGCAGAAGATGCTTTGGTTTATCGTGTTGAACGGACCAAGGAAGCAACACCAGCAAATGCTCCGATCCTTTATCAGTATGGAGCCTTTGGTCGCCGTCTTGGAAAAGAAGAAAGTGTTGACCAACTCTTTAAGAATCGCCGTGCCACAGTTTCGTTGGGCTACATCGGTTTGTACGAAGTGGCTACAGTCTTCTTTGGAAATAGTTGGGAAAGCAATCCTGAAGCCAAGGAATTCACGCTTGATATCATTCGTGATATGAAACGACGTGTGGAAGAGTGGTCTGACCAATATGGTTACCATTTCTCTATCTACTCCACACCGTCTGAAAGTCTGACAGACCGCTTCTGTCGCTTGGATACAGAGAAGTTCGGCTCTATTCCTGATATTACGGACAAGGAATACTACACAAACTCTTTCCACTACGATGTCCGTAAAAATCCAACACCGTTTGAAAAGTTAGACTTTGAAAAAGTTTATCCAGAAGCAGGTGCGTCAGGTGGTTTCATTCATTATTGTGAGTATCCAGTTCTTCAGCAAAATCCTAAAGCCTTGGAAGCTGTCTGGGACTATGCCTATGACCGTGTTGGCTATCTAGGAACCAATACTCCGATCGATCGCTGTTACAAGTGTGACTTTGAAGGGGATTTTGAACCAACTGAAAGAGGATTTGCTTGTCCCAACTGTGGCAATAGCGACCCTAAAACAGTAGATGTGGTCAAACGTACGTGTGGTTATCTGGGAAATCCTCAAGCGCGTCCGATGGTTAACGGACGCCACAAGGAAATCGCTGCGCGTGTCAAACACATGAACGGTTCGACTATTAAAACCACAGGGCACGAAGTAACAAATTAGAAGGAAATGGAATGGGGAAATACCAATTAGATGATAAGGGGCGTGCACAAGTGACCCGTTATCACGAGAAATACTCTAAAGGTGGAACAGGTAAAAAAGAACGCTTGCTCAACCTCAGAGAACAGTTTTTAAACAAGAACAAGAAAAAATAAAAGTGAGAGTTGCCTCTCGCTTTTCTCTTAATTGGAGGTAAAAATGATACTACGCAGACCAACATTGGCAGATAAAGAAACAGTTTTAGAGATGATGGCAGAGTTTGAACAGACTCAATCAGCACACGATGGCGGATTTTGGGATGCTGAGAATTTTGTTTATGAAGAGTGGTTAGAAGAAAATCTTCAAGCGGAAGCGGGACTCAATATTCCTGAAAACTGGGTTCCTGCTATCCAGCTGGTTAGTTTTGACGTAGCAGGCCAGGCTCTTGGCTTTCTCAACCTTCGTCTCCGATTAAATGACTACTTACTAGAAAATGGGGGCCATATTGGCTACTCCATTCGACCGTCTGAAAGAGGTAAGGGTTATGCGAAAGAATCCCTCCGACAAGGTCTACAAGTTGCTAAGGGAAAGAATATTAAACGAGCTTTAGTGACTTGTAGCACAGAAAATCCAGCAAGCCGAGCTGTTATCTTAGCTAATGGTGGGGAGTTGGAGGATGTTCGCAATGGCGTAGAACGTTACTGGATAGACTTGGAGTAGACAGCATGACATGGAATACACCAAAACCAGGTGAATGGAAAAGCGAGGAACTTAGTAAAGGGCGAATCATTGACTACAAGGCCTTTAACTTTGTCGATGGAGAAGGTGTGCGAAACTCTCTCTATGTATCAGGTTGCATGTTTCACTGCGAGGGGTGCTATAATGTTGCGACTTGGTCTTTCAACGCAGGCATTCCTTATACAGCAGAGTTAGAAGAACAGATTATGGAAGACCTTGCCCAGCCCTATGTTCAAGGATTGACCCTGCTGGGAGGAGAGCCCTTTCTTAATACGGGAATTCTCTTGCCCCTCGTTAAACGCATTCGAAAGGAATTGCCAGATAAAGACATCTGGTCCTGGACGGGCTATACGTGGGAAGAAATGATGCTGGAAACTCCAGATAAATTGGAACTCTTGTCGCTGATTGACATCCTTGTTGATGGACGGTATGATAAAAGCAAGCGCAATCTCATGCTCCAGTTTCGAGGTTCCTCTAATCAACGAATTATCGATGTACAAAAATCCCTCAAAAGTGGGCAAATAGTGATTTGGGACAAGCTTAATGACGGAAAAGAAAGCTATGAACAGGTGAAGAGAGAATGAAGAAAAAAGACCTGATAGAACAACTGGTCTCAGAGATAGAAATGGGAAAAGTCAAAACACTGGGGATTTACGGCCATGGCGCTTCAGGTAAGTCTACCTTTGCTCAAGAATTATATCAAGCCTTAGATTCTACAAAAGTAAATTTGTTAGAAACAGATCCCTATATCACCTCAGAACGTCACCTGGTAGTACCAAAGCAAGCACCAGATCAAAAGGTGACAGCTTGTCTACCAGTGGCGCATGAACTGGCAAGTTTGCAGAGAGATATTCTCGCCTTGCAGGCAGGTATGGATATCTTAACAATCGATGAACCTTGGAAGGCTAGCGAGATCTTATCTGGAGCCAAACCGATTCTGATTGTCGAAGGGATGTCTGTGAGTTTTCTACCCAAGGAACTCTTTGACAAAACCATTTGTTTCTACACGGATGAAGAAACAGAATTAAAGAGGCGTCTCGCTCGAGATACGACTATGAGAAATCGCGATGCTTCCTTTATATTAGCTAGCCATCAGATGAGACGGGAGCAGTATCTGCGTTACTATAGAGAAACCGAGTCTGAAGCAGATATCTTAGTGGATCAATCAGAAGATAAGTTTGAAGTCAACATGACTCGTCTAATATAGAAGAAAAGATTGAATTTTAAGATCGTAAATCAGTAGTCATAAGGAGATGAAAAAGGAAAACAGTTTCATCCTAAAAAAACGAAAAAAAGCTCACAAATCCCTTGCAATCGCAGGGGCTTTGTGTTATTCTATTATGGTGCTGTAAATTACAGCCTTAGCTTTGATGCAAGAGGTTGCGACACGCTCGGTTGCATTGCCACGCAACGCGCGTCGGTTTTCTTGTGGAGCTAGCCTATTATCTTAAATAGACGAAAAGGAGAAAAAGATGGCAAACAAAAAAATCCGTATCCGTTTGAAAGCTTACGAACACCGTACGCTTGACACAGCGGCTGCAAAAATCGTAGAATCAGCTACTCGTACAGGTGCACAAGTTGCGGGTCCAATCCCACTTCCAACTGAGCGTAGCCTCTACACAATCATTCGTGCGACTCACAAATACAAAGACTCTCGCGAACAATTCGAAATGCGTACACACAAACGTTTGATCGATATCGTTAACCCAACTCAAAAAACCGTTGATGCTTTGATGAAATTGGATCTTCCAAGTGGTGTAAACGTAGAAATCAAACTTTAATTTAAAGCTTGATACCTTGAGCATAAAAAACGCTCGTTAAAAACTTTTTGAATAAAAATATAGAAAAGGAACTATTTTCTCATGACAAAAGGAATCTTAGGGAAAAAAGTGGGAATGACTCAAATCTTCACTGAAGCTGGCGAATTGATCCCTGTAACAGTTATTGAAGCAACTCCAAACGTTGTTCTTCAAGTTAAAACTGTTGAAACAGACGGATACAACGCTATCCAAGTTGGTTTCGATGACAAACGCGAAGTATTGAGCAACAAACCTGCTAAAGGACATGTAGCGAAAGCTAACACGGCTCCTAAGCGCTTCATTCGTGAATTCAAAAACGTTGAAGGCTTGGAAGTTGGTGCTGAAATCACAGTTGAAACATTCGCAGCTGGAGACGTTGTTGACGTAACTGGTACTTCTAAAGGTAAAGGTTTCCAAGGTGTTATTAAACGTCACGGACAATCACGTGGACCAATGGCTCACGGTTCTCGTTACCACCGTCGTCCAGGTTCTATGGGACCTGTTGCACCTAACCGCGTATTCAAAGGTAAAAACCTTGCAGGACGTATGGGTGGCGACCGCGTAACAATTCAAAACCTTGAAGTTGTACAAGTTGTTCCAGAAAAGAACGTTATCCTTATCAAAGGTAACGTACCAGGTGCTAAGAAATCTCTTATCACTATCAAATCAGCAGTTAAAGCTGGTAAATAATAAAGAAAGGGGAAATCAGTCACAATGGCAAACGTAACATTATTTGACCAAACTGGTAAAGAAGCTGGCCAAGTTGTTCTTAACGATGCAGTATTTGGTATCGAACCAAATGAATCAGTTGTGTTTGATGTGATCATCAGCCAACGCGCAAGCCTTCGTCAAGGAACACACGCTGTTAAAAACCGCTCTGCAGTATCAGGTGGTGGACGCAAACCATGGCGTCAAAAAGGAACTGGACGTGCTCGTCAAGGTTCTATCCGCTCACCACAATGGCGTGGTGGTGGTGTTGTCTTCGGACCAACTCCACGTTCATATGGCTACAAACTTCCACAAAAAGTTCGTCGCCTAGCTCTTAAATCAGTTTACTCTGAAAAAGTTGCTGAAAACAAATTCGTAGCTGTAGACGCTCTTTCATTTACAGCTCCAAAAACTGCTGAATTTGCAAAAGTTCTTGCAGCATTGAGCATCGATTCAAAAGTTCTTGTTATCCTTGAAGAAGGAAATGAATTCGCAGCTCTTTCAGCTCGTAACCTTCCAAATGTGAAAGTTGCAACTGCTACAACTGCAAGTGTTCTTGACATCGCAAATAGCGACAAACTTCTTGTCACACAAGCAGCTATCTCTAAAATCGAGGAGGTTCTTGCATAATGAATTTGTATGATGTTATCAAAAAACCTGTCATCACTGAAAGCTCAATGGCTCAACTTGAAGCAGGTAAATATGTATTTGAAGTTGACACTCGTGCACACAAGCTTTTGATCAAGCAAGCTGTTGAAGCTGCTTTCGAAGGTGTTAAAGTTGCCAACGTTAACACAATCAACGTAAAACCAAAAGCTAAACGTGTTGGACGTTATACTGGTTTTACTAACAAAACTAAAAAAGCTATCATCACACTTACAGCTGATTCAAAAGCAATCGAGTTGTTTGCTGCTGAAGCTGAATAATCTAAGGAGGAAATATCGTGGGAATTCGTGTTTATAAACCAACAACAAACGGTCGCCGTAATATGACTTCTTTGGATTTCGCTGAAATCACAACAAGCACTTCTGAAAAATCATTGCTTGTTGCTTTGAAGAACAAGGCTGGTCGTAACAACAACGGTCGTATCACTGTTCGTCACCAAGGTGGTGGACACAAACGTTTCTACCGTTTGGTTGACTTTAAACGTAACAAAGACAACGTTGAAGCTGTTGTTAAAACAATCGAGTACGATCCAAACCGTTCTGCAAACATCGCTCTTGTACACTACACTGACGGTGTGAAAGCATACATCATCGCTCCAAAAGGTCTTGAAGTTGGTCAACGTATCGTTTCAGGTCCAGAAGCAGATATCAAAGTCGGAAACGCACTTCCACTTGCTAACATCCCAGTTGGTACTTTGATCCACAACATCGAGTTGAAACCAGGTCGTGGTGGAGAATTGGTACGTGCTGCTGGTGCTTCTGCTCAAGTATTGGGTCAAGAAGGTAAATATGTTCTTGTTCGTCTTCAATCTGGCGAAGTACGTATGATTCTTGGAACTTGTCGTGCAACAGTTGGTGTTGTCGGAAACGAACAACATGGACTTGTGAACCTTGGTAAAGCAGGACGTAGCCGTTGGAAAGGTATCCGCCCAACAGTTCGTGGTTCTGTAATGAACCCTAACGATCACCCACACGGTGGTGGTGAAGGTAAAGCACCAGTTGGTCGTAAAGCACCATCAACTCCATGGGGCAAACCTGCTCTTGGTCTTAAAACTCGTAACAAGAAAGCGAAATCTGACAAACTTATCGTTCGTCGTCGCAACGAGAAATAATTTAAAACTAGTCGCTTAAGCAACTAGGAAATCCGCCAGCTCGGTAGCGCTCCATGTGAGCACAAGCCGCTGTGGTACAACATTTAAAGGAGAAAAAATAAAATGGGACGCAGTCTTAAAAAAGGACCTTTCGTCGATGAGCATTTGATGAAAAAAGTTGAAGCTCAAGCTAACGACGAAAAGAAAAAAGTTATCAAAACTTGGTCACGTCGTTCAACGATCTTCCCAAGTTTCATTGGTTACACTATCGCAGTTTATGACGGACGTAAACACGTACCTGTTTACATCCAAGAAGACATGGTAGGTCACAAACTTGGTGAATTTGCACCAACTCGTACTTACAAAGGTCATGCTGCAGACGACAAGAAAACACGTAGAAAATAAGGAGAACATAAATGGCAGAAATTACTTCAGCTAAAGCAATGGCTCGTACAGTACGTGTTTCACCTCGTAAATCACGTCTTGTTCTTGACAACATCCGTGGTAAAAGCGTAGCCGATGCTATTGCAATCTTGACATTCACACCAAACAAAGCTGCTGAAATCATCTTGAAAGTTTTGAATTCAGCTGTAGCTAACGCTGAAAACAACTTTGGTTTGGACAAAGCTAACTTGGTAGTATCTGAAGCATTCGCAAACGAAGGACCAACTATGAAACGTTTCCGTCCACGTGCGAAAGGTTCAGCTTCACCAATCAACAAACGTACAGCTCACATCACTGTAGCTGTTGCAGAAAAATAAGGAGGTAAAATCGTGGGTCAAAAAGTACATCCAATTGGTATGCGTGTCGGCATCATCCGTGATTGGGATGCCAAATGGTATGCTGAAAAAGAATACGCGGATTACCTTCATGAAGATCTTGCAATCCGTAAATTCGTTCAAAAAGAACTTGCTGACGCAGCAGTTTCAACTATCGAAATCGAACGCGCAGTAAACAAAGTTAACGTTTCACTTCACACTGCTAAACCAGGTATGGTTATCGGTAAAGGTGGTGCTAACGTTGATGCACTCCGTGCAAAACTTAACAAATTGACTGGAAAACAAGTACACATCAACATCATCGAAATCAAACAACCTGATTTAGATGCTCACCTTGTAGGTGAAGGAATTGCTCGTCAATTGGAGCAACGTGTTGCTTTCCGTCGTGCACAAAAACAAGCAATCCAACGTGCAATGCGTGCTGGAGCTAAAGGGATCAAAACTCAAGTATCAGGTCGTTTGAACGGTGCAGATATCGCCCGTGCTGAAGGATACTCTGAAGGAACTGTTCCACTTCACACACTTCGTGCAGATATCGATTACGCTTGGGAAGAAGCAGATACTACATACGGTAAACTTGGTGTTAAAGTATGGATCTACCGTGGTGAAGTTCTTCCAGCTCGTAAAAACACTAAAGGAGGTAAATAACCAATGTTAGTACCTAAACGTGTTAAACACCGTCGTGAATTCCGTGGAAAAATGCGCGGTGAAGCAAAAGGTGGAAAAGAAGTAGCATTCGGTGAATACGGTCTTCAAGCTACAACTAGCCACTGGATCACTAACCGCCAAATCGAAGCTGCTCGTATCGCCATGACTCGTTACATGAAACGTGGTGGTAAAGTTTGGATTAAAATCTTCCCACACAAATCATACACTGCTAAAGCTATCGGTGTGCGTATGGGATCTGGTAAAGGGGCACCTGAAGGTTGGGTAGCACCAGTTAAACGTGGTAAAGTGATGTTTGAAGTTGCTGGTGTATCTGAAGAGATCGCTCGCGAAGCGCTTCGTCTTGCTAGCCACAAATTGCCAGTTAAATGTAAATTCGTAAAACGTGAAGCAGAATAAGGAGAAGGCATGAAACTTAATGAAGTAAAAGAATTTGTTAAAGAACTTCGTGGTCTTTCTCAAGAAGAACTCGCGAAGCGCGAAAACGAATTGAAAAAAGAATTGTTTGAACTTCGTTTCCAAGCTGCTACTGGTCAATTGGAACAAACAGCTCGCTTGAAAGAAGTTAAAAAACAAATCGCTCGTATCAAAACAGTTCAATCTGAAGCGAAATAATAGACTAGGGAAGGAGAAATTTCAATGGAACGCAATAATCGTAAAGTTCTTGTTGGACGTGTTGTATCTGACAAAATGGACAAGACAATCACAGTTGTAGTTGAAACAAAACGTAACCACCCAGTCTATGGTAAACGTATTAACTACTCTAAAAAATACAAAGCACATGATGAAAACAATGTTGCCAAAGAAGGCGATATCGTACGTATCATGGAAACTCGTCCGCTTTCAGCTACAAAACGTTTCCGTCTTGTAGAAGTTGTTGAAGAAGCGGTCATCATCTAATCAAGCCTGAAAGGAGAAAACTGAAATGATTCAAACAGAAACTCGTTTGAAAGTCGCAGACAACAGCGGTGCACGCGAAATCTTGACTATCAAAGTTCTTGGTGGTTCTAAACGTAAATTTGCGAACATCGGTGATGTCATTGTGGCATCTGTAAAACAAGCTACTCCTGGTGGTGCGGTTAAAAAAGGTGACGTTGTAAAAGCTGTTATCGTTCGTACTAAATCAGGTGCTCGTCGTGCTGATGGTTCATACATCAAATTTGACGAAAACGCAGCAGTTATCATCCGTGAAGACAAAACTCCTCGCGGAACACGTATCTTTGGCCCAGTTGCACGTGAATTGCGTGAAGGTGGCTTCATGAAGATTGTGTCACTTGCTCCAGAAGTACTTTAATTTTTAGAAACAAACTAGTCCCCTAGCTTCAAGCTAGGGTGCCCTTGTGGGCGTAAGAAAAATCAAGGAGAAACCTAATGTTTGTAAAAAAAGGCGACAAAGTTCGCGTAATCGCTGGTAAAGATAAGGGAACAGAAGCTGTTGTCCTTACTGCCCTTCCAAAAGTAAACAAAGTTATCGTTGAAGGTGTTAACATCGTTAAGAAACACCAACGTCCAACTAACGAGCTTCCTCAAGGTGGTATCATCGAGAAAGAAGCAGCTATCCACGTATCAAATGTTCAAGTATTGGATAAAAATGGTGTAGCTGGTCGTGTTGGTTACAAATTTGTAGACGGTAAAAAAGTTCGCTACAACAAAAAATCAGGCGAAGTGCTTGATTAATCACGAAGGAAAGGAGAAGTATAATGGCAAATCGTTTAAAAGAAAAATATCTTAATGAAGTAGTTCCTGCTTTGACAGAACAATTTAACTACTCATCAGTGATGGCTGTGCCTAAAGTAGATAAGATCGTTTTGAACATGGGTGTTGGTGAAGCTGTATCAAACGCTAAAAGCCTTGAAAAAGCTGCTGAAGAATTGGCACTCATCTCAGGTCAAAAACCACTTATCACTAAAGCTAAAAAATCAATCGCCGGCTTCCGTCTTCGTGAAGGTGTAGCGATTGGTGCAAAAGTTACCCTTCGTGGTGAACGTATGTACGAATTCTTGGACAAATTGGTTTCAGTTTCACTTCCACGTGTGCGCGACTTCCACGGTGTTCCAACAAAATCATTTGACGGACGCGGGAACTACACACTTGGGGTGAAAGAACAATTGATCTTCCCAGAAATCAACTTTGATGACGTTGACAAAACTCGTGGTCTTGACATCGTTATCGTAACAACTGCTAACACTGACGAAGAGTCACGTGCATTGCTTACAGGCCTTGGAATGCCTTTTGCAAAATAATATAGGAGGTAAATCTAATGGCTAAAAAATCAATGATTGCTAAGAACAAACGTCCAGCGAAGTTCTCTACTCAAGCTTATACTCGTTGTGAAAAATGTGGTCGTCCACATTCAGTTTACCGCAAATTTAAACTTTGCCGTGTTTGCTTCCGTGAATTAGCTTACAAAGGACAAATTCCTGGTGTAACAAAAGCATCTTGGTAATATCATGATACAAAGAGCGTAACAACCACAGCAAAAATAGGAAATTTGGTGAAGGAGCGATGCTCCAAAACAAATTTATCTTTTTTGCACAGGTTGTAGCTCGTGTTCAAATAAGAGTTCTCTCATTTGAATGTGTCAATACTATCTGAGCCTAGCTCAATCATTAACTAGCAAGTGCAACTTGCAAACTACTAGTAAGAGGAGAAAAATAAAATGGTTATGACTGACCCAATCGCAGACTTTCTAACTCGTATTCGTAACGCTAACCAAGCGAAACACGAAGTACTTGAAGTACCTGCATCAAACATCAAAAAAGGGATTGCTGAAATCCTTAAACGCGAAGGTTTTGTTAAGAACGTAGAGATCATCGAAGATGACAAACAAGGCATCATCCGTGTATTCCTTAAATACGGACCAAACGGTGAAAAAGTTATCACTAACTTGAAACGTGTTTCTAAACCAGGACTTCGTGTCTATAAAAAACGTGAAGATCTTCCAAAAGTTCTTAACGGACTTGGAATTGCTATCCTTTCAACTTCTGAAGGTTTGCTTACTGATAAAGAAGCTCGCCAAAAGAATGTTGGTGGAGAAGTTATCGCTTACGTTTGGTAATATTTAGCTTCTAATTTCTTTGTGACTCTTCGTTATCGTCTCTTGCCTAACCCAAAGTTATGCCTGCGAGACGATACCTAGATTCACTTTGAAATTGAAACCTAAATGTTCCTTTAAATTGAGAAATCGATTTAACCCCCGTGAAAACTGGCCGTCATGGCCTGACAATCTAACAGGAGAAAATAAACATGTCACGTATTGGTAATAAAGTTATCGTGTTGCCTGCTGGTGTTGAACTCACTAACAATGACAACGTAGTAACTGTAAAAGGACCTAAAGGAGAACTTACTCGTGAGTTCTCAAAAGATATTGAAATCCGTGTGGAAGGTACTGAAGTAACTCTTCACCGTCCAAACGATTCAAAAGAAATGAAAACAATCCACGGAACTACTCGTGCCCTTTTGAACAACATGGTTGTTGGTGTATCAGAAGGATTCAAGAAAGAACTTGAAATGCGTGGGGTTGGTTACCGTGCACAACTTCAAGGAAAAAAACTTGTTTTGGCTGTAGGTAAATCTCATCCAGACGAAGTTGAAGCTCCAGAAGGAATTACTTTTGAACTTCCAAACCCAACAACAATCGTTGTTAGCGGAATTTCAAAAGAAGTAGTTGGTCAAACAGCTGCTTACGTACGTAGCCTTCGTTCACCAGAACCATATAAAGGTAAAGGTATCCGTTACGTTGGCGAATATGTTCGTCTTAAAGAAGGTAAAACAGGTAAATAATGTTGAGTGGTTGATCTTCAACCACCGACCTATTTTCCAACTTTGTGCATAGCACACGATTTAAAACTAAAGAGGTGAAAACTGTGATTTCAAAACCAGATAAAAACAAACTCCGCCAAAAACGCCACCGTCGCGTTCGCGGAAAACTCTCTGGAACTGCTGATCGCCCACGTTTGAACGTATTCCGTTCTAATACAGGCATCTACGCTCAAGTGATTGATGACGTAGCGGGTGTAACGCTCGCAAGTGCTTCAACTCTTGACAAAGAAGTTTCAAAAGGAACTAAAACTGAACAAGCCGTTACTGTCGGTAAACTCGTTGCAGAACGTGCAAACGCTAAAGGTATTTCAGAAGTGGTGTTCGACCGCGGTGGATATCTATATCACGGACGTGTGAAAGCTTTGGCTGATGCAGCTCGTGAAAACGGATTGAAATTCTAATAGGAGGACACTAGAAAATGGCATTTAAAGACAATGCAGTTGAATTAGAAGAACGCGTAGTTGCTGTCAACCGTGTTACAAAAGTTGTTAAAGGTGGACGTCGTCTTCGTTTCGCAGCTCTTGTTGTTGTTGGTGACCACAATGGTCGCGTAGGATTTGGTACTGGTAAAGCTCAAGAAGTTCCAGAAGCAATCCGTAAAGCAGTAGAAGATGCTAAGAAAAACTTGATTGAAGTTCCTATGGTTGGAACAACAATCCCACACGAAGTTCTTTCAGAATTTGGTGGAGCTAAAGTATTGTTGAAACCTGCTGTAGAAGGTTCTGGAGTTGCCGCTGGTGGTGCAGTTCGTGCCGTTGTGGAATTGGCAGGTGTGGCAGATATTACATCTAAATCACTTGGTTCTAACACTCCAATCAACATTGTTCGTGCAACTGTTGAAGGTTTGAAACAATTGAAACGCGCTGAAGAAGTTGCTGCCCTTCGTGGTATTTCAGTTTCTGATTTGGCATAAGAAAGGGGATAAAATGGCTCAAATTAAAATTACTTTGACTAAGTCTCCAATCGGACGCATTCCATCACAACGTAAAACTGTTGTAGCACTTGGACTTGGCAAATTGAACAGCTCTGTTATCAAAGAAGACAACGCTGCTATCCGTGGTATGATCACTGCAGTATCTCACTTGGTAACAGTTGAAGAAGTAAACTAATGAATTTTTAGGGGATGTGGCAATACTCATCCCCTAAAACTAGATATAGTCATCTAAGATGACGAATGTATAGGCGAGTTGATAAGGGAGACAACCTTTTCTCTCTTATCGGCGCTAGCATTTTACAAAAGAGGAGAAAATATAAATGAAACTTCATGAATTGAAACCTGCAGAAGGTTCTCGTAAAGTACGTAACCGTGTTGGTCGTGGTACTTCATCAGGTAACGGTAAAACATCTGGTCGCGGTCAAAAAGGTCAAAAAGCTCGTAGCGGTGGCGGAGTTCGCCTTGGTTTTGAAGGTGGACAAACTCCATTGTTCCGTCGTCTTCCAAAACGTGGATTCACTAACATCAACGCTAAAGAATACGCAATTGTAAATCTTGATCAATTGAACGTTTTTGAAGATGGTACTGAAGTTACTCCAGTTGTTCTTATCGAAGCAGGAATTGTAAAGGCTGAAAAATCAGGCGTTAAAATTCTTGGTAACGGTGAGTTGACTAAGAAGTTGACTGTGAAAGCAGCTAAATTCTCAAAAACAGCTGAAGAAGCTATCACTGCTAAAGGTGGTTCAGTAGAAGTCATCTAGAGAGGTGACCTATGTTTTTTAAATTATTAAAAGAGGCCCTCAAGGTTAAGAAAGTACGATCAAAAATTCTCTTTACGATTTTTATCATACTTGTCTTCCGTATCGGGACTAGTATTACTGTACCAGGTGTGAATGCAAAAAGTCTGGAAGCTTTGAGTGGATTATCCTTCTTAAACATGCTTAGTTTAGTTTCAGGGAATGCCATGAAGAACTTCTCGGTTTTTGCACTCGGTGTGAGTCCGTATATCACAGCTTCCATCGTTGTTCAATTGCTACAAATGGATATTGTTCCAAAGTTTGTAGAGTGGGGCAAGCAGGGGGAAGTAGGACGGAGAAAGATAAACCAAGCGACTCGTTATATTGCGCTTGTACTTGCGTTTGTGCAATCAATCGGAATCACTGCTGGTTTTAATACTCTATCTGGTGCAAAATTATTAACGACAGATCTAACCCCTCAAGTCTTTGTTACGATTGGTATTATCCTGACTGCAGGTACTATGATTGTTACTTGGCTAGGGGAGCAAATCACTGATAAGGGATATGGTAACGGGGTGTCTATGATTATCTTTGCAGGGATTGTGGCTTCAATTCCAGAGATGATTCATGGCATCTACGTGGACTATTTTGTCAATATTCCAAGTGATCGGTTGACGTCATCTATTATATTTGTCGTTATTCTCATTATCGCTGTCTTGTTGATTGTTTACTTTACAACATATGTACAACAGGCAGAATATAAAATTCCGATCCAATATACAAAAGTTGCTCAAGGTGCTCCATCCAGTTCTTACCTTCCTTTGAAGGTCAATCCTGCTGGTGTTATCCCAGTTATCTTTGCAAGTTCGATTACAGCAGCACCTGCGGCTATTCTTCAGTTTGTCAGCG
This sequence comes from Streptococcus sp. NLAE-zl-C503, assembly GCF_900104285.1. NCBI lineage: Bacteria > Bacillati > Bacillota > Bacilli > Lactobacillales > Streptococcaceae > Streptococcus > Streptococcus sp. NLAE-zl-C503. The sequence goes on along the minus strand of NZ_FNJT01000002.1, from coordinate 204,419 downwards.
CTACAGGTCATGATTGGGCTTGGGTACGTACAGCACAGGAAATGTTATCTACAACATCTCCAACAGGTGTTGCCATGTATGCACTGCTGATTATTCTCTTTACATTCTTCTATACATTTGTACAGATCAATCCAGAGAAAGCAGCAGAAAACTTGCAGAAGAGCGGAGCCTATATCCATGGTGTCCGTCCAGGTAAAGGAACGGAAGAGTTTATGTCAAAACTTCTTCGTCGCCTTGCAACCGTCGGTTCCCTTTTCCTTGGTGTGATTTCAATCTTGCCGATTGTAGCAAAAGATGTCTTTGGGCTCTCAGAAGCGGTTGCTTTTGGGGGAACTAGTCTTTTGATCATTATTTCGACAGGTATCGAAGGAATCAAACAGCTAGAAGGTTACCTATTGAAACGTAAGTATGTTGGTTTCATGGACAAAACAGAATAAAAGCAAGACTACTTTTGCTTAGAGAGTGGAGTATGAAGGTCTACCTATAAGAGAGACTTTCGTCTCCCCTCTTCTATTTTGTTTTTAAATAGGAGTTGAAACTAGCTTTTTGCTTCTATTTAAATACAAAATAAGGAGATCAGATCATGAATCTTTTGATTATGGGCTTACCTGGAGCAGGTAAGGGAACGCAAGCAGCTAAAATTGTGGAGCAATTCCACGTGGCACACATTTCAACTGGAGATATGTTCCGTGCTGCTATGGCAAATCAAACTGAAATGGGTGTACTTGCAAAGTCATACATTGACAAAGGTGAGTTGGTTCCAGATGAAGTTACAAATGGAATTGTTAAAGAACGCCTTTCACAGGATGATATCAAAGAAACAGGTTTCTTGTTGGATGGTTACCCACGCACAATTGAACAAGCCCATGCTTTAGACAAAACATTGGCTGAACTTGGTATTGAATTGGAAGGTGTGATCAATATCGAAGTGAATCCAGACTGTCTCTTGGAACGTCTGAGTGGCCGTATCATTCACCGCCAAACAGGTGAAACCTTCCACAAAGTTTTCAACCCACCAGTTGACTACAAAGAAGAAGATTACTACCAACGTGAAGATGATAAACCTGAGACAGTGAAGCGTCGTTTGGATGTCAACATCGCCCAAGGTGAACCAATCATTGCTCACTACCGTGCCAAAGGTTTGGTCCACGATATCGAAGGAAATCAAGATATCAATGATGTGTTCAAAGACATCGAAAAAGTATTGACAAATTTGAAATAAAGCGTTTTTCACACTTGCAAAAAATCGTTACAAATGTTATACTGAGATAGTCTGACTTATAATTGTTGTCTCTGTGTCTAGAGGCATCAAATCGAAATTTATGGAGGTGCTTTTGCGTGGCAAAAGACGATGTGATTGAAGTTGAAGGCAAAGTAGTCGATACAATGCCTAACGCAATGTTTACGGTTGAACTTGAAAATGGACATCAGATTTTAGCAACAGTTTCTGGTAAAATTCGTAAAAACTATATTCGTATTTTAGCGGGAGATCGTGTTACTGTCGAGATGAGTCCATATGACTTGACACGTGGACGTATCACTTACCGCTTTAAATAATCGAAAAACTTGGAGGGATAAGAAATGAAAGTAAGACCATCGGTCAAACCAATTTGCGAATACTGTAAAGTAATTCGTCGTAATGGTCGTGTTATGGTAATTTGCCCAGCAAATCCAAAACACAAACAACGTCAAGGATAAGATAGAAAGGAGAAAACATGGCTCGTATTGCTGGAGTTGACATTCCAAATGACAAACGCGTAGTAATCTCATTGACTTACGTTTATGGTATCGGACTTGCAACATCTAAGAAAATTTTGGCTGCTGCTGGAATCTCAGAAGATGTTCGTGTACGTGACCTTACATCAGATCAAGAAGATGCTATCCGTCGTGAAGTGGATGCAATCAAAGTTGAAGGTGACCTTCGTCGTGAAGTAAACTTGAACATCAAACGTTTGATGGAAATCGGTTCATACCGTGGTATTCGTCACCGTCGTGGACTTCCTGTCCGTGGACAAAACACTAAAAACAACGCTCGCACTCGTAAAGGTAAAGCTGTTGCGATTGCTGGTAAGAAAAAATAATATAGGAGGTAAAAGTCTTGGCTAAACCAACACGTAAACGTCGTGTGAAAAAGAATATCGAATCTGGTATTGCCCATATTCACGCTACATTTAATAACACTATTGTTATGATTACTGATGTGCATGGTAACGCAATTTCTTGGTCATCAGCTGGTGCTCTTGGTTTCAAAGGTTCTCGTAAATCTACACCATTCGCTGCTCAAATGGCTTCTGAAGCTGCTGCTAAATCTGCACAAGAACACGGTCTTAAATCAGTTGAAGTTACTGTAAAAGGTCCAGGTTCTGGTCGTGAGTCAGCTATTCGTGCGCTTGCTGCCGCTGGTCTTGAAGTAACAGCAATTCGTGATGTGACTCCAGTGCCACACAATGGTGCTCGTCCTCCAAAACGTCGCCGTGTATAATCATTGCATTACACTGCTTTTCGTTTAAGAGGGAGTAACTAAATGATCGAGTTTGAAAAACCAAATATAACAAAAATTGATGAAAATAAAGATTATGGCAAGTTTGTAATCGAACCGCTTGAACGTGGCTACGGTACAACTCTTGGTAACTCTCTTCGTCGTGTACTACTAGCTTCTCTACCAGGAGCAGCAGTGACATCTATCAACATTGAAGGTGTCTTGCATGAGTTTGACACAGTTCCAGGTGTTCGTGAAGACGTGATGCAAATCATTCTGAACATTAAAGGGATTGCAGTGAAATCATACGTTGAAGACGAAAAAATCATTGAACTTGACGTTGAAGGTCCTGCTGAAATTACAGCTGGAGATATTTTGACTGACAGTGATATTGAAATTGTAAATCCAGATCATTATCTCTTTACAATCGGTGAAGGTTCTTCTCTAAAAGCGACAATGACTGTTAACAGTGGTCGTGGATATGTACCTGCTGATGAAAACAAAAAAGATAATGCACCAGTTGGAACACTTGCTGTAGATTCTATTTATACACCAGTTACAAAAGTCAACTATCAGGTTGAACCTGCTCGTGTAGGTAGCAATGATGGATTTGACAAATTAACCCTTGAAATCTTGACTAATGGAACAATTATTCCAGAAGATGCTTTAGGGCTTTCAGCACGTATCTTGACAGAACATCTTGATTTGTTTACAAATCTTACTGAGATTGCTAAGTCAACTGAAGTGATGAAAGAAGCTGATACTGAATCTGACGATCGTATTTTGGATCGGACGATTGAGGAACTGGACTTGTCTGTGCGTTCATACAACTGTTTGAAACGTGCCGGTATCAATACTGTGCATGATTTGACAGAAAAATCTGAAGCAGAGATGATGAAAGTACGAAATCTTGGACGCAAGAGTTTGGAAGAAGTGAAACTCAAACTCATTGACTTGGGTCTTGGATTAAAAGATAAATAAAGGAGGAATACATGGCTTACCGTAAACTAGGACGCACTAGCTCACAACGTAAAGCAATGCTTCGCGATTTGACAACTGACCTTTTGATCAACGAATCAATCGTGACAACTGAAGCTCGTGCTAAAGAAATCCGTAAAACTGTTGAAAAAATGATTACTCTAGGTAAACGTGGTGATTTGCATGCACGTCGTCAAGCAGCTGCTTTCGTACGTAATGAAATCGCATCTGAAAACTATGATGAAGCAACTGATAAGTACACTTCTACTACAGCACTTCAAAAATTGTTCTCAGAAATCGCACCTCGTTATGCTGAACGTAACGGTGGATACACTCGTATCCTTAAAACTGAACCACGTCGTGGTGATGCTGCGCCAATGGCGATCATCGAATTAGTATAAAATCATCATTTTTGTTGAGTGTTATGATGATGGAGTCTTGTGCTCTTAGTCTAGCTCTGGTCTACCGCTGGGACTTCGGTCCTAGCGGGAACACTCATCATCATTTGATAGGGTAGACGCTTGTTTACGAAATTGTTTTTTGTTTAAGAACAACTTCGTAAGCAGGCGTTTTTTAGTATTTTCTATGGAAATATGCTATACTAGGAAAAAAGAAAATCAAAAACGTTCAGGTTTTCTAAAAATCGTAGAAATGGGGTATAAGGATGAAGGCTATTATTACAGTGGTTGGCAAGGACAAGGCTGGTATTGTTGCAGGCGTGTCTACTAAGATTGCAGAGTTGGGTTTGAATATTGACGATATTTCTCAAACAGTACTGGATGAGTATTTTACCATGATGGCAGTCGTATCTAGTGATGAAAAGCAGGATTTTACCACTCTTAGAAATGAGTTTGAAAGCTTTGGCCAAACACTGAATGTCAAAATCAATATTCAAAGTGCAGCGATTTTTGATGCTATGTACAATATCTAGGAGGTCATCATGGATATTAGACAAGTTACTGAAACCATTGCCATGATTGAAGAGCAGAATTTCGATATCAGAACCATCACCATGGGGATTTCCCTTTTGGACTGTATTGATCCAGACATCAATCGTGCTGCTGAAAAGATTTACCAAAAAATCACAACTAAAGCTGCAAATCTAGTGGCTGTAGGAGATGAAATTGCTGCAGAACTTGGGATTCCGATTGTCAATAAACGAGTATCGGTGACTCCGATTTCATTGATTGGAGCAGCGACTGATGCGACGGACTATGTCGTTTTGGCAAAGGCTCTTGACAAGGCTGCCAAGGAGATTGGTGTTGACTTTATCGGAGGTTTTTCGGCCTTGGTACAAAAGGGCTACCAAAAAGGAGATGAGATTCTCATCAATTCTATCCCACGCGCTCTAGCTGAGACAGACAAGGTTTGTTCATCTGTTAACATTGGCTCAACTAAGTCAGGTATCAACATGACTGCGGTCGCTGATATGGGACGTATCATCAAGGAAACAGCTGCGTTATCAGATATGGGAGCTGCCAAATTGGTCGTATTTGCTAATGCTGTTGAAGACAATCCTTTTATGGCAGGTGCTTTCCACGGTGTTGGCGAAGCAGATGTTATCATTAATGTCGGGGTTTCGGGTCCTGGTGTGGTGAAGCGCGCCTTAGAAAAGGTTCGTGGACAGAGCTTTGATGTAGTAGCCGAGACGGTCAAGAAAACAGCTTTTAAGATTACTCGTATTGGTCAGCTGGTTGGTCAAATGGCAAGTGAACGCCTTGGAGTTGACTTTGGGATCGTAGACCTAAGTTTGGCGCCAACTCCTGCGGTTGGTGATTCTGTGGCTCGGGTACTGGAGGAAATGGGCCTAGAAACAGTTGGAACGCATGGGACAACTGCTGCACTCGCTCTTTTGAATGACCAAGTTAAGAAGGGGGGAGTGATGGCTTGTAACCAGGTTGGCGGCTTGTCAGGGGCTTTTATCCCTGTCTCTGAAGACGAGGGTATGATTACTGCGGTGCAAAATGGCTCCCTAAATTTAGAGAAACTAGAGGCCATGACGGCTATCTGTTCTGTTGGGTTGGATATGATTGCCATTCCGGAAGATACGCCTACTGAAACCATTGCAGCTATGATTGCGGATGAGGCGGCAATTGGTGTCATTAACATGAAGACAACGGCCGTCCGTATCATTCCAAAGGGCAAAGAAGGCGATATGATTGAGTTTGGTGGTTTGCTAGGAACAGCTCCTGTTATGAAGGTCAACGGAGCTTCGTCTGTCGATTTCATCTCTCGCGGTGGCCAAATTCCTGCTCCAATCCATAGTTTTAAAAATTAATAAAAAAGAGAGAGGATTTAAGTTGAGTTTAAGGATGACTGTGTATACTATAATCATTAAATAAAGATCTCCTAACTTTATTTAATTAGAATCCTAAACTTTTTCATAATAATCTCCTAGGAAAGCTACCATGAGGGTAGCTTTTCTTGTGGGAAAATTACGAGAGCGGACTTTACTGTTGAAAGCCGAATATTTCTTTGTTCCATGATATAATAGAAGAAAATGGAGGATAGAAAATGTCTAAAGTAAGATTGTACTTGGTCCGTCATGGAAAAACCATGTTTAACACGATTGGACGTGCTCAAGGATGGAGTGATACACCTCTGACTGCAGAAGGTGAGTTGGGAATCCATGAACTGGGAATTGGCTTGAGAGAATCTGGCTTGCAGTTTGACCGCGCTTATTCCAGTGATTCAGGTCGGACTATTCAAACCATGGGAATTATCCTAGAAGAACTTGGCTTGCAGGGGAAAATCCCTTACCGCATGGACAAGCGAATCCGTGAGTGGTGCTTTGGTAGTTTTGATGGGGCCTATGATGGGGATCTTTTTATGGGGGTCATTCCTCGTGTTTTCAAGGTGGATCATGTTCATCAGTTGTCCTATGCGGAGCTAGCCGAAGGCTTGGTAGAGGTTGATACAGCTGGCTGGGCAGAAGGCTGGGAAAAACTCAGTGGTCGAATCAAGGAAGGCTTTGAAGCAATAGCCAAAGAAATGGAAGAACAAGGTGGGGGCAATGCTCTTGTTGTGAGTCATGGAATGACGATTGGTACCATTGTATATCTGATCAATGGCATGCATCCGCACGGTTTGGATAATGGCAGTGTGACCATTCTAGAATACGAGAGCGGCCAGTTTACAGTCGATGTCGTTGGTGACCGTAGCTATCGGGAGCTGGGACGTGAGAAGATGGAAGAAAATAAGCATTGATCAAGGTAGCTCCGTATAGGAGCTATTTTTTATTCAGCTTAGCAAGAGTGTTTTCAGAGCCAATCTTTGATAATGGAGGGGAAAAGATTCTTTCTCGTCTTTCAAATTCCCTCAAAAATGGTATAATAGTAACATCATAAAATTGGAGAGAGACCATGAGTTTTTACAATCATAAGGAAATTGAGCCTAAGTGGCAAGGCTACTGGGCAAAACATCATACATTTAAGACAGGAACAGATGTGTCGAAACCGAAGTTTTATGCTCTCGACATGTTCCCATATCCTTCAGGAGCGGGTCTACACGTAGGACACCCAGAAGGCTACACAGCAACGGATATTCTCAGCCGTTACAAACGTGCGCAAGGCTACAACGTCCTTCACCCAATGGGTTGGGATGCCTTTGGATTGCCTGCAGAGCAATACGCTATGGATACTGGGAATGACCCAGCAGAATTTACGGCGGAAAATATTGCTAACTTCAAACGCCAAATCAATGCGCTTGGATTCTCTTACGACTGGGATCGTGAAGTCAATACAACAGATCCAAACTACTACAAGTGGACGCAGTGGATTTTTACCAAGCTTTACGAAAAAGGTTTGGCTTATGAAGCGGAAGTACCAGTAAACTGGGTTGAGGAACTAGGAACAGCCATTGCCAATGAAGAAGTCCTTCCTGACGGAACTTCTGAGCGTGGGGGCTATCCAGTTGTCCGCAAGCCAATGCGCCAATGGATGCTCAAAATTACGGCCTATGCAGAGCGCTTGCTCAATGACTTGGATGAGTTGGATTGGCCAGAATCTATCAAGGACATGCAACGTAACTGGATTGGGAAGTCAACTGGTGCCAATGTAAGCTTTAAAGTGAAAGGAACAGACAAGGAATTCACCGTCTTTACTACTCGTCCGGATACTCTTTTCGGTGCGACCTTCACAGTCTTGGCTCCTGAGCATGACTTGGTTGACGCTATCACAAGTTCGGAGCAAGCAGAGGCAGTAGCTGACTACAAACACCAAGCCAGTCTTAAGTCAGACTTGGCTCGTACAGACCTTGCCAAAGAAAAAACAGGGGTTTGGACTGGTGCTTATGCCATCAACCCTGTCAATGGTAAGGAAATTCCAATCTGGATTGCCGACTATGTTCTTGCTAGCTATGGGACAGGTGCGGTAATGGCTGTACCTGCTCATGACCAACGTGACTGGGAATTTGCCAAACAATTTGGCCTTCCAATCGTAGAAGTGCTAGAAGGTGGAAACGTTGAAGAAGTTGCCTATACTGAAGATGGTCTTCATGTCAATTCAGACTTCCTAGATGGCCTTAACAAAGAAGACGCTATTGCTAAGATTGTGGCTTGGTTGGAAGAGAAAGGTTGTGGTCAGGAGAAGGTTACCTACCGTCTCCGCGACTGGCTCTTTAGTCGTCAACGTTACTGGGGTGAACCAATCCCAATCATTCATTGGGAAGATGGAACTTCGACAGCCGTTCCAGAAAGTGAATTGCCACTTGTCTTGCCAGTAACCAAGGACATCCGCCCTTCAGGTACTGGTGAAAGCCCACTAGCTAACTTGACAGACTGGCTAGAAGTGATTCGTGAAGATGGGGTCAAAGGTCGTCGTGAAACCAACACTATGCCACAATGGGCTGGTTCAAGCTGGTACTACCTCCGCTATATCGATCCACATAACACAGAGAAATTAGCTGATGAGGATCTCCTCAAACAATGGTTGCCAGTAGATATCTACGTGGGTGGTGCAGAGCATGCTGTTCTTCACTTGCTCTACGCTCGTTTCTGGCATAAATTCCTCTATGACCTCGGTGTTGTTCCGACTAAGGAACCATTCCAAAAACTCTTTAACCAAGGAATGATTTTGGGAACTAGCTACCGTGATCACCGTGGTGCGCTTGTGGCGACTGACAAGGTTGAAAAACGTGACGGTTCCTTCTTCCATGTGGAAACAGGAGAAGAGTTGGAGCAAGCACCAGCCAAGATGTCTAAATCTCTTAAGAATGTTGTTAACCCAGACGATGTGGTGGAACAATACGGTGCCGATACCCTTCGTGTTTATGAAATGTTCATGGGACCGCTTGACGCTTCGATTGCTTGGTCAGAAGAAGGTCTGGAAGGAAGCCGTAAGTTCCTTGACCGTGTTTACCGTTTGATTACAAGTAAAGAAATTGTTGCGGAAAATAATGGCGCTCTTGACAAGGTCTACAATGAAACAGTTAAATCTGTCACTGAGCAAATCGAATCCATGAAATTCAACACAGCCATTGCCCAACTTATGGTCTTTGTCAACGCTGCTAATAAGGAAGACAAACTCTATGTGGACTATGCCAAAGGCTTTATCCAATTGATTGCCCCATTTGCACCTCACTTGGCAGAAGAACTCTGGCAAATTGTTGCAGCAACAGGTGAATCCATCTCTTACGTGGCTTGGCCAACATGGGACGAAAGCAAATTGGTTGAAGACGAAATCGAAATCGTCGTCCAAATCAAAGGTAAAGTCCGTGCCAAATTCATGGTTGCGAAAGACCTATCACGTGAAGAATTGCAAGAAATCGCTCTAGCGGATGAAAAAGTTAAAGCAGAAATTGACGGTAAGGAAATCGTGAAGGTGATTGCGGTACCTAACAAACTCGTTAATATCGTTGTTAAATAACGAGTTTATTAGCCCTATCTGCCACCTTCAATAGTCCACTGGACCATTGAAGCCAACTAAACTCGTTAATATTGTTGGGAAATAAAATATAAATCCTTCAGAGTAGAATCTGGAGGATTTTTTGAATCTTGATATGAAAGTATGATATACTATGTGCAACTGTAAAGTTTGAAAAGTGAATCAAGGAGAAAAACGATGCCAGTAAACGAATATGGTCAGATGATTGGTGAGTCAATGGAAGGTTATACACCAGGTGAATTGCCTGCCATTGATTTCTTAGAAGGGCGCTACGCTCGGATAGAAGCTCTTTCAGTGGAAAAGCATGCGGAGGATTTGCTAGCTGTCTATGGTCCAGATACGCCTCGGGAGATGTGGACCTACCTCTTTCAGGAGCCGATGGCAGATATGGCGGGACTGGTCACCGTCTTAAATCAGATGTTGGCTCGTAAGGATCGTTTTTACTATGCGATTATAGACAAGGCAACTGGTAAGGCCTTGGGAACTTTTTCTCTCATGCGCATTGACCAGAATAACCGAGTAATAGAAGTGGGTGCCGTCACCTTTTCACCAGCACTTAAGGGGACGAGGATAGGAACAGAAGCCCAGTATCTCTTGGCTCGCTATGTTTTTGAGGAACTCAACTATCGTCGCTATGAGTGGAAATGCGACGCTCTAAATCTTCCATCAAGACGAGCTGCGGAACGTTTGGGCTTTGTCTATGAAGGAACCTTCCGTCAGGCAGTCGTTTATAAGGGGCGTACGAGGGATACGGATTGGCTCTCTATGATTGATAAGGACTGGCCTCAAGTCAAAGCTCGTTTGGAAGCATGGCTGGCTCCTAAAAATTTTGACAAGAATGGACGGCAGTACAAGAGTTTGAGAGAAATCTAAGAGGTGTTGACATGATTACCGTTAGAAAGCAAGAATTAGTAAATATAAATGATGTTTTGCATCTCTATCAGGCAGTCGGTTGGACAAATTATACCCATCAACCTCAGATGCTGGAGAAGGCCTTGTCTCACTCATTAGCGATTTATCTGGCACTTGATGGCAATGCCGTGGTGGGCTTGGTTCGTTTGGTCGGAGATGGTTTTTCGTCGATTTTTGTTCAGGATTTGATCGTTTTGCCTACTTATCAGCACCAAGGAATTGGCAGTGCCTTGATGAAAGAGGCTTTAGCTGATTACAAAGATGCCTATCAAGTCCAACTAGTGACCGAACAGACAGAAAAAACCTTGGGATTCTATCGTTCTCTGGGTTTTGAAACCTTATCTACTTATGATTGCACAGGAATGATTTGGGTCGATCGAAAAAAATAAAAATAATTTTTTTTCTTAAGTAAAGTTTAAGTCTCCTCGTGTATTATATAGTCATTAAATAAAGACCTCCTAATACTCTTCGAAAATCTCATCAACCTTCGTTAGAGTCGACTTAGCTAACTATAGTTATGCTTGCGTCTATCTGCCTAGTCTGATTTCGATTTTCATTGAGTACCCTTTATTTAATGAAATCCTAAACTTTTCTTTTTCATCATAATCTCCTAAAGAAGTCACCCAATCAGGTGGCTTTTTTGTGACTTGAGAAAGGAAATTTCATTTGGAAAAAATTTTTCTAAAAAAATGATAAATCAGAAAAAAGTTAAGGTAATTTTAAGTCTCCTCGTGTATCATATAGTCATTAGATAAAGACCTCCTAACTTTATTTAATGAAATCCTAATCCTTTCTTTTTCATAATAATCTCCCTAAAGAGGCCACCCAATCAGGTGGCTTTTTTGTTTGTGGCTTGGATTTTTGATATAATGGAAACATGAATAGAATTTTAGATAATGAGATAATGGGGGATGAGGAGTTAGTAGAACGTACGCTCCGTCCTCAATACTTACGTGAATATATCGGGCAGGATAAGGTGAAGGATCAGCTCCAAATCTTTATCGAAGCTGCCAAAATGCGGGATGAAGCGCTGGACCATGTACTCTTATTTGGGCCTCCAGGTTTGGGGAAAACGACCATGGCCTTTGTCATTGCTAATGAATTGGGAGTCAATCTCAAGCAAACGTCTGGTCCTGTCATTGAAAAAGCGGGTGATCTGGTAGCGATTTTGAATGATTTGGAGCCTGGGGACGTCCTCTTTATTGACGAGATTCATCGCTTGCCCATGTCGGTGGAAGAGGTGCTCTATAGTGCCATGGAGGACTTCTACATTGACATTATGATTGGGGCTGGTGAGGGCAGTCGCAGTGTCCATTTAGACTTGCCACCTTTTACCTTGATTGGTGCGACGACACGTGCGGGGATGCTCTCAAATCCGCTACGAGCACGTTTTGGTATTACAGGTCATATGGAATACTATGCCCATGCTGACTTGACGGAAATTGTTGAGCGGACGGCCGATATTTTTGAGATGGAAATCACTCATGAAGCAGCTGCTGAGCTGGCCTTACGCAGTCGAGGAACTCCCCGTATCGCCAATCGTCTCCTCAAGCGCGTGCGCGACTTTGCCCAGATTATGGGGGATGGCTTGATTGATGATGTGATTACGGATAAGGCTTTGACCATGCTAGATGTTGACCATGAAGGATTGGACTATGTGGACCAAAAAATTCTTCGAACCATGATTGAGATGTACGGTGGTGGTCCTGTCGGTCTAGGAACCCTCTCTGTTAATATTGCCGAGGAGCGTGAGACGGTCGAAGACATGTACGAACCCTACCTGATCCAAAAAGGATTTATCATGCGGACACGGTCTGGACGGGTTGCAACAGCTAAAGCATATGAGCATTTAGGTTATGAATACAGTGAAAAATGAACAAGAAATTCTAGATGCTTTCAGAGAAAATCTGGATATTATGACCATTCTGACCATCATTCGTAACCTTGGTCTGAAAGATTCGTGGTTGGCAGCGGGTTCGGTTAGAAATTTCATCTGGAATCTCTTGTCAGACAAATCCCCTTTTGACCGTGAAACGGATGTGGATGTGATTTTCTTTGATCCAGATGTTTCTTATGAGGAAACAGTATCCCTAGAGAACAAGCTGAGAGAAGATTTCCCTCAGTATCAGTGGGAGTTGAAAAATCAGGTCTATATGCATCAGCACAGTCCCCACACTGTGCCCTATACGAGTTCTCGTGATGCCATGAGTAAATATCCAGAGCGCTGTACGGCGGTAGGACTTCGCTTGAATGAAGATTCCACTTTAGAGCTTTTTGCCCCCTATGGACTCGAGGATATCTTGAACTTTCAAGCTCATCCGACTCCTCACTTCTTAGAAAATGAAGACCGAATGAAACTCTATCAAACACGATTATCCAAGAAAAATTGGCAAGAAAAATGGGAAAATCTCACGTTCTCGAATCTTTGAAAAGAAGTTAGTGACTTGATCGCATAAGAATTCTATATGTGAGTTTGTAATCATCACAAGATGAGCAGAGAAATCTAAAGATGCAAAAAATTATATACTCAACAGGAACAACTCATTCAATCTATCATAGCTAACAAAGATACCGAATTTGTGAGATTGAGTGAGAAAAACATCTATTAAGGCTATCCTTATTGTTCTTGGAAGACAAGACTCCTGGGGAAATTATCCCAAGTAACTAACTTGAGCTTGAAAATTGGCATGTAAACGCTTTTGAAAAGTCGTAAATTATGATACAATGTTTAGAGAAATTACTGAGACGAGGATTTAGAAAACAATGAAAGTACATTTCACAAATTTATTTGGGCAAGCATCAACGAGTGTTGCCTTGATGGCGCAGAACAATGTCATGAAAATTGTTCGAGACTTTGGAGTTAACGAACTGGGGATATATTTTTATGATGCAAGCCATGAACCGTGGGAAGAACTGAACTCGCGGATGGATGGGATTGTCGCGGGGGTATCTTATGGAGATGTCGTTTTTTTCCAATCTCCTTCATGGAATAGTGTTGAATGGGACAATCACTTGGTAGAAAAGTTAAAGCTTTCTCATGTAAAAATGGTGATGTTTATCCATGATGTTCAGCCACTAATGTTTGAGAGCAATTATTATCTTATGAAGGCCCACATTGACATGTATAATAAATGTGATGTGGTGGTAGTACCATCCGAACAAATGTACCAGAAACTCGTTTCAGAAGGATTAACCGTCAAGAACTACGTTGTTCAAACACTCTGGGATCTTCCCCATGGTTTGGAACTCTATACTCCAAAATTTGAGAAAAAATTAATCTTCTCAGGGGACCCATCTCGTTTCCCACATATTGTTGACTGGAAACACAGTACCCCCCTTCATGTTTATGCTACGAGAGCAGAGGGAGTAGATTATTCCAAAGTCCATCTTGAGGGGTGGCGAACTCAGCAGGAATTATTGTTGGAGTTGTCTAAAGGAGGAGGTTTTGGCCTAGTATGGGGAAATTCCGAAAATCCTGCGGAAGAGCGTGACTACTACAAAGAAAATGTTTCTTATAAGTTGACAACTTATCTGGCTGCGGGTATTCCTGTGGTTGTGCCAGACTATCTTTCTAATGTGGACTATATCCGTGAGAAAGGTTTGGGCTTTGTCGTATCTAGTTTGGAAGAAGCTAGCCGCGTGGTTCAGGAATGTACGGCAGAAGAGTATGATCAAATGGTCACAAGAGCAAAATATACAGCTTACTTAATTAAAAATGGTTATTTCACAAAGAAGTTGTTTATTGATTCCATGATGCTCTTAGATTAGTCAAAAGTCGGTCATCGGTTTACCACATTCAGATTTAGAAAGGCAAAATTTCAAGTCGAAGTTAGCCATCTTAGATAATTAGTTTTTTATCAACTGTAATGGGTTGATGAAAAACCACATCTTGGAGGGAACCAATTTGGTTCTCTCCTTTTTGCTAGCCGCTTGAAGCTGATTCCCTGTACCTATAAATTTAGACGTAAGAAAATACCCCCAAAACTATCTAGCTTTTTTTGGGGGAAAAGTCATATATGGAGGAGGATGAGGATTACAAAATCATCACCAAGGTCCCAATCGTAATCAGTATACATCCAATGATTGTTTTAAACGTCAGGACATCCTGTAGAAAGAAAAAGGCTAAAACGAGTGTAATGACGAGACTAGACTTATCGACAGCAGATACCTCAGTCGCATTGCCCATCTGCAAGGCCTTGTAGTAGCAGAGCCAGGAGGCGCCTGTTGCCAAACCAGACAGGATGAGAAAGAACCAACTTTTTCTACTGATGTTGACAATCTCAGTCTGACTATTGGTCAAGAAAACTATGGCCCAAGCCATAAGGATGACGACGATCGTACGAATGGCTGTTGCTAGATTGGACGGAACTCCCTCAATCCCAATCTTGGCTAAAATAGAAGTTAAGGCTGCAAAGACAGCAGATAAAAGTGCGAAGAAAAACCACATGGTAACTACCTCCTCTCTCTATTATAAGTAATCGAATCCTACTTGTCAGTTCTCAAGTGAAATCTTGCTCTGATGGCATTTTAAAAAACTATACCAATTTTTATGCTTGACAAGTGAGAAAAACAAGTATATACTGTCTTTGCTGGTTCTGTAAAAGGAAAATCAGACTATACCAATTTAAGGGGAAAGCACAGCTGGTCTGTGTCGTATATACTATGTGTGGAATTGTCGGTGTTGTTGGAAACACAAATGCAACTGATATTTTGATTCAAGGGCTTGAAAAGCTTGAATACCGTGGCTATGATTCTGCGGGAATTTTTGTTCTAGGTGGTGCTGAAAATCATCTAGTTAAGGCTGTTGGCCGTATCGCTGAATTGTCTGCTAAAACTACCGGTGTTGAGGGAAAAACTGGTATCGGACATACGCGTTGGGCGACTCATGGTAAACCAACTGAGGACAATGCTCACCCACATCGCTCTGAGACTGGACGTTTTGTCTTGGTCCACAATGGAGTGATTGAGAACTACCTTGAAATCAAGGAAGAATATCTTGCGGGTCACCACTTTAAGGGACAAACCGATACGGAAATCGCCGTTCACTTGATTGGAAAATTTGTCGAAGAAGACGGCTTGTCAGTTCTCGAAGCCTTCAAAAAAGCTCTTCACATCATCCGTGGTTCTTATGCCTTTGCCCTGATTGACTCTGAAAATCCAGATGTCATCTATGTCGCAAAGAACAAATCACCACTTTTGATTGGTCTTGGAAATGGCTACAATATGGTCTGCTCAGATGCCATGGCTATGATTCGTGAGACCAACCAATACATGGAAATCCATGATCAAGAGTTGGTAATCGTCAAGGCTGATAGCGTCGAAGTTCAAGACTATGATGGCAATAGTCGTGAGCGTGCTAGCTACACTGCTGAACTCGATTTGTCAGATATCGGTAAGGGAACTTACCCTTACTACATGCTTAAGGAAATCGACGAGCAGCCAACGGTGATGCGTAAACTCATCCAAGCCTATACAGATGAGGCTGGTCAAGTTGTCGTGGATCCAGCTATCATCAAGGCTGTTCAAGACGCAGACCGAATCTACATCCTTGCAGCTGGAACATCTTACCATGCAGGCTTTGCTTCTAAGAAGATGCTGGAAGAATTGACGGATACACCAGTTGAACTTGGAATCTCATCTGAGTGGGGCTACGGCATGCCACTTCTCAGCAAGAAACCACTCTTTATCTTTATCAGCCAGTCTGGTGAAACAGCGGATAGTCGTCAGGTTTTGGTCAAGGCCAATGAAATGGGCATCCCAAGCTTGACAGTGACAAACGTGCCAGGTTCAACTCTTTCACGTGAAGCCAACCATACCATGCTTCTTCATGCAGGGCCTGAAATCGCCGTGGCTTCAACCAAGGCCTACACAGCACAAATCGCAGCTCTTGCCTTCCTTGCAAAAGCAGTCGGTGAAGCAAACGGCAATGCCAAAGCGCAAGCCTTTGACCTGA
The DNA here is from genome assembly GCF_900104285.1 of Streptococcus sp. NLAE-zl-C503. Taxonomy (NCBI): domain Bacteria; kingdom Bacillati; phylum Bacillota; class Bacilli; order Lactobacillales; family Streptococcaceae; genus Streptococcus; species Streptococcus sp. NLAE-zl-C503. The sequence continues at coordinate 188,215 of NZ_FNJT01000002.1, read as the reverse complement.
TTCGTGAGTTGTCTATCGTGGCTCAGTCTATCGAATCAACTCTTTCTGAGAAAGAAACCATTGATACCAAGGTTCGTGAGCTTCTTGAAACAACTCGCAACGCCTTTTACATCGGACGTGGTCAAGATTACTATGTAGCTATGGAAGCAAGTCTCAAACTTAAAGAGATTTCTTACATCCAGTGTGAAGGTTTTGCGGCAGGAGAACTCAAGCACGGAACCATTGCCTTGATTGAAGAGGGGACACCTGTCTTGGCCCTCCTGTCAGATCCAGTCCTTGCCAATCATACTCGTGGAAATATCCAAGAAGTCGCAGCCCGTGGTGCCAAGGTTCTCACCATCGCAGAAGAAAATGTCGCTAAAGAGACAGACGATATCGTCCTTACGACCGTTCACCCTTACCTCTCACCAATCTCAATGGTCGTACCAACGCAATTGGTTGCTTACTTTGCAACACTTCACCGTGGTCTCGATGTGGACAAACCTCGTAACCTTGCCAAGTCAGTAACAGTAGAATAAGCTAAAAGAGTCTAGTCCTCCTAGACTTTTTTGCTCTTCCTTGTTATACTTGAGATAGGAATCCTTGTATTCCGAAGGCAGTTTTTTATAAGGAGAAGAAAATGAAAAAGAAAAAAATATTATTGCTATGCTGATTGGTATCGTCTTGTCTAGTTCTTTCTTGATACGAACGGTCTTGATCCATCAGGCGAGACAAGCGAAAAAGCAAAACATGGAACGGATTGCTGCTGTGCAAGAGACGGTTCAGTCTCAAGATCAAAAGAAAGCTGAAGAGCAGAGAGAACAATTTAAAAAGGCATTTGATGGTGTAGATAAAACTTCCATTCTAATGAAAAACTATGATAGCCACACACCGATTAATGGGGACTACAGTTTTGGTACAAAGGATGGCGTGTACTACCTAGTAGAATTAAAAACAGGTGAGAAAGTAGCTCTGGAAGGTGTGGACAAGGCCTTTCCATTGTCGATCAAAAACGAGAACGAAAATAGCACGGAGCTTGCACTGGTTGTCCGCAAAGATCAAGCCTGGTACATGATTGATACAAAGGGCGAGACGATTTACACTTTTGAACAAACAGAATTGACAGAAAACTCGAAATTGACTTTGAAAGATAATAAACTACAGGTAGAATAAACTAAAAAAGTCTAGTTGATCTAGGCTTTTTCTAATGAGTCTAGGACAAAAGTCTAACCTTAAATATAAAAAGCGAACAAAACGAGTTATCTGACACTCAGAATTCTGTCTTGTTCGCTTTTTTTCTAATCTATCGATTTTAAAAATTTATAATAAAGAATTCCTAAAATCAAAATCTTTTTGTATCAGATACTTTTCTAATGAGCGAATGTATTTCAAATAAAACTGTTTAGTGCTACCTTGACTACTGGGTGAGAATCCGCGTTATTTCAAGAAACTGATCCAAGCTTAGCAAAGGTTTGGAGCGTTTTATGTTGCATCTACCGCTTGGTTCTATGCCACATAACCAGGTTCTGAGAGCTATTGAACTCTATGGCACGCAAGTGGCGCCGAAAATACGTGCTTACTTTGCCATGAAAGAGGGGGTATAAAAAAATCCAATCGGCTTGATAGAAAATCTATATCAACTCCTTTTTGAAAAATAGATGAAAATAAAGTGAATCTTTGAAAGGCTAGTAACATCAAGCTTTTTAGGGATTTTTTTCTTTATAGATATAAAAATTTCCAATCGAGTTGATAGTCAATATATATTGGGAAAAGGGGAAAAGGAGTGGTAAGATGGTTTCAATCCAAATGGAAGGAGAGAGGTATGGCAAGTAAAAGAGAGCTAGTCTTTAGAGCGATTCGAGGCGATGAAGTGGAAAGAGTTCCTGTGGGATTTTGGTTTCATTTTGTAACACTCGAAGAAAAGGGGCAGGGATTAAATAATCCACGTATCTTTCAAAAAAGTGTTGACGGGCATCGTAACTATGTGGAAAGGATTCGCCCTGATTTTGTCAAAATTATGAGTGACGGTTTTTTCCTTTATCCAAGTAATGTTTATAGTCCTACGATTGCAAGCATTCAGGAGCTGACTTCTATTGAGTCGATTGGTGAGGAACACCCATGGATTCAGCAACAGGTGGAAGTGGTACAAGCGATTCGAGAGACCTTTACCGAAGAGATTGCTTCTTTCTACAATATCTTTTCCCCTATCTCCTACCTCAAGCGCTGGTTCCGTACAGAAACTTCTCGAGGAGATAGGGAAGTGGCTGATCTATTGCTTGAAAATCCTGAGCAATTCAGAGCGATTCTAGATGTGATTGCAGGAGATATTGCTATCCTAACTCAGAAAATCATCCAGCAAGGCGGTGTTGACGGGATTTACCTCAGTACCCAGGAAATTCAAGATCAGCGCATCACACCAGCACTCTACCAAACCTATATCGAACCGAGCAATATAGCGATTTTGGAGGCAGCCAATCAGGTTGGTGGGACCAATATCCTCCATATCTGTGGTTTTGAAGGTGCGAGCAATGATGTGACGATATTTAAGAACTATCCAGCTCAAGTGGTCAACTGGGCGACTCATCATGAGGATGTTAGTTTGACACAGGGTCAGGAGTTGTTTCGAGGCAAGGCCGTTTTAGGTGGATTTGAAAATGGCAAGAAAAGCTTGCTTTATCAAGGTTCCAAGGCGGAATTGCAAAATGAAACAAGACGGTTGCTGGCTGAAGCTGGTAGTAAAGGCGTTCTTCTGGGAGCTGACTGTACTGTTCCAGATGACTTTGACTTAGAGAGGTTGGACTGGATTCGACAGGCAGCTGTTCTCTAAAAGGAGGAGCTATGAAAAGTAAAAGATGGGGCATCTTCATTGCAGTTGTCGGTTTGCTGGCTTTGGTTGCCATAAGCGTCGTAAAAAATCAGCACTGCAAAAATGGAGAGAGATGTCGTGGAGTTCAGGATTTTTCCAAGTCCAGTCTCCCCTTTCTACGCTCGAATGATATCGCAAGCAGTTTATTAGTTGAAAAAGTAAGAAATGGAGAATAAGAATGTCAGAAAAAAGAGAATGGGTTTTAAAAGCATTTAAAGGTGAAAAGGTTGATCGTGTGCCAGTTGGCTTTTGGCACCATTTCACATCCGAAGACGAATGGCTACATGGTTTCTCAAATCCAGTCATTATCGAGAAGAATATCGAGGGACATAAGCGCTTTATCCGAGAAGTTCAGCCAGACTTTATCAAACTCATGAGTGATGGCTACTTTGCTTATCCAAATCCAGCGATTGCCAAAGGCAAATCACTTCAAGAATTGGCGACCATTCAATCACTCGGACCAGATCACGCTTGGATAAAAGAGCAGGTTGACTTGGTTAAGAAAATCAAGCAAGAATTTACAGAAGATATCGTTGCGATTTACAATATTTTTGCTCCTGTGACCTATCTCAAGTGGCTACTAGGGGAAGTATCTGGTGGCGATGACCTTATCGCGGACTTTCTGGTGGAAGACCCTGAAGCCCTCAAGAAGGTGTTGGATGTGATTGCAGAAGATATTGCGAGTCTCAGTCGAGCTGTCATCGAAGAGGCTGGTGCTGATGGAATCTATCTCAGCGTGCAGAGTATCCAAGATCAACGAGTGTCGGCAGCAGATTATCAAGCCGTCATTGCACCTAGCGAGATAACGGTTCTGGAAGCGGCTAGTGCTGTTGGTGGCGTCACTGTTCTTCATATCTGTGGCTACGAGGGAGCGCGAAATGATATTCATCTTTTTGCAGACTATCCAGCCCAAGTCTTTAACTGGGCTGTAGGACCAGAGGGAATCACTCTCAAGGAAGGTCGTGAGATTTTCAAGGGACGTACGGTTCTTGGAGGATTCGAAAATGGCAAGACAGGCTTACTGTATACTGGTAGCAAGGATGCCATTCAGGCTGAGGCAAAGAAACTAGTTGCAGAAGCTGGGGAACAGGGCTTGGTACTTGGGGCAGATTGTACCATTCCAAGTGATATCGCAGTTGAACGTATCCAGTGGGTGAGAGAAGCGCTTGAAAACTAAAGGAGAAAAAGATGAGTAAAAAAGCATGGATTATCGGTGGTGTAGCAGTTGTTGTAGTAATTGGGGCAACGATTATCGGGAGAAGTTTAGCTGGCGCTCCAGCCAAGGAGGGAGAAACGGCTTCGTCTGCTGAAGTCATAACCTTGAAGGTTGCCCATACACAAAACTACGTACCTTATGACTTTGTCAATGAAAAAGGGGAATCAGATGGTTATGAAGTAGCTGTTTTGAAGGCTGTTGATGAGAAGTTGGCAAACTATCAATTTGAATATACGGGCACCAGTGATGACGACCTCTTGATTGGTCTGGAATCAGGCAAGTATGACATCGGAACCAAGGGAGCTTGGTACACAGATGAACGAGCTAAAAAGTTTGTCATTCCATCTGAACCAGTCGGAGCGAGCATCATTGGATTTACTGTCAGAAAAGAAGATGAACAGAAATACAAAACCATTGATGACTTTGCTAAGAATAAAGGGAAATTGGTTCCTATCTCTCCACAGAATGCTCAATGGAATGTCATCACCAGCTACAATGAAAAACATCAGGATGCACCGATTGAGCTAACAGCAGCTGAATCCTTTAAAGTGGCAGATGCCTATGCCTGGGTCTTAGAAGGACGTTATGACGCCTTCTTTGATATCAAACTGTCCTTTGAAAAAGCAGTTACCGCAGAAGATGGACCTTACCACCAATATGCGGATAAACTCAGCTGGTTCCCATACAAGGGCATTCCAACTTATCCCTTGATTCACCGTGATGAAAAGGGTGAGAAATTCGCTAAAGAATATGAAAAAGCAATCAAAGAGTTGAAGGAAGATGGCACGCTTGCTAAGCTATCTCAGCAATACTTTAAAGAAGATGTCTTTAGTTACGTAGACAAAGACTAGACCAGAAATTCCAAGACTAGAAAGGGTTTTGCATGGTTTCTTATGATTTTTCCAAGGTCTTTCAGTTTTTGCCAACCTTATGGCAGGCACTTCCTATGACCTTGTCCATTCTCTTTTTTACCACTCTTCTTGGGTCCCTTTTTGGAGGTCTCTTGGCCTGGGCACAAGTAGGAGAAGACAAGAGTTTTGCAGCGATTTCCAAAGGCTATATCTTTACCCTACGTTGTACACCGCCGATTGTCTTGCTTTTTCTAGTCTTTTATGGCTTGCCAGAATTTCTGAAATGGTGGCTTGGTTTGGACATCAACAACTGGTCTAAAACTATTTTTGTTCTCTTGACGATGATTCTCTTGTTTGCGGCTATTGTTGCCGAGGTTTTCAAGGCGGCCTATCAAGCTATTCCAAAGGGGCAGACAGAGGCCGGGCTTAGTATTGGTTTGACTCCAAGTCAGACTTTTTGGAGAATCATTTTTCCTCAAGCTTTTCAAGTTGCTCTTCCCAATATAACGACCGCTATTCTCAATCTCATGCGGGATGCTGCCTTGGCTTATACGATTGGTTTTGTTGATGTTATGGGGGCAGGCAATCTCTTGATTAGTCGCAATTTAGGGAACTACTCTCTGGAAACCTATACGGCAGTTGCGCTTCTTTACTGGGGGATTGCCTTGGTTATTTCTAGCTTGAGTCGTTTGCTTGAGAAGTCTTTGGAAACAAAAGGGAGGTAAGAAATGGATATAGACTATATTGTAAAGACCTTTCTGGAGACCTTGAAGGGTGTGCCAATCACCTTGGTCATCATGATTGTGGCTATGGTCTTAAGTTTTTTACCTGCTCTATTTTTAGCCTTAGGGCAGATTTACAAGGTTCGAGGGGTGAGAAGTTTTTCTCTGGTCTATCTGGCTTTTATCCGAGCGACCCCTCCGATTTTATTGATTCTCTTCTTTTATAGTTTGTTTCCAAGTCTGCTGAATCAATTTTTCAAAAGCACAGGAAGCGACTTTGATATTTTCAAGCTTGATCCTCTCTACTATGCCTTTATCATTTATAGTTTGATGACAGTCGGGAGTTTGTCGGAGATTTTGCGTTCAGCGATCTTGACGGTGGACAAGGGACAATTAGAGGCGGCGCATGCGATTGGGCTGACTACGACCCAGGCCTATTTAAGGATTGTTTTTCCTCAAGCCTTGCGCTCAGCCTTGCCTAACCTGGCCAATCTGGTGATCAATATCGTCAAAGGGACCTCCCTGGTCTTTGTTATGACTATCAAGGATATCACCGCTATTGCTCGTGTAGAAGCGTCCTACGGTTACCAGTATTTTGAGTCTTATTTTGTGATCTTTTTGCAGTATATTTTGATCTGTGGTTCGATTCAGTGGGGCTTCTCCCTACTGGAGAAAGGCTATGTGAAAAAAGAAAAGAGAGCAAAAGCATCTAGCGCACGTTTTGTATAGGAGGACAGGATGTTACAAGTAGAACATATCGCAAAAACATTTGGTGAGAGGCAGGTCCTGGAGGATGTCAATCTTCAGGTCGATCAAGGGGATGTCGTCGTTATTTTAGGACCATCAGGTTCGGGGAAAACGACCTTTCTCCGTTGTCTCAACCACTTAGAAAAAGCTGACAGTGGCCGTTTGACCTTGGCAGGAAAAACTTATGACTTAGCCAAATTAAGCAAGAAAGACATTCTAGAAATTCGCCAAAAAACAGCCTTTGTTTTCCAACACTACAATCTCTTTGCAAACAAAACTGCTCTGGAAAATATTCTAGAAGGCCTAATCGTGGCTCGTAAAGTTCCCAAGGAAGAAGCGCTCAAACGTGCAGAATCTGCCTTGGAAAAAGTTGGTTTACTGGCCTATAAAGACTACTACCCTTCTCAGCTATCTGGAGGGCAACAACAACGAATAGGGATTGCGCGTGCCATTGCCGTCAAGCCCGAGGTGATTTTGCTAGATGAACCAACATCTGCACTAGACCCTGAGTTGGTTGGAGATGTTTTGGATGTTCTGAAACAGTTGGCGGGAGAAGGTGTGACCATGGTGGTCGTCACACATGAGATGGGATTTGCTAGGGATGTCGCTAACCACGTTATTTTCATGGATGGAGGTCGTATAGTAGAGGAGAATAATCCCCACGATTTCTTTAGTCGTCCACAAGAAGAACGAACCAAGCAGTTTCTGGCTCGTATCTTATCAGACGCTAGCTATAGTGTAGAATATATGATTTGATAGATAAGTGCATTATGAAAGTAACTTATGAGGCAAAGTTTCAATCTATAAACTATGGAAAAAGGTGTCAGCTTGAAATGACTTTCCGAAAAAGCTAGGTTTTAGACTTAGATTGGCTATTTGAGATGATTTGAGGTACTTTTCGTACACTCAAGTGGGCAATCTTATTTTAGATTTTTCATTTCTCAAAAAACTTAAGAAAAATTTAAGCTAGGAGGTGTATACTAAGTTCATAAGTTAAGAGAAACTTAACTTAAACTCCTAAAACTTTTTCATAATAATCTCCCTATAAAATAAAGTCGCCTAATCAGGCGGCTTATTTTTTGTCTATCTGCAAGTAGGGGCAGTAACTTAGCAATAGAAGAATAGAGGGAAATATGGTATAATGAAACGATAGATTTTTGAATAGGAATAAGATCATGTTTGGATTTTTTAAGAAAGATAAAGCTGTAGAAGTTGAGGTTCCAACACAGGTTCCTGCTCACATTGGTATCATCATGGATGGGAATGGCCGCTGGGCTAAAAAACGGATGCAACCACGGGTTTTTGGTCATAAGGCAGGGATGGAAGCCCTCCAAAAGGTGACCAAGGCAGCTAACAAGATGGGAGTCAAGGTCATCACGGTTTATGCCTTTTCAACGGAAAACTGGACGCGCCCAGATCAAGAAGTCAAGTTTATCATGAACTTACCAGTCGAGTTTTATGACAACTACGTCCCGGAATTACATGCAAATAACGTTAAGATTCAGATGATTGGGGAGACAGATCGCCTACCTAAGCCGACCTTTGAAGCTTTGAAAAAAGCAGAGGAATTGACCAAGAACAATACGGGCTTGATTCTCAATTTTGCGCTTAACTATGGTGGTCGTGCTGAAATTACGCAGGCTTTTAAGAGCTTGGCTCAGGAAGTTCTAGATGCCAAAATCAATCCTGGTGATATTACAGAAGATATGATAGGGGATTATCTTTTCACACAACGCCTGCCAAAGGATTTGCGAGATCCTGATTTGATTATCCGTACGAGTGGTGAGTTGCGTTTGAGTAATTTCTTGCCATGGCAAGCAGCCTATAGCGAGCTTTACTTTACGGATACCTTGTGGCCCGATTTTGATGAAGCCTCTTTGAAGGAGGCTATTACAGCCTATAATCGTCGGAATCGCCGATTTGGAGGAGTTTAGGAGAAGATATGACCCAAGATTTACAAAAGAGAACATTGTTTGCGGTATTGGCCCTGGCTATTTTCCTTCCAGTCTTATTTGTGGGAGGACTCTTGTTGCAGATAGGAATTGGTTTGTTAGCGATGCTGGCTGTCCATGAACTCTTGCAGATGAAGGGGCTAAAGACCATGACCATCGAGGGTGCCATGACCCTCTTTGCGACCTTTGCCCTCACAATCCCCTTAGAAAATTATCTAACTTTTTTGCCAGTTGATGGGAATGTGGTTGCTTACAGTGTTTTGATTACCATAATGCTAGGGACGACCGTTTTCAGTAAAAGCTATACGATTGAAGATACTGTTTTTCCAATTGCGATGAGCTTTTATGTTGGTTTTGGCTTTAACGCCTTACTAGATGCTCGGGTGGCAGGTTTTGACAAGGTTCTTCTGGCTCTCTTTATCGTTTGGGCGACAGATAGTGCAGCTTATCTGACGGGTGTGAATTTTGGCAAGCATAAGTTGGCTCCGAGAGTTTCTCCCAATAAGAGCATTGAGGGCTTTGTCGGGGGTATTTTAGGTGCGGTACTGATAACGGTAATCTTCATGCTAGTGGACAGTACAGTTGCTCTTCCTTATGGAATTTATAGAATGAGTCTCTTTGCTGCCTTCTTCAGTGTGGCAGGTCAGTTTGGTGACTTGATTGAGAGTGCTACGAAACGCCATTTCGGTGTTAAGGATTCTGGAAAATTTATCCCTGGACATGGCGGTGTGTTGGATCGCTTTGACAGCATGCTGATTGTGTTTCCAATGATGCACTTATTTGGCCTGTTTTAAAGAAAGGAATATTGAATGATTGGATTGCTAACCTTTATCCTCGTTTTTGGGATTATTGTGGTGGTGCATGAGTTTGGACATTTTTATTTTGCCAAGAAATCAGGCATTCTAGTTCGTGAATTTGCCATTGGTATGGGGCCCAAGATTTTTTCCCATATCGGCAAGGATGGCACTGCTTATACCATTCGAATCCTTCCTCTAGGAGGCTATGTTCGTATGGCAGGCTGGGGTGATGATGCGACAGAAATCAAGACAGGAACTCCAGTCAGTTTAACACTTGCTGATGATGGCAAGGTCAAACGGATTAACCTCTCAGGGAAGAAGCTGGATCAAACGGCTCTTCCTATGCAGGTAACCCAGTTTGACTTTGAAGACAAGCTCTTCATTAAAGGATTGGTTTTGGAAGAAGAAAAGACTTTTGCAGTAGATCACGATGCAACGGTTGTTGAAGAAGACGGAACCGAAGTGCGCATCGCCCCTCTGGATGTACAGTATCAAAATGCTTCTATCTGGGGCAAGCTCATCACCAACTTTGCAGGTCCCATGAATAACTTTATCTTAGGTGTTGTTGTTTTTTGGATCCTGATCTTTTTGCAGGGTGGTGTTAGAGACACTCAGACCAATCTCTTTCATGTCATGCCAGAAGGAGCTTTGGCCAAGGTGGGCGTAGCTGAGACAGCTCAAATCACCAAGGTCGGCTCGCATGAGGTTAAGAATTGGCAAGACTTGACCCAGGCTGTGGAAGCAGATACCAAGGACAAGACTGCCCCGACCTTGGATGTGACCATTTCTGAAAATGGTAGCGAAAAGCAAGTTACTGTGACACCAGAAGAGAATCAAGGACGTTATATTCTTGGGGTTCAACCGGGAGTCAAGTCAGACTTTCTATCCATGTTTGTTGGTGGATTTACAACTGCTGCTGACTCAGGACTCCGCATCCTTTCGGCTCTGAAAAACTTGATTTTCCATCCAGATTTGAACAAACTCGGTGGTCCCGTGGCTATTTTTAAGGCAAGTAGCGATGCTGCTAAAAATGGTCTTGAGAATGTCCTCTACTTCCTAGCTATAATTTCCATCAATATCGGGATTTTTAACTTGATTCCTATCCCGGCTTTGGATGGTGGAAAGATTGTGCTCAATATCCTAGAGGCTATCCGCCGGAAACCCCTTAAACAAGAGATTGAAACCTATGTCACCATGGCTGGTGTAGTTATCATGGTTGTCTTGATGCTAGCTGTGACTTGGAATGACATTATGCGACTCTTTTTTTAGATAATCGAGGAATATTATGAAACAAAGTAAAATGCTAATCCCTACGCTTCGTGAAATGCCAAGCGATGCTCAAGTTATCAGCCACGCCCTTATGTTGCGTGCTGGTTATGTTCGTCAAGTTTCTGCCGGTGTTTATTCTTACCTACCACTCGCTAACCGTGTGATTGAAAAGGCTAAGAATATCATGCGCCAAGAGTTTGATAAGATTGGTGCGGTGGAAATGTTGGCTCCTGCCCTTCTCAGTGCCGATCTCTGGCGCGAATCAGGCCGTTACGAAACCTATGGTGAAGACCTTTATAAACTGAAAAATCGTGAAAAGTCAGACTTTATCCTAGGTCCGACACATGAAGAAACTTTTACAGCTATTGTTCGTGACTCTGTGAAATCTTACAAGCAATTGCCACTTAACCTTTACCAAATCCAACCGAAATACCGTGATGAAAAACGTCCACGTAACGGACTTCTCCGTACGCGTGAATTTATCATGAAAGATGGATATAGTTTCCATGCTAATTACGATAGTTTGGATGTGACTTATGACGAGTACAAGGCGGCCTACGAACGAATTTTCACTCGTAGTGGTTTGGATTTCAAGGCTATCATCGGTGACGGTGGAGCCATGGGTGGTAAGGATAGCCAAGAATTTATGGCCATCACCCCTGCTCGTACAGACCTTGACCGCTGGGTTGTCTTGGACAAGTCAGTTGCCTCATTTGATGAAATTCCTGCAGAAGTGCAAGAAGAAATCAAAGCAGAATTGCTCAAATGGATGGTTTCTGGTGAAGACACTATTGCCTACTCAAGTGAGTCTAGCTATGCGGCTAACTTGGAAATGGCAACAAACGAGTACAAACCAAGCAACCGTGTTGTTGCGGAAGAAGAAGTGACTCGAGTGGAAACTCCAGATGTTAAATCCATCGATGAAGTGGCAGCCTTCCTTAACGTGCCAGAAGAGCAAACCATTAAAACCCTCTTCTACATGGCAGATGGTGAGCTTGTCGCAGCCCTTCTAGTTGGAAATGACCAACTCAACGAAGTCAAGTTGAAAAACCACTTGGGTGCAGATTTCTTTGACGTTGCGAGCGAGGAAGAAGTGGCAAGTGTCGTCCCAGCAGGCTTTGGTTCGCTTGGACCAGTTGCTTTGCCAGAAAATGTCAAAATCATTGCTGACCGCAAGGTGCAAGATGTTCGCAATGCTGTTGCTGGTGCCAACCAAGATGGCTATCACTTGACGGGTGTGAACCCAGGTCGCGACTTCACTGCAGAATATGTGGATATCCGTGAAGTTCGTGAGGGTGAAATCTCTCCAGACGGACAAGGTGTTCTAAACTTTGCGCGTGGTATCGAGATTGGTCACATCTTCAAATTGGGAACTCGCTACTCAGCAAGCATGGGTGCGGATGTTTTGGATGAAAATGGCCGTGCGATCCCAATCATCATGGGTTGTTACGGTATTGGTGTCAGCCGTCTCCTCTCAGCGGTGATGGAGCAACACGCTCGCCTCTTTGTCAATAAAACTCCAAAAGGTGAATACCGTTACGCTTGGGGAGTTAACTTCCCTAAAGAATTGGCGCCATTCGATGTGCATTTGATTACTGTCAATGTTAACGATGAAGAAGCGCAAGCCTTGACAGAAAAATTGGAAGCCAACTTGATGGAAGCTGGTTACGAAGTCTTGACAGATGACCGTAACGAACGTGTCGGAGTGAAGTTTAGCGATAGCGACTTGATTGGGTTGCCAATCCGTATCACTGTTGGGAAGAAAGCGGCTGATGGCATTGTCGAAGTTAAGATCAAGGCAACTGGTGACACCATTGAAGTTCACGCAGACAACTTGCTCGAAACCCTTGAAATTCTAAGCAAGAAATAAAAACTATAATCAGAAGAAAAACAAGGCAAAAATGTAACTAGTTTTTACCTTGTTTTTTCTATATAATGAGAGTGAAGAAATACATCATCAAGTTAAGAGGTATAAGTATGTTAAAATTTCCAAAGGATTTTGTCTGGGGTTCCTCTACTTCTGGACCACAGACAGAAGGTCGTGTACCTGGTGACGGAAAGGGAGACAATCTCTGGGATTATTGGTTCCAAGTAGAGCCAAATCGTTACTACAATGGAATTGGACCTGACAAAACATCGACTTTTTACGAAAACTGGGAAAAGGATATTGAGCTTCTAGTAGAAACAGGTCATACAGCCTTTCGTACTTCTATCCAGTGGTCACGTATTTTCCCGCAAGGTCGTGGAGAAGTCAATCCTCAAGGTGTGACTTTCTACCGTCAGGTCTTTGAAGCCATTAAGGCCAAGGGGATTCGTCTCTTAGTCAATCTCTATCACTTCGACCTGCCATTTGCCCTCCAAGAAGACAGCGATGGTTGGGAAAATAAGGCAACTGTCAAGGCTTATGAAGACTATGCTCGTTTTTGTTTTGAGACTTACGGTGACTTGGTGGACCAATGGATTACCTTCAATGAACCTATCGTTCCTGTTGAGTTTGGCTATTTCTATGATGCCCACTATCCTCATAAGGTGGATGCCAAGGCGGCGGTTCAGGTAGCCTATAATACGCAACTGGCTAGCACTCTTGCAGTTAAGGCTTGTCATGAGGTTTTGCCAGGTTCTAAGATTGGGATTGTCCTCAACTTGACACCGGCCTACCCACGTAGTCAACATCCTGCAGATGTGAAAGCCGCTCGTATTGCGGATCTCTTTCAAGCGCAGTCTTTCCTAGATCCATCTGTCTTGGGAACTTATCCAGAAGAATTGGTGGAGATTTTAGCTGAGCATGATTTACTGCCAGATTCTACTGCTGAAGAGTTGGAGCTTATTCGCCAGCATACAGTGGACTTTCTTGGAGTCAACTACTACCAGCCTCTGCGCGTCATGGCCCCACGTTTTGCCAAGCATCCAGACAGTCCCCTCTTGCCTGAACATTTCTATGAGCCTTATGTCATGCCAGGCCGTAAAATCAATCCTCACCGAGGTTGGGAAATCTATGAGCAAGGGATTTATGATATTGCCCAAAATATCAAGGAAAATTATGGTAATATTGAGTGGATGTTGACAGAGAATGGCATGGGTGTTGAAGGGGAAGACAAGTTCCGTGTGAATGGCATGATTCAGGACGACTATCGTATCGACTTTGTCAAAGGACATCTGCGTGAACTGCACCGTGCTATTGAAGACGGAGCCAACTGTAAGGGTTACTTGATTTGGACCTTTATTGATTGCTGGTCATGGCTCAATAGCTATAAAAACCGCTATGGTTTGGTTGAGCTTGACTTGGAAACACAAGAACGCCGTCTGAAGAAATCAGGGCACTGGTTCAAGGAACTCAGCGACCATAATGGATTTTAAGAATAAAAAGAGTGAGATGCCAAGTGAGATGTCATCTCACTTTTTAATATGTGACTATGGATCAGTATAGTTTTATCTACTACAAGTATAAAACCTTTCCATCTAAATCGCAAGGAAAATGGTACTAGCTATATATTTTCTTTAATTATGGTAAAATAGTAAGAGAATAATGTGAGGAAAATGAATGTCAAGTAAGTTTGAAATTTTAATGAATCAACTAGGAATCTCTGATCAGCTGAGACAGGATCCTGCTCTTATTGATGCAAGTATTGAGCGTGTTGTGGTTCATAAAATTAGTAAGGTATGGGAATTTCATTTTGTATTTTCTAAAATTTTACCTATCGAAATTTTTCTAGAGTTAAAGAAGGGGTTGAGTGAGGAATTTTCTAAGACAGGCAATCAAGCTGTTTTTGAAATCAAGGCTCTTTCTCAAGAATTTTCTAATGAACTCTTGCAGGCCTACTATAAGGAGGCTTTTTCTGAAGGTCCGTGTGCTAGCCAAGGATTTAAGTCTCTTTATCAGAATCTGCAAGTTCGTGCGGAGGGTAATCAACTCTTTATTGAAGGTTCAGAGGCGATTGATAAGGAACACTTTAAGAAGAATCATCTTCCTAACTTAGCAAAGCAACTTGAGAAATTTGGTTTCCCTGTTTTTGTTTGCCAGATAGAAAAGAATGATACCCTTACACAAGAGCAGGAGGAAGCCTTTCATGTGGAGAATGAACAAATCGTCCAGGCTGCCAACGAAGAAGCTTTGCGGGCTATGGAACAACTGGAACAAATGGCTCCTCCACCAGTAGAAGAGAAACCAGCCTTTGATTTTCAGGCTAAAAAGGCTGCGACCAAGCTAAAACTAGATAAGGCAGAAGTGACCCAGATGATCGATGTGACAACTGAGGAAAATCGTTTGGTCTTTGAAGGGGTCGTTTTTGATGTGGAGCATAAGGTGACCAGAACAGGTCGTGTCTTGATCAACTTTAAGATGACGGACTATAGTTCGAGCTTCTCAATGCAAAAATGGGTTAAGAATGAAGAAGAGGCTCAGAAGTTTGACATCATTAAAAAAAATTCTTGGCTTCGTGTTCGTGGGAATGTAGAGATGAATAACTTCACACGCGATTTGACCATGAATGTGCAGGATGTGCAGGAAGTTGTTCACTATGAGCGGAAGGATTTAATGCCAGAAGGTGAGCGTCGGGTTGAGTTTCATGCTCATACTAATATGTCGACTATGGATGCTCTACCAGAGGTTGAAGAAATCGTTGCGACAGCGGCTAAGTGGGGACATAAGGCGGTTGCCATTACGGATCATGGTAATGTTCAGTCCTTCCCACATGGCTATAAGGCGGCCAAGAAAGCTGGGATCCAGCTGATCTATGGAATGGAAGCCAATATTGTTGAAGACCGAGTTCCTATCGTCTACAACGAAGTGGAGATGGACTTGTCAGAAGCGACCTATGTAGTTTTTGACGTGGAAACGACAGGTCTTTCAGCCATCTATAATGACTTGATTCAGGTTGCGGCTTCTAAGATGTACAAGGGGAATGTCATTGCCGAATTTGATGAATTTATCAATCCTGGGCATCCCTTGTCAGCTTTTACCACTGAGTTGACTGGAATTACAGATGACCATGTCAAAAATGCTAAACCACTGGAACAAGTTCTGCAAGAATTTCAAGAGTTTTGCAAGGATACAGTCTTAGTTGCCCACAATGCCACCTTTGACGTTGGCTTTATGAATGCCAACTATGAGCGCCATGGTCTGCCTAAGATTAGCCAGCCAGTCATTGATACGCTAGAGTTTGCTAGAAATCTCTACCCTGAGTATAAACGTCATGGTTTGGGGCCTTTGACCAAGCGTTTTGGAGTGGCTTTGGAACATCACCACATGGCCAACTACGATGCGGAAGCTACTGGTCGTTTGCTTTTCATCTTTATCAAAGAGGTAGCAGACAAACATGGTGTGACGGATTTGGCTAGACTCAATATTGATCTAATCAGTCCAGATTCTTATAAAAAAGCTCGAATCAAGCATGCGACTATTTATGTTAAGAATCAAGTTGGTCTAAAAAATATCTTTAAACTGGTTTCTTTGTCCAACACCAAGTACTTTGAAGGGGTGCCACGAATTCCGAGAACGGTTCTAGATGCCCATCGGGAAGGTTTGATTTTAGGCTCAGCTTGCTCGGAGGGTGAAGTTTTTGACGCAGTTGTTTCCCAAGGTGTGGATGCGGCGGTTGAGGTGGCTAAGTATTATGACTTTATCGAGGTCATGCCCCCAGCTATCTATGCGCCCTTGATTGCCAAGGAGCAGGTCAAGGATATGGAGGAACTTCAGACCATTATCAAAAGTTTGATAGAAGTGGGAGACCGTCTTGGCAAGCCTGTTCTAGCTACGGGAAATGTCCATTATATCGAACCAGAAGAAGAGATTTATCGTGAAATTATCGTCCGTAGTTTAGGACAGGGGGCTGTGATTAACCGAACCATTGGTCATGGCGAACATGCCCAACCGGCCCCGCTACCTAAGGCTCATTTTCGAACAACCAATGAGATGTTGGATGAATTTGCTTTCTTGGGAGAGGAATTGGCTCGTAAACTGGTTATTGAAAACACCAATGCCTTGGCAGAAATCTTTGAGCCTGTTGAGGTTGTTAAGGGCGACTTGTATACACCTTTCATCGATAAAGCTGAAGAAACGGTCGCTGAGCTGACCTACAAGAAGGCCTTTGAGATTTATGGAAATCCGCTACCAGATATTGTTGATTTGCGGATTGAAAAAGAATTAACTTCTATTCTGGGGAATGGATTTGCCGTGATTTATCTGGCTTCCCAGATGCTGGTGCAACGTTCCAATGAACGGGGTTACTTGGTTGGCTCTCGTGGGTCTGTTGGGTCCAGTTTCGTTGCGACCATGATTGGGATTACGGAGGTTAATCCTCTCTCTCCTCACTATGTCTGTGGTCAGTGTCAGTACAGTGAGTTTATCACCGATGGTTCTTACGGTTCAGGTTTTGATATGCCCAATAAGGACTGTCCAAACTGCGGTCACAAACTCAGCAAAAATGGGCAAGATATTCCCTTTGAAACCTTCCTTGGTTTTGATGGAGACAAGGTTCCTGATATTGACTTGAACTTCTCGGGAGAAGACCAGCCTAGTGCCCACTTGGATGTTCGTGATATCTTTGGTTCAGAGTATGCCTTCCGTGCAGGAACGGTTGGTACAGTTGCTGCCAAGACTGCCTATGGATTTGTAAAGGGCTATGAGAGAGATTATGGCAAGTTCTATCGTGATGCAGAGGTGGAACGCCTCGCTCAAGGTGCGGCTGGTGTCAAGCGGACTACAGGACAACACCCCGGGGGAATCGTTGTTATTCCTAACTACATGGACGTCTACGATTTTACGCCTGTCCAGTATCCAGCAGATGACGTGACGGCTGAATGGCAGACCACTCACTTTAACTTCCACGATATCGATGAGAATGTCCTCAAACTTGATGTACTGGGACATGATGATCCGACCATGATTCGGAAACTACAAGACTTGTCTGGGATTGACCCTAATGAAATTCCCATGGATGATGAAGGCGTGATGGCCCTCTTTTCTGGAACGGAAGTTTTAGGGGTGACACCTGAGCAAATTGGAACTCCAACAGGGATGCTGGGAATTCCAGAGTTTGGAACCAACTTTGTACGTGGGATGGTAGACGAGACGCATCCGACGACCTTTGCAGAGTTGCTTCAGCTCTCAGGTCTGTCCCACGGTACTGATGTCTGGTTGGGAAATGCCCAGGATCTGATCAAGCAAGGGATTGCGGATCTATCAACTGTTATCGGTTGTCGGGACGATATCATGGTTTACCTCATGCATGCGGGTCTCGAACCTAAGATGGCCTTTACCATCATGGAACGGGTGCGTAAAGGTTTGTGGCTCAAGATTTCTGAAGAGGAGAGAAATGGCTACATCGAGGCTATGAAGGCCAATAAGGTGCCAGAGTGGTATATCGAATCCTGTGGGAAAATCAAGTACATGTTCCCTAAGGCCCATGCGGCGGCCTACGTTATGATGGCCCTTCGCGTAGCCTACTTCAAGGTTCACCACCCCATTTATTATTACTGTGCTTACTTCTCAATCCGCGCTAAGGCTTTTGATATCAAGACTATGGGTGCGGGTTTGGATGCCATCAAGCGCAGAATGGCAGAAATCGCTGAAAAACGGAAAAACAACGAAGCCTCTAATGTGGAAATTGATCTCTACACAACTCTTGAGATTGTCAATGAAATGTGGGAACGTGGCTTCAAATTCGGCAAACTCGATCTCTATCGTAGTCAGGCGACAGAGTTTCTCATTGACGGAGACACTCTTATCCCTCCATTTGTAGCAATGGATGGTCTAGGAGAGAACGTTGCCAAGCAACTGGTGCGAGCGCGTGAAGAGGGAGAATTCCTCTCTAAAACAGAACTCCGCAAACGCGGTTGCCTCTCATCAACCTTGGTTGAAAAGATGGATGAAATGGGCATTCTCGGAAATATGCCAGAGGATAACCAGTTGAGTTTGTTTGATGAGTTTGTTTGATGAGTTTTTCTAAAATATAGAAAGAGGTTTTTATGAAACTTACCATTTCCGCTCAGGATAAGCCAGCGCAAAAGGTATTTGATTACCAGCTGGATCTTGACCCTGATACGATTTTGAAAATGACCGCTTTGATTTGCGGTACGGTAGCAGCAGTTAGCCTGCTGTCCTTGTTTAAAGAGAAATAACAATAGAAAAGGAAAAATAAAATGGTTTTACCAAATTTTAAAGAAAATCTAGAAAAATATGCTAAATTGTTGGTTGCGAACGGAATTAACGTGCAACCTGGTCACACCTTGGCTCTTTCTATTGATGTGGAGCAACGCGAGTTGGCTCATCTGATCGTGAAGGAAGCCTATGCCTTGGGTGCTCATGAGGTCATCGTTCAGTGGACAGATGATGTGATTAACCGTGAGAAATTCCTCCATGCTCCGATGGAGCGTCTGGACAATGTGCCAGAATACAAGATTGCTGAGATGAACTATCTCTTGGAGAACAAGGCTAGCCGTCTTGGGGTTCGTTCTTCTGACCCAGGTGCCTTGAACGGAGTGGATGCTGACAAACTTTCAGCTTCTGCAAAAGCGATGGGACTTGCCATGAAGCCAATGCGTATCGCAACGCAATCCAACAAGGTTAGCTGGACAGTGGCGGCCGCTGCTGGACTTGAGTGGGCTAAGAAGGTCTTCCCAAATGCAGCAAGCGACGAGGAAGCAGTCGATCTCCTTTGGGACCAAATTTTCAAAACTTGCCGTGTCTACGAAGAAGATCCTGTTAAGGCTTGGGAAGAACATGCAGCCATCCTCAAGAGCAAGGCAGATATGCTTAATAAGGAGCAATTTTCAGCCCTTCACTACACAGCGCCAGGAACAGATTTGACACTTGGTTTGCCGAAAAACCACGTTTGGGAATCAGCTGGTGCTATCAATGCACAGGGCGAAGGGTTCTTACCAAATATGCCAACAGAAGAAGTCTTTACGGCGCCTGACTTCCGTCGTGCAGATGGTTATGTAACCTCTACAAAACCGCTTAGCTACAATGGAAATATCATCGAAGGGATTAAAGTGACCTTTAAGGATGGACAAATCGTAGATATCACTGCTGAGAAGGGGGATCAGGTCATGAAAGACCTTGTCTTTGAAAATGTGGGTGCGCGTGCCTTGGGTGAATGTGCCTTGGTACCAGATCCAAGTCCAATTTCACAGTCAGGCATTACCTTCTTCAACACCCTTTTTGATGAAAATGCTTCAAATCACTTGGCTATCGGTGCAGCCTATGCGACCAGCGTTGTTGGTGGAGCAGATATGAGCGAAGAAGAGCTTGAAGCTGCAGGGCTTAATCGTTCAGATGTTCACGTTGACTTTATGATTGGTTCGAATCAAATGGATATAGACGGTATCCGTGAGGATGGAACGCGCGTACCTCTCTTCCGTAATGGAGACTGGGCAAATTAAGGAGAAGCTATGATTGGAAGCATGTTTGTCGGCCTTTTAATCGGACTATTAGCTGGAGCTATCACCAATCGTGGAGAACGTATGGGATGCTTTGGGAAGATGTTCCTCGGCTGGATTGGTGCCTTTCTAGGACAATTACTCTTTGGTTCTTGGGGGCCAAGCCTAAACGGTACAGCCATTATCCCAGCAGTTCTCGGTGCCATGATTGTCTTAGCTATCTTCTGGGACAGAGGAAGTTAGCTTTCCGACTCTGAAAAGGAAAGGAGGTTGGTCACTTGGGCTAGCCTCCTTTTGAGTATGATATAATAGTTCTATGAGATTAGATAAATTTTTAGTTGCCTGCGCTGTAGGGAGTCGAACTGAGGTTAAAAACTTGCTCAAGGCTGGGCGCGTGACGGTAAATGGTAAAAAAGAAAAGTCAGCGAAACTGCAGATTGATGAAGAAAGAGATGAGATTCGCTTTGATGGTCAAAAGCTAGAATACGAGGAATTTGTCTACTACATGATGAACAAGCCCCAAGGAGTCATTTCGGCGACTGAGGATCCCAAGCATAGAACGGTTCTAGACTTGTTGGATGACTTGGCACGGACCAAGGGAGTTTTCCCAGTAGGGCGCTTGGATATCGATACACATGGTCTCCTACTCTTGACCAATGACGGCCAGCTGGCCCATGCTTTGCTTTCACCAAAACGTCATGTGTATAAGACCTATCTGGCACAAGTCGAGGGAATTATGACCCAAGAAGATGTGGAGACATTTACAAAGGGCATTCCTCTCAAAGACTTTACCTGTCAGCCAGCTAAGCTGGAGATTGTGTCGGTAGATCCAGAAAAGAATCAAAGTTTGGTTCGCGTGACCATTGCTGAAGGGAAGTTTCATCAAGTCAAACGAATGGTGGCCTACTGTGGCAAGGAAGTGGTGGATCTACAACGTTTGACTATGGGAACTTTTATTTTAGACGAGAACCTGAAACGTGGTGAGTGGCGTCGCCTGACCAAGGAGGAGTTAGAGGAGCTCCTTGCTAGTATTGATTAAGTCAATGTATTTTAGTAAAAAGGTGAGGAGAATATCCCTGCCTTTTTCGTTTTTCAGTTGCTTCCTTTGTGAAAAGAGTTATAATAGACAGTAGAATAAAAGGAGGAATCTATGAACTCGATTCAAGAATCATTTACAGATAAACTATTTGCCAACTATGAAGCAAATGTCAAATACCAAGCGATCGAAAATGCTGCCAGCCACAATGGAATTTTTGCAGCTCTAGAACGTCGCCAAAGTCATGTAGACAATGCACCTGTTTTCTCATTGGATTTGACCAAGGACAAGGTTACTAACCAGAAAGCGTCTGGTCGTTGCTGGATGTTTGCAGCTCTCAACACCTTCCGTCACAAACTCATTTCTCAATATAAATTGGAAAACTTTGAATTGTCACAAGCCCACACTTTCTTCTGGGACAAGTATGAAAAATCTAACTGGTTCTTGGAGCAAGTGATTGCGACTGCAGACCAAGAATTGACGAGCCGTAAGGTTAGCTTCCTACTCCAAACTCCACAACAAGACGGTGGACAGTGGGATATGGTCGTTGCCCTCTTTGAGAAATACGGTGTCGTTCCTAAGTCTGTTTATCCTGAGTCTGTTTCATCTAGCAGCAGCCGTGAGCTCAATGCCATCCTTAACAAATTGCTTCGCCAAGATGCTCAAATCTTGCGTGACTTGCTCGCTTCTGGTGCAGACCAAGCGACTGTTCAAGCTAAGAAAGAAGACCTCTTGCAAGAAATCTTTAACTTCCTTGCTATGTCACTAGGACTTCCACCACGTAACTTTGACTTTGCTTATCGTGATAAGGATGATAACTACCAAAGCGAAAAGGGGATCACACCACAAGAGTTTTACAAGAAATATGTCAATCTTCCTCTAGAAGATTATGTTTCGGTTATCAACGCCCCAACTGCTGACAAGCCTTACGGTAAATCTTACACAGTTGAGATGTTAGGAAATGTGGTTGGTAGCCGTGCAGTTCGCTACATCAATGTACCTATGGAGCGTTTGAAAGAATTAGCGATTGCTCAAATGCAAACAGGTGAGACCGTTTGGTTTGGTTCTGATGTCGGCCAACTCAGCAACCGTAAAGCAGGGATCCTTGCGACAGATGTTTATGACTTCGAATCAAGCATGGATATCCAACTGACTCAAGACAAGGCTGGACGTTTGGACTACAGTGAAAGCTTGATGACCCACGCCATGGTCTTGACAGGTGTGGATTTGGATGAAAACGGCAAATCACTCAAGTGGAAAGTTGAAAACTCATGGGGAGACAAGGTCGGTACAGATGGTTACTTTGTTGCTTCAGACGCTTGGATGGACGAATACACTTACCAAATCGTTGTCCGTAAGGAATTGCTGACAGCAGAAGAACAAGCCGCATATGAAGCAGAACCAATCGTGTTAGCACCATGGGATCCAATGGGTGCCTTGGCAGAATAAAGCATAAAGAAAAAAGGTTAGGGGAATTCTAGCCTCTTTTTTTCAAGTAATTTCTTAAAGTAGTGATAGATAATGCTTGCCAAGGGAGTTCTTCTTATTTTGAGTCTTTAAGTGACAGAGAAAAAGATATGTGTTATTATAGTAGTACAAAAGGATATCGGAGTAGAAATGAAGTATTTAAGCAGTCAAGACATCAAGGATTGTCAACGAAATATCAGCGATATTAAACCTTATAAAACGACCAAGGAAATCATTTTTTCAAATATCTTTACCTTCTTTAATGCCATGAACTTGGCTCTGGCAGTTCTGGTAGCCACAACCTTGCGATTTGAGAATATGCTCTTTTTAGGTGTGATTGCTATCAATACAGCCATTGGGATTTTCCAAGAAGTGCGATCAAAAAATGCCTTGGAAAAGCTAAGTTTGCTTGGTAAAAGTAAGTACAGGGTCAACCGAGATGGTCAAACGATCGAGATTGATCCAGAGGACATCGTTTTAGGGGAGTATCTGCATCTCAATCTGGGAGACCAGGTGCCTGTCGATGCAGAAGTGCTTGAAGGAAATATTGAAGTGGATGAGTCCTTGCTGACTGGCGAGAGTGATTCGGTCTTTAAAACGATTGGTGACCAGCTGATGAGCGGAAGCAATGTCATTAGCGGATCCTGCCTTGTTACGGCGACGGCTGTGGGGCAGGATAGCTATATTAACAAACTCGCAAAATCCAGCAAGGAATTCAAAAAATACCCTTCTCAACTGCGCGATTACATGGATAAGATTTTAAAAATCGTCTCGATTTTGCTGGTGCCGGTTGCCATTCTGCTCTATGTCAGAGGTTTTAGTCTGGGACGGACTTATGTTGAGATTGTCTTGGGAAGTTCAGGTGCCTTGGTCGGCATGATTCCGGAGGGGTTGATTCTCCTGGTCAGTGTATCCCTAGCAGTAGCGGCCATGAAGCTGGCCAAAAAGAAGGTTCTGGTGCGGGAGCTATACTGTGTAGAGACCTTGGCGCGGGTAGATGTTCTTTGTTTTGATAAGACAGGTACCATCACGACTGGTAATATGAAGGTCCAAGAAATGGATGCTAATGTAGCAGAGAAACTGTCTTCTTATCTAGCCTATTTTGACGATGAGAATGCGACTTCGCGAGCTCTGAAGACTTACTTAACCTGTGAGAAAAAGTGGGAAGTTCAAGAGGTCGGTGCCTTTTCAAGCAAAAACAAGTATTCCTTTGTCCAAGTAAAAGAGGGCGGGACCTATTTCTTCGGGGCTTATGAGTTTCTAGGCTTTACTCAACCGATGGATCCTTACTATGAACATCTAAAACAACAAGGTTTTCGAATCTTATCGCTTGCTCATAGCAAGGACCAAATCACGACTCCAGCCAATATGGAACTACTAGGGCACGTCGTTCTGTCGGATGAGATCAAGGACAATACCAAGGACACCTTTGACTATTTCGAATCTCAAGGTGTTGAAGTAAAGATTATCAGTGGTGATAATCATGTGGCTGTATATGGGGTGGCTCGTAAGGCAGGATTTAAAGAATCAGCCCGTGCGATTGATATGACCAAGGTGAGTGATGAGGACTTTGAAAAAGTAGTCTTGGAACACGATATCTTTGGTCGCGTGACACCTGAGCAGAAAGAAAAGATGGTGACCGTTTTGCAAAATGCTGGGAAAACAGTTGCTATGAGTGGTGATGGAGTCAATGATGTTCTGGCTCTCAAGAAAGCAGACATCAGCTTTGCTATGAATGGTGCTACGAGTGCAGCTAAAAGTGTATCTAATATTGTTTTTCTGACAGATGACTTTGCAGTTTTTTATGATATCTTGATGGAAGGTCGCCGTGTCATCAATAACATCCAAAAGGTAGCCTCTCTCTTTCTAACAAAGACCTTCTTCTCCATCGTTTTTGCCATTTTGAGTGTAATATTTGGTTTGGAATTTGCCTTTATCCCTATTCAATTTACAATCATTTCAGCCATTACGATTGGGATTCCATCCTTCTTCCTAACTTTTGAGTCCAATAAAGAGAAGGTTAGCACCCATTTTATGCGAGATATTTTAATCAATGCTGCGATTGGTGGTGGCATTTTGGTTGCTAGTGTTCTCCTGACGAACTTCTTTATCACTGTCTCAGGTCAGGTCAAATTTATTTGCTTCCTCTTTGCTCTGATCAATGGTCTGTGTCTAGTTGCCAAGGTCAGCCTTCCCTTTAATCGATACAAGCTACTCTTGCTCACGTTTTTGAGCCTTGGAGCCCTTGTTGGCGTACTTGCCAATACTTTTATCCTGCAAGGATCTTTTGTGCCTTTAGAAGCCAAACAGATGCTCTATGTTGCCATTCTAGCAGTTGTAATTGGAAGCTTTCATTATCTTACTAGGAGAAAAAGTTGACACACAAAAAGAATCAGGGTTTAATCCTGATTCTTTTTTATCTACATCTTCAATCACTTGGATTACATGATACCGAAGAAACGAGCTGCGATACCTACTGCAAAGAGAGCAAGGATGATTGTGATTGGTGATACTTTTTTCTTAAGCAACCACATGCAAAGGAAAGTAAGGAGAAGTCCCATCAATCCTGGAATCAATGAGTTCAACTGACCTTGAAGGGTTTGTGGTTGAATCTTATCTAGGCTCAATCCACCAAGTGCTTGACCAAGGATACCTTTCAACTCAGCACCTGATACAGGTCCTTCTGGGAAGTTGATGTAGGCACCTTCAGCCAATTGTTTACCTGGAAGGTTAACAGTAAAGTTGATAGACACCCAACGTTGTACAAGAACGGCAAGGATGAACATACCGAGGATAGAAGCTCCTTTAGTGATGTCTTTCAAGATACCACCAGACATGTCTTTAGTGATTTCAGATCCAGCTTTGTAACCGAACTCTTGTGTATACCATAGGAAGGCCATACGGATAGCATTCCATCCAAAGAAGAAAAGAAGGGGACCAACAATGTTACCAGATGCAGCAAGTGATGCACCAAGAGCTCCAAGGATAGGACGAACTGTAAACCAGAATACTGGGTCACCGATACCAGCAAGAGGTCCCATCATACCGATTTTAACCCCTTGGATAGCCGCATCGTCGATTTCAACACCGTTAGCGCGCTCTTCTTCAAGTGCAAGAGTAACCCCCATGATTGGAGCAGCTACGTATGGGTGAGTGTTGAAGAACTCAAGGTGACGCTCAAGAGCAGCCGCTTGGTCTTCTTTTTTAGTGTACAATTTTTTGATAGCTGGGATCAAAGAGTAAGCCCAACCCAAGTTTTGCATACGCTCATAGTTCCAAGAACCTTGAAGGAATTGTGAACGCCACCAAACTTTTTGACGATCTGATTTTGATAATTGAATTTTTTCAGCCATGATTGTTCCCCTTTCTAGTAGTCTTCTAGGATATCACCGATTGGGTCGTTAGAAGTCGCAGCTCCGCCGCCACCGTTTCCACCTTGTTTTGTAAGGTTAAGGTAGATGAAGGCAAGGGCAACACCGATGACACCAAGGGCAATCAAAGTCAATTGAGAGATTGCTGCAAGAGCAAAACCGATTGCGAAGAATGGCCATACTTCACGAGTTGCCATCATGTTGATAACCATAGCGTAACCAACGGCAACGACCATAGCACCACCGACAGCCATACCACCATTCAACCAGTCTGGCATCAATTTAAGAGCATCTTGAACGGCAGAAGCTGGGATAGCAATAAGGAAGGCAGCAGGGATTGCAATACGAAGACCTTGAAGGAGAAGTGCAACAAAGTGAGCACGCTCAACAGCAGCGATATTTCCGTCTTTAGCAGCAGCATCAGCAGTGTGAACCAAACCAACTGAGATTGTACGAACAATCATAGTCAAGAAAAGTCCAGCTACGGCAAGAGGGATAGCTGTTGCTGTTGCAACGGCGATACCATCAGTAGTAAAGTTACCACCTTTGATCAAGATAATCGCTGCCGCAACAGATGCAAGAGCAGCGTCAGGAGCTACGGCAGCTCCGATGTTTGCCCAACCAAGGGCGATCATTTGAAGAGATCCACCAAGCATAACACCTGCTTCGAGGTTACCAGTTGCAAGTCCGATAAGGGTACATGCGACGATTGGTTGATGGAATTGGAATTGGTCGAGGATACCTTCAAGACCTGCAAGGAAGGCAACAACTACAACCAAGATAGCAGAAATGATTGAAATATCTGACATGGTTTTATTCCTTTTCTATTTAGTTTTAATAAAGTATTTAATCCTGTTTTCAAAAATGATCGAAACAGATTAACATTATTGAACGTTTGCTTTCTTAATCAAGTCAAACAAATCTTTTTTCGTGTCGTTTGGTACTTTACGTACGTCAAATTCAACACCGAGGTCACGCAATTTTTCAAAGGTTGCAACGTCTTCTTTGTCCATAGACAAAACGTTGTTAATCATTGTTTTACCTGTTGAGTGAGCCATAGAACCAACGTTAAGGGTCTTGATTGGCACGCCACCTTCGATAGCACGAAGTGCATCTTGTGGAGTTTCAAACAAGATAAGGGCATGAGTTTCGCCGAAACGTGGGTCTTTTGCAACGTCGATCAATTTTTGAATTGGGACAACGTTAGCTTTTACTCCGTTTGGAGCTGCTTGTTTGATCAATTCTTTACGCAATTCGTCGTTTGCAACGTTGTCTGAAGCAACGATGATACGGTCTGCTTTTGAATCAGGAGTCCAAGCAGTGGCAACCTGACCGTGAAGGAGACGAGTGTCTAGACGAGCAAGGTTGATTTTCAGTTTACCGTCACCGATAACTGTTCCTTCTGGAATAGCAGCTTGTGCAACTGGAGCAGCTGCAGCGGTTGCAACTTCCTCAACTGGGTTAAGCTCTTCTGGAAGAGCCTTGATGCCATCTTTGGCTTCTTTAATGATATTCGCAGCGACTTTATCCACACCTGCATTCGCGTCCATAAGGCGCTCTGTGTAGGCTTGGATCAACATCGGCAAGTTCAGTCCTGTGATGATGGCAAACTTACGTTCTGGATTTTCTCCCATTACGCGACTAGCTTGGTTGAATGGAGATCCACTCCAAAGGTCAGCCAATACTAGAACCTCATCTTCTGCGTCAAATGCAGCCACAGCGTTGTTGAATTTAGCGTAAAGGTCATCTGGACCTTCATTTGGCATAAAGGTTACAACTTGAACCTTTTCTTGTTCACCAAAGATCATAGATCCTGACTGATGAATACCCGCAGCAAATTCGCCGTGGCTCGCAATAATGATTCCGATACTCATTATTGTCATTCCTCCTTATAAAATGTTTGACTGTATGTTTAAGAAAACTTTAAGCCTAACTTTAAGTATAAACCGTTTTCAAACAAAAAGCAACCATTTCTTATAAATATGTGTTAATTTTCAATGAAAACTCGTTTACAAAATGTTAATATATAAACATTTTGTGGAAATGTATGAAAAAATAAGAGGGTAATTTAATATAAAAAAATGAAAACAGGACGATTAATTGAAAAATTGTGAAAATCAAAAAAGCTAGCACAAGCTAACTTTTTGAGCGTTATAGGAATAAATCTTGTAGGGTATGGGCAACACCATCTTCATCATTTGTCAGAGAGAGTTGCTCATCTGCATACGGCAAAAGATCAGGATTGGCATTTTTCATGGCATATCCCTTGCCTGCAAATGCCAACATTTCGGTGTCATTATGCTCATCACCAAAGGCAATCAAATCTTGTCTGTCACGGTTCATAACATTGAGCAAGTATTCCAAAGCAAAGGCTTTGTTGACCCCTTTTGGTGTACATTCGAGAATGTTGAGGGGCCCTCCCCAGGTATTGATTGCTAGTTGGTGTTGGTAAAAACGATTCATCTCATCTGCTAGCGCGTATTTATCATCGACTCTTGTTTGCAAGAGGATACAGTTAGGGTCCTTGGTCACCAATTCAGATTTGAATTGATTTTCTGGTTGGAAATTTTCTACACCAAATAGTTTGGGATTGGCAATTTCTTCATTAGGAGCCGTGATATAAAATTTCTTGCGGTATTCTCCTGCAATAAAGTCGGCTTGGATATCCTCTTTGCGTTTGACCATGTCTAAGAGGTATTTTTTGTCCAAGGTCAAGCACTTTTCGTGTTCCCAAGTCTGTCCTGGTAGATGGGTAAGAGAACCGTTGAAGTTGATCATAGGTGTGTGCAACTCTAGTTCCTGATAAAATTCTTTTGCCATACGGTAAGGGCGCCCAGTAGTGATGATGACATGGTGGCCTTTTTCAGCAATTCGTTTAATTGTGTTTCGAGTAAAATCTGAAATCTTACTCTCTGAGTTGAGCAGGGTTCCGTCCAAATCGACTGCGATAATTTTTTTAGTCATATAAACCTTCCTAGTACATTCCAGATAAGATGTCTACTATTATATCAAAAAGAAAGAAGAAAAACAGACTCAAAACAAAAATAGAAATTTCATTTTGTTAAATAAATCAAACAAATATATTGAAAAGGTGAATGATAAATGATATAATACTCTCATTGTTCGTAAAAAAACAAAAGGAGATTAAACATGGACAAACTATTTAAACTAAAAGAGCACGGGACAGATGTCCGTACAGAGGTGCTTGCTGGTTTAACAACATTCTTTGCAATGAGTTATATTCTCTTTGTAAACCCTCAAATGCTTTCACAAACAGGGATGCCTGTTCAAGGTGTGTTCTTGGCAACAATTATCGGTTCTGTAGTTGGTACTTTGATGATGGCTTTCTATGCTAATTTGCCATACGCACAAGCACCAGGTATGGGACTCAATGCCTTCTTCACATTTACAGTTGTGTTTGGGATGGGCTATACTTGGAAAGAAGCTCTTGGTATGGTCTTCATTTGTGGAATTATTTCACTGATTATTACCTTGACAAATGTTCGTAAAATGATCATCGAATCTATTCCTACAACACTTCGTTCAGCTATTTCAGCTGGTATTGGTGTTTTCCTTGCCTATGTTGGGATTAAGAATGCTGGTCTCTTGAAATTCTCAATTGACCCAGGTACTTATACTGTAGCAGGTGAAGGAGCAGACAAGGCTCAAGCTGCACTTACTGCAAACTCAGCAGCCGTTCCAGGATTGGTAGACTTCAATACTCCAGCAGTATTGGTGGCTCTTGCTGGTCTGGCTATTACCATCTTCTTTGTTGTTAAAGGCATCAAAGGTGGAATCATTCTTTCTATTTTAACAACGACTGTGCTTGCCATTGCTGTTGGTGTTGTGAAATTATCAGGGATTGACTTCGCTAGCAACAATCTTTCATCAGCAGTTAATGATCTTGGGACTTTGTTTGGTGCCGCTCTGGGCTCAGAAGGTTTAGGATCTTTGATTTCAAACACTTCACGTTTACCAGAAACCTTGATGGCTATTCTTGCCTTCTCACTAACGGATATTTTTGATACAATTGGTACTCTTATCGGTACTGGTGAAAAAGTTGGTATCGTTGCGACAAGTGGGGAAAACCATGAGTCAGTTAAATTGGACAAGGCTCTTTACTCTGACTTGGTGGCGACTTCAGTAGGTGCCATTGCAGGTACTTCAAACGTTACGACTTATGTTGAGTCTGCGGCGGGTATCGGTGCTGGTGGACGTACTGGTTTGACGGCCCTAGTTGTTGCAATCTGTTTTGCTCTCTCTAGCTTCTTTAGCCCACTTCTAGCGATTGTTCCGACAGCTGCAACAGCGCCAATTTTGATCATCGTCGGAATCATGATGCTTTCTAACTTGAAAAACATTCCTTGGGATGATATGGCTGAAGCGGTTCCTGCCTTCTTCACATCTATCTTTATGGGATTCAGCTACTCTATCACACAAGGTATTGCTGTTGGTTTCTTGACTTATACCTTGACAAAAGTTGTCAAAGGTCAAGCCAAGGATGTGCACGTGATGATTTGGATTTTGGATGCCTTGTTCATCCTGAACTATATTAGCATGGCGCTATAAGCTATAAATGGTATAATAGAAAAAGGGGAGTCTCCCCTTTTTATTATAAGGAGGTACATCATGAAGAAAAAAGGTATCTGGCAAGAAATTCTGGATAGAGGAATATGGGTGTTGATTTTTTTAATAGGATTGGTGTTATCCCAACTTCCTTTAATTTTATCTGCCCTTTTATCTGCTAGACAATTCCCACTCCTCCAGTCAGGACTCTTGGTGGCTTTGCTGTCGGTTGCTATTCTAGCGGTTTTTATCTTTAGTGCGCGAAAAACAGAGATTGCGACCTTCAATCTTTCTTTTTTCAAGGCAAAAGATCTGGCCCGCTTGGTTTTGAGTTATTTGGTTATTTTCACAAGTAATTTATTCGGATCTGCCTTGCTTCGTCTGATGAATGAATCTACGACCAGCAACCAATCAACTATTAATAATCTGGTTCAGAATAGCTCGCTGATTTCCAGTTTTTTCTTACTGGTTCTGATTGCTCCCATTTGTGAGGAAATATTGTGTCGTGGAATTATCCCTAAAAAGATCTTCCGTGGGAAGGAGAAGTTGGGTTATCTTGTAGGTGCAGTCGTCTTTGCCTTGCTCCACACACCGACCAATCTGCCTTCTCTCCTTATCTATGGAGGAATGTCGACAGTTTTAACTTGGACAGCCTACAGAACAGAACGTTTAGAGATGTCAATCTTGCTTCATATGATTGTCAATGGTATCGCCTTCTGTTTGCTGGCTTTACTGGTTTTGATTAGTCGAAATGTAGGCTTACCTTTCTAAACCATTTCCTTACTTGGAAAAGATAAATGCTAGCGTATCCATCTTTTTCTTTTTATGGTAAAATAGAGAAATAATGTGGTGAAAAACCTTGAGGAGTGACCGTATGTCCAATAAAGCTAGTCAGGCAAAAACAGCCGTTTGCGGAATTATCAATGTAACCCCAGATTCCTTTTCGGATGGTGGGCAGTTTTTTGCTGTTGACCAGGCTCTTCAGCAAGCCCGTAAATTGATAGCTGAAGGAGCTAGCATGCTAGATATTGGTGGAGAATCAACTCGGCCGGGTGGCAGCTATGTTGAGATAGAAGAGGAAATCCAGCGTGTTGTTCCAGTAATCAAAGCTATCCGTAAGGAAAGTGATGTCCTTATTTCCATCGATACTTGGAAAAGTCAGGTGGCAGAAGCTGCTTTGGAAGCTGGTGCCAATCTGGTAAATGATATCACTGGTCTCATGGGTGATGAGAAAATGTCTCATGTGGTTGCCAAAGCGGGAGCGCAAGTAGTTATCATGTTTAATCCAGTCATGACTCGACCTCAGCACCCTAGTTCGCTCATATTTCCTCATTTTGGCTTTGGACAAGCTTTTACAGAGGAAGAGTTAGCTGACTTTGAAAAAATGCCAATCGAAGATTTGATGAAGTCTTTCTTCGAACGAGCCTTAGCAAGAGCAGAAGAAGCTGGGATTGCACAAGAAAATATTCTGCTGGATCCAGGAATTGGCTTTGGTCTGACTAAGAAAGAAAATCTACTCCTTCTACGTGATCTGGATAAACTGCATCAGAAAGGCTATCCAATCTTTCTTGGAGTTTCGCGCAAGCGATTTGTCCTCAATATCTTGGAGGGAAATGGCTTTGAAGTCAATCCTGAAACGGAAGTCGGTTTCCGAAATCGGGACACCGCTTCGGCTCATGTGACTAGTATCGCTGCGAGACAGGGTGTCGAAGTGGTGCGCGTGCACGATGTAGCCAGTCATAAGATGGCAGTTGAAATTGCGTCAGCCATTCGTTTGGCAGATGATGCAGAAAATCTAGATTTAAAACAATATAAATAAGATGAAAGAAATTCAAAACAATCAGTGGATTGCTCACTACCGGACGGACCAACCGCATTTTGGTTTGGAACGAATGGTGGAACTATTAGCTTTGCGTGGCAATCCCCATCTCAAGCTCAGGGTTATCCATATCGGTGGAACCAATGGAAAGGGTTCGACCATTGCTTTTTTGAAAAGTATGCTGGAAAAGATGGGGTTGAAAGTTGGAGTTTTTAGCTCGCCTTATCTCATTCATTACACAGACCAGATTAGCATCAATGGGGAATCCATTCCCGAGGCTAGGCTAGAAGCCCTCATGGCAGACTATCAGTCTTTGCTTGAGGGGGAGAAGGTCGCTGCTTTACAAGGAACGACTGAGTTTGAGATTATCACAGCTCTAGCTTATGATTACTTTGCCTCAGAGAAAGTAGATGTGGCCATCATGGAAGTGGGCATGGGTGGTCTTTTGGATAGTACCAATGTCTGCAAGCCGATTTTAACAGGAATTACGACCATTGGACTGGATCATGTAGCCCTACTTGGTGACACCTTGGAAGCCATAGCAGAGCAGAAGGCTGGTATTATCAAACAAGGTATTCCATTAGTGACAGGTCATATTGTTCCTGAAGCCTTGACTGTTATTGACCGCATTGCGGAAGGGAAAGATGCGCCTAGACTTGCCTATGGAAAAGATTATCAGGTTCGTCATCAAGAAAGCGTGGTAGCGGGTGAAATCTTTGATTATACCAGTTCTGTCAGACAAGGTCGCTTTCAAACAGGTCTGCTTGGCTTGCACCAGATAGAAAATGCGGGGATGGCGCTTGCTCTCTTAGACACTTATTGTCAGGAGGTTGGACGAGAATTAGCTAGCAATGACTTGGTTGCTCAAGCCATGGAGGAAACCAGATGGCCAGGGCGTTTGGAGGTCGTGTCTAGTGCCCCTTTGCTGCTTTTGGATGGGGCTCACAATCCGCATGCTATCAAGGCCTTGTTGGTAACCTTGCGAGAACGCTTTGCGGATTATCATAAGGAAATCCTCTTTACCTGCATCAAAACCAAGGCTTTGGAGGATATGCTGGATTTGCTAGAAACGGTGCCAGATAGTCAACTGACTTTAACCTGTTTTGACGATAGTCGGGCGACGGATGAAAGAGTATTGAAAGAGGCAGCTGAGTCTAGAAATCTCAACTATCAAAGTTGGCAGGATTTTCTAGAGCAGAAATTGACAGATAGAAAAGAAGAGAAAAAAACAGTTAGGATTGTTACGGGCTCCTTGTATTTCTTGAGCCAAGTGAGAACCTATCTGATGGAGAGGAAGAACGAGAATGGATACACAAAAGATTGAAACGGCTGTAAAAATGATTATTGAGGCTGTCGGTGAGGATGCTAATCGCGAGGGATTGCAGGAAACACCTGCTCGTGTAGCCCGTATGTACCAAGAGATTTTTTCAGGTCTTGGTCAAACAGCGGAGGAACACCTGTCAAAATCCTTTGAGATTATTGATGATAATATGGTTGTAGAAAAGGATATTTTTTTCCACACTATGTGTGAACACCACTTCTTGCCCTTTTATGGGAGAGCGCACATTGCCTACATTCCAGATGGTCGTGTGGCAGGCTTGTCCAAGCTAGCACGTACGGTTGAAGTTTATTCTAAAAAACCACAGATTCAAGAACGGTTGAATATTGAAGTGGCTGATGCCTTGATGAACTATCTGGGGGCTAAAGGAGCCTTTGTTGTCATTGAGGCCGAGCATATGTGTATGAGCATGCGTGGTGTCAGAAAGCCAGGCACGGTAACCTTGACGACAGTCGCTCGTGGTCTATTTGAAACAGATAAGGACCTCCGAGATCAGGCTTATCGTCTAATGGGACTATAAAAAGAATCCGCTTTAAGCGGATTTTTCTAGAAAGGACAAGTTATGGATCAACTGCAGATTAAAGATTTGGAAATTTTTGCCTATCATGGTCTTTTCCCTAGTGAGAAAGAATTGGGGCAGAAGTTTGTTATTTCCGCAAGCTTATCCTATGATATGACCAAGGCAGCGACAGACTTGGACTTGGCGGCTTCTGTCCATTACGGAGAACTTTGTCAGCAGTGGACGACTTGGTTTCAGGAAACCACTGAGGACTTGATTGAAACGGTAGCCTACAAACTAGTAGAGCGTACCTTTGAGACCTATCCTCTTGTCCAAGAAATTGAGTTGGAACTCAAAAAACCTTGGGCTCCAGTGCATTTACCGTTGGATACCTGCTCGGTGACCATTCACCGTCGTAAGCAACGAGCTTTTATCGCTCTAGGAAGCAATATGGGGGATAAGCAAGCGAACTTGGAACAAGCCATTGACAAACTGCGAGTTCGAGGTATCCATATTCTCAAAGAATCCAGTGTCTTGACGACGGAGCCTTGGGGCGGTGTGGAGCAGGATAGCTTTGCCAATCAGGTGATTGAAGTAGAAACCTGGCTACCGGCTCCAGTCTTGTTAGAAACATTATTAGCCATTGAGTCAGAAATGGGACGGGTTCGAGAGGTGCATTGGGGGCCTCGTTTGATTGATTTGGACTTACTCTTTGTGGAGGACCAAGTCATTTATACAGACGAGCTCATCTTACCTCATCCTTATATAGCAGAACGCCTCTTTGTCCTTGAACCTTTATTGGAAATAGCTCCCCATTTTATTCATCCAGTACTCAAACAGCCTATACGCTACTTGTATCAAGAATTGAACAAATAGAAAAAACTCTAGTTCCTCAGCAGTTTGCGCCGAGAAGCTAGAGTTTTTAAAATAGGTCATTTTCTTCAGGAAGGAGGATGGTTTCTTTCCCGTCCATGTCTAAAACAAGGACCCGAGGAGGGTAAAGAGGGTCGAAGGGATGATTAAAATCAAAGTCGATACTAGTCGGCAGGTGCTGACTAGAGAAATGGAAGGTAATGGTCCCCTCGTTGTTTAGCAGTTGAAATTCAAGTTCCTCTTCTAATTCAAAGACGTTTTTCAAAAAATGATCGATAATAAACCATAAAGAGTCGATAACATCGTCAGGCAAGCTGGTCACAACGCCAAAACTGGCCGAACGTCTCTGAGTATTTGTAAAAGCCATAAACATTCCCTCCCTCCTTTTATTTTTCCTTATCATACAGCAAAACATCCCAAAAATCAAGAAATCGTACTCGCTTTTTCAAAATGGGAATAGGTTGTGAAATTTTTTCAAAGTTTCTCTAAAAAATACTTGAAAGTGTTTACAATAAGTGATAAAATGGAGTAAGCAGATGTATGAAAGCGAAATTTTCAATATAGAAAGGAAATAGAATGAACACAGATGATACAGTAACGATTTATGATGTTGCCCGTGAAGCTGGGGTTTCAATGGCAACTGTTAGCCGTGTAGTGAATGGCAATAAGAACGTCAAAGAGAATACTCGTAAAAAAGTTCTAGAGGTGATTGATCGTCTTGACTACCGTCCAAATGCGGTAGCGCGTGGCTTGGCCAGCAAGAAAACCACGACAGTTGGTGTTGTGATTCCAAATATCACTAATGGCTATTTTTCAACCCTAGCCAAAGGAATTGATGATATTGCAGAGATGTATAAGTACAATATCGTCCTAGCCAACAGTGATGAAGACGATGAAAAAGAAGTTTCAGTAGTTAATACTCTCTTTTCAAAACAAGTTGATGGTATTATCTTTATGGGCTATCACTTGACTGAAAAGATTCGTTCAGAATTTTCTCGTTCACGGACACCAGTTGTTCTTGCTGGTACTGTGGATATAGAACACCAACTTCCAAGTGTCAATATTGATTACAAACAAGCAACGATTGATGCCGTCACCCATTTGCTTCAAGAAAATGAAAAGATTGCCTTTGTCAGTGGGCCACTTGTTGACGATATCAACGGTAAAATTCGGTTGATTGGTTACAAAGAAGCATTGAAAAAGGCAGGAATCCCTTATAGCGAGGGCTTGGTATTTGAGTCTAAATACAGCTATAATGATGGCTATGCCTTGGCAGAACGCTTGGTTTCTTCACAGGCTACAGCTGCAGTTGTGACAGGTGATGAATTGGCTGCAGGTGTGTTAAATGGCTTGGCAGATCACGGTATTTCTGTACCGGAAGAGTTTGAAATCATTACGACAGATGATTCTCAGATTGCACGATTCACTCGTCCAAACTTGACTACTATTGCCCAACCTCTTTATGATCTAGGTGCTATCAGCATGCGTATGTTGACTAAAATCATGCACAAGGAAGAGTTGGAAGAACGTGAAGTTCTTCTCCCTCACGGTTTGACAGAACGTCGTTCGACACGAAAACGCAAATAGAAAAAATCAGGGAATCGAGAAGATTTCCTGATTTTGTATTCTAGAGAAGAGGATTAGCCTTCCATATAGTCTTTTAAGGCCTGCCCTTTTAGTCCCGCGTTGATAGCAATCAATAATTTGAGGCGCGCTTTTTGAGCATTGAGTTCTTTGACAAAGAAAACACCAGCTCGTTGCAACTGCACTCCTCCGCCTTGGTAGGCATAAACAGGTTCTGCAATTCCGTTAAAACAACGTGAAACCAAGGCGACTGGAATGCCTTTTTGGAGGAGACTTTCTAATTTTTGAGCTGTTTCTTTGGGAACATTGCCTGCTCCAAAAGCCTGAATGACTAAGCCATCTAGCTGTTCCAAGTCTAACATATCGATCAGCTCGTCTGTCATACCGGCATAGGCAGAGATGATGGGAACCAGACCTTGAATATGTTCGAGATCAAAACGGACACGAGGCTCAGCTGTTTTGAAGTAGAGAATTTCTTGCTTCATGATGAGACCGAGAGGCCCGTGAGTAGGAGTTTGAAAGGTACCGACGTTGGTGGTATGGGTTTTGGTAACATACTTGGCCGCGTGGATTTCATCATTCATGACGACCAGCACACCCTTGTCGGCTGCTTTGTCATTGCTGGCAACTCGTAAAGCACTCAGATAGTTGTATACACCGTCGCTACCGAGTTCGTTGGAACTACGCATAGCTCCAGTTAGAACGATGGGCATGTGTGGGATTTCCATGGTATCAAGGAAGTAGGCAGTTTCCTCTAGCGTATCTGTTCCATGTGTGATGACAACTCCATCGTAGTGGTCTGCTTCCTCTTTGATTTTATGATAGAGTGCAAGCATATGCTTGGGTTTGATATGGGGACTCGGCAGGTTAAAAAAGTCTAGGGCATAAACCTCAATCCCTTCAAGCGGATTGGAAACATGGTTCATGGGATTTTCCTGGCTAGTTACAACGGCACCAGTGGCGTCAGCTTGCATGGAAATAGTTCCACCTGTATGTAAAACAAGGATTTTCTTAGGCATGATTTACTCACTCTCTCTGAAATGTGGTATAATCATTGTAACACAAAAGGGGAGAATGGGATAGGATGGAAGTCAAAGCTGTTTTTTTTGATATCGATGGAACGCTAGTCAACGATCGTAAGAGTGTTTTGAAATCCACTAAGGACGCGATTAGGATTGTGAAAGAACAAGGGGTACTTGTCGGAGTGGCGACAGGACGGGGGCCTTTCTTTGTCAAGGAATTGATGGAGGATTTAGATCTGGATTTTGCAATAACTTATAACGGACAATATATCTTTAATAAAGAAAAAGTCTTATTTGCTAGCCCGATTGCCAAGTCAAGTCTGCGTCAACTGATTGCCTATGCTAAAAAGGAGCGAAAAGAAATCGCTCTTGGAACCGAGCATGCTGTTGTTGGTTCGAAAATTATGTCATTTGGTCTCGGATCCTTTTCACAGCTGGTTAGCCGTTTCATTCCAACTGGCTTAACAAGAACCGTTAGCCGTTCCTTTAATCGAATGGTCAGCAAGGCAGTTCCTCAAAAGGAAGATGACCTACTTCGTTTGATCAATGAGCCAATCTATCAAGTGTTAATGCTGATGACACCCGAAGAATCTGAGAAAGCTGCAAGTGATTTTGAAGATTTGAAATTGACTCGAAGCAATCCCTTCGCTGCGGATATCATCAACCAAGGGAATTCCAAACTAGAAGGCATTCGTCGAGTTGGGAAAGAGTATGGTTTTGATCTCAACCAAGTCATGGCCTTCGGAGATTCAGACAATGACCTGGAAATGTTGGCAGGTGTTGGTATGTCTGTAGCCATGGGAAATGGCAGTAGCAGCGTCAAAGAAGTTGCCAAGCACATTACTGCAAGTAACCAACAAGATGGCATCCACAAGGCGCTCGAGCACTTTGGTGTTTTGGCTTCAGAAAAAGTTTTTGTCAGTCGAGATTACCATTTTAATAAGGTCAAGACCTTCCACCACATGATGGATGAACGGACGCAGGAAGAGCCGCAAGCATGGGATATTGAAGGGGCGACCCATCGTGCAGACTTTAAAATTGAAGAATTAGTAGAGTTTGTTCGCGCAGCAAGTTCTTCAGAGGAAGAATTCCAGCAGTCACTTGCAAGCATGCATGCGGCACTTGATAAGGCGGCCGAAAAGGTGAGGCAAAAAACGCCTGCCCAAAAAGATCTAATCGGTCAGGTTGATGCCCTAATCGATACACTATATTTTACTTACGGCAGTTTTGCCTTGATGGGAGTGGATCCAGAACGCATCTTTGATATTGTGCATGAGGCAAACATGGGGAAGGTTTTTCCTGATGGAAAAGCCCATTTTGATCCAGTTACACATAAAATCTTAAAACCGGATGACTGGGACGAAAAATATGCTCCAGAACCTGCTATCAGAAAGGAACTGCAGCGTCAGCTCAAGGCTTATGAGCGACATAAAGAGAGAAATAAGTAAGAAAAAAGGGAGCCTAGCAGGCTCCTTTTATGTTCCTATAATGTTTTTTCTTGTTCTCTCACGACGAGCAAATCAACTTTTGCGTGGCGGAGGATGTATTCAGATGAAGAGCCAACCAAGAGGCGTTCAAAGGCATTAAGACCCGTTGCACCGACGAGAATCAGGTCAACATTTTCTGCGTCTGGAATGGTACGGGCAAGGAGGGTTTTCGGATTTCCCATTTCGATGACGATGTGAATATCCGTCACGCCCGCATCTCTCGCACGCTTTTCGTACTCCTTCATCAAACTTTCAGCATCGACTTGGAGTTCTTCGTAAACTTCAGCATCAAAGGTAGACACGCTTTGAAGAGCGCGTGTGTCAATAACATGGGCAATGGTGAGCTTGGAATCATTGCGTAGAGCAGTGTAAACACCTTTAACAAAAGCCAAGTCTGCCTCTTTAGAACCATCAATTGCAACCATAACATTTTGGTAACGTTGTGCCATAATGAAACCTCCTGAAATTTTCTTACTTTTATTGTAATCCTTTTCACTAAAGAAGTAAAGTAAAAATCATATTTAAATAAATATTATCGGAGATTCGATTTGGTGGAGATATGTTAAAATAAAAGAAAACGGGATATTAGGAAACATAGTGAAGGGATGAGAAAGTATGAAAGAGTCTGTTCAAGCTTCTAAAAAAATAAGTCTTCTTTATAATGGAATTATCCTTGCGTCACTTGTAGGAGAAGTAGTGATGCTTTGGCAGCTGGAAAGAGTCGTGCCTGTTCTCTATCCAGGTTTTGTTGTTTTTCTTCTCTTTCACTTAGTCTACCACATCATTTTATTTGTGATTGCAAAGAGAAGTGGTCGCTTGGACTATTTGGTCACGTGGGGGCTCTTTCTCATGTTTAATCTTTTGTATGATTCCTTTTTAGCATTGGTCTTTCTAGGTTTGTCTTTTGGTATGTGAGAAAATGCTTCTGTATTCTAGTTGTTTAGACGGTGAGAACCTAGTCGTTGTGAGTTTTTTTCTTTGCTTGCTCATTTCAGGAAACTTGTCGCAATCCCTTTCTAGTGGTATAATGTTACTATCCTGACGAATTGAGGAAACAAGATGAAAGAATATAACAAGTCTAGTAAGTTAGAGCATGTTGCTTATGATATCCGTGGCCCCGTTTTAGAAGAAGCTATGCGGATGCGAGCAAACGGAGAAAAGATTTTACGTCTGAACACAGGAAATCCAGCAGAATTTGGCTTCACAGCGCCAGATGAAGTCATTCATGACTTGATTATGAATGCGCGTGATAGTGAGGGATATTCTGACTCCAAAGGGATTTTCTCAGCCCGTAAGGCCATCATGCAGTATTGCCAACTGAAGAAATTTCCCAATGTAGACATTGATGATATTTACCTTGGAAATGGTGTCAGTGAGCTGATTGTTATGTCCATGCAGGGGCTTTTGGACAATGGAGATGAGGTCTTGGTGCCTATGCCAGACTATCCTCTCTGGACGGCTGCTGTCAGCCTAGCTGGGGGAAATGCGGTTCACTATATCTGTGATGAAGTTGCAGAATGGTATCCTGATATTGACGATATCAAGTCAAAAATTACTTCCAATACCAAGGCTATCGTCCTTATCAATCCAAATAACCCAACTGGAGCCCTTTATCCTGAGGAACTCTTACTGGAGATTATTGAGATTGCTCGTCAAAACGATTTGATTATCTTTGCGGATGAGATTTATGACCGCATGGTAATGGATGGGCATGTACACACGCCTGTGGCAAGCTTGGCACCTGATGTTTTCTGTGTCAGCATGAACGGTCTGTCAAAATCGCATCGTATCGCTGGTTTCCGTGTGGGTTGGATGGTCTTGTCTGGTCCTAAGACTCATGTCAAGGGCTATATCGAAGGTCTCAATATGCTGTCCAACATGCGCCTTTGTTCTAACGTTTTGGCCCAGCAAGTCGTACAAACATCACTAGGTGGGCACCAGTCAGTGGACGAATTACTCCTTCCTGGTGGTCGTATCTATGAGCAAAGAAACTTCATTTACAATGCTATTCAAGATATTCCAGGTTTGTCTGCGGTCAAGCCGAAGGCGGGTCTTTATATCTTCCCTAAAATTGACCGCAATATGTACCGCATCAATGATGATGAACAGTTCGTTCTTGATTTCTTGAAACAAGAAAAGGTTCTCTTGGTTCATGGTCGCGGCTTTAATTGGCAAGAACCAGACCATTTCCGTATCGTTTACCTCCCACGAGTGGACGAATTAGCACAAATCCAAGAAAAGATGACTCGTTTCTTGAAACAGTATCGTAGATAGGGCTTTCATAGGAAAAGCTAGAAAACATTTGCTTGGAGCTATTGACAAAAGTGGCAGAATCAGATAGAATAGTAAAGTATGTTTAGTAACTGATCACTTTATAGCCGGCTAAACGAATACAAAATCTATGAGGAGGTATTCATCGTGAAACGTACTTATCAACCAAGTAAACTTCGTCGTGCGCGCAAACACGGATTCCGTAACCGTATGTCAACTAAAAACGGTCGTCGCGTATTGGCAGCTCGTCGTCGTAAAGGACGCAAAGTTTTGGCTGCATAATCCAAACGAATTCAACAAAGAAGTCAGTAGGAACTCGAGTCTACTGGCTTTTCTTTTTCCTATAATATCAGTCTGTAAATGCTTTATATTTTTTCTGAAATAATGTATAATGTTTCATATACTATAAAAATGGAGAACAGTTATGAAGAAATCAAAAGCCCTCCTACTAGGGGCTGGAATTTTGAGTGCAAGCTTCTTGATGGTGGCTTGTAGTTCGGCACAATCAAATACAGATAAAACCTACTCGTATGTATTTGCTAGCAATCCAGATACATTAGACTATATCACTTCGACACGTGGTTCAACCTCTAGCATTACGACAAACTTGATTGATGGTTTGTTGGAAAATGATAAGTACGGCAACCTCGTTCCTTCTATGGCGCAGTCATGGAAGGTATCAAAGGATGGCTTGACCTATACCTACAAAATCCGCCAAGGGGCTAAGTGGTATACCTCTGAAGGAGAAGAATACGCTGAAGTGACAGCTCATGACTTTGTGACAGGTCTTAAGTATGCAGCGGATAAAAAGGCTGAGAACTTGTACTTGGTACGGGATTCAATCAAAGGTTTGGCAGATTATGTCGAAGGGAAAACATCTGACTTTGAGACGGTTGGAGTCAAGGCAGTGGACGACTATACTCTCCAATACACCTTGAACAAGCCGGAGTCTTATTGGAATTCAAAGACAACAGGGGGAATTTTGAGCCCTGTCAATGAAGCCTTTTTGAAATCTAAGGGAGATGACTTTGGAAGTGTTACCCCATCTAGTATCCTGTCAAATGGGCCATACTTGTTCAAGTCTTTCACATCAAAATCTTTAATTGAGTTTGAAAAGAACCCTAATTACTGGGATAAGGACAATGTGAAAATTGAGAAGGTAAAACTTTCCTTCTATGATGGTTCAGACCAAGATAGTTTGGCTCGAGGATTCTTAGAAGGCAACTACACAGATGGCCGTATCTTCCCGACAAGTTCTGTCTTTGACCAGTTGAAAAAAGGGAATGAAGATAAGATTACCTATACTCCTCAGGATGCTGTGACTTTCTACTATCTCTTCAATGTCAACCGTCAAAGTTACAATCAAACCATGAAACAGACGGATAAAGAAAAAACCGATTCGCGTGCAGCTATGCAAAACAAGGACTTCCGTCAGGCGATTAACTTTGCCTTTGACCGTCATGCCTACGCCGCACAGACAAATGGAGAAGATGGAGCTGACCGTATCCTTCGAAACACAGTCACACCAAGCAATTTTGTTCAAATTGGTGGGAAAAACTTCGGAGATGCTGTCAATGAAAAGATGGTCAACTATGGCACAGAGTGGGCTAATGTCAATCTAAACGACGCTCAGCCTGCCTTCTTGAATGCTGATAAAGCCAAGGCAGAATTTGCCAAAGCCAAAGAAAGCTTACAGGCAGAAGGTGTGACTTTCCCAATCCATCTAGACATGCCAGTGGACCAGACTGCTAAGTTGGACGTACAACAAGCCAGTTCTTTCAAGCAGACGGTTGAGGAGACACTTGGATCAGATAATATTGTTATCGATGTGATTCAACTTTCTCCAGACGAGAAAGACAATGCAACCTTCTTTGCTGACACAGCTGAACAAAAGGACTATGACATCGACATCTCAGGTTGGAGTGGAGATTATTCAGATCCGAAAACCTATCTTGACCTCTTGGATCCAGACTCTGGTTCTCAGTTAAAAAATCTTGGCTTAACTCCAGGAAAAGACAATGATGTCAAGGAAAAAATCGGTCTCTCTACCTACAAGAAGTTGTTGGATGAGGCAGATAAAGAAGTTGAAAACACTCAGGTTCGCTATGAGAAATTTGCCGAAGTTCAAGCATGGCTAACAGATAGTGCTCTCTTTCTGCCGGTTCAAAGTGGAGGAGCTAATCCAATCTTCCGTAAGACTGTACCGTTCACAGGAGCCTTCTCATTTGTCGGACACAAAGGGGATGCGGACAACTACAAATACCTTGAGTTGCAAAAAGATCCCGTGACTGCGAAACAGTACCAAGAGCTTTATGAAAAATGGCAAAAAGAAAAAGTTGAGTCCAACAAAAAAGCCCAAGAAGATTTAGCTAACCACATTCAATAATATTCCTAGTCATGCTTTTTAGTTAAGCATAGTGGCTGGATTCAGAAAAAGGCCCCACCAGACGCTTTTTAGTTCTGGTAGGGCCTTTTCTTTATTCTTTTAAGTGATAGGAGTAGCTAGCGACAACGACGTCTTCATGCCATCTGAGAGCGTATTTTAGTTTGAGGCTCATTTGATTGTGCAGGATGTTTTGCCAAGGCTTGTTAGGGATAAACTGTGGGACGAGGACTGTAACGGTATAGTTTTTTTGCTTGGCTTCTTGGGCGATTCGTTTGACATACTTGACGCTAGGGGTGATGATGTTTCGGTAGCTAGTGTTGATATTTTTCAGAGTGATATTTGGGAAGTAATCGGCAAATTCCTGAAGAATTTCTTGGTCTTTTTCTTCCGTTTCTTTAGTAGAAATGTGCATGGCCAACACTTCATCACCGATACTTTGAGCGTAGTTAATGGCTCCGACACTTACTCGAGTGACGTTTCCTACTAGGACAAGGACAAGGTTGCCGTCATAAGTGCGTTTTTGGATTCCTTCGTAGAGTCGTAGTTGTTTTGCTACTTTTTGATAATGACTGTGAATGGACAAAAAGAGGAAGGTTAAGACTAGGATAATTGGGAAGAATGGCCAGATATCACCCAGTCTGAAGAGGAGTAAAATGAGGACAATGGCATAACAAATGATGGCCCCAAGGATATTAGCGAAGGCAGATTTTAAGAAGTTTGCTCCTTTTTCCTTTTTCCAATGGCGAATCATCCCAGTCTGAGAAAGGGCAAAGGGAACGAAGACTCCGATAGTATAAAGAGGAATCAAGCGTTCAGTATTCCCGTTAAAAATGAGAAGAAGGATCATAGCCCCGAAGGCCAGAGTTAAGATACCGTTGGAGTAACCGAGACGATCCCCCTTTTCCATAAAGAGATGGGGCATGTACTTGTTTTTAGCCATATTGTAAGCTAGCATAGGGAAGGCTGAAAAGCCAGTATTTGCAGCTACAGCTAGAATTAAGGCTGTTGAGAACTGGAAGAGATAGTAGCTAGCATGACCAAAGAATGAATCACCAAGAATGCCCTTGGCCATTTGCGAAAGGATGGTTTCTCCGTTTTGAGGCGTGATGCCCATCCAGTAGTTTAGGAAGGTGATGCCTGCAAAAAGAAATCCTAAAATCAGCGACATGATG
This sequence comes from Streptococcus sp. NLAE-zl-C503, assembly GCF_900104285.1. Classification (NCBI taxonomy): domain Bacteria; kingdom Bacillati; phylum Bacillota; class Bacilli; order Lactobacillales; family Streptococcaceae; genus Streptococcus; species Streptococcus sp. NLAE-zl-C503. Next base: position 143,546 of record NZ_FNJT01000002.1, on the reverse strand, counting down.
GTTAAGGTCTGAGCAGCATTCTTTTCTTTCGGAGTTTTGAAAAATGGTACCGCATTTGAAATAGCCTCAACCCCTGTCAGGGATGCCGAACCGCTGGTAAAGGCTCTTAGTAGGAGAACGATGGAAAGGCTCGGAACAGTTTGTCCAATGGTTGAAGTCGCCTGATAGTTTAGGGAACCTGTAAATAGTTGAAAGAACCCATAAAGCAAGAGAAAGACGGTACTGAAGATAAAGAGGTAGACGGGAATCATCAGAGAGCTGGCAGATTCTTTCAAGCCTCTTAAATTCAAGAGCATGAGCAGGCAGACTAGGAAAATAGAGATATGAAGATTATAAGGATGGAGGGCAGGGATAGCTGCAGTAATGGCATCAGCTCCAGACGCAACGGATACGGCTACTGTCAGCATATAGTCAACAAGGAGGCTGCCTCCTGCAATCAAGCCTAGTTCGGGGGAGAGATTTTCCCGAGTGACCATATAAGCTCCTCCGCCTTGAGGATAGGCGTGGATGATTTGACGATAGGAAATGGTCAAACTAGCGAGGAGTAAGAGGACAAAAATACCGATAGGGAGGCTCCACCAAATAGCGAGAGGAGAGAGACTAACTAAAACGAGAATGACTTGTTCAGGCCCATAGGCAATAGAAGACAGGGCGTCACTGGATAACATTGCAAGTGCCTGCATTTTTCCCAATAACCCTCCTTCGCCGTCTGTGAGAGACTTGAGTGGTCGACCGATAAAGGTATATTTTAATTTTCTAAACATTTTCTTTTCCTTTGCTGAAAATTTCAATAAGTGTTATTATACTGCTTTGAGAAAAGGCAGTCAAGGGAGAATGATTGGTATTAGAATATTTTTACAAGCCGAGGGATGCTATTTTTGGTATAATAGATGGAAGAAAATGAGGTTAGAAGAGATGATTTTTGATACGCACACACATTTAAATGTAGAAGAATTTGCAGGCCGTGAAACAGAAGAAATCGCCTTGGCTGCTGAGATGGGTGTGACACAGATGAATATTGTTGGTTTTGATAAACCAACCATTGAACGTGCCCTGGAGTTAGCAGATGAGTATGAACAACTCTACGCGACTGTTGGCTGGCATCCGACGGAAGCAGGGACATACACAGACGAGGTCGAAGCTTACTTGCTTGAAAAGCTAAAACATCCCAAGGTTGTTGCTTTAGGTGAGATTGGTCTGGACTACCATTGGATGACAGCACCTAAGGAAGTGCAGGAACAGGTTTTTCGTCGTCAGATTCAGTTATCCAAGGACTTGAATTTACCTTTTGTGGTCCATACCCGTGATGCGCTAGAAGATACTTATGAGATTATCAAGAGCGAGGGCGTTGGTCCTCGTGGTGGAATTATGCACTCATTCTCAGGTTCTTTGGAGTGGGCGGAGAAGTTTGTCGAGCTTGGCATGACCATTTCTTTCTCAGGTGTGGTGACCTTTAAGAAAGCGACGGATATCCAAGAGGCCGCTAGGGAACTTCCTTTGGACAAGATTTTGGTAGAAACGGATGCACCTTACCTGGCTCCTGTGCCTAAACGTGGCCGTGAAAACAAAACAGCCTATACTCGCTATGTGGTGGACTTTATCGCCGACTTGCGTGGGATGACGACCGAGGAGTTAGCCGCAGTAACAACTGCAAATGCAGAGCGTATCTTTGGATTGGACAGCAAGTGATGAAAGAAAAAATTTCCCAAGTCATCGTGGTCGAAGGTCGCGATGATACGGTCAATCTCAAACGCTACTTTGATGTAGAGACCTACGAAACAAGAGGTTCCGCAATAAATGACCAAGATATAGAGCGCATTCGTCGCTTGCATGAACTGCATGGAGTCATTGTCTTTACAGATCCAGATTTTAATGGGGAGCGGATTCGGCGCATGATTATGACGGCCATTCCAACGGTGCAGCATGCCTTTCTCAAGCGAGATGAGGCTGTTCCCAAATCCAAGTCCAAGGGACGTTCTCTGGGAATTGAACACGCCAGCTATGAAGACCTGAAAACAGCCTTAAGTCAAGTGACAGAGCAGTTTGAAACAGAGAACGAGTTTGATATATCTCGTAGTGACTTGATTCGTCTTGGTTTCCTAGCGGGAGCAGACAGTCGTAGACGCAGAGAGTATCTAGGCGAGCAGCTCCGCATCGGCTATTCCAACGGCAAGCAACTCCTCAAGCGCTTAGAGTTATTTGGGATAACCTTGGCAGAAGTGGAAGAGACTATGGAAAGTTATGATAATAGCTAGATAGCCCAAAAATACAAAGGGAATGTGTTACAATAGAGGTACTTAGATTTATTTTGATAGCGTTCAAATAGAAACTTATAAGGACAGAGCGAAATGAAAATACAAGTTGACAGAGAGTCTATCTGCATGGGGGATGATGTTTTTTCTCATCAGATGGATCTTGATATCCCGGAGGATATGACAGTTGAGGAGCTTTGTAGTTTTCTTCAAAAGGACAGATATTTGCCTAGATTGGATACAGAGTGGCTTCTCCGACATGGTGGGCAGACAATAACAAGCTATCATACAGAAACAAAAGAACTGACGAATCCCAGTATCTATTTAAAAGACCTGATTCATCAGAGTTCTAGAGGAAATGAATTTGTTTGGATATATCGCCGTTCCTAATAGAAAAGAGAATAAATGATTTTCTTAAAAGATAATGAATGAAAATTAGAACAATATGCATTGACTTTTTGACAACAAGAGGTGATCTAAACAGTTGGCCCTGTTTGGAGTGACTTTGACGGAAGGTAAAGCCTTCATAAAAATGGTGAAAGGAAACGATATGGCAAATAGAAGTTATATTTACTTAAAAAACGGAGATGAAGCCCGTATTCTAACAGAGGGAATTTACACAATACCTTATTTTTGGCAATTGTTTTGGGATGAAGAAGATTTAAAAGCTCCTATTGCTCTCTGGGAAACAGCAGAAAAACTCGAAGAAGATGAAGAGGAAGCAGAAAAGTTTTACCAAGAGCAGAATGTAGATATCTTACTTTCTATTGAAAAATTCCAGCAAAATGCCCTCCAAAATCGGTCTTTTTTAGAAGAAAATACCCCGCAAGCCTTGCAACTATATGATGCCTTTGTTCGTTATATTCTTGCAAACGTCAAAGATGGTGATGTGCTTGGATTTGATCTTTTAGATGTTGTTTTTATGGACCAAGTGTCTGTAGTTTCTGATAAACTGTTAAAAAATATCCGAGCTATTCAGGAAAATCAACCAAAGGATTTGGATTTTTCTCTAACGGATAAGAACTTAATTGGCCTTGCTATGGGTTTTCCTGATTATTATACTTCAGAATTATTGCCAGAAGACAATATTCTAGATTCGGTTGCCTATCAGGATGAATTGAAGAAAATGAACCCCCAAGAAGATAAGAAAGCGCTTGATATGACTGGATCCGATTCAAACAAGCATCGTATTCATTTTGTGTTTTGGATTGTATTGGTACTAGGAATTATGTGGGTTCTATATATTGTTTTTAGCTAATAAATAGAAAAGAGAATAAATGAGAATTGCAGATTATAGCGTGACCAAGGCAGTGCTGGAGCGTCACGGTTTTACCTTTAAAAAGTCCTTCGGGCAAAATTTCCTGACGGATACCAATATCCTTCAAAAGATCGTGGATACGGCTGAGATTGATGACCAGGTCAATGTCATTGAGATCGGGCCAGGGATTGGTGCCTTGACGGAGTTTTTGGCTGAGCGTGCAGCGGAAGTCATGGCTTTTGAGATTGACCACCGTTTGGTACCGATTTTAGCTGATACCTTGCGTGATTTTGACAATGTGACCGTAGTCAACGAGGACATTCTCAAGGTTGATTTGGCGCAGCATATCCAGAATTTCAAAAATCCTGAACTGCCAATCAAGGTAGTAGCCAACTTGCCTTACTACATCACGACGCCTATCCTCATGCACTTGATTGAGAGTGGCATTCCTTTTAGTGAGTTTGTCGTCATGATGCAAAAAGAAGTGGCAGACCGCATTTCAGCCCAACCGAATACCAAGGCTTACGGTAGTTTGTCTATTGCTGTGCAGTATTACATGACAGCTAAGGTGGCCTTTATCGTGCCTCGTACAGTCTTTGTACCAGCGCCAAACGTAGACTCGGCTATTTTGAAAATGGTACGCCGTCCAGAACCAGCTGTAGCAGTGGAAGACGAGAGCTTCTTCTTTAAGGTGTCCAAGGCTAGTTTCACCCATCGTCGCAAGACCTTGTGGAACAATTTAACAGGCTACTTTGGCAAGACCGAAGAAATCAAGGACAAACTGACCAAGGCTTTGGATCAGGCAGGCTTGTCACCAAGTGTACGTGGAGAAGCTCTCAGCTTGTCAGAATTTGCTAGCCTAGCAGATGCACTTAAAGGACAAGGACTCTAAGATGCAGGGACAAATCATTAAAGCTTTGGCAGGATTCTACTATGTAGAGAGTGATGGCCAGGTCTATCAAACACGCGCGCGTGGGAATTTCCGCAAAAAAGGCCATACACCCTATGTTGGGGACTGGGTAGATTTTTCTGCGGAGGAAAATTCAGAAGGTTACATTCTCAAGATTCACGAACGAAAAAATAGTCTGGTTCGCCCACCTATTGTCAATATCGACCAAGCTGTGGTAATCATGTCCGTCAAGGAACCTGATTTTAATAGTAGTTTGCTGGATCGTTTCTTGGTTCTTTTGGAGCACAAGGGCATCCATCCTATTGTCTATATTTCTAAAATGGACTTGCTGGAAGATAGGGAAGAATTAAGTTTTTACCAACAAACCTATGGTGCTATTGGTTACGACTTTGTGACTAGTAAGGAAGAGCTCTTGCCTCTGTTGACAGACAAGGTTACGGTCTTTATGGGACAAACGGGTGTTGGTAAGTCAACCCTTCTCAATAAAATTGCTCCGGATCTCAATCTTGAAACAGGAGAAATTTCAGATAGTCTAGGTCGTGGTCGCCATACCACTCGGGCTGTTAGTTTTTACAACCTCAATGGTGGAAAGATTGCGGACACACCAGGATTTTCATCACTGGATTATGAAGTTTCAACAGCAGAAGACCTCAATCAGGCCTTCCCAGAGATTGCTAGTGTCAGTCGAGATTGTAAGTTCCGTACTTGTACCCATACCCATGAGCCGTCTTGTGCGGTTAAGCCAGCTGTCGAAGAGGGAGTTGTTGCAACCTTCCGTTTTGACAACTACCTGCGATTCCTCAGTGAAATTGAAAATCGCAGAGAAACCTATAAAAAAGTCAGCAAAAAAATTCCAAAATAAGGAGAAACCTATGTCTCAATACAAGATTGCTCCGTCAATTCTGGCAGCAGATTATGCCAACTTTGAACGTGAAATCAAACGCCTAGAAGCAACTGGAGCAGAGTATGCCCATATCGATATCATGGATGGTCACTTTGTGCCACAAATCAGTTTTGGTGCAGGTGTGGTCGAGAGTCTGCGTCCCCATAGCAAGATGGTCTTTGACTGCCACTTGATGGTAGCTAATCCTGAACATCATTTAGAGGACTTTGCGCGTGCAGGTGCAGATATCATCAGCATTCACATAGAGGCAACGCCTCATATTCATGGTGCCCTCCAAAAAATTCGTTCACTCGGTGTCAAGCCATCAGTTGTTATCAATCCTGGTACACCAGTTGAAGCGATTAAGCATGTGCTTCATCTAGTTGACCAAGTCCTAGTCATGACAGTTAACCCTGGCTTCGGTGGACAAGCCTTTCTGCCAGAAACCATGGATAAGATTCGTGAGTTGGTTGCCCTTCGTCAGGAAAAAGGTTTGAACTTTGAGATCGAAGTAGATGGGGGTATTGATGATCAAACCATTGCTCAAGCCAAAGAAGCTGGAGCGACCGTTTTTGTAGCAGGGTCTTATGTCTTTAAGGGAGATGTCAATGAACGAGTGCAAGCTCTCCGAAAACAACTGGACTAGGGTTGCAGTTTTTGCAGGCGGAGACCGTGGTCATTATCGGACGGATTTTGACTGCTTTGTCGGTGTGGATCGAGGATCGCTCTGGGTCTTGGAAGAAGCCCTGCCTCTCGCTCTAGCCGTTGGAGATTTTGATTCCGTCACTGCAGAAGAGCGACAGATGATTCAAAAGCGTGCTCTGCGCTTTGTTCAAGCCCAGCCGGAAAAAGATGATACGGATCTGGAACTAGCACTCTTAACGATTTTCGAAAAGAATCCTCAGGCTCAGGTCACTATTTTTGGTGCTCTTGGTGGTCGTATTGACCATATGCTGGCCAATGTTTTTCTGCCTAGCAATCCCAAGTTGGCGCCCTATATGCGCCAGATAGCGATTGAGGATGGACAAAATGTGATTAGCTATTGTCCAGAAGGGACCAGTCAGCTTCAACCACGTTTGGACTATGACTATCTAGCCTTTATGCCGGTTCGGGATAGCAGGTTGACCATTCTCGGTGCCAAGTATGAGTTGACTGAGGAGAATTTTTTCTTTAAAAAAGTGTACGCTTCTAACGAATATATAGATAGGGAAGTTTCGGTGACTTGCCTAGATGGCTATGTAGTCGTACTGCATAGCAAGGACAGGAGATAGGATGGAGATTTTACTTGTTATTTTATTAGTTGCTAATCTTCTTGGGCTCTTTCTCATTTGGCAAAGGCAGGATAAGCAAGATAAATATCTAGCCAAGAGTTTGGAGGATCAGGCAGATCATCTGTCAGACCAGTTGGATTACCGGTTTGAACAAGCCAGACAAGCCAGCCAGCTAGATCAAAAAGATCTGGAAGTGGCTGTCAGCGACCGCTTGCAGGAAGTGCGAATGGAGTTGCATCAAGGATTGACTCAAGTCCGTCAAGAAATGACAGATAATCTCCTCCAAACCAGAGACAAGACTGACCAACGCCTTCAAGCTTTGCAGGAATCAAATGAGCAACGCTTGGAGCAAATGCGCCAAACGGTCGAGGAAAAGTTAGAAAAGACCTTGCAGACACGCTTGCAGGCCTCCTTTGAAACAGTTTCCAAGCAACTAGAGTCTGTTAATCGAGGTTTGGGAGAAATGCAGACGGTTGCCCGTGATGTCGGAGCCCTCAACAAGGTTCTCTCAGGAACCAAGACGCGAGGCATTCTGGGAGAATTGCAACTGGGGCAAATCATCGAAGACATCATGACTCCTGCCCAGTACGAACGAGAATACGCAACGGTTGAGAACTCTAGCGAGCGAGTAGAGTACGCTATCAAGTTACCTGGACAGGGTGATCGGGAATATGTCTATTTGCCGATTGACTCCAAGTTTCCACTGGCGGATTATTATCGCTTAGAGGAAGCCTATGAAGCAGGTGATAAGGACGAAATTGAACGCTGTCGCAAGTCGCTCTTAATGAGCGTCAAGCGCTTTGCCAAGGATATCAAGAGCAAGTACATAGCACCGCCAAGAACGACCAATTTTGGAGTTTTGTTTGTTCCGACAGAGGGACTCTACTCAGAAATCGTCCGCAATCCGGTCTTCTTTGATGATTTGAGACGGGAGGAGCAGATTATTGTTGCTGGTCCAAGTACCCTGTCGGCCCTGCTTAACTCTCTATCAGTTGGCTTCAAAACTCTCAATATCCAAAAGAGTGCCGACCATATCAGTAAGACCCTAGCCAGTGTCAAGACCGAGTTTGGCAAGTTCGGGGGCATTCTGGTCAAGGCACAAAAGCATCTCCAACATGCCTCTGGCAATATTGATGAATTACTAAACCGTCGTACCACAGCTATCGAGCGGACGCTCCGTCACATTGAGTTATCAGAAGGTGAGCCTGCGCTTGAACTACTCCATTTCCAAGAAGATGAGGAAGAATATGAAGATTAGTCACATGAAAAAAGATGAGCTGTTTGAAGGTTTTTACCTGATCAAATCAGCTGACCTGAGACAGACACGTGCTGGGAAAAACTACCTAGCCTTTACCTTCCAAGACGATAGTGGCGAGATTGAAGGAAAACTCTGGGATGCCCAACCTCATAACGTTGAGGCCTTTACCGCAGGGAAAGTAGTCCACATGCAGGGACGTCGAGAAGTCTACAATAACACTCCTCAAGTCAATCAAATCACTCTCCGCTTGCCTCAACCTGGGGAACCCAATGATCCAGCTGATTTCAAGGTCAAGTCGCCAGTTGATGTCAAGGAAATCCGTGACTACATGTCGCAAATGATTTTCAAGATTGAAAATCCTGTCTGGCAGCGTATCGTGCGTAGTCTCTACACCAAGTATGATAAGGAATTCTACTCCTATCCAGCTGCCAAGACCAACCACCACGCCTTTGAAACGGGTTTAGCCTATCATACAGCAACCATGGTGCGCTTGGCAGATGCCATTAGTGAGATCTATCCTCAGCTCAATAAGAGCCTGCTCTATGCTGGGATTATGTTGCATGACTTGGCCAAGGTTTTAGAGCTCAGCGGTCCCAATCAGACGGAGTATACAGTACGAGGCAATCTCATCGGCCATATAGCCCTCATCGATAGTGAAATTACCAAGACAGTCATGGAACTGGGCATCGATGATACTAGAGAAGAAGTGGTGCTACTGCGCCATGTCATCCTCAGTCATCATGGCTTGCTAGAGTATGGAAGTCCAGTCCGTCCACGCGTTATGGAGGCAGAGATTATCCATATGATTGACAATCTAGATGCCAGCATGATGATGATGTCAACGGCTCTAGCTTTGGTGGATAAAGGAGAGATGACCAATAAAATCTTCGCTATGGACAATCGTTCCTTCTATAAACCAGATTTAGATTAATAATTTAAGAAAAACGAGCATTTTTTACGCAATAATGTTCGTTTTTTTATGCGAATGTGGTATAATGGATAAAATATCAAAATTAAATGGAATGGTAAATAAAAATGAAATTAAGAAGAAGTGATCGGATGGTTGTCATTTCCAACTATTTGATTAATAATCCATACAAACTAACAAGTCTTAACACTTTTGCAGAAAAGTACGAATCTGCTAAATCATCGATTTCAGAAGACATCGTGATTATCAAGCGTGCCTTTGAGGAAATTGAAATCGGCCATATCCAGACTGTGACTGGAGCAGGTGGTGGCGTTATCTTTACACCATCAATCTCGAGTCATGAAGCCAAAGAAATGATAGCAGACTTACGTGACAAGCTTTCAGAAAGCGACCGTATCTTGCCAGGTGGCTATATCTACCTATCTGATTTGCTCAGTACACCTGCCATTTTGAAAAATATTGGTCGCATTATTGCCAAGAGCTTTATGGACCAAAAAATCGATGCCGTTATGACAGTAGCAACTAAGGGTGTTCCGCTCGCAAATGCGGTTGCCAACGTTCTGAATGTTCCTTTTGTTATCGTGCGTCGTGACTTAAAAATTACCGAAGGTTCAACGGTCAGCGTCAACTATGTTTCAGGTTCAAGTGGTGACCGTATTGAGAAAATGTTCCTTTCAAAACGCAGCCTCAAGGCAGGAAGTCGAGTCTTGATCGTGGATGACTTCCTAAAAGGTGGCGGAACTGTCAATGGGATGATTAGTCTCTTGCGTGAGTTCGACTCTGAATTGGCTGGTGTCGCAGTCTTTGCAGATAATGCCCAAGAAGAACGTGAAAAGCAGTTCGATTACAAGTCACTTTTGAAGGTAACCAATATTGATGTCAAGAACCAATCCATCGATGTTGAGATTGGAAATATCTTTGACGAAGATAAATAAGAGATAGAACTAAAGGTTGGAACGATTGTCCCAGCCTTTCTTTGCAAACAGAATAGAAGGAAGCTTATGAAAACACCATTTATTAGCCGTGAAGATTTAGAAACGATTGTTTCCGAGTTCCCGACTCCCTTTCACTTATATGACGAGAAGGGGATTCGCGAGAAAGCGCGAGCAGTCAACCAGGCCTTTTCTTGGAATAAGGGATTCAAAGAATATTTTGCAGTCAAGGCCACTCCAACTCCAACCATCTTGAAAATCCTCCAAGAAGAAGGTTGTGGTGTGGACTGTTCTAGTTATGTAGAGCTCTTGATGAGCCACAAACTGGATTTCCCCGGTTCTGAGATTATGTTCTCATCAAACAATACTCCAGACCAAGAGTACGCTTATGCGCGTGAATTGGGGGCAACCATTAACTTGGATGCCTTTGAAGACATTGAACATCTGGAGCGAGCGGCAGGCATTCCAGAAATCATCTCTTGTCGTTACAATCCTGGGGGCGTTTTTGAGCTAGGAACAGATATCATGGACAATCCTGGAGAAGCCAAGTTTGGCATGACCAAGGACCAGCTTTTTGAAGCCTTTGCCATTTTGAAGAAAAAAGGAGCCAAGACATTTGGGATTCACTCTTTCCTAGCATCCAATACCGTGACCCATCTCTACTATCCAGAATTGGCCCGCCAACTCTTTGAATTAGCTGTGGAAATCAAAGAAAAATTGGGCATTTCACTGGACTTTATTAACCTTTCTGGCGGAATCGGAGTCAACTACCGCCCAGACCAGGAGCCAAATGATATTGCTATGATTGGTGAGGGCGTGCGAAAGGTTTATGAAGAAGTCCTTACGCCAGCAGGTCTTGGTCAGGTCAAGATTTTCACTGAATTGGGCCGTTTTATGTTGGCACCTCACGGAGTTCTCGTCACAAAAGTCACTCATAAAAAGAAAACCTACCGTACCTATCTAGGTGTGGATGCATCAGCAGTCAACCTCATGCGCCCAGCCATGTATGGAGCCTACCACCATATCACCAATCTGACCCATTCAGACGGACCAGTTGAGGTGGTAGATGTGGTTGGTTCACTCTGCGAAAACAATGATAAATTTGCAGTGAATCGTGAACTGCCTCATACAGAAATCGGTGATTTGCTGGTGATTCATGATACAGGTGCACATGGATTCTCCATGGGTTATCAGTACAATGCCAAACTGCGTTCAGCGGAAATCCTCTATACCGAAGAAGGTAAAGCCCGCCAAATCCGCCGTGCAGAGCGTCCTGAGGACTATTTTGCAACCTTGTATGGTTTTGATTTTGAACCCGATCATTAAAAAAATGAAAATGAAAGTGAAAAACAGATTGCTTTCTAAAAAATAGACAAAAATCTTGTTTTTCCCTCAAGTCGTGATATAATAAAACTATAAAACGGTTTCAAGGAAGGTGACGATATGTCTGAAGAAACAATTGACTATGGACAAGTGACAGGAATGGTGCATTCGACAGAGAGTTTTGGGGCGGTAGATGGTCCTGGGATTCGTTTTATTGTCTTTTTGCAGGGTTGTCACATGCGTTGCCAGTACTGCCATAACCCTGATACATGGGCTATGGAGACCAATAAATCACGCGAACGGACAGTAGACGATGTCTTGACAGAAGCCCTTCGCTACCGTGGTTTCTGGGGAGACAAGGGAGGAATCACTGTCAGTGGTGGAGAGGCTCTCTTACAGATTGATTTCTTGATTGCCCTCTTTACCAAGGCCAAGGAAAAAGGAATCCACTGTACCTTGGATACCTGCGCCCTTCCATTCCGTAATAAACCACGTTATCTCGAAAAGTTTAATAAACTCATGGCTGTGACAGATTTGGTTCTCTTGGATATCAAGGAAATCAACGAAGAACAGCACAAGATTGTCACTAGCCAAACCAATAAAAATATCTTGGCCTGTGCCCAGTACCTATCAGATATTGGGAAGCCTGTTTGGATTCGCCATGTGCTGGTTCCGGGATTGACAGATAGAGATGAGGATTTGATTGAACTTGGTAAATTCGTCAAAACCCTCAAAAACGTTGACAAATTTGAAATCCTACCTTATCACACTATGGGAGAATTCAAGTGGCGTGAACTTGGGATTCCATATTCGCTCGAAGGAGTCAAACCTCCAACAGCGGACCGTGTTAAGAATGCCAAGGAATTGATGGATACAGAAAGTTATCAAGACTATATGAAACGTGTACATGGATAAAAAGAAGCCTGATGGAAACATCGGGCTTTTGTGATGCAAAAAGACTTAGCCTTTCAGCTAAGCCTTTTGAGTCTTATCTAGATCGTTGTTTGCCAGAGTTGCGGTTTTTCTTTTTCTTATTGGTCGTGATCGCTTGAGCCTGCTTAGGAGTCACATCTTTTCTTGCACCTGCAGAAGGGCTGACTTTCGGAGGGTTCTTTTCGTATTCTTCACGTACTTTTTGACGAAGTTTTGGACGAACGACATAGTTGACGATAAATTGTTGGAGAATCATCATGAAACCACCGACAACCCAGTAAAGCGTCACACTAGCTGGTGAGAAGAGGGAGAAGACCACAATCATGAGTGGGCTCATGTAGATCATTTTCTTGAGCTGTTCTCTTTGCATCTCATCTTCTACGCCATGAAGCGAGAGGATTGATTGGAGATAGTAGAGGACACCAGCAAAGGCTACGAGGATCATACTTGGTGAACCAAGTTCGATACCCAAGAAGGTAGAGCTAGCTACCCCTTCAGTGTGCTGGGCTGCAAAGTAGATAGCAGAGAAGAAAGGCATTTGGAGCAAGATAGGGAAACATCCGACGCCTCCTAGCATGCTGATACCATGTTCTTTTTGGGCGGCAAAGAGAGCTTGTTGAGCCTCAAGTTTTTCTTCTTGAGTTGTTGCTTCTTTGAGACGTGTTTGATGTGGTTCAAGCACGTGTTTGAGGGCGTTCATCTTTTCAGAGTGAAGCGTCGCTTTCCACGATTGGTAGATACCGAGTGGCAAGATAATCAAACGCACGATAATGGTGACGATGATAATCCCCATCCCAAAACCAAGTCCCATATCATTAGCAAAGTATTTGATGGCCTCTGCCATAGGCGCTCCGATGGTGTTCCAGATAAATCCAGTCGGTTCTCCAGTCGTTTTATCAACAGAAACACAGCCTGTCAAGATAAGTAGCATAGCCACTCCCATAGCTGAGAGGGCAAAACGTTTAATAGATTTCAATGTTTTCATTCCTTCTTTAAAAATTATACCTTTCTATTCTACTGTTTTTTTGTAAAATATACAATAGTTCTGGAGACCTAATTTGCGACTTTAAAGTCCGAATAGGATGAAAAGTTGCTCATCTGCACATCTAGATAGGTGACTTTTGAGAAAGGTGTCGGACCTTTTCGGATTTCTTGGATAAATTTCGCCATGGTAGCAGAGGAGTCTGTCTGAGCGAGAATTTCCACTGTACCATCGTCGTTATTCCAGACACGGCCAGTGATGCCACCGATTTCAAGAGCTAAAGTATAAACGCCCCAGCGAAAACCAACACCCTGCACCCTGCCTTGGGCAATCATTCTAACCTTTTGCATACTAACCCCCTTTAATTGTGTTATAATGTTTCTATGACTATTATAACCTCAAAAGCCAATTCTGTGGTGAAAAATGCCAAGAAATTGCATCAAAAAAAATATCGAAAGTCTGCCTATTTGATTGAAGGCTGGCACTTGTTTGAAGAAGCTGTTCAAGCAGGAGTAACGATTGAGAAAATCTTTGCCCTAGAAAGTTACCGAGATCAGCTAGCTGCTTTTCCTCAAACTATCTGGGTTTCAGAGGATATTTTGCGGGATTTAGCAGATACGCAAACCCCTCAAGGCATTGTCGCTGTGATTCAAAAAGAAGAAGTGGGACTGCCTGATTTTAGTCAGGGAAAGTTTCTATTTTTAGAAGACGTTCAAGATCCTGGTAATGTAGGTACCATGATTCGGACTGCGGATGCTGCAGGTTTTACAGGGGTCATTGTTTCAGACAAGTCAGCAGATATATACAGTCTCAAGACCTTGCGTTCCATGCAAGGCAGTCATTTTCACTTGCCCATCTATCGGATGTCTCTTGCTTCCTTTGTAGAAGAGGCTAAGAAGACTGCTATGCCCATTCTAGCAACGACCTTATCCAAAGAATCCAAGGACTATCGTGAGCTTTCTCCCCTAGAAGACTTTGTTTTAGTCATGGGAAATGAAGGGCAGGGGATTAGTTCTGTCATGGCTGAGAGTGCTGATCAGCTGGTTCATATTGGCATGAAGGGTCGAGCAGAGAGTCTCAATGTTGCCATTGCCGCAGGCATTTTGATGTTTTATTTCAGCTAATTTATAAAAACTTTGTTATAATCAAGACATACATATTTATAGAAAAAGGAGAATCAGAATGAATCAAACAATTATTCAAGAACGTTCAGGTCTCAATCAATTTTACGCTAAGGTTTACGCCTTTGTGGGACTTGGGATTGGTCTGTCAGCTCTGGTGTCAGCTTTAATGTTGACAGTCTTTCAGTCTCAATTGATCTACTTTTTAATGCATGGCCGTCTCTGGTTGATGATTGCAACTTTTGCAGAACTTGCTCTAGTCTTTGTTGCAAGTAGCATGGCTGCCAAAAATAGCCCAGCAGCTCTCCCAGTATTTTTAGTTTATTCTGTTTTAAATGGCTTTACGCTCAGCTTTGTCGTAGCCTTCTATACACCTGGGACCGTCTTATCAGCCTTTGTATCCAGTGCCCTACTCTTCTTTGTCATGGCGGCAATCGGAATTTTCACCAAGAAAGATTTGAGTGGAATGGGTCGAGCTCTGATGGCTGCGCTTGTCGGGTTAATTATTGCTATGATCGTCAATCTATTTCTAGCCAATAGCTTCTTTGACTACATGATTAGTATTGCCATGGTCTTGGTTTTCTCAGGTTTGATTGCTTGGGACAACCAAAAGATTCGCTATGTTTATGAGCAGTCTAGAGGGCAAGTAGCAACAGGTTGGGTCATTTCAATGGCTCTCAGCATCTATCTAGACTTTATCAACCTCTTCCTTAGCATCTTACGAATCTTTGGTCGAAACGATTAAAAGTCTAGAGAGTCAGTGTTCCAAAGAGCACTGACTTTTTCTTATTTACCCTTTTCTTTTCTTGAAAATAGGTGTATAATGCTTTTAATTAATTTTTTGAGGAGTAGCTTATGAAGAAAAGTTTTATCCAGCAACAAGAAGAAATTTCCTTTGTCAAAAACACTTTTACCCAGTATTTGAAAGATAAGTTAGAAGTTGTCGAAGTTCAAGGTCCTATCTTGAGTAGGGTCGGTGATGGGATGCAGGATAATCTTTCAGGTGTTGAAAATGCAGTAACTGTGAAGGTCTTGCAAATTCCAGATGAAACCTACGAGGTCGTTCATTCACTTGCTAAATGGAAACGCCATACCTTGGCTCGTTTTAGTTTCGGTGAGGGTGAGGGTCTATTTGTTCACATGAAGGCCCTTCGTCCAGACGAAGATTCACTTGATGCGACCCACTCTGTTTATGTAGACCAGTGGGACTGGGAAAAAGTTATTCCAAATGGAAAACGCAATATCGCTTATCTTAAAGAAACAGTTGAAAAGATTTACAAGGCTATTCGTCTGACAGAGCTAGCAGTAGAAGCTCGCTATGATATCGAATCAATCTTGCCAAAACAAATCACCTTTATCCATACAGAAGAGTTGGTAGAACGTTACCCAGACTTGACACCAAAAGAGCGTGAAAATGCAATCTGTAAAGAGTTCGGTGCAGTCTTCTTGATTGGTATTGGTGGGGAATTACCTGATGGGAAACCTCATGATGGCCGTGCGCCTGACTACGATGACTGGACCACAGAGTCTGAGAATGGCTACAAGGGACTAAATGGAGATATTCTGGTTTGGAATGAATCTCTTGGCTGCGCCTTTGAACTTTCCTCAATGGGGATTCGGGTCGATGAAGATACGCTTCGCCGTCAAGTGGCCCTTACAGGAGACGAAGACCGTCTGGAGTTGGAATGGCATAAAGCCTTGCTTAACGGCCTTTTCCCATTGACAATCGGTGGAGGGATTGGACAGTCTCGGATGGCCATGTTCCTTCTTCGTAAGAAACACATCGGAGAGGTTCAGACTAGTGTTTGGCCACAAGAAGTCCGCGATACTTACGAAAATATCTTGTAGGGAATCGAACCGTAAGGTTCGGTTTTCTTTCTCTTTTTGCCCATAATTTGGTATAATAAACGGTATGAAAATCGTATCAGGAATCTATGGGGGGCGTCCCCTCAAGACGCTAGAAGGCAAGACGACTAGGCCGACATCAGATAAGGTGAGAGGAGCTATCTTTAACATGATTGGTCCTTATTTTGAGGGCGGTCGTGTCTTGGATCTTTATGCGGGCAGTGGCGGTCTATCTATTGAGGCAGTATCACGTGGCATGTCCCATGCTGTTTTAGTAGAACGGGATCGAAAGGCACAAGCTATCATCGCTGAAAATATCCAAATGACCAAGGAAGTTTCTAAATTTCAGCTCTTAAAGATGGAAGCTGAACGGGCCTTGGAGCAAGTGACAGGTCCCTTTGATCTGGTCTTTTTAGACCCTCCCTATGCCAAGGAACAAATCGTTGCAGATATCGAAAAAATGGCAGAAAGAAACCTTTTCTCCGAAGAGGTCATGGTTGTCTGCGAAACCGATAAGTCTGTAGAACTCCCAGAAGAAATTGCCTGCTTAGGCATCTGGAAGGAAAAAATATATGGGATTAGTAAGGTGACAGTTTATGTCAGATAAAATTGGATTATTTACAGGTTCATTTGATCCGATGACAAATGGACATCTGGATATCATTGAGCGAGCCAGCAAACTCTTTGATAAGCTCTATGTCGGGGTGTTCTACAATCCCCACAAACAAGGCTTTCTCCCTGTTGAAAATCGCAAACGAGCAGTTGAAAAAGCGGTGGCGCATTTAGAAAATGTAGAGGTCATGGCTTCTCATGACCAATTAGTCGTCGATGTTGCAAGAAGATTGGGTGCTAAGACCCTTGTCCGTGGCTTGCGGAATGCCGCAGACTTGCAATATGAGGCTAGTTTTGATTACTACAATCATCAACTGGCTCCAGAGATTGAGACTGTCTACCTATATAGTTGCCCAGAGCATCTCTATATTAGCTCTTCAGCCATGAGAGAACTTCTGAAGTTTGGTCAGGAGATTCAGCAATATGTCCCAAACAGTGTTGTGGAGGAATTAGAACATGAAGAAAAAAACTAGATGGCCCTTATATGTCATCCTAGCACTAGTATTGACTTTTTTAGCCTTTGTAGTACCTTTACCTTACTACATAGAAGTTCCAGGTGGAGCGGAAGATATTCGTCAAGTTTTGAAAGTCAATGAAACAGAAGATACAGAAGCAGGGGCTTACCAGTTTGTAACAGTCGGTATTCGGCATGCAACCCTGTCGCATCTTGTCTATGCTTGGCTGACTCCATTTACGGATATTAGAAGCGCTCAGGAGACAACGGGTGGTTCTACTGATGCAGAGTTTATGCGGATCAATCAGTTCTACATGCAAACATCCCAAAATATGGCCAAGTATCAAGGCTTGAAGACGGCAGGCAAGGATATCGAACTCAAGTACCTAGGAGTTTATGTCTTGACCGTGACGGACAATTCAACTTTTAAGGGTATTTTGAATATTGCAGACACGGTGACGGCTGTTAATGATAAGACCTTTGACAGTTCCAAAGATTTGATTGATTATGTCAATTCTCAAAAACTAGGAGATCCAGTCAAGGTAACCTACGAAGAAGACGGAAGAGTCAAGACTGCTGAAGGTAAAATTATCGCTCTCGAAAACGGAAAAAACGGGATTGGGATTGGCTTGATTGACCGTACGGAAGTGACTAGTGACGTTCCGATTCGCTTCTCCACAGCTGGAATCGGTGGGCCAAGTGCCGGTCTCATGTTTAGTCTAGCTATTTATACCCAGATAGCAGATCCAGGTCTGCGTAATGGTCGTATCGTAGCAGGTACGGGAACCATTGATCGCGATGGAAATGTTGGCGATATTGGTGGAATTGACAAAAAAGTAGTTGCAGCCTCTCGTCAGGGAGCCAACATCTTTTTTGCCCCTGACAATCCAGTCACCGAGGAAGCGAAAAAAGCAGATCCCAATGCGAAAAGCAACTATGAAACAGCCCTAGAAGCTGCTAAAACAATCAAGACAGAGATGAAAATCGTGCCCGTTAAAACCTTGCAGGATGCGATTGATTATCTTAAAAACAATCCCTAATCT
Organism: Streptococcus sp. NLAE-zl-C503; assembly: GCF_900104285.1. Classification (NCBI taxonomy): domain Bacteria; kingdom Bacillati; phylum Bacillota; class Bacilli; order Lactobacillales; family Streptococcaceae; genus Streptococcus; species Streptococcus sp. NLAE-zl-C503. The sequence continues at coordinate 125,541 of NZ_FNJT01000002.1, read as the reverse complement.
GTAGAAAAATCGAAAACTAGCGCGCAAGCGGATAAGGTGGTATAATAGTCAAATGGTTCAATTATTATTCACTTTAAGTAGTCATATGCTCTTTATTTATTTGAGTTTTTACCTTTTAAAGGATCTTGTGAGATGGGAAAAGGTTTTAAAAGTGACCGCTATTAACACAAAAAAAGTTCATTTGTTGGTAGGCTTCTTTAGTATTGTAATGGGCTACATCTTGAGTTCATTCTTTATCAGTTTGTACCAACTGTGGCAAGAAGCACTTAGAGGACTATTATAAAATCAAAAGTAAAGGAAACAACTATGGAAAAAATTGTGGTTCAAGGCGGAGATAATCGTCTGGTCGGGAGTGTGACCATCGAGGGAGCAAAGAATGCAGTCTTGCCCTTGTTGGCAGCGACTATTCTAGCAAGCAAGGGTGAGACAGTCTTGCAGAATGTTCCAATCTTGTCAGATGTTTTCACCATGAATCAAGTGGTTCGAGGTCTGAATGCCAAGGTGGACTTTGATGAGGAAGCTCATGTTGTCGAGGTCGATGCGACTGGAGATATCACGGAGGAAGCTCCGTATAAGTATGTTAGCAAGATGCGGGCATCGATCGTTGTCTTGGGACCAATCCTTGCTCGTGTAGGACATGCTAAGGTATCCATGCCAGGTGGTTGCACCATTGGGAGTCGTCCGATTGATCTCCACCTCAAGGGTTTGGAAGCTATGGGGGCTAAGATTACCCAGACAGCTGGTTACATCGAAGCCAAGGCCGAACGTCTGCACGGCGCTCATATCTACATGGACTTTCCTAGTGTCGGCGCAACACAAAACCTGATGATGGCAGCGACTCTAGCTGATGGTGTGACAGTGATTGAAAATGCTGCGCGTGAGCCGGAAATTGTTGACCTTGCTATCCTTCTTAATGAAATGGGAGCCAAGGTCAAGGGAGCTGGTACTGAAACAATCACAGTGACTGGTGTCAAGGAACTCCATGGAACAACTCATAATGTGGTACAGGACCGTATCGAAGCTGGAACCTTTATGGTGGCGGCAGCCATGACTGGTGGCGATGTCCTCATTCGAGATGCAGTCTGGGAACATAATCGCCCCTTGATTGCTAAACTCCTTGAAATGGGAGTAGAGGTGACGGAGGAGTCGGAAGGTATTCGTGTCCGGTCTCAACTAGAAAATCTCAAAGCTGTTCATGTAAAAACCTTACCACATCCAGGATTCCCAACAGATATGCAGGCGCAATTTACAGCCTTGATGACAGTTGCAAAAGGGGAATCAACCATGGTGGAAACTGTGTTTGAGAATCGCTTCCAACATCTGGAGGAAATGCGTCGGATGGGCTTGCACTCAGAGATTATCCGTGATACAGCTCGTATTGTCGGAGGACAGGCTTTACAGGGGGCAGAAGTTCTATCAACGGACCTTCGTGCCAGTGCGGCCTTGATTTTGACAGGTCTGGTTGCGCAGGGAGAAACAGTTGTTGGTAAATTAGTCCACCTTGATAGAGGTTACTACCGCTTCCATGAGAAGTTAGCTCAGCTAGGAGCAAAGATTCAGCGGATTGAGGTTAAGGATGAAGAATAAAAACTTACGCTATGTACTCCGTCGTTTACTGTTGATTTTTATCGTACTCTTGCTGGGATTCCTTGCTTTAGGAATCGGCTTGATGATCGGCTACGGGATTCTAGGAAAGGGACAGGATCCGTGGGCTATCTTGTCTCCGGCAAAGTGGCAAGAATTGATTAGTAAATTTACAGGAAATTAGACTGGGAAACCAGTCTTTTTCTAAAGAAATAAGGAGAAAAATGAACAAAAAAACGAGACAGGCCCTGGTAGGGTTACTTATATTCTTACTCTTGGCTGCTGGAAGCTATTATATCAAGCAGATGCAGTCGACACCAAACACGCCTAAAACCAAGGTTAGCCAGAAAAGACAAGCTTCAGAAGCTCCTAGTCAGGAGCTAGCTGAAAGTGTCTTAACTGATTCACTCAAAAACCAAATCAAGGGGGGGCTCGAGTGGAATGGAGCAGGTGCCTTTGTTGTCAATGGCAATAAAACCAATCTAGATGCCAAGGTTTCCAGCAAACCCTATGCGGATAATAAAACAAAGACAGTGGGAAAAGAAACAGTTCCAACTGTTGCCAATGCCATCTTATCTAAAGCGACTCGGCAATATAAGAATCGGGAAGAGACTGGAAATGGATCCACCTCTTGGACTCCACCAGGGTGGCATCAGGTCAAGAATCTAAAGGGGACCTATACACATGCAGTTGATAGAGGACACCTGCTGGGCTATGCCTTAATAGGTGGTTTGGATGGTTTTGATGCCTCTACCAGCAATCCCAAGAACATTGCAGTCCAGACAGCTTGGGCGAATCAAGCGCAAGCTGAGGATTCGACAGGTCAGAACTACTATGAGAGTTTGGTCAGAAAAGCCTTGGACCAGAATAAGAGAGTCCGTTATCGGGTGACGCTTCACTATGCGACAAATGAGGATCTAGTTCCATCCGCTTCACAAATCGAAGCCAAGTCTTCGGATGGTGAATTGGAATTCAATGTCCTGATCCCCAATGTTCAAAAGGGCATCCAGCTTGATTACCGAACAGGTCAAGTCACAGTGACAAACTAGAAACAATCTACAAAAGAACAAAAATCGCTCCTTTGTTTATCATACGATAAGGGAGCGATTGTATAAATTAGAAAATAATGTGATTCCTAGGCCGATTTATGATATAATGGAACGCAAGATACTATTTTAGGAGAAAGACCATGGAAGACCCGAGCAGTCAGAATTTGTTGCTACAGTTTGTATTATTATTTATCTTGACCTTGTTAAATGCTTTTTTCTCAGCCACTGAAATGGCGATGGTGTCACTAAACCGTGCCCGAGTAGAGCAAAAAGCAGAAGAAGGCGATAAACGCTACATCCGTTTGTTAAAGGTACTTGAAAATCCTAATCACTTTTTATCAACGATTCAAGTTGGTATCACGTTAATTACCATCTTGTCAGGGGCCAAATTGGCGGATACCCTTGGGCAAGTGATCGCATCTTGGATGGGAAGCGGAGAGACGGCTTACGCCATTGCAAGTTTCCTCTCTTTGGCATTCTTGACCTATATCTCCATTGTTTTTGGTGAGCTCTATCCTAAGCGGATTGCCCTCAATTTGAAAGATGCTTTGGCGATTCGAACAGCACCAATTATTATTGGTCTTGGAAAGATTGTAAGTCCCTTTGTCTGGCTGTTATCTGCTTCAACTAATTTGTTGAGCCGTGTGACGCCAATGACCTTTGATGATGCTGATGAAAAGATGACACGTGATGAAATAGAGTACATGCTCACCAATAGTGAAGAAACACTAGATGCAGATGAGATTGAAATGCTACAGGGGATCTTCTCTTTAGATGAGCTGATGGCTCGTGAGCTAATGGTGCCCCGAACCGACGCCTTCATGGTGGATATTCAGGATGACAGTAAGGCGATTATCGAAAGTATTTTGAAGCAAAATTTCTCACGTATCCCTGTTTATGATGGGGATAAGGACAATGTGATCGGTTTGATCCATACCAAGCGTTTGCTAAACGCTGCCTATGCGGATGGTTTTGAAAATATTGTCTGGAAGCGAATCCTCCAAACGCCACTATTTGTGCCTGAGACCATCTTTGTGGATGACCTCCTTAAAGAGCTTCGAAATACCCAAAATCAAATGGCTATCTTACTAGACGAATACGGCGGTATGGCTGGTTTGGTAACTCTGGAGGATCTCCTAGAAGAGATTGTCGGCGAAATTGATGATGAAACGGACAGGGCAGAAATCGAAGTCCATCAAATCGGTGAGGATACCTATATTGCACAAGGAACCATGAATCTTAACGACTTCAACGACTACTTTGGCGTTGAACTAGAAAGCGATGACGTTGATACTATCGCTGGTTATTATTTGACAGGTGTTGGAACGATTCCAACAACTGAGAAAATTAGTTATGAATTGGTCAGCCAAAACAAGCAGATTATCTTAACCAATGATAAGGTGAAAAATGGACGTGTTACCAAGGTAAAAGTTCAAATCACAGAACTAGAACCTGAAGAAGAAACCGAGTAAAACAGTGATTTTCGTCACTGTTTTTTATTCGCCCCAAAAGATTTTCAAAGTTGTCCTTATTTGTCCGAAGAAAAAAACAAAAAAGCCCGATTTACGGGCTTTTCATTCGGTTAATTCCTGTTATTTCAGGTACTGAAAGGCGGTAGACGGATTTGAACCGACGATCAAGCTTTTGCAGAGCCGTGCCTTACCACTTGGCTATACCGCCTCAACGTTTAATATTATACCTTGAAAATCATTCTACGTCAATAGTTTCTTAATCGAAAATCCAATTTAGAAGATTGCCCTTTCTGATTGGATGGAAAAATGGGGAGAGAAAATCTGAAAATCAGGCTTTATAGAGCCTTAACTTCCCTTTTGATTCTATAGATAGCAAACAAAGAATAGAAAAATTTGATAAATGAAAGTTTTTTGTGGTTACACGCCTAAATATTCTGAAAATTCGTTTACTTTTTGAGAAATCTATGGTATAATTGGCAATAAGCCTAAATTTTTTAAGAGGAGTTACATACATGAAAAAAAGTAGAGTATTTGTTACAGCAGGGATTGCTTTGCTGGCAACTGGCGTTCTCGCTGCTTGTGGTTCTTCAAAATCATCTGATTCAACAGCTCCAAAATCCTATGGTTATGTTTATTCAGCTGACCCAGAAACATTGGATTACCTCATTTCAGGGAAACAAAGTACCAAAATTGCCACTTCAAATGGTATCGATGGTCTCTTTACAAATGATAAATATGGGAATTTGACTCCTGCAGTTGCAGAAGACTGGTCAGTCTCAAAAGATGGGTTGACTTATACCTACAAGATTCGTAAAGGTGTCAAATGGATGACATCAGATGGCGAAGAGTATGCTGAAGTGACAGCTAAAGACTTCGTAAATGGCTTGAAACACGCAGCTGATAACAAGTCTGAAGCACTTTATCTAGCAGAAGATTCAGTTAAAGGTCTAGCTGACTATAAAGCTGGAAACAATAAAGACTTTTCTTCAGTAGGTGTGAAAGCAGTTGACGATTATACACTTGAGTATACTTTGAACAAACCCGAACCATACTGGAACTCTAAGATGGCTTATTCAATCTTCTGGCCATTGAACGAAGAATTTGAAAAATCAAAAGGATCTGACTTTGCTAAAGCGACTGACCCTACATCATTGCTTTACAATGGACCATTCTTGCTGAAAGGTTTGACTGCTAAGTCTTCTATCGAGTTCGCTAAAAATGAACAATACTGGGATAAAGACAATGTTCATCTTGATAAAGTAACACTTGCTTACTATGATGGTTCAGACCAAGAGTCTATTGAACGTAACTTTACAAGTGGAGCTTATAGCTATGCCCGTCTTTACCCAACAAGTTCAAACTACTCTAAAGTAGAAGAAACCTACAAGGAAAATATCTTCTACACCCCATCAGGACCTGGTGTTGGTGGTTTGGGTGTGAATATTGACCGCCAAGGTTACAAATACACTTCTAAGACAACTGACGAAGAGAAGACTTCTACTAAGAAAGCCCTTCTTAACAAGGACTTCCGTCAAGCCTTGAACTTTGCCTTTGACCGTACGTCTTACTCAGCTCAAGTAAATGGTAAAGAAGGTGCTCCTCGTGCCGTTCGTAACCTCTTTGTAAAACCTGACTTTGTCTCTGCTGGCGAAAAAACTTTCGGTGACTTGGTGACTGATAAGATGGCAGCTTATGGCGATGAATGGAAGAATGTAAGCTTTGCGGATGGTCAAGATGGACTCTTCAACGCCGATAAAGCCAAAGCTGAATTTGCCAAAGCCAAAACAGCATTGGAAGCAGAAGGTGTAAAATTCCCTATCCATTTGGATGTTCCAGTAGACCAAACAGCTAAAAACTATATCGCACGTATTCAATCCTTCAAACAATCCGTTGAAACAGTGCTTGGTGAAGGCAACGTAGTTATTGATATTCAACAAGTTTCTAAAGATGAGTTTAATAATATTACCTACTATGCGGCGAATGCAGCAGCAGAAGACTGGGATCTCTCAGGTGCCGTTGGATGGAACCCTGACTATGAAGATCCATCAACTTACCTTGATATCTTGAAAACAACGAATACTGAACAAACAAAAACATACATGGGTTACGAAGGTGCAGATAATGCTGCAGCAGCTCAAGTTGGTTTGAAAGAATACGATAAGCTAGTTGATGAAGCTGCTAAAGAAACAAGCGACTTGAATGTTCGTTATGAAAAATATGCAGCAGCTCAAGCTTGGTTGACAGATAGCTCACTCATCTTGCCAGCTATGTCATCAACTGGTGCTGCACCATTCATTTCTCGTGTTGTGCCATTCTCTGCATCATATAGCCAATCTGGAGATAAAGGCTCAGATGTATACTTCAAGTATATTCAGTTGCAAGACAAGGTTGTAACGAAAGCTGATTACGAACAAGCTCGTGAAAAATGGCTCAAAGAGAAAAAAGAATCAAACGAAAAAGTTCAAAAAGAATTGACTAATCACGTTAAATAAATAACTCTCAAGAGAACTTTCTCTCCATGAGGAGAAGGTTCTTTTGGGATTTTAAAAGGAAACGATATGAAGAAATATATTTTTATGCGTGTATTGCGTTCATTGGTGTCTATCTTCTTGGTGACAACCTTGACCTACACGATTATCTATACGATGGTTCCTCGAAAACTGATTTTCAAGCAGGATACCAACTATAACAAAATTGCAACGACGCCAGATAAACGGGATAACTATGAAAATACCGTTTATGAGCGGATGGGCTATATCGAGTACTACGATACCAAGGAGTTGCAAGAAAAAGCGAGCACAATGGACTCATCTGTAACAGTTGATGCCAATGATACTAATAAGGCAATCTACGAAAAATACATCAACCAACTAGGGAATGGTTGGACACTCGGTGTATTCTCAGAAAGTGGTCAATTCTATGCTACGCGTGAAATTCCAATTTTTGAACGTGTTTTCAAATTCTACTCGAACTTGCTCGACATTGATCATACAAACAAGATTCAAGACCCTGAAAATCCAAACTTGGAACGCTATCTTCGTTTTGAAAATGACCCTGCTATTGGTTGGTCATTGGTTGGTTCAGGTACAAAACATAAATACCTTTTGTATTTCAATAATCAATTCCCATTTGTACACCAAAACTTTGTGAACATTAACTTGGGAGACTCTTACCCAACTTATGCGAACACACCAGTGCTTCAAGTTATCACACAGGGTCAGGGACAAACCAAGACATCAGAAGTTCAATTCCCTACGGGTAAAAAGACTTCCTCTGTAGATATTTACTCTCGTACCTACAAGTCACCAAGTCAAGCAGATGCGCGTGAGGTAGCTAACTATGGTAAAGACGATCCATATACAGCTACAGAAAGCAATTATCAATATCCATCAATGATTGCAAGCTCAGCTGTTGCTGGTTTGATCGGTTTGATTATTTCTTATGCTATCGCAATTCCTCTTGGATCTGCTATGGCTCGCCACAAGAATACTTGGATTGATAGTTTCTCTACAGGTGCTCTAACCTTCTTGCTTGCCCTTCCAACGATCGCTTTGGTTTACATCGTGCGCTTGATTGGATCATCTATCGGTCTGCCAGACTCATTCCCTATCTTGGGTGCTGGGGATTGGCGTTCCTATGTCTTGCCTGCAGTCATTCTAGGTTTGTTGGGAGCGCCAAGTACAGCTATCTGGATTCGTCGTTACATGATCGACTTGCAATCTCAAGATTTCGTTCGATTTGCTCGTGCAAAAGGACTGTCTGAAAAAGAAATTTCAAATAAACACATCTTTAAAAATGCCATGGTTCCTTTGGTTTCAGGTATTCCTGGTGCCGTAATCGGAGTTATTGGTGGTGCAACATTGACAGAAACGGTCTTCGCCTTCCCAGGTATGGGTAAAATGTTGATTGACTCTGTTAAGGCATCAAACAACTCAATGGTAGTTGGTCTCGTCTTCATCTTCACATGTATTTCTATCTTCTCACTCTTTGTAGGAGATATCTGGATGACCATGCTTGACCCACGTATTAAATTGACAGAGAAAGGAGGCAAATAATGTCAACAATCGGAAAAGAAAAATTTCAGTTCGTAAAACGTGACGATTTTGCCTCTGAAACAATTGATGCTCCTGCCTATTCATACTGGGGTTCTGTATTTAGACAGTTTCTAAAGAAAAAATCAACAGTCTTTATGCTAGGAATTTTGGTTGCCATTATCTTGATGAGCTTTATTTACCCAATGTTCTCAGATTTTGACTTCAACGATGTAAGTAAGGTCAATGACTTCTCTGCTCGTTTTATCAAGCCCAATGCTGAGCATTGGTTTGGTACAGACAGCAATGGCAAATCCTTGTTTGACGGAGTTTGGTTTGGGGCGCGTAACTCTATCCTCATCTCTGTCATTGCAACTTTTATCAACCTTGTGATTGGGGTTATTGTTGGTGGAATTTGGGGAATTTCAAAATCCGTTGACCGCGTCATGATGGAAGTTTATAACATTATTTCAAACATTCCATCTCTCTTGATTGTCATTGTCTTAACTTACTCAATTGGTGCTGGTTTCTGGAATTTGATTTTTGCCATGAGTGTGACAACTTGGATTGGGATTGCTTATATGATTCGTATCCAAATCATGCGTTACCGTGACTTGGAATACAACCTTGCTTCTCAAACACTTGGAACGCCAACCTTTAAAATCATCGTTAAAAACATCATGCCACAATTGGTATCTGTTATTGTTTCTACAATGACCTTGATGTTGCCAAGTTTCATCTCTTATGAAGCCTTCCTTTCCTTCTTTGGATTGGGATTGCCTGTAACAGTGCCAAGTTTGGGACGTTTGATCTCAGATTACTCACAAAACGTTACGACCAACGCTTACTTGTTCTGGATTCCGTTGACAACCTTGATCTTGGTATCCCTATCTCTTTTCGTTGTTGGTCAAAACCTAGCGGACGCTAGTGATCCACGTACACATAGATAGGAGTAGACATGACAAAAGAAAGTAATGTAATTTTGACTGCTCGTGATATTGTCGTGGAATTTGACGTTCGTGACAAAGTTCTGACGGCTATCCGAGGAGTTTCTCTGGACCTGATTGAAGGAGAAGTTCTTGCCTTGGTAGGTGAGTCCGGTTCTGGTAAATCTGTTTTAACAAAAACCTTTACAGGGATGTTAGAAGACAATGGACGTATTGCCCAAGGAAGCATCGACTATCGTGGACAAGACTTGACCGCCTTGAATTCTAACAAGGAATGGGAGAAGATTCGTGGTGCTAAAATTGCGACCATCTTCCAAGATCCAATGACAAGCTTGGACCCAATTAATACAATCGGTAGCCAAATCACAGAAGTTATCGTTAAACACCAAGGAAAAACAGCCAAGGAAGCCAAAGAAATGGCAATCGACTATATGAACAAGGTCGGAATTCCAGACGCTGAAAAACGTTTTGACGAGTATCCTTTCCAATATTCTGGAGGGATGCGCCAACGTATCGTTATTGCGATTGCCCTTGCGTGTCGTCCAGATATTTTGATCTGTGACGAGCCAACGACGGCCCTTGACGTAACAATTCAAGCGCAAATCATTGATTTGCTTAAAACCTTGCAGAATGAGTACCACTTTACCATTATTTTTATCACCCATGACCTTGGTGTGGTAGCAAGTATTGCGGATAAGGTAGCGGTTATGTATGCTGGGGAAATTGTAGAATACGGTACTGTTGAGGAAGTCTTCTACGATCCACGTCATCCATATACTTGGAGTCTCTTGTCTAGCTTGCCTCAGCTTGCTGATGATAAAGGAGAATTGTACTCTATCCCAGGAACACCACCGTCTCTTTATACTGAGTTGAAAGGTGATGCTTTTGCCCTTCGTTCAGATTATGCGATGCAAATTGATTTTGAAGAGAAGGCACCTAAGTTTTCAGTCACTGACACCCACTGGGCTAAGACTTGGTTGCTTCATGAGAATGCTCCTAAAGTTGAAAAACCTGGAGTCATTGCAGATTTGCATGACAAGATTCGTGATAAAATGGGCTTTGCTCATCTAGAAGACTAGGAGGAAGGAAATGTCTGAAAAATTAGTAGAAATTAAAGATTTAGAAATTTCCTTCGGTGAAGGAAGTAAGAAGTTTGTGGCGGTTAAAAACGCTAACTTCTTTATCAACAAGGGAGAAACTTTCTCTCTTGTAGGTGAGTCTGGTAGTGGGAAAACAACGATTGGTCGTGCCATTATTGGTTTAAATAACACTAGTAAAGGTGAGATTATCTTTGATGGCCAGAAAATCAATGGGAAAAAATCTCATAAGGAATCAGCAGACTTAATCCGTCGTATCCAGATGATTTTCCAGGACCCTGCAGCTAGCTTGAATGAGCGTGCGACAGTTGACTATATCATCTCTGAAGGTCTTTACAACTACCACTTGTTTAAAGATGAAGAAGATCGGAAAGAAAAAGTTCAAAAGATGATCCATGAAGTTGGACTTTTGAAAGAACACTTGACCCGTTATCCACACGAGTTTTCTGGTGGTCAACGTCAGCGTATCGGGATTGCCCGTGCCCTTGTGATGGAACCTGATTTTGTTATTGCAGATGAGCCAATCTCTGCCTTGGACGTATCTGTTCGCGCGCAAGTTTTGAACTTGCTCAAGAAGTTCCAAAAAGAGTTGGGCTTGACTTATCTCTTTATCGCGCATGACTTGTCAGTTGTTCGCTTTATCTCAGATCGTATCGCAGTTATCTATAAGGGAGTTATCGTCGAAGTGGCGGAGACAGAGGAATTGTTTAACAATCCTGTCCACCCATATACTCAGGCGCTTCTATCTGCTGTACCGATTCCAGATCCAATCTTGGAACGCAAGAAGGTCTTGAAAGTTTACGATCCTGACCAACATGACTATGAGACAGATAAGCCATCTATGGTAGAAATTCGTCCAGGTCACTATGTTTGGGCTAACCAAGCGGAAGTTGCTCGATACAAAGAAGCTCTAAAAAAATAAACAGATTAGGAGAGGACCGAATGGTCTTCTCATTTTTAATAGAAAAATTCCCCTTCTACTTACTTGTAAAAGGGGCTTGTATTGTAATTAACGTTTAGACCAGGTACGTTTCATAAAGAGGAGCAAAATGGGGTAAATCTCTAAGCGACCTGCAATCATTGCAAAAGAGAGCAGGATTTTAGAGATGGGACTAAAGATGGCAAAACTCGAGGTTGTACCTAGAATAGGTCCTATATTATTAAAGCAGCTGAAGACAGCACTGGTCACGACTAGAAAATCATTGCTATCAAGACTGACGATAAAGATGAGCGACAACAAAATCATAGCATAGATCACAAAATACTTGAGAATCTTGTGCTGGGTATCCTTATCAATCACGATTTTATTGACATGCAGAGTCAAAACACGGTGAGGGGATAAAATAGATAAAATCTGATTTTTGGCAATTTTTGTGAGGATGAGTCCACGGATAATTTTGAGACCACCTGCAGTTGAACCAGCTGAGCCACCGATTCCCATGAGGAAGAGGAGGATAAACTGGGAGAAGAGGGGCCAGTTGGTAATATCTCCGTAACCAAAACCTGTTGTCGTGATGATATTGGAAACCTGGAAGAGAGCCATCTCAAAACTCTTAGAGACACCTTGGTAAAGGTGGAGGGTATTGAGAGTAATCAAACCTGTAGACACGAGGACAATAATGACATAAGCCCGCAGTTCTTCATCTCCAAAGAAGGCCTTGACCCGACGGAGCATGAGGTAGTAGTAGAGATTGAAGTTAACCCCAAAAACCAGAACTCCGATACTAACTAGATAGGTGATGAGTGAGCTACCGTAGTGGGCAATTCCGTCGTTATAGACGGTAAAGCCCCCAGTTCCGGCTGTTCCCATAGCGATGACAAAACTATCATAGAGAGGCATGCCTGCTAGGTAGTAGATAACCACAAAAAGGGAGAAGAGAGCCAGATAAAGCAGATAGAGAATCTGGGCAGTGTTTTTTAGCTTGGATACGACCTTGCCAAAGACAGGTCCAGGGACCTCAGCCTTCATCACCTCTAAGTGACTATTTTTGGCATTGTCCATAATGGCAAGTGCGAAAACAAGCACCCCCATCCCTCCGATCAAGTGGGTAAAACTTCGCCAGAAGAGGAGGGAACGACTGAGAACGGAAACATCGTTCAGAATAGTTGCTCCTGTAGTTGTAAAACCAGAGCTGATTTCAAAGAAGGCATCGATGACGCTTGGGATTTGTCCTGAAAAGACAAAGGGGAGGCCACCAAAGAAAGACCAGAGAATCCAACAGAGGGCAACAATTAAGACCCCTTCCTTGGCATAAATCCGTTGATTTTTCGGTTTCCGTAAAACTCCTAGACCACCGAGAAGGACTAAAATTCCAATCGTAGAAAAGAGAGCGATAAATACTTGACTGGATTCTTGGTAATAGGTTGCTACACCAACAGGTACTAGAAGGAGAACAGCCTCAATCAAGAGAAGTTTTGAGAGGAGGTAACGAATCATACTTTTATTCATTTTTTACCTCTCAATCAAATCATAAATCTTGGTGATGTTTGGCAATAAGGTCGTCACGAGTAACTTGTCTCCGACCTCAAGCATATCCTCTCCAGTAGGGAAGATTGTTTTTCCTTTTCGGATAATGGCTGCGATGAGCACACCTTTCTTCAATTTTAACTGTGAAAGGGGCTTGGAAGTCATTTTATTGGCTTCCTTGATATGGAATTGCAGGGTTTCAATTTGGCCATTTGCTAGATGGTGCATGGCTTGAAGGTCTGAGTATTGGGCGTTTACCCGACCACGGATAAAGTGCATAATGGTATCCACTGCGATGATTTTCGGCGTGATGATACTTGAAAAATCAGGCGCATGGATAATTTCTAGAAGACTAGTTCGGTTGACTTTAGTGATGTTTTTTTGAACACCAACACGGTCAAGAAACATAGAGGTGATGATGTTTTCCTCATCAACACCAGTTAAGGTTGCGACCGCATCGTAGCTAGGAGCACTTTCTTCCAGTAAGATGTCCTTAGCAGTTCCATCTCCTTGTACGATATAGAGATTTGGGAATTTTTCACTAAAGAAACGAGCTCTTTCAGGATTGATCTCGATAACCTTGGTATCGATGCGACTGTCCTTTAAAATACCAAGCAGATAATAAGCGATTTTTCCAGCTCCAACGATAAGCAAACTTTTCACTGCACGCGATTTGAAATAGTTGTGGAAAAGCATCATATCTACACGATTTCCTGTAACAAAAATCCGATCCTTGTCCTGGATAGTAACATCACCACTTGGAATCATGAGTTGATGGTCTCTTTCCATAGCGCAGACAATGATGTTGCCAAATTTCTTACGGAAGTCTGAGATTGGCATTTGACAGAGCCCGCTAGAATCTTTGATAACAAACTCCATCAGGCTGACACGACCTCCAGCAAAACGCTCAACTGAGAGGGCGTTAGGGAAATCGATGATATTTGAGATGGCACGGGCTGCTAGGAGTTCTGGATTAACGATAAGTGAAAATCCAAGAATATTTTTCTCTTTAAAATAGGCATTAGAGTATTCAGGATTTCGCACTCGAACGATGGTTTCTTTAGCGCCCATTTTTTTGGCAAGTACCGCTGAAATCATATTCACTTCATCGTACTCAGTTAGAGCGATAAAGATATCACACTCTTGAACGCCGGCTTGCTCTAAGATAGCAAAGTCTGCACCATTTCCAAGGAGTCCCATGATATCAAAGCGACTGACAATATGATTGAGAACAGCCTCATCTTGTTCGATGAGGACAACGTCATGGTTTTCTGCAACCAGTGAACGACAGAGGGCGAAACCGACTTTCCCTCCACCAACAAGGACAATTTTCATATAAAAAACCTACTTTTTCATGATGTAACTATCATACCCTTTTTTAGCAAAAAATGCACTTGCCAAGCCGATTTTTGAAGGAAGAAAGGACTTTTTCAAGTTTTTGAAGATAAATATGTTTATCCTCTATAAAATATCTCTGATTTGAAGTGATTTTACTCTTTTACTATCCCTTTTCAGAAATAGAATGACCAAGCATGAAATTCTCATCAAAAAAAGTAAAAAAATCAAGTCGTTTCTATTGACATTGATTCTGAAAGTGTTATACTAAGAAAGTAGCTTCGCTGATTTACTTCAAACCTGTTGTGAGGTAAGTTAACGATGCCTTAACCACGCTGTTTGCTGAGCTTGACTCCGGGCAGTGTGGCTATTTTTTTGCAATGATAAAAGGAAGCCAGTCATGACAAATCACATTGTATTATTTGAACCTCAGATTCCACAAAATACAGGTAACATTGCGCGTACTTGCGCTGCGACCAATTCTCCCCTCCACATCATCAAACCGATGGGATTTCCGATTGATGATCGGAAGATGAAGCGAGCTGGTTTGGATTATTGGGACAAGTTAGAGATTCATTTTTATGATAATTTGGCAGACTTTATGTCTCAGATGAAAGGGCAACTTTACTTGATTTCCAAATTTGCGGAAAAGGTCTATTCTGAAGCAGATTTATCGACGGACGAGGACCATTATTTTCTTTTTGGACGTGAGGATAAGGGCTTACCAGAGGACTTTATGCGGGAACATCCTGAGAAAGCACTCCGTATTCCTATGAATGATGAACATGTCCGCAGTCTCAATGTGTCTAATACCGTCTGCATGATTGTCTATGAGGCTCTTCGTCAGCAGAATTTTGCAGGTCTTGAGCTTGTTCACACCTATGAAGTAGATAAATTGAAATAATCAAAATGCTTGCACTTGCAAGCGTTTTTTGTTATGATTAAAGGGTCTTCAGGGCTGGGTGAGATTCCCGACCGGCGGTGACTTTAACTAGCTATTTTGGCTTACTCTTCGTTGTCTTGTCTCGATATACTCAAGTATTATCTTCGACTGCGACGCCTAGATTAATCCAAAATATCTTAGTTAAAGAAGTCCGCGAGCGCAAGCTGATGTGGTGCGATTCCACAACCGACAGTATAGTCTGGATGGGAGAAGACGAAAGAATGGCTTTGTCTGTTCTGATGAGTTTATTGATGAATTGTAACCGTTTGCTCAAAAGAGTGAGAGGGAACTTTTGGGATATAAAAAGTGAGAATAGATAGAGGGATCCTTTCCAACTTCTTCTGATTTTATAGAAAATTGGAGGAACCTGTTATGACAAACACACGTCGAATTTCGACCATTGCGATTTTATCAGCCATTTCATTTGTGCTGATGTACTTTGACTTTCCGCTCTTGCCAGCGGCAACCTTCCTCAAGATCGAGTTTAGTATCTTGCCAGTCCTTGTGGGCTTGGTGGTGATGGATTTGCCTGCTGCTCTAGGCATTCTCTTGATGCGCTCACTCTTGAAGTTGCTTCTGAATAGTCAAGGAGTGAACACCCACATTGGCTTGCCAATGAATATCGTAGCTCTGGGAGTTTTTGTTATCGCCTTTGGTTTGATTTGGAAAAAGGAACGCAGCACCCTTCGTTTCCTACTAGCATCTCTAGCGGGAACTATTGGATTGACTTCTGCCATGTTGGTTCTCAACTATGTCTATGCGGTTCCTTTATACGCGCAGTTTGCCAACTTTGATATTAGAGAAATTATAGGACTTTCTAACTACTTGATGACCATGGTTTTACCTTTTAACCTGATTGAAGGTTTAATCTTTGCCGTTTCATTCTGGTTGTTATACGTCCTCTTGAAACCAACCTTAAAACATTATGAGAGATAAACAAACATTTTTAATGAAGGGCAGTTTTGCCCTTTTACTTTTCGTCCTTCTTGGCTATATGGTTAAGTTCTATCCTGAAACGCTGGTCGGTTTTGATCAACCGATTCAGACTGCCCTTCGTGGGGACTTGCCAGATTATTTGACAGTTCTATTCCGTGCGCTTACGCATTTGATTGATATCCCGGTGATTATCACCTGGGTTGCCATTGCAGCCTTTATCTTTTATCGTAAGAAGTGGAAGATAGAAAGTTTCTTTATGATAGGCAATCTGGCTTTGGCTGGTCTTTTAATAGTGACTTTTAAAAATATTTACCAGCGCCCACGACCAGCTATCTTACATCTGGTAGAGGAGAAAGGATTTTCTTTTCCAAGCGGGCATTCTCTGGCTGTAACGTTGATGGTAGGGACTTTGATTATCATTCTCAGTCAACGGATTAAAGATCCAGTCTGGAGAAAAATCGTGCAAATCGTCCTTGGCTTCTACCTAGTCAGTGTGTTGCTATCTCGGGTCTATCTGGGAGTTCACTACCCATCAGATGTTCTTGCCAGTTTCTGTGTGGGCTTGGGAGTCTTGTTTATCGAATTTCCTTTCTATGACAAGCTTCGCTTCCAATGGCGATTTAAAGGCAAGCAGAAGTGAGTATCAAATTTCCTTGAGGAGAAAGAAATGAAAGTCAATATAAAAGATCTCCATCCGACTCAACTATACTTATCAGAAAAGAAACTAGCAGGCATCCAGATACTTTATCAGCCGAAAGAAATGAGCAATGTTGATCCAATCAGTATTCTTGCATTCGGAGATTGCTTGTTGATTACAGACGGGCATCACAGGGCTTATCAGGCTTTATTGGCGGGTCGGGATACGATTTCTGCTGAGTGGGATAGAGATGGTGGCGATGAACTGTATCATCTCTATGCGCAAGCTTGTGAGGAAAGAAAGATTTACTCTGTTTTGGATTTAAAAGACCGTATCCTAGCTCAAGATGAGTATGAAGCAAAATGGTATAACTGGTGTGATGGTTTTAATCAAGCAGCAACTCTTTTATTGAAAGGGAAAGCAGATGAAACAGATTTTACAAATAGATAATGCACTGCGTCTTGTTCCTTATTATAAGGTCAATCATTGTGAGGAAGCTTTTGCTTGGTATCAGGATGTGAACTTGGTTTACCTCGTAGATGGTGTGAAGAGTCCTTACAGTCCAGCGACCTTGGAAGCTATGTATTCCTATTTGGATCAGCATGGTGAGCTTTTTTGGATTGAAGTCAAGGAGAAGGGAGAATGGTTTCCAATTGGGGATGTTACTCTATCTCAGGATAATCTTCCCATTGTGATTGGGAATCCCGCTTACCAACATCGAGGACTTGGAAAAAAGGTTCTAAGTACTTTGATTGAATTGGCTCGAGTAAAAGGATGGAAAGAATTGAGAGTCAAGGAAATCTACACCTACAATCATGCTTCTAGGAGGTGTTTCAAGTCGCTTGGATTTGTGGAAAATGGAACAACAGAAAAAGGAACGAGTTTTATACTGAAATTAGTCTAATCTAACTTGTTTTTTAACTAAAAATCTGATAAACTAAGTAGTAATTGAATAGGAATCCGCAAGACTAGTAACTCAAGGGAAGTATATCAGGGAGGAGAGCCGTGACTGCAAGCTCTCTATATGAAAGCTGGGTGAATTCACTTGCGCATGGATTTAGAAATGAAGGTCTGACTTGTCAGATGAAAACGGATGGTACCGCGTGTCAACGCTCCGAGTGGAGTTTTTGGCATGTGGTTTTCTTTTTATCTACGAGAGACTGATGGAGGAATTATGTCAACTATTGAAGAACAATTAAAAGCGCTTCGCGAAGAAACGCTGGCTAGCTTGAAGCAGATTACTGCTGAAAATGAAAAAGAGATGCAAGACTTGCGTGTCTCTGTCCTTGGTAAAAAAGGTTCCCTTACGGAAATCCTCAAAGGGATGAAGGATGTCTCTGCTGAGATGCGTCCAATCATCGGGAAACACGTTAATGAAGCGCGTGATGTTTTGACAGCGGCCTTTGAAGAAACAGCTAAGCTCTTGGAAGAAAAGAAAGTAGAAGCTCAACTAGCAAGTGAGAGCATCGATGTGACACTTCCAGGTCGCCCAGTTGCGACTGGTCACCGTCACGTTTTGACACAAACCAGTGAAGAAATCGAAGATATTTTCATTGGGATGGGTTACCAAGTCGTGGATGGTTTTGAAGTGGAGCAAGACTACTACAACTTCGAGCGTATGAACCTTCCAAAAGATCACCCAGCTCGCGATATGCAGGATACTTTCTACATCACAGAAGAAATCTTGCTTCGTACTCACACGTCTCCAGTTCAGGCGCGTGCGATGGATGCTCATGATTTTTCAAAAGGTCCTTTGAAAATGATCTCACCAGGACGTGTGTTCCGTCGTGATACGGATGATGCGACCCACAGTCACCAGTTCCACCAAATCGAAGGTTTGGTTGTTGGGAAAAATATCTCTATGGCAGACCTTCAAGGAACACTTCAGTTGATTGTCCAAAAAATGTTTGGTGAAGAGCGTCAAATTCGTTTGCGTCCATCTTATTTCCCATTCACAGAGCCATCTGTCGAGGTGGATGTTTCTTGCTTCAAGTGTGGTGGAGAAGGCTGTAACGTATGTAAGAAAACAGGTTGGATCGAGATTATGGGGGCCGGTATGGTTCACCCACGTGTCCTTGAAATGAGTGGAATCGATGCGACTGTTTATTCTGGATTTGCCTTTGGTCTTGGACAAGAGCGTGTCGCTATGCTCCGTTACGGAATCAATGATATCCGTGGGTTCTACCAAGGCGATGTCCGCTTCTCAGAACAGTTTAAATAATAAATCAAACGCGAGGAAATTTTATGATTTCGGAACAAAACTATAATAAACTTTTAGAGAAGTTTGGTGATATATCTTCATTTGTGATTTATAAAGAATCTAAAAATAATGATAAAGCGACATCTGAAAATATATCCTATGAAGAAGCTATTGAAAACCATCAAAAAGACTACATAAATCCTTCAAATATATTACTTATGGTAAATCCCTCTGCTAAAAGAGAACAATCTCCTGATAGTAATTTTTCTTCATTTCATCATTCAAATATCAATGATCGTCATTTAAGATTTTTAACTATGAAAACAAGTACATTTTGGAGAAATCTATACGGATCATATGTAACTGATCTATTTTCTGATGTTGTTGAATCTGTAATGGATAATGTAATTTCGGCAGTAAAGGATGATAATAAAAAGGACTACCGAAAACAATCGTATAAAAAATTAATCGAACAATTAGAAATATTGTCCCAGGATTCAAAAGAAGATAAATTAAATATATATGTTTGTGGTGCTTTAGCAAAGAGTAAGCGTGAAGATTTTAGTTTTTTTATAGAAGAGTTGCTAGAAGAAGTTTCAGAAAGCTCGTATTTAAATATAGAACTTAATTTTTATGCTGTATATCATCCTGGTTATCAAAATTTAAAAAAATTAATTCAAGGTGGTTGTGAAGAAATAGTTAAGCATTCTATGAAGATTGAATGAATAGATTTTAATTGGGAAGTTATTTTTTGCTATAAAAAATGTAGCTTCATAGCAAGAATTTGCTCATAAATTTATGTTTAAATACTTCTGCCAAGGCGATGTCCGCTTCTCAGAACAGTTTAAATAAGATTGAAACCTGAAACACAGTCCTATACAGTCCTAGTCATTTTCTCTCGATGAGAATAGTAAGGACTGACTCGAAGAAAAAGAAAGGAATTGAAAAGAACTTACTTGTGGGTTCTTGCAATTAGAATTATGTTAGTATCTTATAAATGGTTGAAAGAATTGGTGGACATCGATGTGCCATCACAAGAGTTGGCTGAGAAAATGTCAACTACAGGGATCGAGGTCGAAGGTGTCGAATCACCGGCTGCTGGTCTCTCAAAAATTGTCGTCGGTGAGGTTTTGTCTTGCGAAGATGTGCCAGAAACTCACTTGCATGTCTGTCAGGTTAACGTTGGCGAAGAAGAAGCCCGTCAGATCGTTTGTGGTGCCCCAAATGTGCGTGCTGGTATCAAGGTCATGGTGGCACTTCCGGGAGCTCGTATTGCTGATAATTACAAGATTAAAAAAGGGAAAATTCGTGGCTTGGAGTCACTTGGAATGATCTGTTCCCTTGGTGAATTGGGAATTTCTGACTCAGTTGTACCAAAGGAATTCGCAGATGGTATCCAAATCTTGCCTCAAGATGCCGTTCCAGGTGAGGAAGTCTTCTCATACCTAGACCTGGATGATGAAATCATCGAACTTTCTATCACACCAAACCGTG
This sequence comes from Streptococcus sp. NLAE-zl-C503, assembly GCF_900104285.1. Taxonomy (NCBI): domain Bacteria; kingdom Bacillati; phylum Bacillota; class Bacilli; order Lactobacillales; family Streptococcaceae; genus Streptococcus; species Streptococcus sp. NLAE-zl-C503. Next base: position 105,349 of record NZ_FNJT01000002.1, on the reverse strand, counting down.
CAGATGCTCTATCTATGCGTGGGGTAGCTCACGAAGTGGCAGCCATCTATGACAAGGCAGTCAACTTTAAAGAATTCAGTTTAACAGAAACAAATGAAGCTGCAGCAGATGCCCTTTCTGTAGGCATTGAGACAGACAAGGCGCCTTACTATGCAGCCCGTATCTTGGACAATGTGACCATCGCACCAAGTCCACAATGGTTGCAAAACCTTCTTATGAACGAAGGGATTCGTCCGATCAATAACGTAGTTGACGTAACCAACTACATCCTGCTTTACTTTGGTCAACCGATGCATGCCTTTGACTTGGATACCTTTGAAGGAAGCGAGATTCGTGTGCGTGAAGCGCGTGCTGGTGAAAAATTGGTGACCTTGGATGGTGAAGAACGTGACTTGGAAACAAATGACTTAATCATCACTGTCGCTGACAAACCAGTAGCCCTTGCAGGTGTCATGGGCGGTCAAGCAACAGAAATCTCTGAGAAATCTAGTCGTGTTGTCCTTGAAGCGGCTGTTTTCAATGGCAAATCGATTCGCAAGACTAGCGGACGCCTCAACCTTCGTTCTGAGTCATCTTCTCGTTTTGAAAAAGGGATTAATGTAGCAACAGTCAATGAAGCCTTGGATGCTGCAGCTAGCATGATTGCTGATCTTGCAGGTGCGACGGTGCGTAAGGGTATCGTTTCAGCAGGTGAGCTTGATACTTCTGATGTAGAAGTTTCTTCAACCCTTGCAGACGTCAACCGTGTCCTTGGAACTGATCTTACTTATGCCGATGTCGAGGATGTCTTCCGCCATCTTGGATTTGGTCTTTCTGGAAATGCTGAAGCCTTTACAGTCAGCGTCCCACGTCGTCGTTGGGATATCACCATCGAAGCTGACCTCTTTGAAGAAATCGCTCGTATCTATGGTTACGATCGTTTGCCAACTAGTCTTCCAAAAGACGATGGTACAGCTGGTGAATTGACTGCGACACAAAAACTTCGCCGTCAAGTTCGTACGATTGCTGAAGGGGCAGGTTTGACAGAAATCATTACCTACGCTCTAACAACTCCTGAAAAAGCAGTTGAGTTCACAGCTCAACCAAGTAACCTTACAGAACTCATGTGGCCAATGACTGTGGACCGTTCAGTTCTCCGTCAAAATATGATTTCAGGTATCCTTGATACGGTGGCTTATAATGTGGCTCGTAAGAATAAAAACTTGGCCCTTTACGAGATTGGAAAAGTCTTTGAACAAATAGGTAATCCAAAAGAAGAACTTCCAAATGAAATCAACAGCTTTGCCTTTGCCTTGACAGGCTTGGTGGCTGAAAAAGACTTCCAAACAGCAGCAGTTCCAGTTGATTTCTTCTATGCTAAGGGAATCCTTGAAGCGCTCTTTACTCGCTTGGAACTTGAAGTGACTTATACAGCAACAGCTGAGATTGCAAGTCTCCACCCAGGACGTACAGCCGTGATTTCGCTCGGTGACCAAGTTCTTGGTTTCCTTGGCCAAGTGCATCCAGTCACTGCGAAGGCCTATGATATTCCAGAAACGTATGTAGCTGAGCTCAACCTTTCAGCCATCGAATCTGCGCTTCAACCTGCTGCTCCATTTGTGGAAATTACCAAATTCCCAGCTGTTAGTCGTGATATTGCTCTACTTCTCAAGGCAGAAGTCACTCACCAAGAAGTTGTAGATGCTATCCAAGCTGCCGGTGTGAAACGTTTGACAGATATCAAACTCTTTGACGTCTTCTCAGGTGAAAAATTAGGACTTGGTATGAAGTCAATGGCCTATAGCTTGACCTTCCAAAATCCAGAAGATAGCCTGACCGATGAAGAAGTAGCTCGCTACATGGAGAAAATCCAAGCATCACTCGAAGAAAAAGTGAATGCAGAAGTACGTTAACTCATCAATCCATCCTTCGGGGTGGATTTTTAGTTTCAAAAGGACGGTTCAGGATCAAAAATGGGCAATTGGGGAGTAAAAGCACCTGTATGCACTTTAATGGGCTATAATTGGTCTATCACTTGGGTACTTAAAATCCTTAGAGAGTTTAGTTTTTAAGGAGGGATGAATAAGATAAAAATGTACATAAATCCTTGTAAAGGCTATCAAAAAGGAGTATAATAAGTGCAACATATTTCGGAGGTGGAAAATGCTAGAAGTAAGAAATCTAGAGAAAAGTTTCGGTTCCAAGCAAGTCTTGTTTGGTGTCGATTTTCAGGCAAGCCCAGGACGAATTTTGGGACTGGTCGGGAAAAATGGTGCTGGGAAAACAACGATTTTCCACAGTATGTTGAAATTTTTGGACTATCAAGGAGCAATTAGTCTGGATGGGCAGGAGATTCGTCAGGAAACCTACGCTCGTATTGGTTATCTGCCTGAGGAACGCAGCCTCATGCCCAAATTGACAGTCCTTGAGCAAGTTCGTTACTTGGCTACTCTAAAGGGCATGGATGCTAAGGAAGTCAAAGAAAAACTCCCTCAATGGATGGAAAAATTGGAAGTGAAGGGCAAATTGACCGACAAAATCAAGAGCCTCTCAAAAGGAAATCAGCAGAAAATCCAGTTGATTATCACCCTAATCCATGAACCAGACTTGATTATCTTGGATGAGCCCTTTAGTGGTCTGGATCCAGTCAATACCGAGTTGCTCAAACAGGTCATCTTGAAAGAGAAAGAGCGCGGTGCGACCATTATCTTTTCTGACCATGTCATGACCAATGTTGAGGAACTTTGCGATGATATCCTGATGATTCGTGATGGGCGTGTGGTCTTGCATGGACCAGTTCAGGATGTTCGCAATCAATATGGGAAAACACGTCTTTTTGTTTCAAGTGAACGAAGCAAGGAAGAATTGGAAAAACTTCCTCATGTCAAACAGGTGAGCTTGACCAAGCAAGGCAGTTGGAAATTGATCCTCGATGATGAAAGTGCTGGAAGGGAACTCTTCCCAATCCTCACTCAAGGTCAATACATCGCGACCTTTGACCAACAAGCTCCAACAATCGATGAAATCTTTAAACTAGAATCAGGGGTGGAAGTATGAGAAATATGTGGATTGTAATGAAGGAAACCTATCTTCGACATGTCAAGTCGTGGAGTTTCTTCTTTATGGTGATTTCGCCGTTCCTCTTTTTAGCCTTATCTGTAGGAATTGGCTATCTCCAAAATTCTTCTATGGCCAAGAATAGCAAGATAGCAGTAGTAACCACTGTGCCATCTGTGGAAGAAGGGCTTAAGGGTACTAATGGTATCAACTTTGATTATAAGGATGAAGCCAGTGCCCAAGCTGCCATCAAGGATGAGAAAATCAAGGGTTACCTAACCATTGACCAAGAGGACAGCGTCATCAAAGCCGTCTATCACGGTGAAACTTCTCTTGAAAGTGGCATCAAACTAGCTGTAACCAATAAGCTAAATGAACTGCAATACCAACTCAATCGCTCGGCGGCTAATCTGTCTCAAGAACAGGAAAAACGCCTGGCTCAAACTGTTGACTTTACCGAGAAGATTGATGAATCTAAGGAAAATAAAAAAATTGTTCAAACCATTGCGGCCGCAGGGCTCGGTTTCTTCCTTTATATGATTTTGATTACTTATGCTAGCGTCACTGCTCAGGAAGTAGCCAGCGAGAAAGGAACCAAAATCATGGAAGTGGTCTTTTCTAGTATCAGAGCTAGTCATTATTTCTACGCTCGCATGCTGGCTCTGCTTCTTGTGATTTTGACCCATATTGGGATTTACGTCGTGGGTGGACTGGCTGCCATTCTGCTCTTTAAAGACCTACCAATCTTGGCTCAATCTGGTATTTTAAATCATCTAGGAGATGCCTTCTCGCTCAATACCTTATTGTTTGTATTGGTTAGTCTCTTTATGTATGTTGTTTTGGCAGCCTTCCTAGGTTCTATGGTTTCTCGCCCTGAGGATTCAGGAAAGGCCTTGTCGCCACTGATGATCTTGATTATCGCAGGATTCGTTGGAGTGACCGCTCTAGGTGCTGCAGGAGACAATTTAGTTCTGAAAATTGGTTCCTATATTCCTTTCATCTCGACCTTCTTTATGCCATTTAGAGCTATTAATGGGTATGCAAGTGGTCTAGAAGCTTGGATTTCACTTGCCATAACGGTTGTTTTTGCAGTAACTGCAACAGCCTTTATCGGACGTATGTATGCCAGCCTAGTCCTTCAGACAGATGATTTGGGAATCTGGAAAACCTTTAAACGTGCCTTAGCTTACAAATAGGAGAGCCTCGCAAAAGCGAGGTTTTTCTAGATGTTAAACACCGAAATCGGTAAAAATATTTTTCATATCTATTGACTTTTAGTAGTAAAATTTGGTATGATAGTAGACGGTATTGTTTACCCCATTTGTAAGGCCCCGGAACCTTTCAAATACCCCGCGGACCGGAACATCCGCCCAGTAAACAAAAACGATATTCATATAGGAGAAATCATGAACAAAACTACATTCATGGCTAAACCAGGCCAAGTAGAACGCAAATGGTACGTTGTTGACGCAACTGATGTACCTCTTGGACGCCTTTCAGCAGTTGTTGCTAGCGTACTTCGCGGAAAAAACAAACCAACATTCACACCACACACTGATACAGGTGACTTCGTAATCGTTATCAATGCTGAAAAAGTTAAATTGACTGGTAAAAAAGCAACTGATAAGATCTACTATACTCACTCAAACCACCCAGGTGGATTGAAACAAATCTCTGCTGGTGAACTTCGTTCTAAAAATGCAGTACGTTTGATCGAAAAATCAGTTAAAGGTATGCTTCCACACAATACTCTTGGCCGCGCTCAAGGTATGAAATTGAAAGTATTTGTTGGAGCTGAGCACACTCACGCTGCACAACAACCAGAAGTTCTTGACATTTCAGGACTTATCTAAGGAAAGGAACAATAAAGTATGTCACAAGCACAATATGCAGGTACTGGACGTCGTAAAAACGCTGTTGCACGCGTTCGCCTTGTTCCAGGAACTGGTAAAATCACTGTTAACAAAAAAGATGTTGAAGAGTACATTCCACACGCTGACCTTCGTCTCGTTATCAACCAACCATTCGCAGTTACTTCAACTGTAGGTTCATACGACGTTTTCGTTAACGTTGTAGGTGGTGGATACGCTGGTCAATCAGGAGCTATCCGTCACGGTATCGCTCGTGCCCTTCTTCAAGTAGACCCAGACTTCCGCGATTCATTGAAACGCGCAGGACTTCTTACTCGTGACTCACGTAAAGTTGAGCGTAAGAAACCAGGTCTTAAGAAAGCTCGTAAAGCATCACAATTTAGTAAACGTTAATCAATACGATTATATCAACGTTTCAAAGCACTCAAAAGTTTACCTTATGGGTGCTTTTTTTGTGTTTTTTTGAAAAGTTCACCTCAAAGTTTACCTTATTTTTACCTTATTGTTTTAGAGACTTTAAGGCAAATTCACCGACTGCCATAGGAACTACATTAGAAGTATTGACATAAATCTGTGTTGTACCTGTGTCGCTATGTGTTAGAGCTTCAGAAATAGCTTCTAAGCTCATTCCTGCTTGTTTAGCAAGTGTTGCTCCTGTATGTCGCAGTTTATGAGGTGTAGCATGTGTCAGCTCTTTATGTCGCTTTCTAATACTTTTCATTTTGTTGTTTAGATAGTCAGCATGTAAAGGCTTATTGATGTTTCCTTTTGTGTCGATATATGTAAAAATAAATTGTTCTGGATTACTGATGATGCCAAATTTTGCCAGTTCATATTTTTGTTGTTCTTTCCAAGAGGTAAGGAGTTGAAGTAAGTCATTAGAAATAGAGAAAATAGTTTTCTTATTTCCCTTAGTAGATTTCACTTGTCCATATCTATCTAAAGCTTGAATTAGCTGAACCTGTGATTTTGAAAAATCGATATGTTTCCATTGAAGAGCATAGGTTTCAGATTTTCTATCGCCTAAGAAAAAAGTGAGATAAAATAGGACATAATCTTTAAGGGTTATTTTATCATTCTCTAAATCTTCTTGAAATGCTGAGAACCACTCTTGGAGTTGCTCATGAGTTAAATATAAATCTTCATCACGTTTTGATTCTGCAAGTTGAATTTTTTTAACAGCCTTAATTCGTCTTAAAGTTTTTGCAACTCTATTTGCTTCAATATATTCAAGTTCTTCTGCCCAATCAAAAATAGAAATAACGTAACTTCGTAAAGTTTTGAAGTTGGCATATTCGTTGGCTTTTGCCGTCATCAAATTTAGAATAACCTGTTTATTTTGGTTTAAAAATTGAATCGTATAGTTGCCAAGAAGTGGTAGTATATGCTTTTCAAAACATGTTTTGGTATTAGCAATTGTTGACCTGCTTGGTGGCTTAGAAGTTGATGTAGTTTGTCCTGCTTTATAGGATTCCCACCAAATATTATTATAGAAGTCTGAGAAAAGAATATCTTCTTTTCCTAGTCCCGAAAACGCATTGTCTTCAATTTGGTTTAACTTCGTGAGTAAGTCTATCTCTGCTTGTCGTGCCTCCTTTCTTGTTTTGAATCGTTTATCGTAGTAGTTGTTGCTGACGATTCCAAGTGGCATTCGAGCTTCTATTGGAATGTAGATTTTTAAACGATAAGTACCATTTTTTGTTTTAGTGATAGTCATGATATTCTCCTTGTGTATCGAACCAGAAAATATCATGACTATTATAAAACAAAAATATAGATATTTCTAGTTTTGTGAGTAAAGCCATGAATTAATGGCTTCTTTATTAAATCGTATAGTCTTGCCTATTTTTATTGTAGGCAGTCCTTTCTTGATCCAACTATCTAGAGTATTGTTTGAGATGCCTAGATAGTGACAAGCCTGCTGTTTGTTTAAAAATGGGCTTTCAAGGTTACAATGGTGCAGTTTCTTTTCAATTTCTTTTGTGATAAGTTCAGCAAGTAGGAGCTGAATTTGTTTAACTTGTTCATCTGGTAGAATTACTTGCATAAGTTATTTCTCCCTATTGTGCTATAATTGAAGTATCAGTTGATTTTTAATCATCTGTATTTGCCTCATCAGTATTGCTCACCAAAGTATCTTCTGAGGAGGTTTTTTTGTTGTTTTGGGGATTATAACGTCTAGAATCTAAAAATTTTGTAAAAAAGTAGGTTCGTTCAATTATTAATCCCAGTAGTGAAATATCTTTATTTCTAGCGTAGTGAACTAAGTCTTCGAACTCGGTAAAATCGTTATCGGTGATTACATCGATAACAGTTTCTAGAAATAAATTTGAATTTTGCTCTATCAAGAACTTATCAAGTTCGAATCCGCAACCTGATTCAATATCTTCTATATTGTATAAAGTTTTTTCAGGGTTTTCTGCATGTATGAAATAATCGTACATACCTTTTGGTGACATGACAACTTCAACGTGGGAAGGTGTATTGAGTTTCTCAGTAAGAAGCTCTGATACTTGGGAATAACTTTTTAGCGATTCAAAAAATAAGACTCCGTGCTTGTGCGATTTTTTAAATTCCCCAGTTTCCCTGTTAATGTCCTTATCATGCCAAGGGCTAAGAACAAATGGAATGTGTAACTCTTCGAGAATTTCTAAATAATTTTCTGGGGCACTTTCCTTATAGAATAGGAATGCCCATTTATTTGAACGTTTTTCTTTAGCCATTTTGTTTTCTTTCTATGATTATTGATTATTGATTTATTGGGGGTCGTAGTAACCCCAATAAATCTTCTCTTGGGGCTTTGCCCCAAACCCCAGCCTCTCCTGCCCGATGGAACCCTATCGAACCGAGAACGCTTGCCAATTCAACAAGGGACGGGGTAGTATTTTTTGGCGCTTCACTCCCTGCCTTCGGCATCGTTGCGCTTAAAAAATCTCCACCCCTCAAGCCCTTGCGAATAGGCATTTTTCTGCTGGTAATGTCGTGCCGACACTAAACCGATGAAATCCCTAGGTAGGTCAGTGTCGCATCAAACAAGTGTAGCAGAAAAAGCGCTAGCTATATCTTGAAAATAGCTCTTGCATCCGCTGGTTTAACCGTTCTTCGTCTCTTACTTGGATCGTACGAAACATTTTAACAGGTTCCCCTTCTAGTTGAAAATATCCATACCCTCTAGGTTTTATTACAACTTCATCTTTTTCCATATCAGGAAAAAGGAGTTGTCTATTGTTGGTAGACATGAGAAAACTAGTAGACAATGAAATTATACAGTTGAAGTTATAGCGCCCTGGAAGGTCAGACATCAAGAAACGCTGACTAGACAAAATAATTCGTAAACCTAAACTTCTACCCATGCTATTCATCATCAACATTTTTGATAAAATATCTTTATGTTTCTTTTTATCAGTCTGTTCTAGGTAAGCTAGGAAAGCTTGCCACTCATCAAAAATTAGGTAAAGATTATGCGAGTTTTGTTCTTGCTTATCAAGTCTAGCTTCAAAACGTTTGTAGACTGTTTCAAAAAGTTCTAAACAGTTAAAACCTCTTGCGACATGGTCACTAGTCATTGGAAACATTTCTTCATCTGCTTTAAAGTCCATGAAATAAGCTTCAGCATCTGTATCATAAAATGAAATGAGACCGATAATTCTTCTTAAAAACGTACTCTTCCCCGAGGCTGATGGGCCTGCGATTATTAAAGCGAAATATCGGTTTATGTCAATGTTGAAAGGGGAAGGGTGTCCCCTACTGTTGACCTCGAAAACGTTTTTAATCATGCTAGAAGTCCTCTTCTCTTTGATTTTTTTGCATTAGCATCATGTCATTAGTTGACACTAAACGAACCTTGACTGCAAGAAAGGGCTCACGCTTAGAGCGACTTACAACGCAATCTATAGAATCGTTTGACATAGTTTTTACAACTTGTCTTACTTTTGTTTCAAAGTTTCCAAGGGCTTCATCAGAGATTTCTTTGTCAATATGAACAAAGTAAATACCTTGTTCCGTAACTTCGACACCTTGTGTGTAACTTAGTGAAGAGATTGGTAGTTCTGTTACACCGACTTCTGTTAACCAGTTATAGAAGCTATCAAATAAAGGATTAATAGCAGTTTGACTTCTTTGTTTGTATCGATGCCAAGCTAGAGAGAAAATTTCTCCATCTGTCACAAGCCACAGGAACAACAAAGAACCTAATATAAATGGAACTATCCATAGAAGAAACTTAAGAAGTAGTGCTATTAAAACAAGGGTAATTGAGGCTATGAAAATCTGATAGTACCACTCTAATTCCATGATTTTTCTTAAGAAATTTTTCATAAGCCACCTCTTTTCTATTTGAGTGCAATATCAGTAAGCTCAGCTACAAGAGCGATGCCGACTGGCTGTTTCAACTTGTCAAGAACAAATGACAAGTCATACTGGTTAAGTACGATGTCAGCGTTGACTAAACTATCCAAGTTCTCGTTTGAGTAGTTCTTCAATTTGACTTTGAAGGTTGGACAGTAAGCCTCTTGAGAAATGCTAGAGAACTGTTCATAGAGTTCGACATCTACGCATGTAAGAGATGCCCATGAACGGTGATTTTCTTGACCTTCATTGATGATTCCGCTATTTGTATCAACTACTCTGATTTCTGAGGGGATATCAACAGAAGTTGATAAAGCATTTAAAAATGCTCTTGCGCTTTCGTAGTTGCCTACGATTAATTTTTTCTCTTTTGACATATAAATTTCTCCTTGTCTTTGCGTGGTCAGACTTTTTAGAATGCTGACAAGTAATTTTAATCTTTGATGATAACAAGTTATCAAATGTTATCAATTTAACTCAAATAGTACATTTTTCATCACCCCGATCTTTTAATTTCACTTACTATATCGCAAGGGGATTCCTTCAGCTACGTCATTTTAATATTAAAAATTGAATTATCTCAAAAATACGCCATTGTATAAATATTATAGTACAGGTAGTCAAAAACTTACGCCAGTGGATATATATTATAGCATGATGTTGTTCTAAATTTTCGTCAGACTCTTCTTATTTTGCTCAGGTATTTAGACCTCTTCGCTGGGATACCTATTTTGTAGGGGATTTTGGTTATTCATTTTCGGTAGGTGAAAAGAATTTATGCTAGGGTCTTAGAAATTTTTAACCATAGCAAAGAATATTCGGTTTTTATTTACAGGAGAATAAAATAAAACCAAGTCAATTTTTCGTGACTTGGTTTATGTTTCTATTTCGTCAATAAGCTGTATCATGAGCTTGAGAACTCGTTCTTGTTTACTAGGTGTTAGTTCCTTAATTTTATATATTAGCTGATTTATTAAGGGATTGCTTTCGGTTACGGATATATCGAAAAAAGTTTCTATATCTGTATCAAGTGCATCCATAATTTGAGGGACTAAAAACTAAATTAGCAAATTTTAAAAAAGCCAAGTTCAAAAATACTTGGCTTAATTTATTTGTTTTAATATATCTCGGAGAGCTTTTATAGTAGGTTCTCTTTTTTCTGTTGGTAGGTTTCTAATATCTTCAATGAGTTGTGAAAATTCTCTGCTTTGATTTTGATTTTCGATATTAAAAAAAGTATTCATATCAACTTCAAGCGCTTGTATGATTTTTTCAATGGTCTCAAGCTTAACGTTTAACTGTTTATTCTCTAATCTATAGATATAGTTGAATCCCAGATCAGCCTTTTCTGCTAGATATTCTTGTGTCATCCCGCTTTTCAGTCTTAGAAGTCTGATTTGTTTTGCAACAAATTCTCTTAAATTTATTTTTTCAGTCATGATAGTACCTCATAACTATCATACAAGTTTATCTCATTGAATAAATCGTTATCAAAAGACTGATTTTTTTGCAATAATAATATTTAAAAGACTGTAAAATGTGGTATAATATTATTCATAAAACAGTCTTTTAAGACATAAAGGAGTTTATACGATGGAATCAAACACTCAAGGTCACGGAACCATCAAGAAATTGCGCACAGGCGCAGTTGTTTCTACTTTAGCACTTACTGCCTTTGGGGTATCTACTACGGTATCGGCTAGTGAGACTGAAGTAGCCGTTAATGAGCCAGCAACTAGAGTAGTTGCTCAGGACGAGGTAGTCCCTAAAGTTCCGAGTCAATCAGATGTAGATAAGGCTAAAGCTGAATCAGATAAAGCTAGTCAGGATGTAGCTAAGCAAAAAGAAGTTGTTTCAGCTACAGAAACTAAGATTTCTAATACTGAAAAGACTATCGCTGAAACTACTAAGAAAGTAGAAGAAGCTAATTCTGTTACACCTAAAAAGGTGGCTGAGGCTAAGGCTGACGCTGACAAGAAAGCTAACGAGCTTGCGACTGCTGAGAAGACTGTAGCTGATGCTGATAAGTCTGTATCTGCAACTGCTGAAAAGGTTGAAGACCAAACTAAGGTAGTATCTAATGCTGAAAAGACTGCTACAGATGCATCTAACAAGGTAGCTGAGGCTCAGAATAAGGTAGATTCTCTTTCATCTACTACTGATATTCGTGTACTCGAAAAGAATGCTTACACCTCTACTGTACAAGTTAGGGTTTCTGAACGAAAGGTAGATGAAGCTCAGAAAAAACTTGACGACGGTAAAAAAGCTGTTGCAGACAAAGAACAGGCTATAAAAGACACCCAAGACAAGATTTCTTCTGCAGAAAAAGTGCTTAAACAAGCTACTACAGACCTTAACGATGCTAAAGCTAACCAATCTCAAAAAGAAGAAGCAGTTAAAGCAGCCAAATCCGATCTTGACCGTGCTAAAGAAGGGTTGTCTGACCAAGGTGGTAAATATACCATCAACGTAAGCCAGGAGTATGTAAATCTTCTTAAACAGTACATTTCTAACCCAAGCAAAGAGCTTTCCGACCAACTAAAAGCGCTCGCTTTCAAAGAGTACGAAAAATTTGGTAAAATTACTTTCGATGGTGGGGAAGTTTATCGTTACGACTTGAACTACCCTCAAGCGTCTAAGAAAGACCTTAACACAAAGGTAGATATCAACAATCTTGATTACGAAACTCGTAAAGAGCTTTCTTTGTTCGCAGCAGACCTTATCAACCAACTTCGTAAACAATTCGGTACAGACCCTGTTAAGGTTACAGAAGATGCAATTCGTATTGCTAACGAAGTGGCTCGTACCTCTAAAGAAGAGTATGGTCACGACTTCGATGCTCTTAGCAAGGTAGGAGAAAAAGACAACGGTTTGCTTTTGGGTGAGCTTGCAGGTTTCAGTGACGACGAAACAACTACTGTTGCAGACCTTAAACGTCGTATCTATGACGATATCTTGTCTATGTTGTTCGACGATTCTCATGCTAAGTGGGGACACGCAAACTCACTTAGTGGGGTACTTCCAGCAAGCCCTAATGTTGGGTACATGCAGTACACTGGTCTTGGTTTCCGTTCTAACAAGCGCTTTACTTCTGTAATCCACTACATCAAGATTTCAGATAACTTACTTTCAAACAATTCAAAATTTGATAAGACGAAAGTAGTTACTGCCCCAAGTCAACAAGAACAGCTTGCAAAATTGCAGGAAAAGGTAGACTTGGCTGAGAAGTCTTACGTCAATGCCTATGCAGAACTCAAAGACGCTGAAAATGGGGTATATCTTGCTAAGACTAAGTATGGTAAAGCTGACGATGAACTTTACTTTGCTCGCAAACACTTGTCCGATATCCAATTGAACAAGATTGACCTCCCAGCTCTCGAAAAGGCTCTTGAAGACGCCAAAACTCAGTTGGCTGAAGACAAGCAAGCTCTAAAAATTGCCAAAGAAGTTCTTGAACTAGCTAAAACAAACGCTATTGACAAGGCTAAGGCTCTTGCTGATGCTAAAAAGGCTCTTGAAACAGCTAAATCTGAAAAAGCAACAGCAGACAAGGCTCTTGAAACTGCCAAAGGTGAATTGGAAGTTCTTACTAAGGCTCATGATGTAGCAGTCTTGGCTCGTAAGTCAGCTGGTGAAGACCTTGCTCGCAAACGTGAAGCATCTAAAGAAGCTACTGACACTTATACAGTTCTTAATCTCGCTCTTACTAAGCGTGATGAAGTCCTTAAGACTTTGGACAAAGAGCTTACTGATGCTAAATCTAAGCTTGGCGTACTCCGTGCTGAGTTGGAAACTGCTAAGGAAGAGTTGGCTCGCCTAGAGGGTATCGCAGAAGCTAAGGCTCGTGGGTATGAGAACTTCAAGCAACTCAAAGCTGACCATGACGCATACCTTGCAAAACAACAACGCTTGCAGGCTTTGAAAGATAAAGAAGATGCAATCCGTAAAGCAGGTGGTCAACCTAAAGAAATTACCGACGCAACTGGTAAAGTAGTTGACATTGTAGATGCGAAGGCACAAAACAAACCAGTAGTTGCGACGGTAGGAACTAAAGACGATAAAACATATCAAGCTCCTGCACAAGCTACAAATGCACAAGCTACAAATGCAAAAGAAGAACCTAAGAAACAACTTCCAAATACAGGAACGAAGGATTCAGGACTTTTAGCATTGCTTGGAGCAAGTGTTGGACTATTTGCTTTAGCAGGAAAACGAAAATATAATAGATAAAAAGAAAGAGAGCGGTGGCTCTCTTTTCTATGGTGTTGTTCTAATATGTATAAATTTTATATAAGGGAAACTTTTGATATTCTGGTTCGATTTTTACTTATTTTTTATGAAAGTTTACCTTATTTTAATGAAACTGATTGAAATTAGTTGAAATTTTATTTTTTGAAAACATATGAAAACGTTGATTTTAAAGCACTTTGAAATTAGATGAAATAAGTGGTGCCCCAACCAGGTCTTAAGAAAGCTCGTAAAGCATCACAATTCTCAAAACGTTAATCAATACGATTATATCAACGTTTACAGACATTCAAGAATTATTTCTTGGATGTCTTTTTTTGTTTAAAAATCAAGAATTTCCCTTATAATTTCCACTATTGATTTTTAGAGCAGTAAAATGAAATATTTTTATTACATACTTTTAAAAATTCTCGATGTTACTATTATTATATAACTTATGATACCTGTTTCTAAATTTCTACTAACTTGATAGTTAAAATATCCTCAAAAAGTCATATTAAAAGTAACATTTTTGAGAGTGGCTTGTTAATATAAAACATCTTGTATGAATTGTACGAGATGTTTTTGGATTTCTCTATTTTTCAGAAAAACATTGACAGTATCGAGCATACTTTTAATGAATATGATAAAATAGATGTCAAGATATCTATTAGGAATTGAAATTCTAAAATGTATTTAGCGAGATAGGAGACATATGAAAACTATTAGAGATAACGAGGAAGAAAAGAAAAGTTGCGAAAGAATTAGCATTGTATTTATTGGACACCCAATTCGTCAGAAACAAGAATTCATAATTGATAATGAAAAATACAAGATTAGTTTTGATGGATTTAAAGATGAAAAATATAATGAAGATCCTTTTATTTGGAACAATAACTTTTTATATTCCTTTTGTCATGCCAATCATGCATTATCGACAGAAATTCGTCAATTGATTAATAAAGAAAAAGAAGTTTATTTCGTGTTTGTAGCTAAAACAGCGGAAGATTCTGATATGTTTGAAATAGATACAATCCTAAAAGCTAAAGAAATCTATGAGTGGCCGAATAAAAATGAACGTTTCGAGGAGAATCTTTGTAGTCAAATTTTTAATGAAAATGTAGTAAAATATCATCTTCCTAATTTACCAGGTGACGGAACAATTTCTGAACATGATAATGTGAAGTTATATACTTGTGTTGGTGATAGTGAGGGATCATTTTTACCAATGGTTAAATCTGGAGATCAGTATATTCCGTACAAATTTAATAGCAAGATGTCTGAGTATCTTCTAGATTTATTAAAAAGTAAAAATAGTAATCGTTATTACGTTGCTAAAGAATCTTCAAAAAGATTATCTGAGAAACATAAAATTTTTGAAAAGGTTTCAAATAAAGTGAAAATTTTAATAATGAAAGAACATGTTAGTAGAAACAGACCGTTAAGTAATAAGAGATTTCTTAAAGGTTGTCAAATTTCTGAATTAGACAATGATCTCAGAAATACTAAACGATCTATCTCTATAAATATAAAATGAGGTAATTAAATTTCTTTTATTGGAGCAAACTGTTTTTTGATTTTATAAAGTAAGCCTCTTTCTATAAAAAAGATTGAAGCCAGAAAGTTACTGGTTCAGATATTTTTTTGTAATTTGTCGAAGTAGTAGTTGAATATCATTTTCAATTATCCCAGCATCGTTAATCCATTGGTTGATAAGTTTGTTGTAATAGATTTTTGGGGCATCTTCCTTTAGTAGATCCATTTTCTCAAAGTATTCATGCAATAAGTCTACATCAATGTAGTTTCTACTATTAAATGATACTATTCCCAAGCAACCATCCGGATAGTTTAAGTCAAAATAAATTGGACTTTTATTACTTTTCAATTGTCCATAAGGAAGGAAGCTTGATAGCTCGTCCTTGATTTTATCAACTAGTCTATTGCTTTCTATACTTAGTTTTAAATTTAGACTATCTAAAGTTACATAAAATTTTCTAAAATCTAAAGCTTTATTCAAAGCTTCAGTAAATTCCACTAGCCAAGCTACAGGTAAGCCGTATTCAAAATCGTTCATTTATTCCTCCTTTGATAAATAAAGTCATACTACAAGTGTTTATAAAGAAAAATACGTTATGTACTATAATGAGCAATTAACTTCTTTCTAGAAAATACTTATTTTTCGGAAAGTTCATGTTACGTAAGATTTAGGCTTGATATTACTCCGTAAAATTCTAACTTTAATATCGGACAGAGTATATGATAAAGGTAAAAGCAACTTATATATATGGAATAAAAAATAGATTAAGATTTGTAAATCTAGAATAAAAGTAAATAACCTGGTTGCTTTCATAAATTCCTATCAATCGAATGATTAAATTTTTTTGTAAAAATAAGGAAATTTAAATATAATTAAGATATTAAATAATATTAAATAATATTAAATAATATTAAATAATATTAAATAATATTAAATATTTACTAGAGGTTAAAATGACTGTTAATGAACCAAAAATGTATATATCGAAAACTGAGGATTTCAATAATATTGATCCTATTATTGAGGAAGAAATTGTAGGGTTTATTAAATTTTCAGATTATATTAAAGATGTTGGAGAAAAAGAAAATCATTTTCAACAATTAGTTTCTGGAAAAGTCTTTTTTCCATCTATTAAATTATTTGAAGAAAAAGGCACTGAAGCTCAAAAAGCAATTGAAGGCTCTACAGAATATACAAAATATGTTAACAGAGATGTTGCGTTAACAAATACTCAAATTACAACTACGGGGAGAAATTACTGTATTCAATGTCCCAAAGGAGTAAAATTTGTTGATACAGTAAAACTAATTATTGGAAATTTTCCTATGTTTCCTAATTATTTAAATCCCAAATGTTTACAAATTGCTATTAAGGAGTACTTAAAAAAAGGAGACTATGACTTAGTATTAGTTCCCGATAGGTTTATACAAAGTGGTACTAAAGAGGAAAATGGCACAGTATTCGATTATTATCGTTTTGATAATTTTAAGTTTGAGTTTAATAGATCCTTAGAAACAACTTGGAGAATTTCTTGTTTTACCCAGATAACAAAAAGTGATATCGAAAACAGTAAATTAAGTAGCACTTTTATAAAAAATCTTTTAAATCAAGAAACAGCTAAAGGAAGCATAGCGTTTGATGATAGTGGAAATTTTCGCCCGTTTATCTACGTAGATGTTGATACAATGAGAGAGGCATTGATTGCGAAAGAATTTTATTATGGTACTGTACACTATTATGATAAGAAAAAGAAAAAATTCACGTATTCATTTTATGATGTAATAGGAACTCCAAGTTTAATTCTTTTGGAGAAGCCTAGTGAGTATAAAGATCAGAAGGAATTTAGAATTATAGTAGGCGGACCTAATAAAGAGTTTGGTAGATTAGATAATCCTTTAGTAGATTTATTTGATCCCCAAATGATTAAATTTGGAGAAAGTGAGCAAGAGCTGAGAAATATCGAAATCAAAAAGTAAAATTTAAGACATTCGTTTTATTTTCTATAAAATTATAGTTTTTTTGATAAAATCCACTGACCTATCACTTGACCCTTCTATTAATAAGTTGTACACTGTGAATATATGTCAATGTGTAGAGGATATAAGATGAAGAGAGATATGGATTTATGTCGTTTGATACTTTTTAAAATTGAGGATGAGTATAAATCAACTGCGTTGTTTAATCTACAAATTGACGGGTATGATGTAGAGACAATAGCTTACCATTGCGACTTATTGTTTGAAGCGGGTTTAATAAAAAGTTATAAACCAACGTATGCTAGTGATGAAATCTATTTTTTTAGTGTTGGCGCTTTGACTTGGGAGGGGCATGATTTTCTAAATAAAATTAGAGAAAATACTATATGGAATAGGACTAAGAATAGTATCAAAGAAAAAGCTCTGCCTATGACTTTGGAAGTAATTAAAAGTGTAGCAACTAATTTTATAAAAGATCGGCTAAGTAAATATTTAGATGGCTCTTTATAGGAATAATAAATTTCCCCATTTCAAACAAACTTATTCAATTTTTTTGAAATAAAAAAGCAGTACAAATCTGCTAAAATTTGATGTAAAGCTATTTATAGATTACTTGAAATCAAACCGTGTCAAACCAGGTCTTAAGAAAGCTCGTAAAGCATCACAATTTAGTAAACGTTAATTCGAAAGAATTACTATACTTACAAAGAGCACCTTTTTGGGTGTTCTTTTTTATCGACACTTTGTAGATTTATAATTGGGAATCTCGTTGAATGGTATCAGGTAAATGAAAAATTCGGCGATCATATCCTATTTCTTCGTACTTTAGTCTTGTAAAAAACTCTAGCTATCAGGTAGTTGATAGTTAGAGTTTTTTCTATTCATATGATTTAATGAGATTAAATAAGGCTTCTACTTCTGATGACAGTGTAGCTGATTTGAGATAAGCATAATAAACTGTAAATGTTATCTGGTCCTCCGGTATTAGAGGGATTTTTATTAAATCATCATCTTCATCAGAAAGTGCGATATCAGCCAGTAAACTAAGGCCAATCCCTTTCTTTAAAAGTTCTTTAAGAATGACAATGTCATCAGTCTTAAAGAATATTTCTGCCTTGTTTTGATGCTTTTGATTAAGTAGTTCAAAAGCTTTCAGGTGAACAAAGTGTTCGTCTAAAAGTATAAAGGATTGATCTACTAATTCTTCAAAAGTGAGGGAAGGAGCAGTAGCAAGAGGATGGTTCTTAGATAAAACGACATACAGTTCTTTATGAAAGAGTTCATGTGTCTCTATTGAAGGATGATTGAGTGGTTCAATCAATCCGAGTAAGCTCGCATCTAGTTCTCCCTTAAGGAGAAGGTTTAATAATTCTACGGATCCACCACGAATAGGACGTACCTTTTTTAAAAAATCAAATTCAGTTTCTTTATTTAAGACAGAGAAAAGATACTGAATGATAATAGGAGGGAATCCTACAGTAGAGCAATGCGCCAAAGAGCGATTAATTTCTTTGCGAGTAGAAATGACCTCAGGTAAAATCAGTTCTGTATGCTTCAGAAGGATTTGTCCTTGATTAGTTAGTTTAAAGGAGCGATGTGAAGGATCATGGTGAATCAATTTGCAATTAAAAGATTCCTCTAAGCGCTTGATGGCATAAGAAATAGATGGTTGGCTGACTTTATGTTGTTTTGCTACTTCCGTATAGGATTGAAGCTGGCAGAGGTCATAAAAATATTGTAGATCTTTTAAATTCATATGGGCTCACTTTCATTAGTTGGAGAAGGAAAATAAGTGGAAATCACCAGATAAATACTTTTTATCCGTATCCTACAATTTGACTATACGAGTATTCACCGGTTAAAATGTAAGTGAGTCAGGGATATCAGAGGTTATCTAAGATACTTTCAAAAATGACTAACATCTTTTCTCGTTTATCAATAGGGAGCTGTTTAATCTTCATGTTGATTCTTTTGAGTGAAAGATTGTCGGTCTTATCAGAGGTTGATTCAAGGCTATCAAAATTGAAAAATTCTTCTGGGGTCATCTCTAGGGCGACAATCACTTTTTCAAGACTGTGAATGGTCAGATTCACATTTTGGTTTTCAAGTTGATTGATATACTTAAGCCCGAGCCCTGCTTGTTCCGAAAGTTCTTCCTGGCTCATTTTTTTCTGTGTTCGAAAATATTTCACTTTTTGGGAAATATATTGTTGTAAATAGTTTTTATTCGTCATATAAATAGAATACAAGTTTTGCATGACAAAAAAACATCTTAAAAAATACAAAGTATTGTATAACAAACTTATATGATATTTATTTTAATTCGGATTGCCAATTTGTATGATTAGTTTCTTTTGCTCGAAACTTTTAGTAAAGAGTGATCATCGAGAGTTTTATGAGTCCAGAACTTTATAAAATATAACAACTTAAAGTGTCATTAATAATGGTATTTTAAGTATAAAAGAGCTTAATAGAAAATTGTTCTCGTAGACTCATTATAACATATGCGTACACAATTGTATTTTTCAAACAACAAAGTTTTCCAAACAATTCATTTTAAGTGGTATAATAGAAGTAAAAAGGAGGTTGCACTATGACTGCACATGATATTTTAAATAATCCTTTCCTCAATAAAGGTACTGCCTTTACCTTAGAGGAGCGGAAGGAACTAGGCCTTATTGGTTTACTGCCACCGTATGTTCAAACGATTGAAGAATAAGCGGCGCAAACTTATGCACAAATGCAAACAAAAGCCAATGATTTGGAAAAGCGTCTTTTCCTAATGGAAATTTTTAACACGAACCGGACTCTTTTCTATTACCTCTTTTCTCAACATTTGGAGGAATTCAATCCAATTGTATACGATCCAACTATTGCAGATACCATTGAAGGCTATAGTGATCTCTTTGTAGATCCACAATATGCGGGATATCTTGATATCAATCATCCTGAAAATATTGAAGCCACTTTGAAAAATGCTGCTGGGAATCGCGAGATTCGTCTCATTGTTGTAACAGATGCAGAAGGAATTCTTGGAATCGGTGACTGGGGAACAAATGGTGTCGATATTTCTGTTGGGAAATTGATGGTCTACACGGGTGCTGCTGGAATCGATCCTTCTATGGTCCTTCCTTTAGTTATTGATGCAGGGACTAACTGTGAAGAACTTCGTAACAATCCTAATTACTTAGGAAATCGTCATGAACGGGTTCGTGGTGATCGTTACTACGACTTCATTGACCAATTTGTTCAAACAGCAGAACGTCTCTTTCCTAAATTCTACCTTCACTGGGAAGACTTCGGCCGCTTGAATGCTGCTAATATTCTTGAAAAGTACCGGAAACAAATTCCAACTTTTAATGATGATATTCAAGGCACAGGAATCGTTACCTTGGGTGGTATCTTTGGTTCACTGGATATTAGTGGTGAAAAATTAACAGATCAAGTTTATCTCTGCTATGGTGGTGGTACTGCGGGTGCAGGAATTGCCTCTCGTGTTCTTCGTGAAATGGTGAGTGAAGGTCTTTCTGAAGAAGAAGCTTATAAACGTTTCTTTATGGTTGATAAACAAGGTCTTCTCTTTGATGACATGGATGACCTAACTCCTGAGCAAAAACCGTTTGCTAAGAAACGTGCTGACTTTAGTAACGCAGACAAGTTGACTGACCTGCTTGAAGTAGTGAAGACTGTGAAGCCAACCATTCTTGTAGGAACTTCTACTCAGCCTAATACCTTCACGAAAGAAATAGTAGAGGCTATGTGTGAAAATACAGAGCGTCCGATGATCTTCCCTTTGTCAAATCCAACCAAACTAGCTGAAGCTAGTGCCAAAGATTTGATTGAATGGTCAGATGGCAAAGCTTTTGTCGCAACAGGAATTCCTGCTGATACGGTTTCTTATAAAGGTGTCGACTATGTGATTGGTCAAGCCAATAATGCCTTGATTTACCCAGGTCTTGGTCTAGGTATGCTGGCCTCTGAAGCAAGTCTTTTAACTGATGAAATGATTGGAGCAGCGGCTCATTCATTGAGTGGTATTGTCAATCAAGGTCAACCAGGAGCTCCTGTTTTGCCGCCGTTCAAATATGTAGTAGATGTTTCTATTAAAGTAGCAGAAGCAGTCGCTAAAAAAGCGCAAGAGCAAGGTCTTGCGCGTGCTAAGGAAACAGATATGGCCAAAGCAGTTCGTGATTTGAAGTGGTATCCAGAGTATAAATAATTCATTTCTGCTGCTATCCTTCGCTACCGACAGATTTGTATGGGCTGTGGACTTAAGTAATTTAGAAAGGATACCTATGTCACTCTTTTTAACCTCGATTACGAGTATCATTCCGATTATCGCTATCATTATTTTGGGGTATGTTCTTCAGGTGAAGGGATGGTTTGGAGACGACTTTGGACCTAACCTATCTCATTTAATCATGAATGTAGCCTTGCCAGCATCAATCTTTGTGTCGGTGATGAAATACCTAACGCTAGATAAGCTAATCAGTCTTTCTGGAGGCCTCCTTTATACTTTTGTAGCATTTAAATTGGGGTATATCGTAGCTTATATTGCGGTTAGGCTTTTCAAGGTTCGTCCAGGACGGCGAGGAACCATGATTAATACCTTTGTGAATGCTAATACTATTTTTATTGGTTTACCTTTAAACGTTGCTCTTTTTGGGGATCAGGCTCTTCCTTATTTCTTAATTTACTATATCACCAACACGATTTCCACCTGGACATTGGGCGTGTATTTGATGACGAGCGATAGTAAGTCGGGTCAAAGCAAGGAGGCAACTAAATTTGACTGGAAGAAATTGCTACCAGCTCCGCTTGTAGGTTTTCTTGTGGCTCTACTATTTTTGATTCTTCGAATCTCTATTCCAGATTTCGCAACGAATACCTTAACCTATGTTGGAAATATCGTCACTCCCTTATCTCTGATTTATATTGGTATCGTTCTTGCTAAGGCAGGCTTGAATACCATTGCTCTTGATAAAGATACAATTGTCACCTTGGTTGGACGCTTTATCCTAGCTCCTCTGATCATGCTTCTTGTCTTGAAGTTCTTTGCACCAAATATGGTGACAGTAGAATTTAAGACCTTTATGATTCAGTCCGCTACACCAGCTTTAGCTGTTCTCCCGATCCTTGCTAGTCAGGGAAAAGGAGATGTGGAATTCTCTACGAATGTGGTGACTCTAAGTACGGTTCTATTTATCGTTGTTATTCCAATATTACAAACTTTATTAAGATAAGAAGGAAGAGGATAGGCTTGAAAGTTTTGCGTTAAGAAATTCCCCTATTTAAAAAATATTGATTCAAATTTTATGAAATTAATCAGTAGATATCGTTTTGAAAAGCCTTGATATTACGCTATTTTTAGTCTAACTGAAACCCACGCTTTCCAAATCAGGTCTTAAGAAAGCTCGTAAAGCATCACAATTTAGTAAACGTTAATTCGAAAGAATTACGATACTTACAAAGAGCACCTTTCGGGGTGTTCTTTTTGTACTTTCATACTTAAATTGGTGCAATTGACACAGTTGTTGCGACTTTAGTCGCTTACAAATGTGGCTGCAACCTGACAGAGTCAGTTGCCTCAAAACGTTAATCAATACGATACTATCAACGTTTCAAAGCACTCAAAAGTTTACCTTATGGGTGCTTTTTTCTGTACTTTCTACAAAAGTTTGCCCTAAATTTACCCTATCCAGCAGATAGGGGGACTACATTAGAAGTATTGACATAAATCTGAGTTGTATCGCTGTGCGTTAGTACTCCAGAAGTTTCCTTAAGCGTCACTCCAGCTCGTTTTTCTGGTCTGGCGCCTTGAATATTATGCTTATCCATAGTATTTTGTGTTATAATGTAGAAACTATATAGAAAACAAAAGAATCTCTTTAAATTCTGTAGATTTCACTTTGTGTAAACATGAGAAAATTCGAGTGTGGATAATGATGGGAGAGGATTTGAAATGATCAGTTTAGAGTTGCTGTCTGAAGGAAATAGTCTAGATGTATATGCTTTTGAAACAGAAAATCGGGAGTATTTTGAGCGAAATTTACCTCCTAGACCAGCTAACTATTTTGATTTAGAAGGTTTTAAAGAAATTACAAGGGAATTGTTAACGGAACAAACGAATCGTGATGTCTATATGCATCTTATTAGAGATTCGCAAGGCGTTATGGTCGGGAGAATCAATTTAAGTGTCTTAGAGGGTGATCGAAAAACAGCAGAGCTTGGGTATAGAATTGGGGAAAATGTTAGTAACTTAGGTTATGCAAGCGAAGCGGTTAAGCTCGTTTTAGACAAGGCCTTTACGACTTATGGTTTCAATAGAATCATTGCAGGAACGGCAACGGGTAATCTAGCCTCTCAGAGGGTGCTTTTAAAAAATGGTTTCACCTTTAGTAGGGTTATAGAAAATGACTTACAAATTCATAATGAGTGGGTTCATACAGCAGTATTTGAGATAACAAGGCTATAATATCATTATTTCCAGTCTACTGAAAAGGTTAATGGAGTTATAATCTTTCCAGACATTCAAGATTTTTCTCTTGGATGTCTTTTTTGTTCAGAATAGATAAGTGGTGCTGTTTAAACTTGTTTTTCCCAGTGGACAATCGTTCACTTTTTTTATATAATAAAACTAAACCAAATTGGTTGAGCTTTGAAAATGTAAGCTCAACCATCAATGTGTCTTTCTAAGGGAGATAATGTCCATTAAAGCATCACACTAGGAGGTGAATCATGTACCAACCAGAAAAACTCAAAGCTCGGAGGAAAGAGCTAAAACTGACACAAAAAGAGATTGCAGACCAACTTGGGATTAGCTTTCAGGCTTATTCAGCTTGGGAGCGTGGCATCAAGGAACCGTCCCAGGAGAAAGTTGCTCAGCTGGAGAAGATTTTAAAAGTAGCAAAAGGATATTTCACCCAGATTGAGATTGTCCGTCTTTATAATAGCTTATCTAACAAAGAGAAGGAAAAGGTTGTTCTTTATGCTCGCAACTTGGCTCAAGAGGAACAAATTCAGAAAGTGGCGACCATGCCAGAGCGTCTCTACGAGTATCATGTCTATGAACGCATGTCAGCAGGGATCGGGGCTTCGGTATATGACGATAGAAATTTTGATACCGTCTACTTTAATGAAGAACTAGCCCATGATTTTGCTTCCTGGGTGGCTGGGGACTCCATGGAACCTAAATATCAAAATGGCTCCGTGGCTCTGATTCGGGAAACAGGATTTGATTATGATGGGGCTGTTTATGCAGTGGTTTGTAACAACCAGACCTATATCAAACGGGTTTATCGTGAGGAAGATGGTTTGCGTCTGGTTTCGATCAATCCTAAATACAAGGACATTTTCATCTCCTATGAGGAAGATCCTCGGATTGTAGGGATTATCGTTGGGAATTTTGTGCCGATGGAGGGTTAGTCTATGGGCTACTTTGATTATTCCAGAGAGCCCAAGAGTGATATTGCCTTTGTCGATATGAAATCTTTTTATGCCAGTGTCGAGTGTGTGAAAAGGGGCTTGCATCCGCTGAAGACCTCACTTTGTGTCATGAGTCGCGCGGATAATTCAACTGGCCTTATCCTAGCCTCCTCCCCCATGTTTAAGAAGATTTTTGGTAAGTCCAATGTTGGTCGGGCTTATGATCTGCCCTTTGATATCAAAACGCGCAAATTTTCCTATTACAATGCTCGAAAGCAAGGCTTGCCAACTGACTCAGACTATGTTCGCTACATCGAAGATTGGGCCCAAGTGACTTTGATTGTACCACCTAGGATGGATGAATACATAGCAGTCAATATGGAAATCCAACGAATCTTTCAAAACTATGGTAGCCCAGACGATATTTATCCCTACTCTATCGATGAGGGCTTTATTGATCTGACCAGTTCGCTCAATTATTTTGTCCCAGACAAGAATCTCTCTCGCAAAGACAAGCTGGATCTGCTTTCTGCCCGCATACAGAGGGATATTTGGAGGCAGACAGGGATCTACTCTACAGTGGGCATGTCCAATGCCAATCCCTTATTGGCCAAGTTGGCACTGGATAATGAGGCCAAGCACACCCCGACCATGAGGGCCAATTGGTCTTATCAAGACGTGGAAGAGAAAGTCTGGGCCATTCCCAAGATGACGGATTTTTGGGGTATTGGCAGGCGGATGGAGAAACGCTTGCATGCTCAGGGGATTTTTACCATCAAGGAATTGGCAACCAGCAATCCCGACCAATTAAAGAAAGCTCTGGGTCAGGCTGGCCTGCGTTTGTGGTTTCATGCTAACGGGATTGACGAGAGCAATGTGCATAAACCCTATAAAGCTAAGTCCAAAGGGTTGGGAAATTCTCAAATCTTGCCGAGAGATTACGTGAAGATATGGGATATCGAAATTATTCTCCGAGAAATGGCAGAGCAGGTGGCTATTAGATTGAGAAGGGTGGGAAAGAAAACAACCCTTGTCTCTATCTATCTTGGTTTCTCTAAACAGGAAGTTAGGTCGTCTATTCACACACAAATAAAGATCGAACCTACCAATAATACAGCTGTCTTAACGGATTATGTTTTGAAGTTATTTCATAACAAATACACTTCTGGAGCAGTCAGAAGTGTCGGAGTAAACTATTCAGGCTTTGTAGACGAGTCCTTTGGTTTGATATCTCTCTTTGATGATGTTGACAAGTTAGAAAAAGAAGAAAGGCTCCAGACGGCTATTGACTCTATTCGGGAACAATTTGGTTTTACTTCCCTTTTAAAAGCCAATGCACTGGAAGAAGCCTCTAGGAGCCTTGCCAGAAGCAAGCTGATTGGGGGACATTCTGCTGGAGGATTAGATGGATTAAAATGATTGATCGTTCTTATTTACCTTTTCAATCTGCGCGTGACTATCAAGATCCAGGGATGCAGAAGTGGATGGGCTTTTTTCTCTCAGAGCATACCAGCTCGCTTAGCGAAGAAAAAAAACGTGTTGATTTTTCGACGAATTTGAATTTAGTTGAGAAGCTACTCTTGCTTTCTCAGCTTTATGTTGGTCAATTGAAGGGATGTTTTGTTGTCAAGGAAAAGAAACAGAAAACCACTATCATTGGTGAAGTGAAAGAGTTGTCCTCTAAAACCTTATCTATTAGAACAAACGAGGGATATAGGCTGATAGAGGTTGCAGATGTTTTAGAAATTCAACTGTGGGAGGAGGAGATTGATGATTAGAAAAGAGATGCATGAAAACAAACTGCAGATGGATTATTTTTCAGATAGTTATATCCGCTTTGAAGAGGATTTCCAAAAATACTCTGCCATGAATGTTCCCTTGACTTTTTTGATCGATGATATCCTACGAACCATGGCAATGAATCAGAAAAACTACTTTGTCTTAAACAAGGAAAACGCCAAGGATGGGCGGGAGCATCGCTTTTATTTTAGGATGGTTACGGAAAAAGAGTCTCCTAGAAATCGAACCTATGCCTATATGGGACTGCAAGCATAGAGCCTGTCCAAGTCCCTGAAAAATGTCTAAATATGCTATAATAAAGTAAATTTCAAAAGGATTTAATGGACTCTATTTTCATAAGAGTAGAGAATGTTGCAGGAGGTAAATCATGCTAGGAGCGGTTATTGGAGATATTGTTGGTTCTCGATTCGAGGCGGATAATCATAAAAGCAAAGAGTTTGATTTGTTCACCCAGAATTCTTGTCCGACCGATGATAGTATTATGACTTTGGCGGTTGCTAAAGCCTTATTGGCTAGCAAGGAAGACTGGAGTCAATTGTCAAAAAATGCTGTCAAGTACATGCAGGAAGTCGGCCGTCATTATCCCGATTGTGGTTATGGAGGTCACTTTTTCTATTGGATTTTTTCTGAGGATCCTCAATCCTATGGTAGTTATGGTAATGGTGCCGCTATGCGCATCAGCGCTGTCGGTTTTGTGGCAGATAGTATAGAGCAAGCCAAGTCTTTGTCACAAGCGGTTACAGCAGTGACTCATAATCATCCTGAGGGTATAAAGGGAGCTGAAGCGACGGCTGTAGCAATTTTCTTGGCACGAAATGGTGCTAGTATGGATGAAATCAGGGACCATATTGATAAGAATTATTATCCTATGGGCTTTACTCTGAACGACATCAGAGAGGATTACACTTTTGATGTGACTTGTCAGGGCTCTGTTCCCCAGGCCTTAGAGGTCTTCTTTGAGTCTGAAAATTTCGAGGATGCTATCCGAAATGCGATTTCCATCGGAGGAGATAGCGATACTATCGCTGCTATCTGCGGAGGGATTGCCGAAGCTTACTATGGCATTCCTGAAGACATTAGACAAGAAGTTTTGACTTTTTTAGATGACCGTTTGCTTGAAATCGTAGTTGACTTTGAAAATACCTATCCTCAATGATAAACTTAGTTTAGAATTTTATACTAAAACATCCATATAAATTTATGGATGTTTTTTTTGCTTGCCATTGATAAAAAAGAGAAGACCAGATGGTCTTCTCAACGGGGGAACTGAAATAATGGGAAAGAATCAACCAAAGATTGTTATTAGTCTTTAAAATTCTTTTGGAAGATGAGGAGAGACAAGATAGAAGTAATGGCTGCCAAGAAGAGGAAGGCATTCGTTTCTTGTTCCCCGGTTGCAGGGAGTTCTCTTTCCTTATCTTCTTTGATTGTAGCTGTAACAGGAGCTTTTTCATCTTTTGATGGTGAATTGTCTGTTACGGCTGGAGCAGTTTTTTCAGTCTCTCTTGGTAGAACATACTCAGGAAGAGTCACAACTGGTGGTGCCTCTGTTCCAACTGAGCTTTGTTTGCTACCTACCTCAATCACTCGATCTTGAGCTGGAGTTGCTTCTGTTTGGAGAACCTTGCGATTGTCACCGTCCACTTCAACATACTCGACTAAGAGACCGTCTTTTCCTTCTGATAGAACTTGCTCTTTTCCTTTGTCTAATTGTGGGTGTTCGCGACGGATAGTCTTGAACGGTACTGTCTTATTGACGATTTCCAAACTTGGAAGTGTAAAGACAAGGTCCTTGAGCCCTTCCTCAGGACTTGAAGAAGTAATTGGTTTCTCAGGCACAGCTGGTTTCTCAGGTTGAGCTGGTTTCTCAGGTTGAGCTGGTTTCTCAGGTTGAGCTGGTTTCTCAGGCTCAGCTGGTTTCTCGGGTTCAGCCGGTTTCTCGGGTTCAGCCGGTTTTTCAGGCACAGCTGGTTTTTCCGGATGAGCAGGATTTTCCGGATGAGCAGGATTTTCCGGATGAGCAGGATTTTCAGGCACAGCTGGTTTTTCAGGCACAGCTGGTTTCTCAGGCACAGCTGGTTTCTCAGGTTGAGCTGGTTTCTCAGGTTGCGCTGGAGTTTCCGGTTGCGCCGGTTTCTCAGGTTGAGTCGGATTTTCAGGCTGAGCAGGTTTTTCCGGTTGAGCAGGATTTTCCGGTTGAGCAGGATTTTCCGGTTGAGCTGGCTTCTCAGGCTCAGCAGGTTTCTCAGGTTGCGCTGGAGTTTCCGGTTGAGTCGGTTTCTCAGGTTGCGCCGGTTTTTCCGGTTGCGCCGGTTTCTCAGGTTGCGCCGGTTTTTCCGGTTGCGCCGGTTTCTCTGGTTGAGTCGGATTTTCAGGCTGAGCTGGCTTTTCAGGCTCGGCAGGTTTTTCCGGTTGCGCTGGAGTTTCCGGTTGAGTTGGTTTTTCAGGCTGAACTGGTTTTTCAGGTTCAGCAGGTTTCTCAGGCTGAGCCGCTTCGAGTTTGTTGATTTGTTCGAGAGCGGTTTCTAGTGCTTGATTGACTGCTTCCTGAGTTTTAGCTTCTTGGATGGCAGCAATGGCTTGGTCAGCAATTTCTAATAATTTCTTCTTAGCTTCCTTGTTGGATCCAAGCTCAGCGACTTTTTTCTCGATAGCTTTTGTCAAGCTGTCCATAGCCTTATCATACTCAATTTCCGGTTGTTTTGGTTCAGCTGGTTTCTCAGGCTGGTCAGGTTTCTCAGGTTCTTCTGGCTGTTCCGGTTGCTCTGGACTAGGTTCCTCTTGGCCTCTTTGATAGTTCTCATCCTTAGATAGGATATCTTGTAGGGCACTGACTGTCAACATGACATCCTGAACATCCACTGCATCAGCACTGAGTTGGTTTCTCAATTTTTCTAGATTTGCTTGGAAAGCTTGGCGTGCAGTAGCCGTATTTTTCAAGCCTGCTGGATCAAAGTTGGACAGATCATCTTTCCATTTAGAGATAGACTGGATGATATCTGCTTTGCTGTAGAGTTCACTGCCTTCGCCACGAGTGATGAATTGGTCCACTTGAATACCGATATTTTGAGACAAATCGTTTCGATCAGGATCGAGTTGAAGGGTGACTGCATGCAAGTTTTCGTCCAGACCTTTTAGGCTAACCAGAGTTTGATTGCCTTGGCGTTGGGCTGCACGACCGCTAAAGTATTTCTTGCCATCAATAGTTGAAGCATTTCCCATGCCATCTTGGTAAGGAACTTCTTTGCCATCTAGAAAGACTTTGTAGATACCATGATTTGGATCAACATAGCCCTTGATATCAAGTCCAGTACCGTAGAAGTAAGCTGTGACAGTTGTCTTTTTCTTTTGCTCGTCAGTTAAGCGGCCAAAGGAAGCCCAAGACTCCGTTTTTTGGTACTTGTCTGCCGAATTGGTTTCATGGTGCCAGCCAGGACTATAATCCAACTGACTAGCTTGGTCATCATAACTTGTTTGGCCCTTGATCAGCAATTCAGCTTTCATCACTTGGATGGTTGCATCTGTAGCGAAACCGAGCAGGGCACCATCAGTGACAGAAGTGAGCTTGGCTTTGAAGTCAAAGACAGAGTCGGCTTGTTCTGTAAAGTCAATCGTTGGGATGGTAACAGTCTTTTCTGTTTCTCCGTCTTTAAAGGTCACATCTTGAGTTGTATCTTGGTAAACTTTACCGTGAACCCCAGTTCCAGGTTCTGTGATGAAGCGCACAGTAGCAGCCCCCTTGCTTCCACCAACACGTTTAATCTTAACAGTGACTGGTTTTCCTTTTTCGACTTCGTAGTTAGTAGACTCGAGTTCAAACATCCCTTTACTATCATTGTTTAGGGTGTAGATTCCTTCTGTAGCAATTGGTTCGCCTGTTTTGTTCACGAGGGTAATAGTGTGTTGGCCTGGTGCTAAATCGCCTGTCTCAAAGACTTTTTGGCTGCGTTTACGACTAGCATTCTTAGTTTGCACATCTGCAACCTTTTGACCATCAACGTAGACGGACATTTCTCCGTGACCTGGATCGACCGTAGAGACGACATAGGCCTTGGTTCCTGTGAAGGTATAGCTTACTTTGGCATCTTTTTGATTGGTCCACATAGAAGTGCCACGAACACCTTCAGATTCATTGTACCAAGTTGTTCCAGCTGTATCTGCCGTTGTGTTTGAGTGGTATTCCAGTCCAAGAGGGTAGCCATCTGTCTTTTCAATGCTGCTTGGTGTCTTGTAGACTGAGAAGTTGGTTAAGATTGGGGTTGCTTGAGCACCGGTGATGGTTACACGGATTTTTTGTGCTTCTACAGGTTTGCCTTGAACCAAGCGACGGTAACCAACGGTCGAACCTTCGCCGTAAGTCACCCAGCGTCCGTTGATTTCGACTTCAATCTTGAAACCAGAGATACGTTGACCTTTGGCGATGTCTTCCTTGAGTTCAACGACGTCAAAGCGTCTCTTTTGCCCCAAATCGACTGTAAAGCTACCGGTTGTGGCATCATTTGAGAGCGCCCAGCTGGTGTCATCTTTACCGTCTGTGAGGTGGCTTTCTTTGTAAAGGTGGTTTTGACGAGTCGAACTTGCTGTTACAGTGGCACCTTTGGCAAAGTCAGTCGCATACATTTGGTCTAGGGTTGCCTTGAATTCCTTCAAGCGAGCCACATCCGCATCTGCGAATTTTCCTTCTTTATTTGGTGGAATATTGAGAAGAAGTGGCGTTCCACGACCAACAGACTTGAAGTAGATATCCATCAACTCTTTGAGTGATTTCGGCTGTTGATTGTCATGGTAGAACCAGCCCGAACGGATCGAAACGTCAGCTTCCCCTACAGAGTACATATCACCATCTGGGTCACCATGGTTGAGGTATTCGTTTTTCACATCGTCTGTGATGTTGGCTCTTTTAACTTTATGCCATACAGGGTCCCCTGCGATTCCCCGTTCATTTCCGATCCAGCGAACGCTTGTCGGTTGAGCAGAGAAGATAGCGATATCTCCTTCGGCTTCTTTGATGTATTTGAACCATTCATCAAAGGTATAGGTTACTTTTTGGGCACCGCTACCACGCGCACCGTCCATCCAAACCTCGATAAATTTCCCTTTGTTACCGTATTTTGGATTACCAAGGATTTCTTTCAGTTGGTTGAGATAGTATTGGTTGTATTCCTTTTCGGTTGCAACATGGTATTTAGGATGGTTGGCATCCCATGGTGATAGGTAAACCCCCATGTTCATGTCGTACTTGCTAGCAGACTTGGAAACTTCTTCGAGAAGGTCACCCTTTCCATCTTTCCATGGGCTAGCAGCTACGGTATGGTTGGTGTACTTAGATGGGTAAGCAACGAATCCGTCGTGGTGTTTAACAACCATAATGGTTCGTTTGAAGCCCGTTTCCTTCAGAGTACGAATCCACTGGTCGGTATCCAAGTTGGTTGGATTGAAGTATCGGGGGTCTTCTTTCCCATTTCCCCATTCAGAATTGGTATAAGTGTTCATTCCGTAGTGGATGAAGGCTGCCAATTCTTCCTTGTGGTAATCGAGTTGGGCCTTGCTTGGAAGAGGTCCATGATTGCCAATCTCAGTTTCTTTGTCTTCTGGATGAGAGACTGGTGGAGTCGGTGTCGTTGGATTGTATGTATCAGCGATTGGCTCGTATTCAAAGACGACCTCATTCACACCTTTTTGCTGGATAGTTGCTTCCAATCTAGTTTTTACTGGACGATAGCCAGCAATGTCTTTTGCATGGAAAGTGTTGACAAAGGAAACGTCATACTCTTGACCTTCATTGTTATCAACTGTCGCTTCCGCTAGTTCAGTAGTGGTTCCTTTTTGACGGTAGTAAACTTTGAAGGAGCCTTTATTGACTTTATAAATCACCTTGATGACACGAGTTCCAGGAGCTGTTTTACTAACGACATTGTGGTTCCACTCGTCTTTTAGTTGCTTCTGAATCTCAACCCCATCAATGGAAAGAATCTGGTATTTCTCTAGATTTTGCTTGTAGAATTCGGTTGGAGTGATTGCTTTCTTGAAATCATAGTCAAAGCCAGTTCCCACTTCTGTTTTGTCTAAGAAAGTATCGTTTTCTTTAACTGTATTGCCTGCTTCGTCCACGTGCTGGATAACGACACGTCCGTAATCAATTCCCTTGACTAGAGTAGCGACACCGCTCTCATCAAAGGAGTACTGATTTTCTCCGATGACAGCTGTTTTATTTCTGAGCATTTCACCTTCGGGTGTAAAGTAGTATCGTTTGCCATTATCACCCTGATACCAGCCCTTAACACCATATTTGTCAATAATATCTTTGACCCATTTGAGTTGTTCAGGAGAGAGGACAAGTCCGCCACCAAAGCGATCTTTCTCAGGGACACCGTTGTCAACAGTTCCGTGTTGATGTACGCCGATGACTTTTCCATCACCATTGATAATTCCGCCACCAGACAAACCAGATACAGAAGTTGTTTGATAAGTGATGCCAGTAGCTCCTTTGTCATCATAAGGATCAACGGATTTTACCTTGCCGTCAGCTTTATAGAGTTGTCCAGCTACGATAGGCTGTTTGAGTTCTTTTGAGCTAGAGTCAGTTGGATAGCCAATCGTGCTGACAGGGTCCCCTGCTTTGTAAGTCTTATGCTCAGCGAGTGGTACAAAAGTTGCTGCTTTATTTGGGCTTGCAATTTGTATAGGGACAGGTGATACAACTGCTGCCAAGTCATTTTGATATCCCTTGCTAAACTCTTCTTTATTCCAGAAGTGGATATCTTTTTCTTGAAAGAGTGTGGTATTTCCTGAATTTGGCTGAGAATTCTTAACGGGAGCGTTGGAGCCTAGATTGTAATAGAAACGCGCAGAGTCTCCACCACGAACATGGCCCTCTTTGTCTAAAAAGTTGTGCGCAACTGTCAAGAAAACATTAGGGGCTACAAAAATACCAGACCCAGAAACGATGTATTGTTGAGAACCGCCATTGTAAATGCTGTAGACCATAGTTGCAGCAGTAGCAGGTTGTCCCTCGTAGTTGATGTGCTTGAGGTCTTGTCCACCGTTAATGATGGCACGGTTTCCGTTCTCGGCTTCCTTTGGAGTTTCTTCCTTAGCCTTTAGAATGCTCTCAGTTTCTACTTTAGGGCTAGCTTTCTGCTCAACGATAGTCTTTGTGTCGAGTTCTTTGACAGGTGTGTCTGGATAGGCACGGTCCTGAATATCTTCAGGGAGCAAATCAGCACTGTTGGTATCTGCAGCAGGTGTTTCTTGTTTTTCAGTCTCTACACGGCCTTCTTCTTTGACTGGTTCAGCCTTGGTCTCTTCTATATCTGCGACTTGTTTAATTTGCTGATCTAAATTGGATGTCGTGGCAGGATACGTTTCGTCTGCACGCACGGTTCCAGAAGCAAAAAATGCCAGTCCAACGATGACAGAGGCTACACCTATAGTCAACTTCCGAATGCTAAACGTTTGCCCCTTTTCAAAAAGGTATCGATTCATAGTATACTCCTAATTTTTAGAAAGGCAGTCAGCTACTGCCCGAGCCCAAGTCTGACTTGGTTACAACTTGATTTAATGAAAAAACTCTCTGATAATTTGTAAGCCACCTTACCTCCTATTTATAAAGCGCTTTCATTTTAAGATAAAAAAATTTAAAAGGTCATTTCTCCCTTAAAATGACTGAAAACTTTTAATATAACAAATATACTAAATTAATGAAAGAATTGCAATAGCAAAAAGCAAAAAAATAAATATAAATTAAAGAAAATCCGTTACTTTTTAAAGAAAAAACGCATCCTTTTATGGCTCAAACTAAATGAAAGGATACGTTTTAAAAAGAAATTAGAGTATTTTTTGGAGAGACTCTTGGATGGTTCGGGGGTCTGTTTTGGAAGAGAAGCGCTCAAGGACTTGTCCATCTCGACCAATGAGAAACTTAGCAAAATTCCATTCGATTCGTTTTCCTAGCGGGCCAGATTTCTGGTCTTTTAGCCAAACATAAAGAGGATCTGCTTCCTTGCCGTTGACCTTGATCTTGGCAAAGCGAGGGAAAGTTGTCTGATAATGTAGGCTACAGAAGCTATTGATTTCCTCTGCGCTGCCGGGTGCTTGTCCCATGAACTGATTGCAAGGGAAATCCAAGATTTCAAAACCCTGATCTTGATAGCGTTCATAGAGGTCTTGGAGCCCCTGGTACTGGGGCGTTAAACCACATCCGGTAGCAGTGTTGACAATCAAGAGAACGTTACCACGATAGCTCTCCAGTGGAGTTGCTTGGTTGTTTTGGTTCAAAACGGAAAAATCATATACACTGGTCATTTTTCTATATTCTCCTTATGTATTCCTGATTCAGAGTGTTTCATCTCGTGTTCCGATAAAAAGGTGTAGGTCATGGTTCCAAAGATGGCACCAATTCCCAAACCTAAGACTAGTAAAGGGAGCGTTTTATCGAACTGGGAGAGATTGTCCCAAAAGGTATTGAGGGGGAGATGCTGAACAAAGAGTTTGTGAAAGGCTGATAAGACAAACAAGCTAATTGGAATGCTGATGAATACACCCCAACTACGAAGGTTGATTTGACTTTTGCTGTAGCTTTTGTGATGGATTTCGGACGGGTCATCCTTGTCCAAATGCAAGTTGCGAACTGCTAGTCTAGCCCTAGATGAGAGGACGAAGATAAGTCCAAAATAGAGGTAGGGCATGGCATCTCGAACCAACTCTATGAAGCGTCCAAATAGGAGATAGAACAAGAAGAGTAGGAGGGAGGAGTAAACGATTTGGATCAAGGCACGGGCACAAGCCTTGTAAATCATCTCTTGACGGCATTCATCAAAAGGCCCTTGTATGTGAAAGAATAGTTTGAGTAAGCGAGTGGTGAAATCTTCTTTTTTCATGGGAGTAACCTTCTAAATGAGCGATTTTTGATTGACTTCTTTAAAGAGTTGATAGAGAGTATAGAAGTAAACCAAACTAAAAATGATACAGATTATTAGAAATACCAGGTATCTCCAATCCATAGGATTTGTTAAAAGTTGTGGAAAGGATATGAGGATAAAACAGAGAGATGCGTTTAGAAGACGTATTTTTTTTGATTGGATTTTCTGGGATCTCTGTCCCTTGTTCAATACAGGAAGGAATAAAAGAAAGATAATCAAGAAAGGATGCTCAATATGTCCAGAAAGTAGGAAAAAGGTAACAAAGATACTGATAAAAACATGACTGATAAGTAGTCTAGCTAGTGATTTCATAAGACACCTCCTAGTCGTCTTCTTGGTCTTTCTTGGCTTTTCGAATGCGAAGAGAGACGATAATTTGTATGGTAAATCCGAAGAAGAGGGTAGCTAGGATAGTTGATACAAAATGCCCTGTATTTAAAAGAGAACCAAGATAATCCTTGCTATCATCGGTTAGGACATTCAGAAGCGGTATTCCAAAGAACATGCCCATGCCATAGATCAGACCGGCCTTTAGACCAGGAAAATGTAGCTGTTTGCTTTCTTTGGGGCTTAGCATTTCGGGATCAATAGCTGTGATGCCCGTTTTCTTGGTTTGGGAGACCACATAGAGGGCAGCCAGCATCGAAATGCCAAACACCACGAGAGGATAGCCGATAGCGACAATTTGTGGATATTTATAAGCAAGGACAAAGGGAATGAGATTGCCAAATGTCATCAGATAAAAGAGAACGATAAAGACCTGATTCCCGATACGATCGGCTTCGCGCCGTTTGTGTTCGTCAAGGGGACCAGAAATACCGTATATGCGCTTGATCAGTTTGTCAGTGAGAGTTTCTTTTTTCATTTGTTTGCTCCTTTTTTAAAAATCGTCTTCCCAAAAGAGACTATTAAGGTCAGTTTGGAGGCTGCGGGCGAGATTGAGACAGAGTTCCAGGGTTGGATTGTACTTGTCGTTTTCAATCATGTTGATGGTCTGTCTCGAGACACCGATATCTTTGGCGAGCTCGAGCTGGGAAATGCCCAGTTCCTTGCGAAATTCTTTTACACGATTCATCTGCTCTCCTTTCTGATTTGTGTCGCATATATTTGACTATATTATATTCTTTTGGAGATAGGGTGTCAAGTATATATGACATTTTTTGGGGAATTTTTTTCGAAGAAACTTAGTCTTGTCTGACAAGTGCAAGCTGGTCAGATTTGTGGTAAAATAGATAAGATATGACAAAAGAATTTCATCATGTAACGGTCTTGCTTCATGAAACGATTGATATGCTTGACGTAAAACCTGACGGTATCTACGTTGATGCGACTTTGGGCGGAGCAGGCCATAGCGAATATTTATTAAGTAAATTGAGCGAAAAAGGGCATCTCTATGCCTTTGACCAGGACCAGAATGCTATTGACAACGCGCAAAAACGGTTGGCGCCCTATATCGAAAAGGGGATGGTAACCTTTATCAAGGATAACTTCCGTCATTTGCAGGCACGTTTGCAGGAGGCTGGTGTCCAGGAAATTGATGGAATTTGTTATGACTTGGGAGTGTCCAGTCCTCAGCTAGATCAGCGTGAGCGTGGTTTTTCTTATAAAAAAGATGCCCCACTGGATATGCGCATGAATCAGGAAGCTCGTCTGACGGCCTATGAAGTTGTCAATCATTATGACTATCATGACTTGGTTCGGATCTTTTTCAAGTATGGGGAGGATAAGTTTTCTAAACAGATTGCCCGCAAGATTGAGCAGGCGCGTGAGGTGAAACCAATCGAGACGACGACGGAGTTGGCAGAGATTATCAAGTCGGCCAAGCCTGCCAAGGAGCTCAAGAAA
Source organism: Streptococcus sp. NLAE-zl-C503 (assembly GCF_900104285.1). Lineage (NCBI taxonomy): Bacteria > Bacillati > Bacillota > Bacilli > Lactobacillales > Streptococcaceae > Streptococcus > Streptococcus sp. NLAE-zl-C503. The sequence goes on along the minus strand of NZ_FNJT01000002.1, from coordinate 68,364 downwards.
AAGGGACACCCTGCCAAGCAGATTTTTCAGGCTATCCGAATTGAAGTCAATGATGAGCTGGGTGCAGCAGATGAATCCATCCAGCAGGCCATGGACATGCTGGCTCTGGATGGGAGAATCTCGGTCATTACCTTCCATTCGCTGGAAGACCGCTTGACCAAGCAATTATTCAAGGAAGCTTCAACGGTTGAAGTTCCGAAAGGCTTGCCCTTCATTCCAGATGACCTTAAGCCCAAGATGGAATTGGTATCCCGCAAGCCAATCTTGCCAAGTGCCGAGGAGCTAGAAGCCAACAACCGTTCGCATTCAGCCAAGTTGCGCGTGGCTAGAAAAATTCACAAGTAAGAGGAAAAACATGGCAGAAAGAATCGAAAAAACAAGCCAGTTATTGCAAACGAAGTTTAAAGGTTTTTCACGTGTGGAAAAGGCCTTCTATGTTTCGATTGCTGTTACAATGATTATCTTGGCAATCAGTGTTGTGTTTATGCAGACCAAGCTATTACAAGTTCAGAATGAATTGACCAAGGTCAATGCTCAAATCGAAGAAAAGAAAACCGAGCTAGACGATGCCAAGCAAGAGGTCAATGAATTGATTCGTTCAGAACGTTTGAAAGAAATTGCAAACTCTAAGGATTTGCAGCTGAATAACGAAAATATCCGAGCAGCGGAGTAAGAAATGAAACAGTGGAAAGAAAAAATCATCCGTTATGCCGTTCGTAATCGTAAATCTCCAGAAGAAAACCGCCGAAGAGTAGGAAAAAGCCTGAGTTTATTGGCTGTCATACTCTTCGCTGTCTTTTTGGTCAACTTTGCGGTCATTATCGGAACGGGTAAAAAATTTGGTAAGGACTTGGTTCAAGAAGCAAATAAGGTCCATCAAACAACCAAGACGATTCCTGCAAAACGGGGAACCATCTACGATCGAAATGGAACACCTATTGCTGAGGATGCGACTTCGTATAATATCTATGCCATTATTGACAAGACCTACAAGTCAGCAACCGGCAAAATTCTCTATGTAGAGGATTCTCAATTTAATAAGGTAGCTGAAATTTTCCATAAGTATCTGGATATGGAGGAGTCCTATGTCAAAGAACAACTTTCTCAGCCAGATCTGAAACAGGTATCCTTTGGTACCAAGGGAAATGGGATCACCTATGCCAATATGATGGCCATTAAAAATGACCTAAAAACTGCTGGCGTTGAGGGAGTTGACTTTACAACAAGCCCTAACCGTAATTATCCTAATGGACAGTTTGCTTCATCCTTTATCGGTTTAGCGCAACTCCATGAAAATGAGGATGGCACCAAACGTTTGATTGGGACATCTGGTTTGGAGAGTTCTTTAAATAGCATTCTGGCGGGTACAGATGGGATCATCACCTATGAGAAGGATCGTTTGGGAAATATTGTTCCGGGTACAGATCAAGCTTCCCAACAAACGGTGGATGGAAAGGATGTGTACACAACCCTTTCTAGTCCCTTGCAATCCTTTATGGAAACCCAGATGGATGCCTTTCAGGAAAAGGTAAAGGGCAAGTATATGACGGCTACCTTGGTCAGCGCTAAGACAGGGGAAATCCTGGCTACGACTCAACGGCCGACCTTCAATGCAGATACCAAGGATGGCATCACAAAAGACTTTGTCTGGCGTGATATCCTCTATCAAAGTAACTATGAGCCAGGATCCACTATGAAGGTGATGATGTTGGCCTCAGCTATTGATAACAACACCTTCCCCGGTGGCGAATACTTTAACAGCAGTGAATTGAAAATAGCAGATGCGACCATTCGAGACTGGGACGTCAATGAAGGGTTGACTAGTGGTGGCACCATGACCTTCTCTCAAGGTTTTGCCCACTCAAGTAATATCGGGATGACCTTGCTCGAGCAAAAGATGGGCGATGCGACATGGCTGGACTATCTTAACCGCTTTAAGTTTGGGGTGCCGACCCGTTTTGGTCTGGCAGATGAGTACACAGGTCAATTACCTGCGGATAACATTGTCAATATTGCCATGAGTTCATTTGGACAAGGGATCTCTGTTACTCAGACCCAGATGCTTCGTGCCTTTACAGCCATTGCCAATGATGGGGTTATGTTGGAGCCTAAATTTATCAGCGCCCTCTATGATCCAAATGACCAGTCTGTTCGTAAGTCTCAAAAGGAAATCGTCGGAAATCCTGTATCAAAAGCGGCAGCTTCCTCTACTCGGGATCACATGGTCATGGTCGGGACAGATCCTGTCTACGGTACTATGTACAACCACAGTACAGGAAAACCAAATGTCAATGTTCCGGGTCAGAATGTTGCCCTGAAATCAGGGACTGCTCAGATTGCCGATGAGAAAAATGGGGGTTACCTGACAGGTGAAACCAACTATATCTTCTCTGTTGTGTCGATGCATCCTGCAGAGAATCCTGACTTTATCCTCTATGTGACGGTGCAACAGCCAGAGCATTATTCAGGCGTTCAGCTGGGAGAGTTTGCCAACCCAATCCTTGAGCGAGCTTCTGCTATGAAAGAATCCCTCAATCTTCAGTCAACTGCTAAGAACTTGGATCAGATCAGCAAGACGACAAGCTATGCTATGCCAGCTACCAAGGACTTTACTCCGGGTGACCTAGCAGAGGAATTGCGTCGTAACCTTGTCCAACCAATCGTTATCGGAACAGGAACCAAAATCAAGGAACTCTCGGTTTCTGAAGGAGATAATTTGGAAGCCAATCAGCAGATCTTGATCCTGTCAGATAAGGTCGAAGAAATGCCTGATATGTATGGATGGACAGATGAAAATGTGCAAACATTTGCCAAATGGCTGAATATAGAAGTCGAGTGGGAAGGTAGTGGCAAAACGGTCAAAAAACAAAGTGTCCGTGCCAATACGGCCCTTAAAGACATTAAAAAAATGAAAGTAACTTTAGGAGATTAAGATGATTAGTTCCATTAGTGCTGGAATTCTTGCCTTTCTATTGACCCTGATCGGCATTCCAGCCTTTATCCGATTTTATCGAAAAGCACAGATTACAGGTCAACAGATGCACGAGGATGTCAAGCAACACCAAGCTAAAGCTGGGACTCCAACTATGGGAGGTCTTGTCTTCCTGATCGTTGCAGTAGTTGTTAGCTTCCTTGTCGCTCTCTTTACCCAACAATTAACCAACAATGTTAGCATGATTTTGTTTATCTTGGTTTTGTATGGTTTGGTAGGTTTTTTGGATGATTTCCTCAAGGTCTTTCGCAAGATCAACGAGGGCTTGAATCCCAAGCAAAAACTTGCTCTCCAGCTGCTTGGAGGAGTAATATTCTACCTCTTTTATGAGCGTGGTGGTGATATGCTTTCAGTTTTTGGCTACCAAGTTCATTTGGGAATTTTCTATATTTTCTTTGCCCTTTTCTGGCTAGTTGGCTTTTCAAATGCGGTGAATCTGACTGACGGGATCGACGGTTTGGCTAGTATCTCAGTAGTGATTAGCTTATCGGCCTATGGTGTGATTGCTTATATGCAAAATCAACTGGATATTCTTCTTGTGATTCTTTCAATGATTGGTGGTTTGTTAGGCTTCTTCGTCTTTAATCACAAGCCTGCCAAGGTCTTCATGGGTGATGTGGGAAGTTTGGCTCTTGGTGGGATGCTGGCAGCAATCTCTATGGCCCTCCACCAAGAATGGACCCTTTTGTTGATTGGGATTATCTATGTCTTTGAGACAAGCTCTGTTATGATGCAAGTTACTTACTTCAAACTTAGTGGTGGAAAGCGTATTTTCCGTATGACACCTGTGCATCATCATTTTGAGCTTGGAGGATTCTCAGGTAAGGGTAATCCTTGGAGCGAGTGGAAGGTTGATTTCTTCTTTTGGGGAGTTGGGCTTCTAGCAAGTCTCTTGACCCTAGCCTTTTTATACCTGCTGTAAAATAACCTTTGATTCAAAAATAAAACAGGATGAAGTTGTTCTTCATCCTGTTTTTGTGATGTTAAAAGTTAGTTGGATTCATCCTTTCTGCCTTTTAACATAAAAGTGGCTGTGAGGGCTAGACTGAGGCCTGCTAAGAAGAGGAGTGGGTTGGACGCTTCTCCTGTTGCTGGAAGTTCTTCTTTAGGAGAATGATTTCCAGTTTTAGCAAGGCTAGGACTAGATGAAAGTTGTTCAGTCTCGTGTGCTAAGGTTTCTGTATCTGAAGCACTTGGTTTTTCCTCTGTGTTAGAGGTTGTTCCAGCAGCTTGATAGACGACAGCATAGGTACTGAAATGACTAGTGATGAATTCTACCTTTCTGTCTCGAACGGTGAAATCAAGGACTTGCAACTCCTTGGTCGGAGTGATGTAGTAGACCTTTTCTACGTTAGCTGAAATAGGCAAGCGAACCAGAACAGAGTCTTTTGGCTGCAAGCTATGATCGGTTGGATTTTTAAGCTGTAGGTCGTAAGCATCATAGGTCTTGCCAAAGAGTTCTTGAGCTAGGACACGTCGGCTAGAAACGTGAGAAATTCCTTCTAAGTCGGCAACTCCACCGATAATTTCGACACCCGTCTTTTTATCTTTCAAGGTGTGTAACTGATACTCAGGTCGGATGAGGGTTGGAGCAGCCTGAACTCCACTAGTTCCGATAGGGTCAGTGTACTCAGTTTTTTCTACTATTGGAGCTTCTTCTTGACCTGCTGTTCCGATAGGTTCGGTGTATTCAGGAATTTCAACAGTAGGTGCTTCCTCTTGCCCTGCCGTACCGATAGGTTCGGTGTATTCAGGAATTTCAACAGTAGGTGCTTCTTCTTGCCCCGCGGTTCCAATAGGTTCGTTGAATTCAGGAATTGTCAGAGTAGGTGGTTCTTCTTGCCCTGCAGTTCCGATAGGCCCAGTGTACTCAGGTTTCTCTACAGTAGGAGCTGGTTCGTCCCCCTTGCTTGTAGTTGGCTGCTTCTCGTCAACCTTCTTCTCATCTTTTTTAGTAAAGACGGCTACAACAGGGCTGCTTGTGGTATTTCCTTGAATGGTATAAGCTTCAATGACATTTCCAGCTTTGCGATTGGTTTCTTCAGGAATTGGGATTTGAACTTGATTGTCTTGGATTGATAGCACGGTCTGATCCCCACTTGTAACCAGATGCGTTTCGTCCACTTTGCGCAATACCAGAGGATCTTTGACACCTGGGAAGGTTACAGCAATGGCTTCCCAATCTCCAGCTGGTAGGCTTAAGGAAATTTCTTTGTCATTTTCCTTAAGAGGAGCGATACTTGGACTATCTATACCAATAGCAGGAGCTTTGATAATATCAAAGGAATCTAGAGAAATTTTCTTGCGACCTTCTGGTGAATCTGGGTCAACACGTAATGTCAGGGTGTGCGGACCGTCAGTAAGGTTTGTAAATTCGCCAATAAAGGCTCTCTTTTCGGTTGCACCTGAAGTGTAGAAGTCTAGACTTGGCATTTCTTTGCCATCTAGTGTAACACGTGCTCGTCCAAGAGCGAGGCTCTTCAAGCCATAAATACGAATGCCCGTTCCTGTAAAGGAAATAGTTGCCTGAGCTTCTGAAGCAGTACTTGGGTCGCTGTTGTTAATATCAGCGTATTTTTCCGTACCATCGTAGAGCTCAGGGTCAGACCAGTCTTTAAACTGGGAACCATACTGGATACGCGAATCACGGTCGTCCATTTTTTCTATCGTGTTACCTGTTCCTGCTAGAATCTTGAAGTAGTCTAATGAAATTTTCGAGCGCTCACTTCCACGTCCTTTGTGTTCACGTTTAACACTAAGAGTCAGTGTATGAGGTCCATCTGATAATCCTGTGAAGCGACCGATGAGGCTGCCTTTTTCAGTTGTCCCAGCAGTATGGAAATCAAGTTCTCCAACTTCTTTTCCGTCAATTTTAGCAGTAGCAAGACCTAGTTCGGACGATTTTAGTCCATAGATTTCGATACCAACACCATTGAAAGGAACAGTAGCAGTCACGTCTTGGTCTGTGTAGTCCCCTTTTGAAAGGTCAGCAAATTTTTCTGTTCCTCCAAATAATTCTGAATCTGCCCAGTTTCCAAAGGCAGCTCCGTACTGGATACGGCTATCTCGGTCGTCCATCAACTCGCTGTATGTTTCGACAGTGGCCTGTTCGGATACCTGTGTGGAAACTTCGCCCAGCATCGCCTTGACAGTATAGGCATAGGCGAGTTGAGGATTTAGTGATCGATCGATAAAGTTAGTTTGATTGGTTACAAATTCTTTAGTTGCAGAGGTTTGGCCAGATTCATCTTTTACTTGTCTTTGGATGACATAGTGGGTAGCGCCTTCAACTTGATTGAAGGTGAGTTCGGCAGTGACTCCATTTTGTCGAACTGCTGTCAGACTGGTTACACGACCATGGAAGTGTTCAAAGGTAATAACATCCCCCTTTTGTGTTGCCAGTTGGATGCGGCCATCTTTGAGGACAGTTGCCTTGACTGCTTTGCCATTGACCTTGATTTGGCTGGCTTCGATATTTGGATAGTCTACAACTAAGTCTCCACCGACATTTGAAAGGAAGGACAAGCTTTGCAGGTTTTTATCTTTCCACTTCATGCTGACTTCAAAGTTACCACGGGCAATCAAGCCAGAAACCTGTCCGTCTTTCCAAGCATCTGGAAGGGCTGGCAATGGCGCAATATAGCCAGTATGAGATTGCAGGAGCATTTCTGCCATCCCACTAGTTGCTCCAAAGTTTCCGTCGATTTGGAAAGGCGCGTGAGTATCCCAAAGGTTTTCTAGGGTTGAATACTTGAGCTGTTCAGCAAGCAAGCGATGGGCACGGTTACCGTCTAAGAGACGAGCCCAGAGGTTGATTTTATTGGCCTTAGACCAACCAGTCCCACCATCTCCGCGATGGTTGAGGGTAGCACGCGCAGCTTCTAGGTATTCAGCCTGATCCTTGCTAAAGAGTGTACCTGGGAAGAGACCTACCAGATGGGAAACATGGCGGTGGTTATTTTCAATGCCTTCGTTGGTGAATTGTGGGCTGTCTTCTTCGTACCATTCCTTGATACGGCCCTCATTGTTGATGTGAAGGGGTTTTAGTTTGTCAAATTTAGCCTTGACCTCTGTGACTAAGTCTTGGTCGACTTTTAGATGGTTGGCGACCTCCATGTAGTCGTGGAATAGCTGCCAGACTAGCGACTGGTCAAAGGTATTTCCGATGGTGATGGTACCGTGTTCTGGTGAGTAGGATGGAGAAGACACCCAACGGTCACTGGCCTGATCATAGTGCAAGAAGGAGTTCCAGAACTTAGCGGTTTCCTTGAGCATAGGATAAATCTTTTCTTTGAGATAAGCTTCGTCCTTAGTGAATTTATAGTAGTCATAAACGTTCTGCATCATCCAGGCATTAGCAGCTGGCGACCACCCCCAATAGTAATTCCAACCAGGAGTAGTCCAGCCAAATGGTGTTGCTTGAGTGTGGACCAGCCAACCATTTTCTTGTCCGTCTTTGGATTCGATACCTGCGTATTCCTTGGCAGCGATACGACCATAGTAGCGCATGTCGTCAATGTAATTGATCATTGGCTTGGCTGTTTCAGCAAGATTGCTCATGTAGGCTGGCCAATAGTTCATTTGCAAATTGACATTGAGGTGGTAATCAGCGTTCCAAGGTGGATTGTCTACGGCATTCCAGACTCCCTGTAAGTTGGCAGGAAGGGCATCTGTCCGATCACGAGACGAACTAATCAGTAGATAACGACCATATTGGAAGAAGAGTTCTTCCAGCTTTTGCCCTTTGTTAGGGTTATAGCTTTGAAGGGCCTCTTTTGTCGTTTGAGCAGTCTTGTGTCCACCTAGATTTAGTTTAACGCGGTTAAAGAGCCTTTGATAGTCCTTGATGTGGGCCTTTTTAAGTGTCTCGTAGTCTTTGGTCTTAGCTGCCTCGACAATCCCTTTAACTGTTTTTTCGAGGTCGATGTCTTTTCGATAGTTGGTTTTAGGATTTTGAGCAAAGTTTGTCTTGGCGCTGAGATAGAGGGTCGCATAGCTTGCACCTGTGACGGTTAGAGTCTCATTCTGAACAGTGACTGTTCCGTCCGTTTTAATTCCTAGATAGGATGCAAACTTGAGGCCGTTATCTTTGACAGTTCCCTTTAGAAGGATTCCGTTTTCATCTGTAGTGACATGACCATTCTTATAGTTGGAATATTCCCAAGAGTAGTTCCCATTAGCAAGCAAGTCTTCTGTCAGGCTATTCCAAAGGGTAAAATCAAGTGTCTTGTTTCCTTTTTTGGTCAAGTGGGTCACAGTGACATCATCAGGATAGCTGGAGAAGGTTTCGCGTTTGAAGGTGGTCCCATCTTGGGTGTAAGAAGTTGTCGTAGTGGCTTCTGTGATATCCAAACCACGATGATAATCAGTTACAGTATCTAGTCCTTTCTTCTGGTTATTAAAGACCATGAAGATATCTCCAAAGGCTAGGTAACGTCCATACTGGGCGTTGTTTGGTCCAACTAGATTTTGTTCAGCTAGCTGTTTTGCTTTTTGGCGGTCACCAGCTTCAAGGGCTTTACGTATCTCCGCCAAGACCTTGTAGCGGTTCTTATAGTTTCCTCCGTTATAGTCGGTGCTATCGGGTTGTGGTCCTCCAGACCAGAGAGTCTTTTCGTTATACTGGATTCTTTCTTCACCGATCAGACCAAAGACCTTAGCTCCCATCTCGCCATTTCCGACAGGAAGGGCTTGTTTTTCCCATCCATCATAGGAGGGAGCTGTTGGCTGATCGTAGTTGAGTTGATAGTTTTCTTGCTTTGTCACTGGCTGATCTGCTTTTTCAGGTTCCTTATTTTCTTTAGCTTCTACAATGGCTTCTTCACTAGCTTGACTATTTGTCGTCTGAGTCTCGTTAGCTGGCTTGCTTCCGGAAACTACTGGACTCTCGGCTAGAGACGTATTTGTAGTTTCAGTAGCTTCAGCTGCTTTGGGTTCGCTATCAGGCTTAGTGATAGCTTCGACAGAGGTTGGTTCAGTTTGCTTAACCTCAACACTGTCTGCGGCTACAGTGTGGTTGACTAGAAAAACAGCTCCCAGTAAAACAGAAGCAGTCCCAACCGTCAGCTTGCGGATGCTATAGCGACAGGATTTCTCCCAAAAGTGTTTTTTCATAAAACTCTCCTTTGTTTATCTGAAATCGCTTACATTACATGAAGCAGTTTCGTTTAATTTGTTTCTATTTATCTCCTCACCTCCCATTCTACTGGTCATCTAGCATTTGTCAAGAGGTTTTTGGTGAAAAACATATTTGATATTGCTTTTTCTTAAAATAGTAGAGAAAAGAGAGGAAGGGGGAGAATTATTCGTAATTTCATAGTTCATTCTGATTGTAAGACTAGCTTAGAATTAGTTTCCCTCCTCCCTGAAAGCGTAAAACAAACTAGTCAGGAAAGTCACTTTGTGGTATAATATAGAGGACTCAAAAAGAAACAGGAGAAAAAGAATGGACTTACTTTTAGCAATTGTCTTGATTGTGCTAGCTTTTCTAGGAGGAGCTCTTGGAGGGATGTACTTGGTTCGTAAGCAAATCGAAAAAGAATTTGCGGACAACCCACGTTTGAACGCTGAGGCAGTTCGTGCTCTCTTGAGTGCAAATGGTCAAAAACCAAGCGAAGCCAAGGTACAACAAGTTTACCACCAAATCATCCGCCAACAAAAAGCAGCCCTCGCTAACAATAAAAAGAAAAAATAAATAAGGAAAAGTCTGGGATGAAAGTTCCAGACTTCTCACTATGTTCAATAGTTCTCAAGGATAAGACTTTTTCCTTGCATTCTATTGATATTTGATTATGATTAAGAGAGAGGCAGTTGCCATTCTATCAAGCTGTCTATCCGTTCATTTAGGACGAGTAATTATGATGAACTATCAATCAGAAAAAGACTAGAAAGAAGACTGTATGGATAATCGACCAATTGGTTTTTTGGATTCGGGTGTCGGGGGCTTGACCGTTGTTCGTGAGCTCATGCGCCAGCTTCCCCATGAAGAAATCGTCTATATTGGAGATTCGGCGCGGGCACCCTATGGTCCCCGTCCTGCTGAGCAAATCCGTGAATATACTTGGCAGTTGGTCAACTTTCTCTTGACCAAGGATGTCAAGATGATTGTCATTGCTTGTAACACTGCGACTGCGGTCGTCTGGGAAGAGATCAAGGCTCAACTAGACATTCCTGTCCTAGGTGTGATTTTGCCAGGAGCTTCGGCAGCCATCAAGTCCAGTCAAGGTGGGAAAATCGGAGTGATCGGAACCCCCATGACGGTCCAATCAGACATCTACCGTCAGAAGATCCATGATCTGGACCCGGACTTACAGGTGGAAAGTTTGGCCTGTCCCAAGTTTGCTCCCTTGGTCGAGTCTGGTGCCTTATCAACCAGTGTCACCAAGAAAGTGGTTTATGAAACCCTGCGCCCCTTGGTTGGAAAGGTGGATAGCCTGATTTTGGGTTGTACCCATTACCCACTCCTTCGCCCTATCATCCAAAATGTTATGGGACCAAAGGTTCAGCTCATCGATAGTGGGGCAGAGTGTGTACGGGATATCTCGGTTTTGCTTAACTATTTTGAAATCAATCGTAGCCGAGATGCGGGACCTCTTCAACATCATTTTTACACAACAGCCAATAGCCAAAGTTTTGCCCAGATTGGAGCAGAATGGCTGGAAAAAGAGATTCATGTGGAGCATGTAACTTTATGACAAACAAAATTTATGAATACAAGGATGACCAGGACTGGTATGTCGGTGTCTGGGATGTCTATGGAGGCATCTATAGCCTCATCAAAGATCCTCTCGAGCTTGAGTTTATGGATTTGGCTCGGATTTTTCGTGACGAAGAAAATGGCTTTCCGATTACGATAACGGTGATGCGCTGGTCTTCTAACTTTCGTCTGCTCTCTTTTATCGTTGAGATTTTAAATGCAGAGGCAGGTCGCAATCTAGAAGTCATCCAACGTCAGGGAGCCTTGCTCTTGATAGAAAATGGGCAACTCCTGCATGTAGAATTGCCTAAAGAAGGAGTCGATGTAGAAGCCTTCTTTGAAACTAGCAAGGTTAGAGAAACTCTGCTCATTGCGACTCGTAACGAGGGCAAGACCAAGGAATTCCGAGCTATCTTTGACAAACTAGGCTACGATGTGGAAAATCTCAATGACTATCCAGATCTGCCTGAAGTAGCTGAAACAGGTATGACCTTTGAAGAAAATGCCCGCCTGAAAGCAGAAACCATTTCAAAATTAACAGGCAAGATGGTTTTGGCAGATGATTCTGGTCTCAAAGTCGATGTCCTCGGTGGCTTGCCAGGAGTCTGGTCAGCCCGTTTTGCAGGAGTGGGGGCGACTGATCGTGAAAACAATGCCAAGCTCTTGCACGAATTGGCCATGGTTTTTGAGCTAAAGGACCGCTCGGCTCAGTTCCATACGACCCTAGTTGTAGCTAGTCCAAATAAGGAAAGCTTGGTTGTTGAAGCTGACTGGCCAGGTTATATCAACTTTGAACCCAAGGGTGAAAATGGCTTTGGTTATGATCCCCTCTTCCTTGTAGGAGAGACAGGTAAATCCTCAGCAGAGCTAACCCTTGAAGAAAAAAATAGCCAATCCCACCGTGCCTTAGCCGTTAAGAAACTTTTGGAGGTATTTCCATCATGGCAAAGCAAACCATCATTGTAATGAGTGATTCCCATGGCGATAGCTTGATTGTCGAAGAAATCCGTGACCGCTATCTGGGTAAAGTCGATGCCATTTTTCACGATGGTGACTCTGAACTCCGTCCCGATTCTCCGCTTTGGGAGGGCATCCATGTCGTCAAAGGCAATATGGACTTTTATGCGGGCTACCCAGAACGTTTGGTGACTCAACTTGGTCCGACTAAGATCATCCAGACGCATGGACACTTGTTTGACATCAATTTCAACTTTCAAAAGTTGGACTACTGGGCTCAGGAAGAAGATGCCGATATCTGTCTCTATGGTCACTTGCATGTGCCAAATGCTTGGATGGAAGGAAAGACACTCTTTCTCAATCCAGGCTCCATCAGCCAACCACGAGGGACTATCAGAGAATGTCTCTATGCCCGTGTGGAGATTGATGACAGCTGTTTCAAAGTAGACTTTCTAACACGCGATCACGAGGTTTATCCAGGCTTGTCCAAGGAGTTTGCTCGATGATTGCCAAGGAATTTGAAGCATTTTTACTGGATCAGGAAGAGACTTTCCTTACCCCTGCCGAGAATCTAGCAGCCTTGATTGATACCCATAATGCTGACCATGCGATTTTAGTGCTGAGCCAAATCACCTATACCCGTATCCCTGTTGTGACCTTTGACAAACGCTTTGTCGGAACCATTGGTCTGAGAGATATTTTGGCTTATCAAATGGAGCAGGGTTTGACGGATGAGCAGATGGCAACGACAGATATCGTCAATATGACCAAGACAGATGTGGCAGTCGTCGCTCCAGACTATAACATCACAGAGGTCCTCCATAAACTGGTAGATGAACCTTTCTTGCCAGTGGTAGATGATGAAGGAATTTTCCAAGGAATTATCACGCGCAAGTCTATCCTCAAGGCTGTCAATGCCCTCTTGCATGACTTTAGTAAGGAATATGAGATTCGATGCAAATGAGAGATAGGATTTCAGACTTTTTAGAGGGAAAGCAGGGTTTGTCTGCCAATTCCAAGCAGTCCTATAGGTATGATCTGGAGCAATTTTTAGACATTGTAGGTGAGCGGATTTCCGAGACTAGTCTCAAGATTTACCAAGCCCAGCTAGCCAATCTAAAAATCAGCGCCCAAAAGCGGAAACTTTCGGCCTGTAACCAATTTCTCTACTTTCTCTATCGGAAAGGAGAAGTGGACAGTTTTTACCGTCTGGAATTAGCCAAGCAAGCTGAAAAGAAGACTGAAAAACCAGAGATTCTAAACCTAGCCTCTTTTTGGCAGGAAAGTAATTATCCAGAGGGTCGCTTACTAGCGCTCTTAATTCTAGAAATGGGACTCTTGCCTAGTGAGATTTTAGCCCTCAAGGTTGCAGATATCAATCTGGATTTTCAGGTGTTGCGAATTAACAAGGCTTCCCAACAGAGGATTGTCACCATACCCACGACCTTGATTCCAGAGCTAGAACCCTTGATGGGGCAGACCTATCTCTTTGAAAGGGAAGAGAAAGCCTATTCTCGTCAGTGGGCTTTTCGACAGCTGGAGTCATTTGTCAAGGAGAAAGGTTTACCAACCTTATCAGCCCAAGCCTTGCGGGAACAATTCATTCTAAGACAGATAGAAGAGAAGGTCGATTTGTACGAAATTGCAAAAAAACTAGGATTAAAAACAGTCCTGACCTTAGAAAAATATAGATAATGGATATTAAATTAAAAGATTTTGAAGGGCCCCTGGACTTGCTCTTGCACTTGGTTTCTAAGTATCAGATGGATATTTACGATGTGCCCATCACAGAAGTCATCGAACAGTACCTAGCCTATGTCTCAACTCTGCAGGCCATGCGTCTGGAAGTGACGGGCGAGTATATGGTCATGGCTAGTCAGCTGATGCTGATCAAGAGTCGCAAGCTCTTGCCAAAGGTAGCAGAAGTGACAGACTTAGAGGATGACCTAGAGCAGGATCTTCTCTCTCAAATCGAAGAATACCGCAAGTTCAAACTCTTGGGTGAGCACTTGGAGGCGAAGCACCAAGATCGGGCCCAGTACTATTCCAAAGCGCCGACAGAGTTGATTTACGAGGATGCGGAGCTTGTACATGACAAGACGACCATTGACCTCTTTTTGGCTTTTTCAAATATTCTAGCCAAGAAAAAAGAGGAATTCGCTCAGAATCACACGACCATCCTGCGCGATGAGTATAAGATTGAGGACATGATGGTCATCGTAAAAGAGTCCTTGACTGGACGAGACCAGTTACGTTTGCAGGATTTGTTCAAGGAAGCCCAGAATGTCCAAGAGGTCATTACCCTCTTTTTGGCAACCTTAGAGTTAATCAAAACCCAAGAACTGATCCTCGTGCAAGAGGAGAGTTTCGGAGATATCTATCTCATGGAAAAGAAGGAAGAAAGTCAAGAGGCACAAAGCTAGACTTGATAGAGAGGAAAGATGAGTACTTTAGCAGAAATAGAAGCGCTCTTGTTTGTAGCAGGTGAAGATGGGATTCGGGTCCGTCAGTTGGCTGAACTCCTATCACTTCCATCGACAGGCATCCAACAGAGTTTAGAAAAATTAGCCCAGAAGTATGAAGAAGACCAAGAGTCGAGTCTGTCCCTGATTGAGACAGGTGGTGCATATAGATTGGTCACCAAGCCTCAATTTGCAGCGATTTTGAAGGAATACTCTAAAGCTCCCATCAACCAGAGTTTATCTCGGGCTGCCCTTGAGACCTTGTCCATCATTGCTTACAAGCAACCGATTACGCGGATAGAAATTGATGCCATCCGCGGAGTTAACTCGAGTGGGGCCTTGGCAAAGTTGCAGGCTTTTGACTTGATACGAGAAGATGGGAAAAAAGAAGTGTTGGGTCGCCCCAACCTCTATGTGACTACGGATTATTTCCTAGATTACATGGGAATTAACCATTTGGAAGAACTGCCAGTGATTGATGAGCTTGAGATTCAGGCGCAAGAAAGCCAATTGTTTGGTGAAAGGATAGAAGAAGATGAGAATCAATAAATATATTGCCCACGCAGGTGTGGCCAGTAGGAGAAAAGCAGAAGAGCTGATCAAGCAAGGCTTGGTGACGGTCAACGGCCAAGTGGTGCGTGAACTAGCAACGACCATCAAGGCTGGCGACAAGGTTGAAGTTGAAGGCCAACCTATCTACAACGAAGAAAAGGTCTACTATCTGCTAAACAAACCGCGCGGTGTGATTTCCAGTGTGACAGACGACAAGGGTCGCAAGACTGTTGTCGATCTCTTGCCCAATGTCAAAGAACGCATTTACCCTGTGGGGCGTTTGGACTGGGATACATCAGGTGTCTTGATTTTGACCAATGATGGGGACTTTACGGATGAGATGATTCACCCCCGTAATGAGATTGACAAGGTTTATGTTGCGCGTGTTAAAGGTGTAGCCAATAAGGAAAATCTCCGCCCCTTGACCCGTGGTCTTGAGATTGATGGCAAGAAAACCAAGCCTGCTGTCTATGAGATTCTCAAAGTAGATCCAGTCAAAAATCGCTCTGTGGTGCAGTTGACCATCCATGAAGGGCGTAACCATCAGGTTAAAAAGATGTTTGAAGCTGTCGGTCTTCAAGTGGATAAGTTGTCTCGGACACGTTTTGGGCACCTAGACTTGACAGGTCTTCGTCCGGGAGAATCCCGTCGCCTTAATAAAAAAGAAATCAGCCAACTACACACCATGGCGGTAACCAAGAAATAATGAAACGAATTTTAATAGCGCCTGTGCGCTTTTACCAACGTTTTATCTCACCAGCCTTTCCACCCTCTTGTCGTTTTGAGCCTACTTGTTCAAACTACATGATTGAAGCTATTGAAAAACATGGCTTTAAGGGTGTTTTGATGGGCTTGGCTCGGATTTTGCGTTGCCATCCCTGGTCGAAAACAGGTAAGGACCCCGTCCCAGACCACTTTTCACTCAAACGAAATCAAGAAAAAAAATAACCCAACATCAGATGATGTTGGGTTTTCTTGCTTATTTCAACGCTTTTTGAGCGTCTTCAATCATGAGTTTAGTTGATTCAAGTCCGCCACCACTTAGATACCAGAGGTCTGGTGTTAGTTGGATGATTTTACCGTTTTTAGCAGCAGGAGTTTCAGTGATGAGGGCATTTTCTAGGACGCCATCGTTACTAGAGTTGTCACCACCGATGGCAAGGGTACGGTTGATAACAAAGAGGATGTCAGGATTGATTTCTTTAATGCTTTCAAAGCTGACTTCCTGACCATGGCGTGAGTCTTCAAATTGAGTGTCAGTTGGCTTGAATTTCAAGGTTTGATACAAGAAAGAGAAACGAGATTGGGCACCAAAGGCGGCCATTTTTCCTTCGTTGAGGAGGATAGCAAGGGCTTTTTTGTCAGAACTTTCATTCTTAGTAGCGACTTCTTGGATACTCTTGTCTAGGTTGGCCAATTCTTCCTTGGCTTTCTGTGTACCTGTTTCACCGAAGGCGGCAGCTAGTGATTGGATGTTGGTTTTAGTTGAAGTCCAGTAGTCTTCTTTTCCTGTTTCAAAGAGGACGGTTGGAGCGATTTCTTTAAATTTATCTACGAATTTTTGGGTACGTGGAGAAGCAATGATCAAATCCGGTTCAAGAGCAGCAATGGCTTCTAGGTCTGGCTCAACCATGGAACCCACATTGTTGACATTTCCCGCAAGATCTTTTAGGTAAGTCGGAACAGTTTTTGTAGGCATTCCGACGATATTCTTTTCAAAACCTAAAGCGCGAATAGTATCCGCAGCGCCGAGGTCAAAGGTCACAATCTTTTCAGGAACCTTTGAAAGTTTGACCTCATCTAGTGAACTTTTAATGATTACCTCTGTTGGAGCAGAGCTACTTGTCTCTGTCTGCTTCGTAGTTTTAGTTGTACTACATGCACCAAGTAGGAGCAAGAAGCTAGCCGCTAGGGCAGTGAGATAAAGTTTAAGGGATGTTTTCATGATTTCTCCTTTTTAAAATGTGATAACGATGTAGGGGGGCTCTTAGATAGGCTTGTTAGCTAAGAGACAGAGGTTTCTCTAACATGAGTTCAGAATAGCTAGCTATAGATACAGATCTTTTTGCCATTGATATCAGCCAGAGTGATGGGAATCTCATAGAGTTTACTGAGCAGGTCAGCCTGCATGATTTGGGCAGTCGTTCCCTTGCAAAAGACTTGACCGTCTTTAAAGGCAACAATTTCATCCGCATACTGGCTAGCCATGTTGATATCGTGGAGGACGATGATAATGGTTTTGCCAAGTTCCTCCACCAGTCGCCGAAGGATCTGCATCATGCTGACACTTTGCTTAATATCGAGATTATTGAGCGGTTCGTCCAGCAAGATAAAGTCCGTATCCTGAGCCAGTACCATAGCGATAAAGACACGTTGGAGCTGTCCACCAGACAGGCTATCGATGTAGCGGTCTTTTAAGTTGGTCAGTTCCAAATAGTCCAGAGTTTCTCGGATTTTTTCCCAGTCTTCTGCTCTCAGACGTCCTCGGCTGTAGGGAAAACGTCCAAAACTGACCAGTTCTTCAACGGTTAATTTGGCTTGGTAATTGATCTTCTGCTTTAGGATAGTGAGCTCTTTGGCCAGTTCTTGCGAATTCCAACTCTCGATTTCACGGCCTTTGATACTGAGGATTCCTTGATCCTTCTTGGTCAGTCTGCTCATAATGGAGAGGAGAGTTGATTTTCCAGCACCATTTGGACCAATGAAGGCTGTCAGTTTCTGAGGACTGACTTCAAGCGAAATGTCTTGCAAAATATCCTGTTTTTGAATGGATTTGTCAATGCTTTCCAGTTTCACCGACGTGCCCTCCTGTAAAGTAAGATAAAGAATAAGATACCTCCAACACTCTCGATAATCATGCTGATGCGAATTTCTAGTGCAAAGACTCGTTCGATCAGGGCTTGCCCCAAGGTCAAACTAATAAATCCAATCAGAATGGCTACGATAAAGAGCAACTTGTGTCGATAATCTTTGACAATCAGGTAAGTGAGATTGGCCAGCATAAAGCCGAAGAAGGCCATAGGCCCTACCAAGGCAGTCGCTGTTGAGGTCAAAAGCACGATGCCCCAGAGGAGTTCTCTCTGTTCTTTTTCAACATCGAGTCCCAGTATCTGAGCCGTTTCTCTTTGCAGGTGCAAGACATCCAGAATGACTGCTTTTCGAAAGAAAAAGATTGTCAAAGCGAGGATGATCAAAGAACCGCTGGCTAGGATGGAAGTGTTGAGATGTTGAAAGGAGGCAAAGAGACTGTTCTGCAGTTTATCGTATTCATTTGGATTCATCAGGACTTGGAGGAAGGTACTGATATTTCGAAAGAGACTTCCGATGGCTAGACAGATTAGCAGGATGAAGACCAGATCTTGTTTCATCAGCTTTTTCAAGTAGCCTTGTAAGGCGAGAAAGAAGAGGGATTGAAGCAGAAGCAAGGCCAGAAATTCTAAGATTGGAGACTTCCCAAGCTGAAGAAATTTGCTCTCAAAAACCAGTAGCAGGGTTTGTAGCAAGACATAGAAGGATTCGATTCCCAAAATACTTGGCGTTAGAAAGCGATTTTCCGTCAGCGTTTGAAAACTAATGGTCGAAATCCCTGTCACGATGGCTACCAAGAGATAAACGATGATTTTTTGGGAACGCAGCTTCCAGGCAAAGGCAGACAGGTGGCTAATAGGCCAAAAGTATAGGAGACAAGCTCCGATGGCCAGAATAATGAGAAGCCAGAAGAGCTTGGTGTGTTTGCTTTTAGACTGCATCTTTTCGTCCTCCTCTCCAGAGAAGTAGGATAAAGACGAGGCTACCGATGATTCCTAGTAGGAGACTGACAGACAGCTCATAGGGCCGAATCAAGACTCGAGAGAGGATGTCGCAGGCCAGAACCAGATTGGCGCCGACCAGTGCGACCATGAGTTTGGTTTGGCTCAGATTATCTCCATAGTGCTTGCGGACAAGATTGGGAACGATGACCCCGAGAAATGGCAAGGCACCCACGGTAATCATGGTGACACTTGTCGTTAGTGCCACTAGAAAGAGGGCCAGCTTTTCAAGTAGGGAGTAGGAAATCCCTAAACTCTCGCTGGTTTCCTTGCCCAGATTCATGATGGTAAAGGTTTGGGATAATTTCCAAACGGCTATCAGGATAATGAGGCCTAAGAAGAGCCACTCATACTGATGGGTCTGAATCATGGAGAAGGAGCCCTGGGCCCAAGCAGTCATACTCTGAACCAGATTGAAACGATAGGCGATAACTTCTGTGATAGAACCGATAATCCCACTATAGATGATCCCAATCAAGGGCAACATCCACCTTTCCTTTACAGAAAAAATAGTCATAAAAGCAAGGAAGAAGAGAGTAAATAAGATGGATGAGCCAAAAGCAAAGAGCATTTTTTGGGTCAGACTCGCTGATGGAAAGACAAAGAGGCTCAGCACCATTCCCAGTTTGGCGGCTTCAGTCGTTCCAACTGTGCTCGGAGCAGCAAATTGATTTTGAGTAATGGTCTGCATGAGGAGTCCTGCCATGCTCATACTGGAGGCTGCAAGGAGAATGCTAATGGTTCTTGGAAGACGCGACTCTTGAAAGAGAAGCCAAGTCTGTTGGTCAAAAGCAAAGAATTTTTCCCAAGAAAAATCACTGGTTCCAATGCTGATAGAGAGAAAGACCAAGAGTAGAAGTAAGCCAGTTAAATAATGAGAAAGTTTCATACCCCGTCCTTTCATGTAGATTTGGTATAAAAATACCCTTGGAGATAATGTAACACGATTTTTTTAATCTGTCAATAAATTTTCTGACAATTTAATGTAAAAAGAAAGAAAAATTCCTGAAATAATATCTGCCCCTCTCTTTTATTGGAAAACTGAGTAAAACCAATCTACCTTCCCACTACCCTTCTCCTATAAAAAGTGGTAAAATGGAGGACAGAAAGAAGGAACTGATATGACAACATTATTTTCAAAAATCAAAGAAGTAACAGAGCTTGCTGCGATCTCAGGTCATGAAGCACCTGTCCGGACTTATCTTCGTGAGAAGTTGACACCGCACGTGGATGAAGTAGTGACAGATGGCTTGGGTGGTATTTTTGGTATCAAGCATTCAGAAGCTGCGGATGCGCCACGCGTCTTGGTCGCTTCTCACATGGACGAAGTTGGTTTTATGGTCAGCGAAATTAAACCAGATGGTACCTTCCGTGTCGTTGAAATCGGTGGCTGGAATCCAATGGTAGTCAGCAGCCAACGCTTCAAACTCTTTACTCGTGACGGTCGTGAAATTCCTGTGATTTCAGGTTCTGTCCCGCCACATTTGACACGTGGAACAGGTGGACCAACCATGCCAGCTATTGCCGATATCATTTTTGATGGCGGTTTTGCGGACAAGGCTGAAGCAGAAAGTTTTGGAATCCGTCCAGGTGACACCATTGTCCCTGATAGCTCTACTATCTTGACAGCCAATGAAAAAAATATCATTTCGAAAGCTTGGGATAACCGCTACGGTGTTCTCATGGTAAGCGAGCTTGCAGAAGCCCTTTCAGGTCAAAAACTCGGAAATGAACTCTATCTTGGCTCCAATGTCCAAGAAGAGGTTGGTCTTCGTGGCGCTCATACTTCTACAACTAAGTTTGACCCAGAAGTCTTCCTAGCAGTTGACTGTTCACCTGCTGGTGATGTCTATGGTGGCCAAGGCAAGATTGGAGATGGAACCTTGATTCGCTTCTACGATCCAGGTCACTTGCTTCTCCCCGGCATGAAGGATTTCCTTTTGACAACGGCTGAAGAAGCTGGTATCAAGTACCAATACTACTGTGGAAAAGGCGGAACGGACGCAGGAGCAGCTCATCTGAAAAATGGTGGTGTCCCATCTACAACTATCGGTGTCTGCGCTCGTTATATCCATTCTCACCAAACTCTCTACGCGATGGATGACTTCCTAGAAGCTCAAGCTTTCTTGCAAGCCTTGGTGAAAAAATTGGATCGTTCAACGGTTGATTTGATTAAAAATTATTAAAGAATAAGAGAGGTGCTCGGAATGGCGGAAGCAAATCTAGAAAGCTTAATAAAAGATCTCTACAACCATGCTCGTCAGGGCTTGAGTGAAGATTTAGTTGCTGCTCTCCTAGAGACTGCTAAAAAACTACCAACTACAAATGAGCAATTACTAGCAGTCCGTCTCTCAGGACTGGTCACCCGTGAATTACTCACCAATCCCAAACACCCAGCACCTGAACTGATCAACTTGGCGCGCTTTATCAAAAGAGAAGAAGCCAAGTACAGAGGCACTGCAGTTTCTGCTATCATGTTTGGAGAACTCTTTAAAATGCTTTGATTCCACTGTGAATCAAAGCATTTTTTTATATGTCAGAAAAGACATTCTTGATGAGGAGAAGAAAAAAGCCACCCCATTCAGGATAGCTTCTTGTTTATTAAATTTGTTCAGCGATGACCTTTTCAGCTAGGTTCATAGCATGGTCAGATACACGAGTGTAGTGAGAAATGATGTCGATAAAGTTGACCCCAGCTTGTGTTGAGCACTCACCCTTGTTAAGGCGTTTGATATGGGTTTTTCTGAGAATACGTTCCATATTGTTGATTTCTTTATGGCGTTCAATCAGACTTTGAGCTTTTTCAATATCATTGTTTTCCACACTATCAAGGGCATCTTTGATAAATGCAGTAGTTTTTTGATAGATATCAGCTAATTCCTCTAGAGCAGCTTCAGAGAAATGAACATCTTTGCGTTGGAGATAGTCTGTTAGGTTGAGCAACCCTTCTGCGTGGTCTCCAATCCGTTCTAAATCACGAGATGAATCCAGAATGTTGGTCAACACTTCACTTTCTTTCTGACTTAAGGATTCGCTTGAGAGCCTGATGAGGTAACGAGTGAGTTTTTCATCAATGGTATTGATGGCTTCCTCTGTTTTGTGCCCTTTTTCAGCTACCTTTTCATCCAAAGCGATGATATAGGTATAAGAAAGGTCAAAAGCTTTGGCTGCATAGTTCCCCAAGTGCAAAAGTTCTTTTTTGGCATTTCCTAGAGCGATAGAAGGAGATTGTTGGATAAGTTGTTCGTCGAGATAAAGAGGCTCGTACTTGACAACCTCGTCTTCACCAGGGATAAGCTTGGTTACAAAGTAGGCCAAGGCTCCGATGAATGGAAATTGTACAATGGTATTACTTACGTTAAAGGCACCGTGCGAGAAGGCAATGGTCATCTCAGGTGAGAGGTGAAGGAGTGCCTGGAAGTACTCAATCATAGCAGTGAAGGGGCCTAATAAGATTAAGCAGAGAATAGTCCCTAAAACGTTAAAGGTAACGTGGGTTGCTGCAACCCGTTTTGCAGAGATGTTTGCTCCAGCAGCTGCTAGGATAACAGTTAAGGTTGTCCCGATATTATCCCCGAAGAGAACTGGTAGTGAACCTTTAAGGTCAAGGAAGTTACCTGCATAGAGACCTTGCAAAATCCCAATTGTCGCAGAAGAGGCCTGAATGAGGACGGTAATCACTGCACCAGCTACCACTCCTAAAATAGGATTTTGTCCCAAGGTCACCATATATTCCTTGAATTGTGGTAAATCTTTAAGAGGACTCATACCAGCACTAATGAGGTTGAGAGCGTAGAAGATCCCCCCCACACCAAACAGGATGCGCCCGATATTATTTGCTGTTCGATTTTTTGTAAAGAAGAGGAACATGGTTCCAAGGAAAATCAAGGGCAAAGCATACTCACCCAATTTGAAACCGATGATAAAGGAAGTAACAGTGGTTCCAATATTGGCTCCCATGATAATTCCGATAGCCTGTCTAAGAGTGAGAAGACTAGCGCTGACCAGCCCAACCGTGATAACTGTAACCCCTGTACTTGACTGAATGAGGGCAGTCACGACAATCCCGACTAGAACACCTAAAAAGGGATTGCTAGTGTACTTGTCAATGTAAAAACGAAGGCGATCTCCAGCAGCTTGTTGCAAACCGTCTCCCATGGTCTTGATACTGTATAAAAACAGTCCTAGACCTCCTAAAAAGTGAAATAAAATTTCCTGCCAATTAATGGACATTTCTTTTTCCTCCGAAAAATAATAACGGAATTTCTCCTATTCTATTTTAAAGGATAATAGGAAATCCCACAAGTGTTTTCTTGATATTTTAGTAAGAAATCGCTAACTTTTTTAAATTTCTTCCTTAAATAGTATTCTTACCTCAAGTATAAATGTCTGCAAGGATTATATCCAAATTTAACTGTTTTTTATCCTAGTTATAGTTTATGCGTAAAATAGATTGACAACGCTTTCATATAAGATAGAATGAAGATAATCCTGTTCTGATGATTGATTGTGGGAACAGTTACTTTTTTGTTCTATTAGGAGGATAAGATGAAAGATCTATTTTTTGAAAAACGTTGCCGTTACAGTATTCGTAAGCTGTCGATTGGGGCTTGTTCCTTGATGATTGGTTCAGCTTTATTTGCGAGTCCAGCTCTTGCCGAACAGGTTGCTGTACCTGAGACAGTTGCTAATACGAGAGCTCAAGCGACAAGTGCGAGTGAAACTTCTAATCCAGACACTGCAGCTATCGAAAAACAATTATCGGAAACTGAAAACAAAGTAGCTGAGCAACCAATTTCAGAAAACACTCCAGCAATAACTAATCTAGTTAATGAAAAAGAAGAAGCGAAACCAGCTCCGACAGAAACAGCTGAAAAACCAACTGATAAAGAAGGAGTCAAGCCTGAGGAAGCTCCTCAAGTGGTTGACAATAAAGCCGACAAACCAAGTTTAGCAGACGTTCCTAAAAATGAAGAGAAGAGTCTCCGACCAAAAGAAATCAAGTTTGATACTTGGGAAGATTTGTTGAAATGGGAACCGGGTGCGCGTGAGGACGACTCCATTAACCGTTCCTCAGTTGAGCTTGCCAAGCGCCATAGAGGTCAGCTGGTTAATGAAAAAGCAAGCAGAAGAGCCCAGGTTCAAGCACTAGCAAATACCAATTCAAAGGCCAAAGACCACGCTTCTGTCGGTGGAGAAGAATTCAAGGCCTATGCTTTTGACTACTGGCAATACTTGGATTCAATGGTCTTCTGGGAGGGCCTAGTCCCTACTCCAGATGTCATTGATGCAGGGCACCGTAATGGTGTGCCCGTTTATGGAACACTTTTCTTCAACTGGTCAAATAGCATTGCTGACCAAGAGAAATTTGCCGCTGCTTTGAAACAAGATGAGGATGGCACCTTCCCTATCGCACGAAAACTCGTCGATCTCGCTAAGTACTACGGATTTGATGGCTATTTTATCAACCAGGAGACAACGGGTGAATTGGTAGCACCTCTTGGTGAAAAAATGCGCCAATTCATGCTCTATACAAAAGAATACGCAGCTAAAGTCAACCACCCAATCAAGTATGCTTGGTACGATGCCATGACCTACAAATATGGTCGTTACCACGAGGATGGTCTTGGTGATTACAACTACCAGTTTATGCAAAAAGAAGGAGACAAGGTCCCTGCGGATCAATTCTTTGCTAACTTCAACTGGAATAAGGAAAAGAATGACCACTCCGTAGAGATGGCAAAATGGCTAGAACGTAGCCAATATGATGTCTTTGCAGGCTTGGAATTGCAACAAGGTGGTTCTTATAAGACCAAAGTCAAATGGGATGCCCTCTTAGATGAAAAAGGCAAGTTGCGTTTGTCGTTAGGACTTTTTGCACCAGATACGATTACCAGTCTAGGAAAAACAGGCGAAGACTACCACAAGAACGAAGATATCTTCTTTACAGGCTACCAAGGAGATCCAACGGCTCAAAAACCAGCGGACAAAGAGTGGTATGGGATTGCTAATTTAGTTGCGGACCGGACACCAGCAGTAGGACGCACCTTCACTACCTCTTTTAATACAGGCCACGGTAGAAAGTGGTTTGTAGACGGCAAAGTTTCTAAGGATTCTGAGTGGAACTACCGTTCGGTTTCGGGTGTCTTGCCAACATGGCGCTGGTGGCAGACTTCGACGGGGGAAAAACTTCGTGCGGAATATGACTTTACAGATGCTTATAATGGTGGTAACTCCCTTAAATTCTCAGGTGATGTAGCTGGTAAGACTGACCAGAATGTGAATTTGTATTCTACCAAACTAGAAGTGACTGAAAACACCAAACTTCGTGTTGCTCACAAGGGAGGAAAAGGCTCTAAAGTTTATATGGCCTTCTCTACGACTCCAGACTACAAATTTGAGGATGCAGCTGCATGGAAAGAACTGACTCTTTCTGATAATTGGACAAATGAAGAATTTGACCTCAGCTCACTAGCAGGTAAAACCATCTATGCAGTCAAACTCTTCTTTGAGCATGAAGGAGCTGTAAAAGATTATCAGTTCAACCTAGGTCAATTAACAATTTCAGACAATTACCAAGCGCCACAAGCGCCGACAGGCCTCTCTGTAGTGAAGCAATCTCTTAAGAACGCCCAAGAAGCTGAAGCAGTGATCCAGTTTGCGGGTAACCAAGATGCCGATTTCTATGAAGTCTACGAAAAAGATGGAGATAACTGGCGCTTATTGACAGGATCATCTGCTTCCACTATCTACTTGCCAAAAGTTAGCCGTTCTGCTAATGCGACTGGTAGGACTCAAGAATTGAAAGTCGTTGCAGTTGGTAAAAATGGACTTCGTTCTGAAGCGGCGACGGCATCCTTTAACTGGGGGATGACAGTTCAGGATACAACTCTCCCAAGACCTTTAGCTGAAAATATTGTTCCAGGTGCAAAGGTTATTGGTAGCACTTTCCCAAATACTGAAGGTGGAGAAGGTATTGAAGGTATGTTGAACGGTACGATTACAAGTCTGTCAGACAAGTGGTCTTCAGGACAATTGAGCGGTAGTGTCGATATTCGTTTGACCCAACCACGTCGTGTTGTTAGATGGGTCATGGATCATGCAGGAGCCGGTGGTGAGTCTGTTAACGATGGTTTGATGAATACCAAGGACTTTGATCTTTATTATAAAGATGCAGATAGTGAATGGAAACTAGCTAAGGAAGTCCGTGGCAACAAAGCGCACGTTACAGATATCACTCTTGACAAACCAATCACCGCTCAAGACTGGCGTTTGCATGTTATTACATCTGATAATGGGACACCTTGGAAAGCTATTCGTATCTACAATTGGAAGATGTACGAAACCTTGGACACAGAAAGTCAAAATATTCCAATGGCTAAGGTAGCTGCCCGTTCACTTGGAAACCATCAAGTTCAACTTGGTTTCTCTGATGTTCCAGCGGGTGTAACTATCACCGTTTACGACAAGGCAGATTCACAAACACCGATTGCAACCTTGAAGTCTGAAAATGGTGGCGACTTGGCAACAGCACCATTAGCATTTGACAAACAACCAACTCTCCTCTACTATCGTACCCAACTACCTGGCAAAGAAATTAGTAACACCTTGGCAGTAGCGATTCCGCAGGATGAGAGAAAAATTGCTGCAGTTAGTCTTGAAAAAGGGCCTAAGAAGACAGTTTATAAAGAGGGAGAAAAACTTGACCTTAGAGGCGGCACTCTCCGTGTTCAATACGAAGGGGGACAAGCTGATGAGCTGATCAACCTTACTCATTCAGGTGTGACAGTATCTGGCTACAACGCTCATCAAAAAGGGGAACAGAAGCTCACAGTCAGCTACCTTGGACTTCCGGTTACTGGTGACTTAAAAGTACAAGTGACTGGTCAAGATGAAGGAAAACCAAAGGAAGTAGCAGGTCTGTACATTACTCAGAAACCGAAAACGGACTATCTAGTAGGTGATCAACTGGATCTTGCAGAAGGTCGCTTCAACGTTCTCTATGATGATGAGACAGAAGAAAGTCATGCCTTCACAGATCAAGGTGTTGAAATTACGGGCTACGATGCTCAAAAGACTGGCCGTCAAACCTTGATCTTGCATTACAAGGGGCATACAGCTGAGTTTGATGTCTTGGTTTCTCCAAAAGCAGCTGTCAACGATGAGTACCTCAAACAAGAAATCACTGCTGCCCAAGGCCGTCAGTCAACCCTTGTCTACTCCTTCTCAAGTGAGGACAAACAAGCAGCGCTAGTAGAGAAGCTCAATGCAGCGAAAGCAGTAGCAGAAAACCACAATGTTAGCCAAGAAGAAGTCAACCAGGCTTTGAATGAGTTGAAACAAGCAGGAGCAGACCTGGATGGGAATCAACGTTATCAAACTGCTAGAGAAGAATTGGAAGGTTTGCTCGAATCCGTCCGTGAAAAAGATCCTAAAGCTGAGTTGATTGAACAAGCAGAAGCTTTGTTAGCTTCACAAACGCCAACTCCACAAGCTTATGCGGACATGAAAGAAAAGCTGAATAAGAAACTAGCTCCTGCAGAAGAAAGCCACCATGTTGGTAGCATGGATCCAAATGAAGTGGCTCCAACGGTTGAGGCCCTTCCTGAACTGGTTGTTGAAACTGAAACAAAAGCCTATGAACGCCAAGAACGACCAAATGCCGACCTTCTCAAAGGCCAACGCCGTGTTGTGCAAGCTGGAGTTGAAGGTCAAGTTCGTCACTTTGTAGAAGTGGATGCCCAAGGCAAACGCACTCTACGTTCGACTGAGGTTGTTAAGGAAGCAATCCCAGAAATCACTGAAGTTGGGACAAAAGTTCTATCAAGCAAGCAACCAGATGAAGGTGTGAAAGATTTAGTTCTAGAAACTCCGAAACTGGAAATTGAAGAGGGGACAGTTTCCTTCGAACGTCAGGAACGACCAAATGCAGCCCTTCTCAAAGGCCAACGCCAGCTAGTTCAAGCAGGAGTTGAAGGCCAAGTTCGTCGCTTTGTAGAAGTTGATGCTCAGGGCAAACGCACCCTTCATTCTATTGAGGTTCTCAAGGAAGCCCTTCCAGAAATTGTTGAAGTAGGAACGAAAGAGGAGCAAGTCTCACAAACAAGGGATCAAGCTCTTTCAGCAGCACCATCAAAAGTTGAAGAAGTAAGTAAAGAGCTGCCAAATACAGGAGCGACAAGAGATGCTAGTCTAGTAGCGCTGGGACTTCTCGGAGTAATGAGTGGCTATGGACTTGTAGCTTTGAAAAAGAGAGAAGATTAATCGGATTTAGAATTCTTGGATCTTCTCATATAAAACTAAAAATAAGGTTTGACTGCAGAACGGTCAAACCTTGTTTTAATTACTTATTTGATGAGGTCTTTTTAGAGTTTATTTAAAAAATACTAGTTTCAGTTGCAATAAAGAACTCGAAAAGTTTAGGGTTTTGCTATCTCTTTTGTTGATTTTGTGATATAATTAACACGTATAAAAAAAGAAGGAGTCATATCTAATGGCAAAATTGACTGTTAAAGACGTTGACCTGAAAGGGAAAAAAGTTCTCGTTCGTGTTGACTTCAACGTACCTGTTAAAGATGGCGTGATTACCAATGACAACCGTATCACTGCAGCTCTTCCAACTATCAAGTACATCCTTGAACAAGGTGGACGTGCAATCCTCTTCTCTCACCTTGGCCGTGTAAAAGAAGAAGCAGACAAAGTTGGTAAATCACTTGCTCCTGTAGCTGCTGACTTGGCTGCTAAATTGGGACAAGAAGTTAAATTTATCCCAGGTGTTACACGTGGTGCTGAATTGGAAGCCGCTGTTAACGCTCTTGAAGATGGACAAGTTCTCTTGGTTGAAAACACTCGTTTCGAAGATGTTGATGGCAAGAAAGAATCTAAAAACGATCCTGAACTTGGTAAATACTGGGCATCACTTGGAGATGGCATCTTCGTAAACGATGCATTCGGTACAGCTCACCGTGCACACGCATCTAACGTAGGTATCTCAGCAAACGTTGAAAAAGCAGTTGCTGGATTCCTTCTTGAAAACGAAATTGCCTACATCCAAGAAGCTGTTGAAGCTCCAGAACGTCCATTTGTAGCTATCCTTGGTGGTTCAAAAGTTTCAGACAAGATCGGTGTTATCGAAAACTTGCTTGAAAAAGCTGATAAAGTTCTTATCGGTGGTGGGATGACTTACACATTCTACAAAGCACAAGGTATCGAAATCGGTAACTCACTTGTAGAAGAAGACAAATTGGATGTCGCTAAAGCTCTTCTTGAAAAAGCAAACGGCAAATTGATCTTGCCAGTTGACTCAAAAGAAGCAAACGCATTTGCAGACTACACTGAAGTAAAAGACACTGAAGGTGAAGCAGTAGACCCAGGATTCCTTGGTTTGGATATCGGTCCTAAATCTATCGCTAAATTCGACGAAGCTTTGACTGGTGCCAAAACAGTTGTATGGAACGGACCTATGGGTGTATTTGAAAACCCTGACTTCCAAGCTGGTACAATCGGTGTCATGGACGCTATCGTGAAACAACCAGGCGTGAAATCAATCATCGGTGGTGGTGACTCAGCTGCCGCAGCTATCAACCTTGGTCGCGCAGACAAGTTCTCATGGATCTCTACAGGTGGTGGAGCATCAATGGAACTCCTTGAAGGTAAAGTTCTTCCAGGATTGGCTGCACTTACAGAAAAATAAGCTTTCTTAAATGAAACGATGAAAAGAGGAACTCTGTTTCCTCTTTTTTTATAGTCTAAATTAAAAACGCTTCCGATTGATTTTGGCTCATAAAATCAACTAAATTATGATAAAATGGAAATAGAAAGTTGAGATTATGAGTTATTTTAAAAAATATAAATTTGATACGTCACAGTTCAAGCTTGGTCTACGAACCTTTAAAACCGGAATTGCTGTTTTTCTAGTCCTCTTAATCTTTGGTTTTTTTGGCTGGAAGGGACTGCAAATAGGGGCTTTGACAGCAGTCTTTAGTTTGCGAGAAAGCTTTGATAAGAGTGTTCATTTTGGAACATCACGTATCTTAGGAAATAGCATTGGCGGTTTTTACGCCCTTGTCTTTTTCCTCTTAAATACCTTATTTCAAGAAGCCTTTTGGGTAACCTTATTAGTTGTTCCGATTTGCACCATGTTAACCATTATGACAAATGTTGCCATGAACAACAAGGCGGGAGTTATCGGTGGTGTAGCAGCTATGTTGATTATTACCCTATCAATACCGAGCGGAGAAACATTTTTGTACGTGTTTGCTCGTGTATTTGAAACTTTTATGGGAGTTTTTGTCGCAATCCTTGTAAATTATGATATTGAGCAACTGAAACTCTTTTGGGAGAAAAAAAGAAAATAATGTTACATTTTGTGACATTATTCGTTGACGTTTGTCTTTTTTTAGATTATAATAGACAGGAAGAAGGAAATTGTAAATGAAGGAAAGAGAGTTTCGCCGAAATATGGCTGTTTTTCCTATCGGCAGTGTTATGAAATTGACCGATCTCTCGGCGCGTCAGATTCGTTATTACGAAGATCAAGAGTTGATAAAGCCTGATCGAAACGAAGGGAACCGTCGCATGTATTCGTTGAATGACATGGATCGTCTACTTGAAATCAAAGATTATATCTCTGAAGGTCATAATATTGCTGCGATTAAGAAAAAATATGCTGAACGGGAGGCGAAGTCCAAGAAAGCCGTGAGTCAGACGGAAGTGCGTCGCGCACTTCACAATGAACTCCTCCAGCAGGGACGCTTTGCTTCAGCGCAGTCACCCTTTGGTCGCGGTTAGGCAATCGCAAGTAGTCATATATTAAGGAGAAAACCCATGCCAATCACAGCTGCAGATATTCGTCGTGAAGTCAAGGAAAAAAATGTTACCTTTATTCGTCTCATGTTTTCAGATATCTTGGGGACAATGAAAAACGTCGAAATTCCTGCTACAGATGAACAGTTAGATAAAGTCTTGTCAAACAAGGCTATGTTTGATGGATCTTCTATTGAAGGTTTTGTACGTATCAATGAGTCAGATATGTACTTGTACCCAGACTTGGATACATGGACAGTCTTCCCTTGGGGAGATGAAAACGGAAGTGTTGCAGGTTTGATCTGTGATGTCTATACAACAGAAGGTAAACCATTTGCAGGTGACCCTCGTGGCAATTTGAAACGTGCTCTTCGTCACATGGAAGAAGTAGGATTCAAATCCTTCAACCTTGGTCCAGAACCAGAATTCTTCCTATTTAAGCTCGATGAAAATGGGGATCCGACTCTTGAGGTAAATGATAAGGGTGGCTACTTTGATTTGGCCCCTACTGACCTTGCAGACAATACGCGTCGTGAAATCGTGAATGTCTTGACTAAAATGGGATTTGAAGTAGAAGCGAGTCACCACGAGGTTGCGGTTGGACAACATGAAATTGACTTCAAGTATGATGAAGTCCTCCGTGCCTGTGACAAGATTCAAATCTTTAAACTCGTTGTTAAAACGATTGCTCGTAAACATGGTTTGTACGCAACCTTTATGGCAAAACCAAAATTTGGTATTGCTGGATCAGGTATGCACTGTAATATGTCCTTGTTTGATGCAGAAGGAAACAATGCCTTCTTTGACCCAAATGATCCAAAAGGAATGCAGTTATCTGAAACGGCCTACCATTTCCTTGGTGGTTTGATCAAGCATGCTTACAACTATACTGCTATCATGAACCCAACAGTTAACTCATACAAACGTTTGGTTCCAGGTTATGAAGCGCCTGTTTACATTGCTTGGGCTGGTCGTAATCGTTCGCCACTTGTGCGCGTACCAGCTTCACGTGGCATGGGAACTCGTCTTGAGTTGCGTTCAGTGGACCCAATGGCAAACCCATACATCGCTATGGCAGTTCTATTGGAAGTTGGTTTGCATGGTATTGAAAACAAAATCGAAGCACCAGCTCCTATCGAAGAAAATATCTACATCATGACAGCAGAAGAGCGTAAGGAAGCTGGAATTACCGATCTTCCATCAACTCTTCATAACGCCTTGAAAGCTTTAACAGAAGATGAAGTGGTCAAGGCAGCCCTAGGTGAACACATTTACACTAGCTTCCTCGAAGCTAAACGTATCGAGTGGGCTAGCTATGCAACCTTTGTGTCACAATGGGAAGTTGATAATTATCTTGACCTTTACTAATATAGAAGAAAGATTACCTGAGGGCGGTCTTTTTTTTAGGTCTTCAGACTGATTTTTAGCACTCTTAATAAAAGAGTGCTAATTTTTTGGGTTTTTGTCTTGACATTCTCTTCTAAGGGTGTATAATAGAATCATGAGTTAGCACTTGAGTGTATTGAGTGCTAATCGATCAGACAGAGAGGAGTGATGAGATGGTTACAGAGCGTCAGCAGGATATTTTAAATCTGATTATTGACATCTTTACCAAAACGCACGAACCTGTCGGATCCAAAGCCTTGCAAGAGTCTATCAACTCTAGCAGTGCAACCATTCGTAATGATATGGCAGCTCTCGAAAAGCAAGGTTTGCTTGAGAAGGCGCATACTTCAAGCGGTCGGATGCCAAGTGTTGCTGGTTTTCAGTACTATGTGAAACACTCACTGGATTTCGACAGACTAGCTGAAAATGAGGTTTATGAGATTGTCAAAGCCTTTGATCAGGAGTTCTTCAAACTGGAGGATATTCTGCAAGAGGCTGCTAATCTACTAACAGACTTGAGTGGTTGTACGGTAGTGGCACTGGATGTTGAGCCCAGCAGACAACAGTTGACAGCCTTTGATATCGTTATTTTAGGACAACATACAGCCTTGGCAGTATTTACCTTAGACGAATCGCGAACGGTTACCAGTCAGTTTTTGATTCCAAGAAACTTCTTGCAGGAGGATTTGCTGAAACTGAAGAGCATCATTCAGGAACGTTTCCTCGGTCACACCGTTCTAGATATTCACTACAAGATTCGGACGGAGATTCCGCAGATTATCCAGCGTTACTTCACAACGACGGACAATGTCATCGATCTCTTTGAACACATCTTTAAGGAAATGTTCAACGAAAACATTGTGGTGTCGGGCAAGGTCAATCTCTTGAATTTTGCAAATCTAGCAGCTTATCAGTTCTTTGACCAACCACAGAAAGTGGCTCTGGAAATTCGTGAGGGTCTGCATGAAGATCAAATGCAAAATGTCCGTGTTGCGGACAGTCAAGAGTCTTGTCTAGCAGACCTAGCAGTGATTAGCAGTAAATTCCTCATTCCTTATCGAGGTTTTGGAATTCTTGCCATTATCGGTCCGGTTAATCTGGATTACCAGCAATTGGTCAATCAACTCAATGTGGTCAATCGAGTCTTAACTATGAAACTCACAGATTTCTATCGCTATTTGAGTAGTAATCATTATGAGGTGAGTTGAACATGAAATTATATAAATTCCTAAAAAGGAGGCGAAAAATGTCTGAGGAAATAAAAAACGAAGAAGTAAAAGAAGAGGAAGTTGTGGAAACAGTTGAAGAAACAACTCCTGAAAAGTCAGAGTTAGACTTGGCAAATGAACGCGCGGATGAGTTTGAAAATAAATACCTTCGTGCTCATGCAGAAATGCAAAACATCCAACGCCGTGCCAATGAAGAACGTCAAAACTTGCAACGTTATCGTAGCCAAGACTTGGCAAAAGCAATCTTACCATCGCTCGACAATCTAGAACGTGCACTAGCAGTTGAAGGTTTGACAGACGATGTCAAAAAGGGATTGGAGATGGTGCAAGAAAGCTTGATTCACGCTTTGAAAGAAGAGGGAATCGAAGAAATCGCAGCGGATGGAGAATTTGACCATAACTATCATATGGGCATCCAAACTCTCCCAGCAGACGATGAACACCCAGCAGATACCATCGCTCAAGTCTTCCAAAAAGGCTACAAACTCCATGACCGTATCCTACGCCCAGCAATGGTGGTAGTCTATAACTAGGCAATAGAGCTTAAAAATTTTGTCCGAAATGACAATAAACTATGAAGAAAGATAAGGGGCAAGCCAGAGGCTTGCAAGGAAGATATTGCCCGCTGTGGTGAAAGTTTCAGTAGCTTTTGCTACTGAAACAGGGGATTTTTGAGACAATAGGCTCAAAAATAAGTGATGAAATCCCGTAGGGAGTTGCTCACGCCCCCACCACTTAAGGGGAATATCAAAAATAGAAAATTAACTAACAAGGAGAAAAACACATGTCTAAAATTATCGGTATTGACTTAGGTACAACAAACTCAGCAGTTGCAGTTCTTGAAGGAACTGAAAGTAAAATCATCGCAAACCCAGAAGGAAACCGTACAACTCCATCTGTAGTGTCATTCAAAAACGGAGAAATCATCGTTGGTGACGCTGCAAAACGCCAAGCAGTAACAAACCCAGATACAGTTATCTCTATCAAGTCTAAGATGGGAACTTCTGAAAAAGTTTCTGCTAACGGTAAAGAATACACTCCACAAGAAATCTCAGCTATGATCCTTCAATACTTGAAAGGTTACGCTGAAGATTACCTTGGTGAAAAAGTAACTAAAGCAGTCATCACAGTTCCTGCTTACTTTAACGATGCTCAACGTCAAGCAACAAAAGACGCTGGTAAAATCGCTGGTCTTGAAGTAGAACGTATCGTCAACGAACCAACTGCTGCAGCCCTTGCATACGGTTTGGATAAGACTGACAAAGAAGAAAAAATCTTGGTATTCGACCTTGGTGGTGGTACATTCGACGTATCTATCCTTGAACTCGGCGATGGTGTCTTCGATGTATTGTCAACTGCAGGGGACAACAAACTTGGTGGTGATGACTTTGACCAAAAAATCATCGACCACTTGGTAGCAGAATTTAAGAAAGAAAACGGTATTGACTTGTCTACTGACAAAATGGCAATGCAACGTTTGAAAGATGCAGCTGAAAAAGCTAAGAAAGACCTTTCTGGTGTAACTTCAACTCAAATCAGCTTGCCATTCATCACTGCTGGTGAAGCTGGACCTCTTCACTTGGAAATGACTTTGACTCGTGCGAAATTTGACGATTTGACTCGTGACCTTGTAGAACGTACAAAAGTTCCAGTTCGTCAAGCCCTTTCAGATGCAGGTTTGAGCTTGTCAGAAATCGATGAAGTTATCCTTGTTGGTGGTTCAACTCGTATCCCTGCCGTTGTAGAGGCTGTTAAGGCTGAAACTGGTAAAGAACCAAACAAATCAGTAAACCCTGATGAAGTTGTTGCCATGGGTGCTGCTATCCAAGGTGGTGTCATCACTGGTGATGTCAAAGACGTTGTCCTTCTTGACGTAACACCATTGTCACTTGGTATCGAAACAATGGGTGGAGTATTTACAAAACTCATCGATCGTAACACTACTATTCCAACATCTAAATCACAAGTCTTCTCAACTGCAGCAGACAACCAACCAGCCGTTGATATCCACGTTCTTCAAGGTGAACGCCCAATGGCAGCAGATAACAAGACTCTTGGACGTTTCCAATTGACAGATATCCCAGCTGCACCTCGTGGTATCCCACAAATCGAAGTAACATTTGATATCGACAAGAACGGTATCGTATCTGTTAAGGCCAAAGACCTTGGAACTCAAAAAGAACAAACTATTGTCATCCAATCAAACTCAGGTTTGACAGACGAAGAAATCGACCGCATGATGAAGGATGCTGAAGCTAACGCTGAAGCAGATAAGAAACGTAAAGAAGAAGTAGACCTTCGTAACGAAGTAGACCAAGCAATCTTTGCGACTGAAAAGACAATCAAGGAAACTGAAGGCAAAGGCTTCGATGCAGAACGTGATGCTGCCCAAGCTGCCCTTGATGACCTTAAGAAAGCCCAAGAAGACAACAACTTGGACGAAATGAAAGCAAAACTCGAAGCTTTGAACGAAAAAGCTCAAGGCCTTGCTGTTAAACTCTACGAACAAGCCGCAGCAGCTCAACAAGCTCAAGCAGGAGCAGAAGGCGCACAAGCAACAGGAAACGCAGGCGATGACGTCGTAGACGGAGAGTTTACGGAAAAATAAGATGTTGAGGCGTTAAGAAAACGAAAGAAAAATAGGAAGCCATCGCCTTGTGCGATGCACAAAAGATGGCTTATCTTTTTTCCGAAGTTTTTAGCCGAAACTCAATTCAGCCTAACTCGGTAAGAATGGCTAATCACTAAAGTGATTGTCATTCTAAGGCAATCGCTATGGCGATTTGCCTAAACGCCTTACTAGTTCAAAAACAAAGTATAATCGACTTTGTTTTTGAACGTCGTAATGATAGGAAGAAGTCCAGAGGTTGCAACCCAGCCTCTGTTTTTCGGTAAAAAGGGATAGGGCCGAGTGGCTGGAGTATTATCTCATCAATATAAAAGAAGGGAATTGAACCCGACCTAAATCGTGGTCTCGTTCCACAATATTAACAGAAAGGAATAAGGGTGTTCGTAATTGAACTCGAGCGGAAAGCTTGGAAATTAGATAAACCTCCTAAGAAATCAGGATTTCTTGTCGGTTTCCTAAATTTCAGTCGCTTTCTGTTCGCTCTTAGTATCTTGTATGAACAATACTGAATTTTATGATCGTCTGGGGGTGTCAAAAAACGCTTCGGCAGACGAGATCAAAAAGGCTTATCGTAAGCTTTCGAAAAAATATCACCCAGATATCAATAAGGAGCCTGGTGCTGAGGAAAAATACAAGGAAGTTCAAGAAGCCTATGAGACTTTGAGTGACGACCAAAAACGTGCTGCCTATGACCAATATGGTGCTGCAGGTGCCAATGGTGGCTTTGGTGGTGCTGGCGGTTTTGGCGGCTTTGACGGAGCAAGTGGCTTCGGTGGTTTTGAGGATATCTTCTCAAGTTTCTTTGGCGGAGGCGGAGCTTCGCGCAATCCAAACGCTCCTCGTCAAGGAGACGACCTCCAGTATCGTGTGAATTTGACTTTTGAAGAAGCTATCTTTGGAACAGAAAAAGAAGTTAAATACAATCGTGAAGCCAGCTGTCGTACATGTAATGGTTCTGGTGCTAAGCCAGGGACAAGTCCGGTCACTTGTGGACGCTGTCATGGCGCTGGTGTCATTAACGTCGATACGCAGACTCCTCTTGGTATGATGCGTCGCCAAGTAACCTGTGATGTCTGTCATGGTCGCGGAAAAGAAATCAAGGATCCATGTACAACTTGTCACGGAACAGGTCATGAAAAACAAGCTCATAGCGTACATGTAAAAATCCCTGCTGGTGTGGAAACAGGCCAACAAATCCGCCTAGCGGGTCAAGGTGAAGCAGGCTTTAACGGTGGACCTTATGGTGACTTGTATGTGGTGGTTTCAGTAGAAGCTAGTGATAAGTTTGAACGTGAAGGAACGACTATCTTCTACAATCTGAACCTCAACTTTGTCCAAGCAGCCCTTGGTGATACTGTAGAAATTCCAACCGTGCATGGAGATGTTGAATTGGTTATCCCAGAAGGAACTCAGACTGGCAAGAAATTCCGCCTACGTGGCAAGGGAGCACCGAGCCTTCGTGGCGGTGCCGTTGGTGACCAATACGTGACTGTCAATGTTGTAACACCGACAGGTTTGAACGACCGCCAAAAAGCAGCGCTTAAAGAGTTCGCAGCTGCAGGCGACTTGAAAGTTAATCCAAAGAAAAAAGGCTTCTTTGACCACATAAAAGATGCCTTTGAAGGAGAATAAAGTAAAAAGAGCCGATTGGCTCTTTTTTGTGTAGTTTTTGGAAATTTAACATCGGAGAAAATCATTCTCCAGCTGGTCTACTATTTATACTTTTGAGTGAGCAAGCCAGCTGCATCCATGTCTTGAATGAGTTGCTTGATTTCCGCTTCTTTGCCAGACTTAACTGTGATAGTATCAATGTGGTTGATTGCCGAATTATCCTGAATCTCCACCAAAGTCAAAGCTTTTTCATAGAATGAAATTCCCTTTTTAAAACTTTCCTGATCATCCCAAAAGAGAAGTGAGTAATTAGGGTTAAATGTCTTTCCTTTTTCTTGGAAATACTTTTCACTTTCTTTCTCTAAAAATTGGAATAAGCCATGGTTGAACAAGTTATCCCCTACTTTATAGTAGGAAATCTCTCCTGTCTGGAGGACATAGACTTCGAGTCGGTTTTTGGTGAGTTTTGGACTTTCTTTTAGGACGGGGTGGCTATTGATGACCTCATCTGAGAAAGTAACATAAAAATGTAAGCCTCCACCCTCAAATTGATACCTTCCATTTGATTCTACTTTTTCAGGAGGCATGTCAAGAGAGATAAAGATTTGTTTTAAGTCGTCATTCCCTTTTTGGATGTCACTCGGTGAGGCCTTGAAAAGATTCATAAGTAGTAGAAATGCCAAGGCTACAAGCAGGCAGAGGCAACCACAAGGGATCGCGATGACCTTTGCTAGAACTTTTAAAAACTGTTTCACTTTCATTCCCTCCCTTCTCTGTTCAAACCCAGTATCCAAAAAAGAGTTTAAGGAAAGTTGGAGACTCTCTTATCCTTGTTTTTCTTCTTGGAGGACTGCCATTCTGGTTTGGAAATCCTTTTCTAAGACTTTGAACTTGTAGGTTAGGTCTTTTTGGTATTCCTTGATAAGGGCTTTTTGTTGGTTGATGATTTGTAGGCTGTTTTGAATGACATCCAAATCCTCCTTGATAGCTTCGACACGGTCACTAGTATCCATAAACTCCTCTGTGATGGCTTGGCGATTTTTTACTACAAAATAACTTCCAGCTGCAGCTCCTGCAAATAGCAATAGATTGGATAGTTTCATGGCAACTCCTTAGGCATTTCTAATAGTTTCAGCGACTTGGGCAAGTTTGTCAAAGTCAGGTTCGTGAGCGATAAAGTCAATCTTGAGGTCATCTTCTGCACTGTAGCGAGGAACGAGGTGCACATGGGTATGAAAGACCGTTTGACCAGCGACTTCCTCGCAGTTGGCAATTATATTCATGCCGACAGCCTTGGTAGCCTTCATGACTTTTTGAGCCACTGTTGGCACTTTGGCAAAGAGTTGGCTAGCGCTCGCAGCATCCATTTCCAAAAGATTGCGATAGTGCTCTTTGGGTACGACCAAGGTGTGTCCAGGCGTTACTTGAGAGATATCAAGAAAGGCAAGAACCTGCTCATCCTCGTATACTTTTGAAGCAGGAATCTCCCCTGCGATGATTTTACAAAAAATACAATCTGACATAAAATCCACCTCTACTGTATTGAATTTTGATATAATATAGCTACATTATACCAGATTCGGAGAAAATATGTTAGAAATTAAAAACCTGACAGGAGGCTATGTTCACATTCCTGTCTTGAAAGATGTGTCCTTTACAGTTGAAAGTGGGCAGTTGGTCGGTTTGATTGGTCTCAATGGTGCTGGGAAATCAACGACAATCAATGAGATTATTGGTCTGTTGACGCCTTACAATGGGGAAATCAAGATTAACGGTCTCACCCTGCGAGAAGATGCGACCAGCTATCGTAAGCAGATTGGCTATATCCCAGAAACGCCTAGTCTGTATGAGGAATTGACCCTCAGAGAACATATTGAAACGGTTGCCATGGCCTATGGTATTGAGCAAAAAGTGGCTTTTGAGCGAGTAGAATCTTTGTTAAAAATGTTTCGTTTGGATCAAAAATTAGATTGGTTTCCTGTGCATTTTTCCAAAGGAATGAAGCAGAAGGTCATGATTATCTGTGCTTTTGTGGTGGATCCGAGTCTCTTTATCGTCGATGAGCCTTTCCTTGGGCTTGATCCGCTGGCTATTTCCGATTTGATTCAGCTTTTGGAAGTGGAAAAGCAAAAAGGCAAGTCCATTCTCATGAGTACCCACGTGCTGGATTCGGCGGAGAAGATGTGTGATGCCTTTGTCATTCTCCACAAGGGGGAGGTGCGAGCTCAGGGGAACCTCCAGCAACTCCGCGAAGCCTTTAACATGCCTGAAGCGAGTTTGAATGATATTTACTTGGCTCTGACCAAAGAGGAGGAGCTATGAAAGACTTGTTTTTAAAGCGAAAGCAGGCTTTTCGTAAGGAGTGTGTCGGTTATCTACGTTATGTTCTCAATGACCACTTTGTCTTGTTCCTGCTGGTTCTCATCGGTTTTCTAGCCTACCAGTACAGCCAACTCCTGCAACATTTTCCTGAAAATCATTGGCCTATTCTCTTGTTTTTGGGGATTGTCTCTGCCTTGTTTTTGGCTTGGGGAGGAATCGCGACCTACATGGAAGTACCTGACAAGCTCTTTCTCTTAGTCAGTGAAGAGGAGGTCAAGTCCCACCTCAAAGGGCAGACGGTGCGCTCACTGGTCTTTTGGCTATTGGTACAGACTCTCTGCTTACTTCTTTTTGCGCCCTTGTTTTTAGCCATGGGTTATGGCTTACCAGTTTTTCTCATCTATGTGCTTTTACTGGGAGCAGCGAAGTACATAGTCTTTCGCCAAAAAGCCAGTAAATTTTTTACTGACAATGGACTGGACTGGGACTATGTGATTTCCCAAGAAAGCAAACGCAAGCAAGTCTTGCTTCGTTTCTTTGCTCTCTTTACTCAGGTCAAGGGGATTTCTAACAGCGTCAAGCGCCGAGCTTATCTGGACTTTATCTTAAAAGTAGTTCAAAAAGTACCAAGCAAGATTTGGCAAAACCTCTATCTCCGTTCTTATCTGCGAAATGGAGATTTATTTGCCCTTAGTTTGCGCCTTTTGCTCCTATCCTTGTTAGCTGTGATCTTTATCGAGCAATCTTGGATTGCGATGGCAGTGGTGGTTCTATTTAATTACCTCTTGCTCTTCCAATTGCTAGCCCTATATCACGCCTTTGATTACCAATACTTGACCCAGCTCTTTCCATTAGAAAAAGGGGAGAAAGAGAAGGGATTAAAACAGATTGTGCTCGGTGTGGGAGGTACTGTTCTTTTGTTGGAATTGCTAGTTGGAGCAGTGGTTTTTCAAGAAAAAATAGCCTTGTTGGCTCTTGTAGGGGCTAGTCTCTTCCTACAATTGTTTTATTTACCTTACCAACTAAAAAGATTGGTTGACGAATAGACCAAAAACTAGTAGAATAGTAAGGAAACTTTATACGGAGGAAAGAAATGGACTTGGGTGATAATGAGCTAACGCTGACCCCTATCCCTGGGAAGAGTGGCAAGGCTTATATGGGAAGCTACCCTGATGGGAAGCGCGTCTTTGTAAAAATGAACACCTCTCCAATCCTACCTGGCCTAGCCAGAGAACAAATCGCTCCTCAATTACTATGGACTCGTCGTTTGCCAGATGGTCGTGATATGTGTGCTCAAGAATGGTTGACGGGTAAAATCTTGACACCGCACGATATGAACCGCAAGCAGATCATCAATATCTTGACACGTCTTCACCGCTCACGTCCCTTGATGAAGCAGTTGAGCCGTTTGGGATATACCATGGAGACGCCAGTAGACTTGTTGCAGTCTTGGAGGCAGGAAGCACCCGAAGTCTTGAAACGACATCAGTACTTAAACTCGGTGATTGATGATTTGCGTAGGACAGTTCCAGGCTTTAGGGAAGACCATGCAACGATTGTGCATGGGGATCTTCGCCATAGTAATTGGATTGAGACAGAGAGTGGACTCGTTTATCTAGTGGATTGGGATTCGGTTCGTCTGACGGATCGCATGTTTGATGTGGCGCATATGTTGTGTCATTATATTCCAGAGCAACATTGGCATGATTGGCTAACTTATTACGGTTATAAGTACAATCAGACAGTGTTAGATAAATTGTATTGGTATGGTCAGTATTCTTACTTGAGCCAGATTGCCAAATACTTTGTAAATCAAGATTTAGATAATGTAAACCGGGAGATTTATGCCTTGCGTGTCTTCCGTGACAAGTATGGAAAGAAGAGATGAGAGTTAGAAATCGTAAAGGGGCGACAGAGTTACTAGAGGCTAATCCCCAGTATGTGGTCCTCAATCCCTTGGAGGCTAAAGGGAAATGGCGAGACTTGTTTGGAAATGATCATCCTATTCATGTTGAAGTTGGAAGTGGGAAAGGGGCCTTCGTATCAGGAATGGCCAAGCAAAATCCTGACATCAACTACATTGGAATTGATATCCAAAAGTCGGTATTGAGTTATGCCTTGGACAAGGTGCTTGAAGTTGGAGTACCTAATATCAAACTTTTGTGGGTAGATGGTTCTGACTTGACAGACTATTTTGAAGACGGTGAGATTGATCGTCTCTACCTAAACTTTTCAGATCCTTGGCCTAAAAAACGCCATGAAAAACGTCGTTTGACTTACAAGAGTTTCTTGGATACCTTCAAACGCATCTTGCCTGAGAATGGGGAAATCCATTTCAAGACAGACAATCGTGGTTTGTTTGAGTACAGCCTGGTGAGCTTTTCTCAGTATGGGATGAAACTCAATGGGGTTTGGCTGGACCTGCATGTCAGTGATTTTGAAGGCAATGTCATGACGGAATATGAGCAAAAATTCTCCAGCAAAGGTCAAGTGATCTACCGAGTTGAGGCAGAATTTTAAGAAATAGCTTGAAAACCAGCCGTTTGAGTGCTTATACTTTACATAAATTGACAAACGTGCTATACTGATAGTAAGAATATGAGAAAGAGAGGCGGGGAAATATCTTCGCCTCTTGCTTATGAGGAGGTGGACGCAATCGCAACAATCGTAGAATTAGTCAGAGAAGTTGTAGAACCTGTCATCCAAGCGCCTTTCGAACTCGTGGATATTGAGTATGGAAAGATTGGCAGTGACATGATTCTCAGTATTTTTGTAGATAAACCTGAAGGAATTACCTTGAACGACACGGCAGACTTGACAGAAATCATCAGTCCTGTCCTAGACACCATCAAGCCCGATCCCTTCCCAGAACAATATTTCCTAGAAATCACCAGTCCAGGCTTGGAACGTCCTTTGAAAACCAAGGATGCTGTCGCTGGAGCTGTTGGGAAATACATCCATGTCGGGCTCTACCAGGCCATCGATAAGCAAAAAGTCTTTGAAGGGACCTTAGTATCCTTTGAAGGGGATGAGTTGACTATGGAGTATATGGACAAGACACGTAAGAAAACCGTCCAAATTCCATACAGTTTAGTATCAAAAGCACGTTTAGCAGTAAAATTATAGAAAAGAAAGGATAGCTTTTGAGGATTCAAAAGTGAAGAAAACATGAGTAAAGAAATGCTAGAGGCCTTCCGCATTTTGGAAGAAGACAAGGGAATCAAAAAAGAAGACATCATCGACGCAGTAGTAGAGTCGCTTCGTTCCGCTTATCGCAGACGCTATGGTCAGTCTGATAGCGTAGCCATCGACTTTAATGAAAAGACAGGTGACTTTACAGTTTATACTGTCCGTGAAGTTGTTGATGAAGTATTTGATAGCCGTTTGGAAATCAGCTTGAAAGATGCTCTTGCCATTAATTCAGCCTATGAGCTTGGTGACAAGATCAAGTTTGAAGAAGCACCAGCTGAGTTTGGTCGTGTAGCAGCCCAATCTGCCAAACAAACCATTATGGAAAAAATGCGCAAGCAAACACGTGCCATCACTTACAATACTTACAAAGAACATGAACAAGAAATCATGTCTGGTACGGTAGAACGTTTTGACAACCGTTTCATCTACGTCAATCTCGGCAGCATCGAAGCCCAATTGTCAAAACAAGACCAAATCCCTGGAGAAGTTTTTGCTTCCCATGATCGTATCGAAGTTTATGTTTACAAGGTTGAAGACAACCCTCGTGGTGTCAACGTCTTTGTTAGCCGTAGCCATCCAGAAATGATCAAACGCTTGATGGAGCAAGAAATTCCAGAAGTTTACGATGGAACTGTTGAAATCATGAGCGTAGCCCGCGAAGCTGGTGACCGTACGAAAGTTGCCGTTCGTAGCCACAATCCAAACGTGGACGCTATCGGGACAATCGTTGGGCGTGGTGGTGCAAATATCAAGAAAATCACCAGCAAATTCCACCCAGCTCGTTACGATTCCAAGAGCGATCGCATGATTCCTGTCGAAGAAAACATCGACGTTATCGAGTGGGTAGCAGATCCAGCTGAGTTTATCTACAATGCTATCGCACCGGCAGAGGTTGACCAAGTTATCTTTGATGAAAACGACAGCAAACGTGCCTTGGTCGTTGTACCTGATAACAAGCTTTCTCTTGCTATCGGTCGTCGTGGACAAAACGTTCGCTTGGCAGCTCATTTGACAGGTTACCGTATCGATATCAAGTCTGCCAGCGAATTTGAAGCTATGGAAGAAGCAGGTCAAGTGGATTACGCAGCTGCGGACGAATTGATCGAAGAATAAAAGCTGCTAGAGGAGGGAAAGATGAAAACAAGAAAAATCCCTTTGCGCAAGTCTGTTGTATCCAACGAAGTGATTGATAAACGTGATTTGCTCCGCATTGTCAAGAACAAAGAAGGGCAAGTCTTTATCGATCCGACAGGCAAGGCCAATGGTCGAGGCGCTTATATCAAGCTAGACAATGCAGAAGCCCTAGAGGCAAAAAAGAAGAAAGTCTTTAACCGTAGCTTTAACATGGAAGTGGAAGAAAGCTTTTATGACGAGTTGATCGCTT
The DNA here is from genome assembly GCF_900104285.1 of Streptococcus sp. NLAE-zl-C503. Lineage (NCBI taxonomy): Bacteria > Bacillati > Bacillota > Bacilli > Lactobacillales > Streptococcaceae > Streptococcus > Streptococcus sp. NLAE-zl-C503. Next base: position 24,338 of record NZ_FNJT01000002.1, on the reverse strand, counting down.
ATGTTGATCACAAAGTAAAAAGAAGAGAGTTAGGACTTGAATAAGCAAAAGATAAGCAATCTCTTGGGACTTGCTCAGCGAGCAGGCCGGATCATATCGGGTGAGGAATTGGTGGTCAAGGCTATCCAAGACCAGAAAGCCAAGCTAGTCTTTCTAGCCCATGATGCTGGCCCCAATCTAACCAAGAAGATTCAAGATAAAAGTGACTATTATCAAGTAGAAGTTATAACCGTGTTTTCAACACTGGAATTAAGCATAGCAGTCGGAAAATCAAGAAAAGTCCTGGCTGTGACAGATGCTGGATTTACAAAGAAAATGAGGTCTCTTATGGAATAGAAGAGGAGGACATGATTTGTCTAAGAAAAGATTGTACGAAATCGCAAAAGAACTTGGGAAAGAAAGTAAGGAAGTTGTAGCGCGTGCAAAAGAGTTGGGCTTGGATGTGAAAAGCCACTCATCGAGCGTGGAAGTTGCTGCTGCTGAGCAAATCGCAGCTAGCTTCAAACCTGCACCTGCTCCTAAGGCAGAAGTCAAACAAGAGGCACCAAAAGCAAGTGTAGAAAAGAAAGCAGAAAAGCCTGCACCAGCTAAATCAGCTGTCGCTAAGGAAGAAAGCAAACCAGCTACACCTGTAGCGCCTAAGGAAGAAAAAGTGGTGGCTGCAAGACCACAGAGTCGAAACTTCAAGGCGGAGCGTGAGGCGCGTGCCAAAGAGCAGGCAGAGCGACGCAAACAAAACAAGGGCAACAACCGTGACCAACAACAAAACGGTAACCGTCAGAAAAACGACGGCCGTAATGGTGGCAAACCTAGTCTAGGAAACCGCGACAATCGCCGTTTTAACGACCAAGGGAAAAAACCACAAGGTCAGGGAAATCGTGGCAATAATCGCCGTCAGCAACAAGACTTCCAGTCCAAGCAAGCTGGACCACGTGTTGACTTTAAAGCCCGTGCAGCAGCCCTAAAAGCAGAGCAAAATGCAGAGTACGCACGCTCAAGTGAGGAGCGCTTCAAACAATCGCAAGCTGCCAAAGAAGCCTTGGCTCAAGCTAATAAACGCAAGGAACCAGAGGAAATCTTTGAAGAAGCTGCTAAGCTAGCTGAACAAACGCAGCCAGCCGTAACAGTAGCTCCTGTAGCGAAAGAAGCGCCAGTGGATACACGTCGTAAAAAACAAGCTCGACCAGACAAAGAACGTGATGATTATGATCACGAAGAAGATGGTCCTAGAAAACAACAAAAGAATCGAAGTAGTCAGAATCAAGTGAGAAATCAAAGAAATAGTAACTGGAATAACAACAAAAAGAATAAAAAAGGCAACAAGCAAAATAACCGTAACCAGGCTCCAAAACCTGTTACAGAGCGCAAGTTCCATGAATTGCCAACAGAATTTGAGTATACAGATGGTATGACCGTTGCGGAAATCGCAAAACGTATCAAACGTGAACCAGCTGAAATCGTTAAGAAACTTTTCATGATGGGTGTTATGGCCACACAAAACCAATCCTTGGACGGAGAAACCATCGAACTCCTCATGGTGGATTACGGTATCGAAGCCAAACAAAAGGTTGAAGTGGATAATGCCGACATCGAACGTTTCTTTGTCGAAGATGGGTATCTCAATGAAGATGAATTGGTTGAGCGTCCACCAGTTGTGACGATCATGGGACACGTTGACCACGGTAAGACAACCCTCTTGGATACCCTTCGTAACTCTCGTGTTGCGACAGGTGAAGCGGGTGGTATCACTCAGCATATTGGTGCCTACCAAATCGTGGAAAATGGCAAGAAGATCACCTTCCTTGATACACCAGGGCACGCGGCCTTTACCTCTATGCGTGCGCGTGGTGCTTCTGTTACCGATATTACCATCTTGGTTGTAGCGGCAGATGACGGTGTTATGCCGCAGACTATCGAAGCCATCAACCACTCAAAAGCGGCCAACGTTCCAATCATCGTAGCTATCAACAAGATTGATAAACCAGGTGCCAATCCAGAACGTGTTATCGGTGAATTGGCTGAGCATGGGGTTATGTCAACAGCTTGGGGTGGAGATTCTGAATTTGTTGAAATCTCAGCTAAGTTCAATCAAAACATCGATGAACTCTTGGAAACAGTCCTTCTTGTGGCTGAAATCCAAGAACTCAAGGCAGACCCAACAGTTCGTGCGATCGGTACTGTTATCGAAGCTCGCTTGGATAAAGGAAAAGGTGCGGTCGCAACCCTTCTTGTTCAACAAGGTACCTTAAATGTCCAAGACCCTATCGTTGTCGGAAATACCTTCGGTCGTGTCCGTGCCATGACCAATGACCTTGGTCGTCGTGTCAAGGTTGCAGGCCCATCAACGCCGGTTTCTATCACAGGTTTGAACGAAGCGCCAATGGCGGGTGACCACTTTGCCGTTTACGAAGATGAAAAATCTGCGCGTGCAGCCGGTGAAGAGCGTGCAAAACGTGCCCTCATGAAACAACGTCAAGCTACTCAACGTGTCAGCCTTGAAAACCTCTTTGATACACTTAAAGCTGGTGAGCTTAAGTCAGTTAACGTTATCATCAAGGCCGACGTACAAGGTTCTGTTGAAGCCCTTTCTGCCTCACTTCAAAAAATTGATGTGGAAGGTGTGAAAGTTACTATCGTTCACTCGGCAGTCGGTGCTATCAATGAATCTGACGTGACCCTTGCGGAAGCTTCAAATGCCTTTATCGTTGGTTTCAACGTACGCCCTACACCACAAGCTCGTCAACAAGCCGAAGCTGATGATGTAGAAATCCGTCTCCACAGTATTATCTACAAGGTTATCGAAGAGATGGAAGAAGCCATGAAAGGGATGCTTGACCCAGAATTTGAAGAAAAAGTTATCGGTGAAGCAGTTATCCGTGAAACCTTCAAGGTATCTAAAGTGGGAACCATTGGTGGATTTATGGTTACTAGCGGTAAGGTTACTCGTGACTCTAAAGTTCGTGTTATCCGTGACGGTGTCGTTATCTATGACGGCGAACTCGCAAGCTTGAAACACTACAAAGACGACGTGAAAGAAGTTACGAACGGTCGTGAAGGTGGATTGATGATTGAAGGCTACAATGATATCAAGATGGATGATGTGATTGAGACCTATATCATGGAAGAAATCAAGCGATAAGATTTTTGCTCCTTTCTTAGGTGGTGAGGGACGCAGGCAAACCGATGGTTTCATTGCTTATTTTTGAGGCTAGTGTCTCAAAAATCCCTTGTGATGGGACTGATAAATCAATTCCATCACTTTCACCACAGCGAAAGAAGCGGATGAGTTCAAATTGAACTTCGTTTCAATTTGAGCTGAAAATCAATAAATTTAAAAATAGCTAGGTCTGCTGGCCTAGCTTTTGGTTCAAAGTAGAGAAAGGAATATCATGGCAAATCATTTCCGAACGGATCGTGTGGGCATGGAAATCAAGCGTGAAGTCAATGAGATTTTGCAAAAGAAAGTCCGTGATCCGCGGGTCCAAGGTGTGACCATCACAGATGTTCAGATGCTAGGTGACTTGTCCGTTGCCAAGGTTTACTACACCATTTTGAGTAACCTTGCTTCGGATAACCAAAAAGCTCAAATCGGGCTTGAAAAAGCAACTGGTACCATCAAACGTGAACTTGGTCGCAATTTGAAATTGTACAAAATCCCAGATTTGACCTTCGTCAAAGACGAATCCATCGAATATGGAAACAAGATTGACGAGATGCTACGCAATCTGGATAAAAACTAAGAAAGAGGGGAAACCCTCTTTTTTGGTGTATGCTAATCGTCCTTATGGTATAATATAAGCAGCAAAATCATTTTAGAACATACATGGAGGTCGTCATGGATAATATCATTGATGTGTCAATTCCCGTTGCGGAAGTGGTAGACAAGCATCCAGAAGTCTTGGAAATCCTAGTGGAGCTTGGTTTTAAACCACTTGCTAATCCCTTGATGCGTAACACAGTCGGTCGCAAGGTATCGCTCAAACAGGGTTCTAAGCTCGAAGGAACTCCTATGGACAAGATTGTTCGCACACTGGAAGCGAATGGCTACGAAGTGATTGGATTAGACTAATGGCAGATGAACGGATTCATATCCTACGGGATATTTTGCTAGAATTGCACAATGGCGCCTCTCCCGAGTCGGTTCAGGAGCGTTTTGATGCGACTTTTACAGGTGTTTCAGCCATCGAGATTTCCCTCATGGAGCACGAGCTGATGAACTCAGACTCAGGTGTTACCTTTGAAGATGTCATGGAGCTTTGTGATGTCCATGCTAATCTTTTTAAAAATGCTGTTAAGGGTGTCGAAGTAGAGGATACCGAGCATCCTGGCCACCCCGTTCGCGTCTTCAAGGATGAAAATCTGGCTCTCCGTGCTGCCTTGATTCGCATTCGGAGACTGTTAGATACCTATGAGTCTATGGAAGATGAGGAAATGCTGGCAGAGATGCGCAAGGGCTTGGTCCGTCAAATGGGGCTTTTGGGGCAATTTGACCTCCACTACCAGCGCAAGGAAGAGCTCTTTTTCCCCATCATGGAGCGCTATGGTCACGATTCACCCCCTAAGGTCATGTGGGGAGTGGATGACCAGATCAGGGAACTCTTTCAGACAGCTCTAGCGACGGCTAAGGCACTACCAGAAGTGTCGATTAGCAGTGTAAAAGAAGATTTTGAAGCTTTTGCGACAGAGTTTGAAAGTATGATTTTCAAGGAAGAGTCCATCCTTCTCATGATTCTCCTTGAGTCCTTTACTCAGGATGACTGGCTTCAGATTGCGGAGGAGAGCGATGTTTACGGTTATGCCATCATCCGTCCGTCTGAGAAATGGGTTCCAGAACGCCAGAGTTTCCTTGAGGAAAAGAGTGCAGAAGAGCCAGTACAACTAGACACGGCTGAAGGCCAAGTGCATCAAGTTATCGATACACCAGAAGGTCAGTTTACCATTACCTTTACCCCTAAGAAAAAGGAAGCAGTGCTGGACCGCCATAGTCAACAGGCTTTTGGCAATGGCTATCTCTCAGTCGAGCAGGCCAACCTCATCCTCAATCACCTCCCTATGGAGATTACCTTTGTCAATAAAGACGATATTTTTCAGTATTACAATGACAATGCGCCAGCTGATGAGATGATTTTCAAACGGACGCCGTCCCAAGTCGGGCGCAATGTAGAACTCTGCCATCCGCCCAAGTACTTAGACAAGGTGAAGGCCGTTATGAAAGGTCTTCGTGAAGGGGTCAAGGACAAGTATGAAATGTGGTTCAAGTCTGAGTCGCGAGGCAAGTTTGTCCACATCACCTACGCTGCAGTACACGATGAGAACGGGGAATTTCAAGGCGTGCTAGAGTACGTTCAGGATATCCAGCCCTACCGAGAGATTGATACGGACTACTTCCGTGGATTAGAATAAGGAGAAGCAATGAGCTACGAACAAGAATTTATGAAGGAATTTGAAGCCTGGGTTAATACCCAGATCATGATCAATGACATGGCGCACAAGGAAAGTCAAAAAGTCTACGAAGAAGACCAAGACGAACGTGCCAAAGATGCCATGATTCGCTACGAAAGTCGCTTGGATGCCTACCAGTTCTTGCTGGGTAAGTTTGAAAACTTCAAAGCAGGCAAGGGATTTCATGATCTGCCAGAGGGCTTGTTTGGCGAGCGAAATTATTAAAATAGTGATACTTTCTTGATTTTTTGCCGAAATCTTGATAGAATATCTTTATTAAATCCTTGTCAGAGCAGGGATTTTTTATTGAAAGGATTTTATCATGTCAAAGAAACTCCAACGTAAAAAACAATTGCGAAATAGCCTTCGTCGTTCAGGTGCATTTTCAACTACAGTGACCAAAGTTGTAGAAGAGACCAAAAAAGTCGTGAAACATGCGGAAAAGTCTGCCAGTCAAGCAGGAAAAGTTGTCTCTAAAAAAGTGGAACAAGCAGTAGAAGTGACCAAGGAACAAGCTCAAAAAGTAGCCAATTCAGTAGAAGATTTCGCAGCTACTTTGGGTGGCCTCTCAGTAGATCGTGCTAAGACTTTCTATGATGAAGGCATCAAGTCAGCTGCTGACTTCAAAAACTGGACTGAAAAAGAACTTCTTGCCTTAAAAGGAATCGGTCCAGCTACCATCAAGAAATTAAAAGAACACGGAATCAGTTTCAAGTAATCTTTCTTGAGCCTTGCATTTCCGTGAAAAACTTGTTACAATAGAGCTATTAGAGGTGTTTTGAATTCCACATTTTACAGAAAGTGGCGGCGCTGAGAAGTCCACAAATGTGTCAAAACTGGTTGCTGATGGATGAAAATGAAATAAAAGTGTCTTTGTATATCCTTCAAAGACAAGAGTTGCGGGCGTCTCTGCCCGAAATTGGGTGGTACCGCGGATAAACACATTCGTCCCTGTCATGTAGATGGCAGGGGCATTTTTTATGGGAAGCGAGGTAGGAAGATGGAGCAAGCACAATTACCAGAACGATTAGAAACCGATCGGCTCGTCTTACGAGTCCGTACAGTGGCTGATGCTGAGGATATCCATGCCTACGCTAGTCTGCCAGAAGTCGCCTATCCAGCAGCATTTCACCCTGTAAAAACCTTGGAAGATGAGATTTATTATCTGGAGCATATTCTGCCCGAGCGCATTGAAAAGGACAATCTCCCAGCTGGTTACGGCATAGTGGTTAAAGGGACCGATACTATCATCGGCTCTGTTGATTTTAATCATCGCCACGAAGACGATGTGCTGGAGATTGGCTATACCTTACACCCAGACTATTGGGGTCGGGGTTATGTTCCAGAAGCAGCGCGTGCCTTGATTGACCTAGGATTTAAAAATTTGGGTCTTCACAAGATTGAGTTGACTTGCTTTGGCTATAATGTCCAAAGTCAACGAGTCGCAGAGAAGCTTGGCTTCACCCTCGAAGCTCGCATCCGAGACAGAAAGGATGTTCAAGGAAACCGCTGTGACAGTCTGATATATGGCTTGCTGAGGAGTGAGTGGGAATGATTATCAAAAACTGTAATTTTAAATCTAATGTTAAGAAAATATTAAAATTTTTATATAATATACTGGCTTGGGGGCCTGCCATTATTGTAATATCATCTTTGGTATCAATATTTTTAATTCTACCTTTTACTTTGTTACCAGTTAAGGAAGTAAAAATATTCAATGAGAAAAGTTTGCCATTTTTTATTTTAGAGTTTATAGTACTCACTTTGATGAGTTACTATGGATATAGAATATACTCAAAAATTAAAAATAACAAGATAGCAGTATTCCTGTATTGTCTAGTTTTAATTCTTAGTATAGCGTTGGTATTTTGTTATAGGTACAGGTTCGTTATACTATTACAACCAGCACTTCCTCTAGTATATGCAATTATTTTTGAAGAGAAATTATTCAAAATTAGGGACTTTTTTAGTACTAGTAAAGTTATGCTTGCATCTTTAAATATATTTGACGTTTGCTATATATTTGCGCTTCAATGGGTTATACCTTTAGATATTTCACCAGAATGGTTGAGTTGGGGTATTGTATTATTTATTACAATTATCTGTCCTGCATTACGTACAGGCTTATTAAATTTTTATACTAAACAAAGTAAAAAACGGAAAAACCGAGATAAGACGTATTTTTCCTCCTACGTCGTTATGTATATTATATCATTTGTTCAATTGTTTTTATATTTAACAACGACATTGAATTATTTGAAGTTACAAGATAAATCAATTGTAGACTTAGCTCCCGTAAATATGATGTTTGCAACTCTATTTATATATTTTTGGTTTGTATTAAAAACACAACTTGATAAGGGAGGGTATGATAAAAAGAATGAACTGCTTAGATGGGTTTTTGGTGTTCTATATGTGTTACTTATTTTTTTCTATGATCGAATAGAAGGAGGATTCCTTATCATCCTAACATGGTTACTTCCTGTTTTGATCTCAACGATTATAGGCAAATTACATTATCAATTTGCAACAGATGATTCCTCGCAACTTCCGATTCCGACTTTGAAAATGAAAAAACATATTTACTGGTTACATTTGATAAGTTTTCTTACACTTTTTTGTTTAAATTTATTCTCTGCATTGTTCACGGTACAAAAGATAAAGCTAGATGAAATTATTCCGGTAAATACAGCTAAGTTCAGTATAATCAATTTAATCAATCCCAGTAACAAAGAACTTGCTTCGGTATGGATGTCTAGTATTATAACTTCGTTTATAATTGTATCCTTGTCTATTATTCTAGCAACGGCACTTAGTGTAGGGGTAGTTAAATTTCTAAAACTGAATTATTCAGATTCCGCTAAGGGATATTATGAGTATCGAAATAATGGGTTCAGCGCCCTAATAAATCGTAGATATAAAAGAAATATTCGTAAAAGGAGAAAAAATAATGTCTAAAGAACTTTCACCTAAATACAATCCAGCCGAGGTTGAGGCTGGTCGTTACCAAAAATGGCTTGATGCGGATGTTTTCAAGCCTTCAGGCGATCAAAAGGCTAAGCCTTATTCGATCGTGATTCCACCACCAAACGTAACTGGCAAACTCCACCTTGGTCACGCTTGGGACACGACTTTGCAGGATATTATCATCCGTCAAAAACGCATGCAAGGCTTTGATACGCTTTGGCTTCCGGGTATGGACCATGCGGGGATTGCGACTCAAGCTAAGGTTGAGGAGCGCTTGCGTGGTGAGGGCATTAGTCGTTATGACTTGGGTCGTGAGAAATTCCTCGAGAAAGTCTGGGAATGGAAAGACGAATATGCGACAACCATCAAGGAACAATGGGGCAAGATGGGGCTCTCTGTAGACTACTCTCGCGAGCGTTTCACTCTTGACGAAGGTTTGTCTAAAGCCGTTCGCAAGGTCTTTGTCGAACTTTACAAGAAAGGTTGGATCTACCGTGGTGAGTTTATCATCAACTGGGACCCAGCAGCTCGCACAGCCCTTTCTGATATCGAGGTGATTCACAAGGATGTCGAAGGTGCCTTCTACCACATGAACTACATGCTGGAAGATGGTTCACGCGCCCTTGAAGTTGCGACTACTCGTCCTGAAACTATGTTCGGAGACGTTGCCGTTGCGGTCAATCCAGAAGATCCACGCTACAAGGACTTGATCGGCCAAAATGTAGTCCTTCCAATCGCTAACAAACTCATTCCAATCGTTGCCGACGAGCATGCAGATCCTGAGTTTGGTACGGGTGTTGTGAAAATCACGCCTGCCCACGATCCAAACGACTTCTTGGTTGGTCAACGTCATAACTTGCCACACGTCAACGTCATGAACGACGACGGAACCATGAATGACTTGGCCTTTGAATTTGCAGGCATGGACCGTTTTGAAGCCCGTAAAGCAGTCGTTGCCAAGTTGGAAGAAATCGGTGCCCTCGTTAAAATCGAAAAACGTGTCCACAGTGTTGGTCACTCAGAGCGTACAGGTGTTGTGGTTGAACCACGCTTGTCTACTCAGTGGTTCGTCAAGATGGACCAATTGGCGAAAAATGCTATTGCCAACCAAGACACAGAGGACAAGGTAGAATTCTACCCACCTCGTTTCAACGATACTTTCCTCCAATGGATGGAAAATGTCCATGACTGGGTAATCTCTCGTCAGCTCTGGTGGGGGCACCAAATCCCTGCTTGGTACAATGCTGAGGGCGAAATGTACGTCGGTGAGGAAGCTCCAGAAGGTGACGGATGGACTCAGGACGAAGACGTCTTGGATACTTGGTTCAGTTCTGCTCTTTGGCCGTTCTCAACCATGGGCTGGCCTGATGTCGACTCAGCAGACTTCAAACGTTACTTCCCAACTTCAACCCTGGTAACAGGTTACGACATTATCTTCTTCTGGGTGTCTCGTATGATTTTCCAATCCTTGGAATTCACTGGTCGTCAGCCATTCCAAAACGTTCTGATTCACGGTCTCATTCGTGACGAGCAAGGTCGTAAGATGTCTAAATCTCTCGGTAACGGAATTGACCCAATGGATGTTATCGAGAAATACGGTGCGGATGCCCTTCGTTGGTTCCTTTCAAACGGTTCTGCACCAGGGCAAGACGTCCGCTTCTCTTATGAGAAAATGGATGCTTCATGGAACTTCATTAACAAAATCTGGAACATCTCTCGCTACATCCTCATGAACAATGAAGGATTGACCCTTGAGCAAGCAACGGCTAATGTAGAAAAAGTTGCCAACAAGGAAGCTGGAAATGTCACAGACCGCTGGATTCTCCACAACCTCAATGAAACGATCGGCAAAGTCACTGAAAACTTTGATAAATTTGAGTTTGGTGTTGCTGGACACATCCTCTATAACTTTATCTGGGATGAGTTTGCGGACTGGTACGTTGAGTTGACCAAGGAAGTCCTTTATAGCGATAATGAAGAAGAGAAAGTCATCACACGTTCTGTTCTCCTTTACACCTTGGACAAGATCCTTCGTCTCCTTCACCCTATCATGCCGTTCGTGACAGAGGAAATTTTTGGACAAATCTCAGAAGGATCTATCGTCACAGCGGAATACCCAACTGTTAACCCAGCCTTTGAAGACCTTGCTGCTCACACTGGTGTGGAAAGTCTTAAAGACTTGATCCGTGCGGTTCGTAATGCGCGTGCGGAAGTAAACGTTGCTCCAAGCAAGCCAATCACCATCCTTGTTAAGACAAGCGATAGCGACTTGGAAGCATTCTTTAACAGCAATGTCAACTATATCAAACGCTTCACAAATCCAGAACACTTGGAAATCGCATCAACCATCCCTGCACCTGAACTTGCAATGTCAAGCGTCATCACAGGAGCAGAAATCTACTTGCCACTGGCAGACCTCCTCAATGTCGAAGAAGAACTGGCTCGTCTCGACAAGGAATTGGATAAATGGCAAAAAGAACTGGATATGGTCGGTAAGAAGCTCTCTAACGAACGCTTCGTAGCCAATGCCAAACCAGAAGTCGTCCAAAAAGAACGCGACAAACAAGCCGACTACCAAGCTAAATATGATGCGACCATCGCACGTATTGATGAGATGAAGAAGTTGGTGAGATAAACACAGAAACACGGTGAGAAGCCGTGTTTTTTGGTATAATGAACTAAAATAGATTTTTGAGGAAGTATTAATGGGTAAGAATACTGAAAATTATAATTTGATATTACATAATACCAATGATTTCAAGAAGTGCTTGAAAGGTGACTTAGAGGGGATTGCTTCTCATGATTTGGATGTAGAAAAACATAATAATTTCAAAGAAGGAATAATATATATTGCTTCTACGGAAGAGAACACAGTAGAGTGGTTAGATACTCTTAGGTCCTATACTAAGGGTGAATTGGATAGTGATTTATATAAAAACAAATCGAATAAAGCTGTTATGATGCTTAAATATGTAAAAAATGAAGTAGAATATGTTTTTAGTTTGGTTTTTGGATACGGTCGAACTATGTTGAATGAGCAATCTATAGTTAGGAATTTTGGATTAAGAACGGCTGTTAATCTTATTGAAGAAAGTAATATCAAAAGTCTTAATTCATTAAATATATCCACAAACTATCTAGATATTCAAAGACAGGCTTTAAGCTATGGGTCTCATTCTGATTTACATATTGATACAAACGCTGATATTTTAAAATCAATTTCAGGTCGTGCCTCATATGATAGTCATTATTCGACGTTAAATGGGGCTGATAATCTTAGATTTTCTGCTAAATCAGATGTAACTTTATCTGATTTGTTAAACGAAATTTTAGATGCGTATTCTAGTGAAAACTACAAAGAAAAAGGGTTGGAGTGGATTGATCATGTTCAGTATGTTAAAGAAAAGGAAATTATCTCAGAACTAGATGGAGTATTACTTGATCATATCACAGATAAACGATTAGAAAATCCTATTATTGCTCCTAACAAAATTGTCTCTTATCTTGATATAGAAGGATATTTTATATCAGGTATGAATATTAGTCATAAAATTAAGGAAAATTTTTATGACGATATCCCTTCAGAACAGTTTTGGGAGTTTCTTTCTAAAAATATAGAAGATAAAATAATAATAGATAAATTAAAAAGTTGTTCCTTATATTGTTGGACAAACGACTCTGCACAGAAAATATCAAGTATTTATGATGCTTTATTTATTGAAATTGATCACAATAATGAAAAATTTTTTATAAATAATGGCGACTGGTTTAAAGTAGAATCAACCTATTATACAGATATTGTAAATAAAATTGATCATATAGAAAAATTCAATGATCCCGCAATTCCTAGCTGTGCTGAAAATTGGAATGAGGGAGAATTCAATGAAAAATTTGCAGAATCTGATCCTAATCGCTTTAAACTATTTGATAAGAAGAACTTTCAATTGAAAGATTATGGCCATAGTAAAATTGAACCAGCTGACATTATAACAATTAATAAACAATTTATTCACATAAAAAAAGGTGGTTCCTCTGCAAACTTAAGTCATTTATTTGCTCAAGGAGTTGTATCTGCTCAGTTATATAAAAATGAGATATTATTTATTAAAAATATCAATGAATTGTTTGAAGAAGATTATTTTAAACCAGATGACAAGATTGAAGTTATATATGGAGTAATAGATAAAAGATATGATAAAAAAGCAAGCGAAATACTTCCTTTCTTTTCGATGGTTAATTTATCCCAACATTATGATGTTCTATCAAGTATGGGAATAAAATGTCGACTATTATTTATTGAGCAAAAAGTATCAGTATATAATAAAAAAGAAGAACAAGTATTAGACAGAGTTTTAGAGACATTAGGTGACCACGAGAAAACAAGTAGCGAATTATTTGAATCACTGAATGATTTTCTTATGGAAAATAAGATTGGCACAAAAAATATATTTAAAAAAAAATATCTTGAAAAATTTGAAAATAATGGTAATCTACAAACTAATGATGCAAGAAGAAATAAAAAATATAGAAAGTAGCTTACCACATGAAAATTCAGTCAATTCGTGCCCGTACCAAGCTCCCATCGATACCATCGGCTGGGTAGCAAAGAAATAAAAAGTCCTGTCACTTTCTCCCATTTAACCTTTGACTATTCCGCAAAATTATCGTACAATAAAGAGTACATGATAAAATGAGGTCAGAGTTTGTTCGCTCTGGCGATAGTAGTAAAAATGAGGAGAAACGCTTTGGAATTAGAAGTATTTGCTGGGCAAGAAAAAAGTGAACTATCTATGATTGAGGTGGCGCGTGCTATCTTGGAACTTCGTGGTCGCGATCATGAGATGCATTTTAGCGATCTTGTAAACGAAATTCAAAACTACCTTGGAACATCAAACAGCGATATCCGCGAAGCTTTGCCTTTGTTCTACACAGAGTTGAACTTTGACGGTAGCTTCATCTCTCTTGGGGACAACAAATGGGGTCTTCGTTCATGGTATGGTGTGGACGAAATCGACGAAGAAATCATCGCTCTTGAAGAAAGTGACGACGATGAAGTAGCACCAAAAGCTAAGAAAAAACGCGTCAATGCCTTTATGGATGGTGATTCAGATGCCATTGACTACAATGCGGATGATCCAGAAGACGAAGATGCATACGAAGCAGATCCAGCTCTTTCATACGATGATGAAAATCCAGATGATGAGAAAAATGAAGTGGAAGCTTATGATGCAGAAATCAACGAAATCGCTCCTGATGACTTGGGTGAAGACGTGGATCTCAACGAAGAAGACGACGAGTTTTCTGACGATGACGCTGAAACGAGTGAAGAAGAGTAAAAGACTTCACAGAGGAGATTGCCTGATCTCCTTTTTTGTTCCTTGAGCAGGTCATCCGTTTGAATGCGGATCTTTAGCTGGTTTTCTGAAAACAATCTCCTTTTTTTCATGTTTTACCCATTCGGGTTGACAAATGTTCTGCTTTAAGGTATTATATTGTTCGGGCACCTCTTTTAGAGGTCGGGGCTCCCTAGTTACTAGGGAGCTATTTTTGTTTTTCAGGAAGTTTTCTTGAAAAGTCGTTATTCATAAGGGTCTTGTTTTCTATGTCCCCTCGTAGTCAACAAGACCTTGAGCATTTTAGAAAGAGGAATCTATGTCTACGAAATATATTTTTGTAACTGGTGGTGTGGTGTCGTCTATTGGGAAAGGGATTGTGGCAGCAAGTTTGGGCCGTCTCTTGAAAAATCGTGGTCTAAAAGTGACTATTCAGAAGTTTGACCCTTATATCAATATCGATCCGGGAACCATGAGCCCTTACCAGCACGGGGAAGTCTTTGTGACAGATGATGGGGCTGAGACAGATTTGGACTTGGGTCACTATGAACGTTTCATCGATATCAATCTTAACAAATACTCAAACGTGACAACTGGTAAAATTTACAGTGAAGTTCTTCGTAAAGAACGCCGTGGAGAATACCTTGGGGCAACTGTTCAAGTCATTCCTCATATCACAGATGCTTTGAAAGAAAAAATCAAGCGTGCCGCTGTAACGACCGACTCGGATGTCATTATCACAGAGGTTGGTGGAACTGTTGGGGATATCGAGTCCTTGCCATTTCTAGAGGCTCTTCGCCAGATGAAGGCAGATGTGGGTGCAGATAATGTCATGTATATCCATACAACCTTGCTTCCTTACCTCAGGGCTGCTGGTGAAATGAAGACCAAACCAACCCAGCATTCTGTAAAAGAATTGCGTGGTTTGGGAATCCAGCCAAATATGTTGGTTATTCGTACAGAGAAACCAGCTGGTCAAGGAATAAAAAACAAACTAGCACAGTTCTGTGATGTGGCACCAGAAGCCGTTATAGAGTCTTTGGATGTCGAACACCTTTACCAAATTCCATTGAATTTGCAGGCGCAAGGCATGGACCAAATTGTTTGTGACCATTTGAAATTAGACGCACCAGTAGCAGATATGACAGAGTGGTCAGCCATGGTGGATAAGGTCATGAACCTGAAAAAACAAGTTAAAATTTCTCTTGTCGGTAAGTATGTTGAGTTGCAAGATGCCTACATCTCTGTGGTTGAAGCCTTGAAACACTCTGGTTATGCCAACGACGCAGAAGTTAAAATCAATTGGGTCAATGCCAATGATGTGACAGCAGAGAATGTGGCAGAGCTTTTGTCTGATGCGGACGGAATCATTGTGCCAGGAGGTTTTGGCCAACGTGGTACGGAAGGAAAAATTCAAGCCATCCGTTATGCGCGTGAGAATGATGTTCCAATGTTGGGTGTCTGCTTGGGAATGCAGTTGACTTGTATCGAGTTTGCTCGTCACGTTTTAGGTCTTGAAGGTGCCAATTCTGCAGAACTTGCACCAGATACAAAATACCCTATCATTGATATCATGCGTGATCAGATTGATGTGGAGGATATGGGGGGGACCCTTCGTTTGGGACTTTATCCATCTAAGTTAAAACGTGGTTCTAAGGCAGCAGCTGCTTACCATAATCAAGAAGTGGTGCAACGCCGTCACCGTCACCGTTATGAGTTTAACAACGCCTTTCGTGAACAGTTTGAAGCAGCAGGCTTTGTCTTTTCAGGAGTTTCTCCAGACAATCGTTTGGTAGAAATTGTGGAGATTCCTGAGAATAAATTTTTTGTGGCTTGTCAGTATCACCCTGAACTTTCCAGCCGTCCAAACCGTCCAGAAGAACTCTACACCGCCTTTGTTACAGCAGCAGTTGAAAATAGTAACTAGTTATCTTCTAATCTCTGAGAGCAATCTCAGAGGTTTTTAAATCCATTCAGGAAATTCTTGTTAACTCAGGCGCTTGGCGATAAGAATCCGAAGTTTTCTTTTCTCACTGAGGGAAGTGATTTTCCTTGCTCGTATACGGCTTCCCTATTTGTCCTAGAGCCCTTTTTGTGTTACAATGAATGGTATGAAAGCTAAGAAATTATGGATGACTGGCTTGACTGTGGCTGGTCTAAGTGCCCTCGCTTTGGGTGCCAAAAAAGCAGCAGATAACCACAAACTGATGAAGACGCAAGAAGAGTTGACCGCTATCGTGCGCGAACTTTTCTCAGATATGGGTGAGATTGCGACTATCTATGTTCAAGTCTACGAAAGTAGCCTAGAGCGACTCGTCGGAGGAGTCGTTTTCGAGGATGGTCGTCACTATACCTTTGTCTATGAAAATGAAGACCTGGTCTATGAGGAGGAAGCCTTATGATTACTCCCGATAGTATAGAAGAACTAGCAGGTTTTGTCGAGCAAGATGGCAAGAAGGTCTTCCTTTTTGTGGCGGACTGGTGTGGCGATTGTCGTTATATCTATCCATCCTTGCCAGAGATTGAGGAGACCAATCCAGAGTTCACCTTTATTCGAGTGGACCGAGACCAGTATCTGGATCTGGCTAAACTCTGGGATGTGTACGGCATTCCTAGTCTTGTTGTTTTAGAAAAGGACAAGGAAATCGGCCGATTTGTCAATCGCGACCGTAAAAGTAAGGAAGAAATTAACGACTTTTTAGCAGGACTGAAATAGGAGAAAAGGAAAGAATGATTTTTACATATAACAAAGAACATGTTGGCGATGTCCTTATGGTCATCGTGAAAAACAGCGGAGATGCCAAACTAGACGTGGAGCGCAAAGGCAAGGTAGCCCGTATTTTCCTCAAAGATAATGGGGAAACAGTGGCTTGGAATATTTTCGAAGTTTCAAGTTTGTTTGAAATTGCAGAGCGCGGTCAAGTCTTTTTGACAGATGAGCGAGTCGCACGTTTGAACCAAGAATTGCAGGCGGAAGGCTTTGTGGAAGAAATTATCAACAACAAAGAGCCCAAGTTTGTTGTCGGTGAGATTGTCGAGATGGTAGCTCACCCAGATAGTGACCACCTCAACATCTGCCAAGTTGCAGTCGCAAGTGACAAGACAGTGCAAATCGTTGCAGGAGCTCCCAATGCACGTGTCGGGTTGAAAACCATTGTGGCTCTTCCTGGAGCTATGATGCCAAAAGGCAATCTTATTTTCCCAGGCGAACTTCGTGGTGAAAAGAGTTTTGGTATGATGTGCAGTCCTCGTGAACTTGTCTTGCCAAATGCTCCGCAAAAACGTGGTGTTATTGAATTATCAGAAGACCAAGTTGTCGGAACGCCATTTGACCCAGCGATACACTGGACTGCCTAGGAAATTGTCAGTATTTGATAGACCAGATAGAGGGGGATAAGATGGCAAAAAATGTAGTGATTACAGGAGCGACCTCAGGAATCGGTGAAGCGATTGCGCGTGCTTATCTGGAGCAGGGGGCGAATGTCGTTCTAACAGGGCGACGGACAGACAGACTAGAGACCCTCAAGTCAGAGTTTGCAGAAACTTTTCCAAATCAAACAGTTTGGACCTTTGCACTGGATGTCACGGATATGGCTATGGTAAAGACTGTCTGCTCCGATATTTTGGAAACGATAGGGCAGATTGATATCTTGGTCAATAACGCTGGACTAGCTCTTGGCTTGGCTCCCTATCAGGACTATGAAGAGTTGGATATGCTGATCATGTTGGATACCAATGTCAAGGGTTTGATGGCAGTCACTCGCTGTTTCTTGCCTTCTATGGTAAAAGTCAATCAGGGGCATATTATCAATATGGGATCGACCGCAGGAATCTACGCCTATGCTGGTGCAGCGGTTTATTCAGCCACCAAGGCTGCAGTTAAGACTTTTTCAGATGGTCTGCGAATTGATACCATTGCGACAGACATCAAGGTGACCGCCATTCAGCCTGGAATTGTCGAAACAGATTTTTCTGCGGTACGTTTTCATGGTGACAAAGAGCGTGCTGCGACCGTCTATCAGGGAATTGAGGCTTTGCAAGCTCAGGATATTGCAGACACGGTTGTTTATGTGACCAGTCAGCCTCGTCGTGTGCAGATTACAGATATGACCATTATGGCCAATCAACAGGCGACAGGTTTCATGGTTCATAAAAAATAAGAATTCCTCGAAAAGTTACAAATTTCTGTAACTTTTTTTGATTTCCTGCGAATAGATAAGTAGGAGGAAGAAAATATGTATAATAAAGTTATCTTGATTGGACGTTTAACGTCTACACCAGAATTGCACAAAACCAACAATGACAAGTCAGTAGCGCGCGCAACTATCGCTGTGAACCGTCGTTACAAAGACCAAAATGGCGAACGCGAAGCCGACTTTATCAATCTTGTTCTTTGGGGAAAATTGGCTGAAACCTTGGCAAGTTACGCAACTAAAGGTAGCCTCATTTCTGTTGATGGGGAATTGCGTACCCGCCGCTTTGAGAAAAATGGGCAGACCAACTATGTGACCGAAGTTCTCGTGACAGGTTTCCAACTCTTGGAAAGCCGCGCCCAACGTGCCTTGCGTGAAAATAACGCAGGACAGGATTTGGCAGACTTGGTCTTGGAAGAGGAAGAATTGCCATTTTAAGCATAGTAAAGCCTGAGTCAATCTTAGGCTTTTTTATCTTGAGAAAGTCAGACTTTTTTCTTGACTATTTCTGACCAAGTGATACAATAGAACTATGAATTAGCACTCATATATAAAGAGTGCTAATAATATGTAGTTCATCATGGAGGAAAACAGATGTTGAAACCATTAGGAGACCGTGTGGTCTTGAAAATCGAAGAAAAAGAACAAACTGTTGGTGGCTTTGTCCTTGCGGGCTCAGCCCAAGAAAAAACCAAAACTGCCCAAGTTATAGCTACAGGACAAGGTGTTCGCACCTTGAATGGTGACTTGGTTGCTCCGAGCGTTAAGGCTGGAGACCGTGTTTTAGTTGAAGCCCACGCTGGTATTGATGTCAAAGATGGAGATGAAAAGTACATCATCGTAGGCGAAGCCAACATCTTGGCAATCATTGAAGAATAGAAGGAGAAAGTAAGTATGTCAAAAGAAATTAAATTTTCATCAGATGCCCGTTCAGCTATGGTTCGTGGTGTCGATATCCTTGCAGACACTGTTAAAGTAACCTTGGGACCAAAAGGTCGGAATGTCGTGTTGGAAAAATCATTTGGCTCACCCTTGATTACCAATGACGGTGTTACTATTGCCAAAGAAATTGAACTAGAAGACCATTTTGAAAATATGGGTGCTAAATTGGTATCAGAAGTGGCTTCAAAGACCAACGATATCGCAGGTGATGGAACAACAACTGCAACTGTTTTGACTCAAGCTATCGTCCGCGAAGGAATCAAAAACGTTACTGCAGGTGCCAATCCAATCGGTATCCGTCGGGGGATTGAAGCAGCGGTTGCCACAGCTGTAGAAGCCTTGAAAAACAATGCCATCCCTGTTGCCAATAAAGAAGCCATCGCTCAGGTTGCCGCTGTATCTTCTCGTTCTGAAAAAGTCGGCGAATACATCTCTGAAGCCATGGAAAAAGTTGGTAAAGATGGTGTCATTACCATCGAAGAGTCACGTGGTATGGAAACAGAACTTGAAGTTGTAGAAGGGATGCAGTTTGACCGCGGTTACCTTTCACAGTACATGGTGACAGATAGCGAAAAAATGGTGGCTGACCTTGAAAATCCATACATTTTGATTACTGATAAGAAGATTTCAAATATCCAAGAAATCTTGCCCCTCCTAGAAAGCATTCTTCAAAGCAATCGTCCGCTCTTGATTATTGCGGATGATGTAGATGGCGAAGCTCTTCCGACCCTTGTATTGAACAAGATTCGTGGAACATTCAACGTCGTAGCTGTCAAAGCTCCTGGCTTTGGTGACCGCCGTAAAGCTATGTTAGAAGACATCGCTATCTTGACAGGCGGAACAGTCATCACAGAAGATCTTGGTCTTGAGTTGAAAGATGCTACTATTGAGGCGCTTGGTCAAGCTGCTAGAGTGACTGTGGACAAAGATAGCACTGTTATCGTAGAAGGTGCTGGAAATCCTGAAGCTATTTCTCACCGTGTTGTGGTTATCAAGTCTCAAATCGAAACCACAACCTCTGAATTTGACCGTGAAAAATTGCAAGAACGCTTGGCAAAATTGTCAGGTGGTGTCGCAGTGATCAAGGTCGGTGCAGCAACTGAGACTGAGTTGAAGGAAATGAAACTCCGCATTGAAGATGCCCTCAACGCTACTCGTGCAGCCGTTGAAGAAGGTATCGTTGCAGGTGGTGGAACTGCTCTTGTAAATGTCATTCCAGCCGTAGCTAATTTGGAATTGACAGGAGATGAAGCCACAGGACGCAATATTGTTCTCCGCGCCTTGGAAGAACCTGTTCGTCAAATCGCCCACAATGCAGGATTTGAAGGGTCTATCGTTATTGACCGCTTGAAGAATGCTGAAGTTGGTACAGGCTTCAACGCAGCGACTGGCGAGTGGGTTAATATGATTGAAGAAGGGATTATCGACCCAGTTAAAGTGAGCCGTTCAGCCCTTCAAAATGCAGCATCTGTAGCCAGCTTGATTTTGACAACAGAAGCAGTCGTAGCCAATAAACCAGAACCAGTAGCCCCAGCTCCAGCCATGGATCCAAGTATGATGGGCGGGATGATGTAAAAGTAACTTATAAAAAACACAAAAGAAGGGAAACCATATTCCTTCTTTTTATGATAATCACTTCTAAATAGATTTGAGCTCTCCTAACTTATATGATAAAATAAGACTAGAAAAAGGAGAAGAACATGATCGATGTAGAAGAAATTCTGAGCAAGATGAATCCCAATCAGAAGATTAATTATGACCGTGTCATGCAGAAAATGGTTCAGGTTTGGGAGAAAAATGAGCAACGTCCTACTATTCTCATGCATGTTTGCTGTGCTCCTTGTAGTACCTACACCCTAGAGTATCTGACCAAGTACGCTGATGTGACCATCTATTTTGCCAATTCCAATATCCATCCCAAGGCAGAATACCACAAGCGAGCTTACGTCACCCAAAAATTTGTCAGTGATTTCAACAAGCGAACAGGAAATACAGTCCAGTACTTAGAAGCTCCCTACGAACCAAATGAATACCGGAAGTTAGTCAGAGGACTGGAAGAAGAACCCGAAGGTGGCGACCGTTGCAAGGTTTGTTTTGACTACCGTCTGGATAAAACAGCGCAAGTAGCTATGGACTTGGGCTTTGACTACTTTGGTTCAGCTTTGACCATCAGTCCCCATAAGAATTCTCAAACCATCAACAGCATCGGAATTGATGTGCAAAAGATTTATACCACCCACTATCTTCCAAGTGATTTCAAGAAAAACCAAGGCTACAAACGTTCAGTGGAGATGTGTGAAGAGTATGATATCTACCGTCAATGTTATTGTGGATGCGTCTATGCAGCTCAAGCCCAGAATATTGATCTTGTTCAGGTTAAGAAGGATGCCACGGCTTTCTTGTTGGATAAGGATGTTGAAAAAGACTATTCCCACATCAAGTTTACTGTAACTAAATTAGATATATAGAAATCAACCCAGCTGTAAAGCTGGGTTTTTCAAATAAAAAACCAGGGCTCTCACCCCAGTTTGACAACTTTACCGATTCTTTAGTTCTATGTAGCGTTTGTACCAAATGTTGACATAGGCTTCTGAGAAAGGACCGCGTCCATTGTTGATCCAATCAACAAGGATTTTAACATGCTCTTTCAAAATATAGTCTAAATCATCAGAATACTTCATTTTGCGTTTATGGCGCTCATACTCTTCAACGTCCAAGAGGCGCTTTTCGCCATCAGTGAAGACCTTGACATCCAAATCATAATCAATGTATTTCAGGGCTTCCTCATCTAGATAGTAGGGGCTGGCCATATTGCAATAGTAGGAAATCCCATTATCACGAATCATAGCAATGATATTAAACCAATATTTTTTGTGAAAGTAAACAATAGCCGGTTCTCGAGTCACCCAACGACGACCGTCACTTTCGGTAACAAGTGTGTGGTCGTTGACGCCGATAATGGCGTTCTCTGTTGTTTTTAGTACCATGGTGTCCCGCCAAGTACGGTGGAGACTTCCATCATGCTTATAACTTTGAATTGTAATAAAGTCGCCTTCTTTTGGAAGTTTCATAACTAACCAACTTTCTACAATTTATAAGTTTATCGTCTACTATTATATCATAAATTGGTCTAATTTTTTAGAATTTTACATGAAAATATTAAAGATATTCTCTAAGAGCGCTGGCTATATCCGAAAAATCGTAGCCCTTTCGGGCTAAAACTTGAGTTAAACGCTGTTTAAGTTCGTATCCTTCATATTTACGAGCGTATTTAGTATATTGTTTGTCTAGCTCTTTAAAAATGAGTTCTTGAGTCGTTTCTTGGTCGACTTGACTGTCCAAGTCATCAAAGGAACTTTTAGCATCAGCATAGGAGAAGCCCTTGTTGGTCAAGTTTTGAATAATCTTATCTTGCAAAGCGCGAGCAGGAAGCTTCCCGGTGTATTTTTTAAGCAGTTTCTCTGCAATACGTTGAGCAACTTCTGAAAAATCAAAAATCTTTAAAACATCATCAATAGTTGATTTGGCAATTCCTTTTTGAGACAGTTTTTGAGCTAGCACATAAGGTCCCTTATCTCCAGAAAGTTGATTTGCATTGATGATAGAGTAGGCATACTGACGATCATTAATCCAGTTATCTTCTTTTAGATTAGCGATAACTTGACTAGTGATATTTTCATCAAGATCATACTTTTTCAGATACTCACGAACTTCCTTTTCGGTTCGGGCCTTGAAGGATAGATGGTAGAGAGCAAGATTTTTACCATAAGAAAACTGGGCAAAATCCTGAATCTTGGTCAGTTCTTCTGTGCTAATGACCTTATCTCGAGACAGCATAAAACGGACAATGGTATCTTCAGTGATATAAGAGGTTTGCTGTCCATCTAGCTCCATCAGGTAGAGACGTTTTTTCTTTTCAAGTTTTGTGATTTTCATAGTTCTATTATACCCTAAAATGTGATAAGATAGGGGTATGAATCTGAAAGTCAAACAAAAAATACCTTTAAAAATCAAGCGGATGGGCATCAATGGTGAGGGAATCGGTTTCTATCAGAAAACCCTCGTTTTTGTACCAGGCGCCCTCAAGGGAGAAGATATCTATTGTCAGATTACTTCTATTAAACGCAACTTTGTTGAAGCAAAATTACTCAAAGTAAATAAAAAGTCCAAGTTTCGAGTCGTACCAGCTTGTACGATTTATAATGAATGTGGTGGTTGCCAAATTATGCACCTCCACTACGATAAACAGTTAGAGTTCAAAACGGATTTGCTCCATCAAGCCTTGAAAAAATTTGCTCCTGCAGGATATGAAAACTATGAAATCCGTCCAACTATCGGAATGCAGGAACCAAAGTACTACCGAGCTAAGTTGCAATTTCAGACTCGAAAATTTAAAAATCAGGTTAAGGCAGGTTTGTATGCGCAAAATTCTCATTACCTTGTCGAGTTGAAAGACTGCTTGGTGCAAGATAAGGAGACTCAAGTGATTGCGAATCGCTTAGCTGAGCTTCTCACTTACCATCAAATTCCAATTACAGATGAGAGAAAAATACTAGGCGTTCGCACCATCATGGTACGCAGAGCAAGAAAAACGGGGCAAGTTCAGATTATCATTGTCACAAATCGCCAGCTAAATTTGAATCAACTAGTCAAAGACCTAGTCAAAGATTTTCCAGAAGTCGTCACAGTTGCGGTTAACACAAATACAGCAAAAACAAGTGAAATCTATGGTGAGAAGACGGAAATTATCTGGGGCCAAGAGAGTATTCAAGAAGGAGTACTCGACTATGAGTTTTCTCTCTCCCCTCGAGCTTTTTATCAGCTTAATCCTGAGCAGACAGAGATTCTCTATAGTGAAGCAGTTAAGGCTCTGGATATTGGCAAAGAGGATCATCTGATTGATGCTTATTGCGGTGTTGGGACAATTGGATTCGCCTTCGCAAATAAGGTCAAGAGCCTCAGAGGGATGGACATTATCCCAGAAGCCATAGAAGATGCCAAGCGAAATGCTCAAAAAATGGGATTTGACAATACCCATTACGAAGCGGGAACAGCAGAAGAGATTATTCCACGCTGGTATCAAGATGGTTACCGAGCAGATGCCTTGATAGTCGACCCTCCTCGAACGGGTTTAGACGACAAATTATTAGATACCATCCTAACCTATGTACCGGAAAAAATGGTTTATGTATCTTGCAATGTATCGACATTAGCTCGAGATTTGGTTAAACTAGTAAAAGTTTATGATCTCCAGTATATCCAGTCAGTCGATATGTTCCCACACACTGCACGGACAGAAGCAGTCGTTAAGTTAGTGAAGAAAAGAAAAAATCAAATTCACTGAAAAAAGTTCTTGACAAAGTAGGAAAAGTAGGTATAATAGAAAGAGTTGAAAAGCTCAGGTCCGTTGGTCAAGGGGTTAAGACACCGCCTTTTCACGGCGGTAACACGGGTTCGAATC
>NZ_FNJT01000007.1:0-40453 GCF_900104285.1 Streptococcus sp. NLAE-zl-C503 | reverse complement strand
ATAGTCAATATTATGCGGTATTAGCTATCGTTTCCAATAGTTATCCCCCGCTACCAGGCAGGTTACCTACGCGTTACTCACCCGTTCGCAACTCATCCAGAGAAGCAAGCTCCTCCTTCAGCGTTCTACTTGCATGTATTAGGCACGCCGCCAGCGTTCGTCCTGAGCCAGGATCAAACTCTCATTAAAAGTTTGAGTTCTCACTCATTTCTGTCACTGACAGATTTATTGTTTTTTTCATTGTTCAGTACTATAACTTCAGTTATAGTGCCCTGCACATTGGTTCGTCTTGTTCAGTTTTCAAAGGTCTTTGTCACTCATTCTCTCTCAAGCGACAACTATATTAGTATATCACAGCCATCTGTCTCTGTCAACAGATTTTTTAAACTTTTTTCAAGTTTTTTTAACCACAATACACCCATAGTCCGTACGGGATTCGAACCCGTGTTACCGCCGTGAAAAGG
Organism: Streptococcus sp. NLAE-zl-C503; assembly: GCF_900104285.1. NCBI lineage: Bacteria > Bacillati > Bacillota > Bacilli > Lactobacillales > Streptococcaceae > Streptococcus > Streptococcus sp. NLAE-zl-C503. Next base: position 39,989 of record NZ_FNJT01000007.1, on the reverse strand, counting down.
CGGTGTCTTAACCCCTTGACCAACGGACCTTGAGCTTTTCAACTCTTTCTATTATACCTACTTTTCCGCCTTTGTCAAGGACTTTTTTTCCTCTTTACCGAAATTCTGAAAAGATTAGGGAAAGTTCTCTCAGGAGAGCTTTACGTCCTCTAAAGACTTCTCCTCCCATTAGACGGTCTATTAATTCTTGTTTTTCCATACTCTGCTTTGATTTGTAATTCTTTAGAAGTTCGTGAAAGAGATAATAATCGTCCAGCCTGAGTCCTTTCTCTCCTAGACGATGGCTAATCTCACTCACCTCTTCATAGGGTTCTTTGTCAAAACGGCGCTTGTGGCTTTCCTGTTTACGGATGTAATCTAGGATACGATTTCTAAACTTTGTTTTAAAGCAGACATAAAGTCGATGGCGCTCCCCCTCTAGTAACTCTGGGTTGCAACTCACCAGCTCATACAGACATAACATGCCTTCCTGATTCCAGTCCTCTTTCTCCCACAGATGCAAATGATAATCTTTGCGACACTTATGGACGATTCCCTTACTTTCTTCATATAAATCTTTTAGATTCATAGACCTCTCCTTTCTGCATTTAGTTTAGCAAAATGTGCGAGCCACTGGGTCTACTTCCTCTATTCTATACTTCTTCCTCCCTCAACGGCACATAAAAAGAGAGGCAAAGCCTCTCTGGGGTTATAATTCTGCAATTTGGTTGAGATTCACTTCTGCAATCGTATCATTACCAAACATAGAGATAATCATCTTCACTTTGTTGTTATCAATTTCAGTAATTTTACCTGTGTAGTCTGCAAAAGCACCATCAATGATGCGGACTGTCTGGCCAACTTCAACGTCAATATCAAACTCTTGAACAGTTTGTCCCATTGAAACCAGAATATCACGGATTTCTTGTTCCAATAGTGGAGTTGGTTTTGATCTGTTCCCGTGTGAGCCGACGAATCCTGTTACGTTAGGTGTGTTTCGAACAACGAACCATGCTTCATCTGTCATGACCATTTCTACAAGGACATAACCTGGAAAGCGATTCTCTTCAACTTCCTTTTTCTTTCCATTTTTCTCAACTTGCACGGTTTGTGTTGGAATCTCAACGCGTAGAATATTATCCAACATGTTATATGTTTGCGCACGTTGCAATAGATTTTCTTTTACCTTATTTTCATAGCCAGAATAAGTTTGTAGAACAAACCATCCCTTGTCAAAACTATCCATGATATTTCCTTTCATACATATATAGAAGAAAGTTAGCAGAAGTTCTCCGCTTCTCTTCTAAAAAATGTTAATAAATCGAATCAAACCTGAAACAATCAACTGGTCAAAAATGTAAATGATGACCACAAAGAAGGCTGTGTATTCCATAATAGAGCGAAAATCTCTCCAGCTTTCTTTGCGAGTTGGCCAAGTTGTTTCTTTAAGAAGTTTAAAAATATCCTTAATAAAACCCATCGTTCTCTCCTATCTCGTTTCTCTATGTGTCGTATATTTTCCACAATGTTTACAAAATTTATTTACTTCTAGTCGTGTTGGCTTGGGGTTCCCACTAATTTTGATTGAGTAATTCCTTGAACCACAAACTGCACAAGCTAGGCTTGCTTTTTTTAGTGCCATAACGCCTCCATCTTATCTATTATAACAAGAAACCTAGGCTTTGACAAGCCTCTTAACGAAATAGATTAAGGATTGAGTCCCATATTGTCTGGGCTTTTTCTTTTATCTTGGCTTCTGAAATCGCCCGACCTGCTTCATCTACAAGATTTTGAGCACGACTACGAATATCTCCTAGCGGATCTTCCGTCTGATTCGTTTCATTTTCAACGACTTGCCGCTTGGTATTTTCTGGTTCAATACCATTTTGCTTATAGGCATTCTCAACCGTAAAGGTGCTGCCAGGAGTGTAAGGCAAAATGGTATTAGCCATACTTCTAAAAACATGGGCTGCTCCATTTGAGGTCGAACCTGCTAGATAATGGTTCTCATCTGTTGTTGGGAAGCCAAGCCAGTGGCTAATCACCACATCTGGAGTATAACCAATCACCCACTGGTCACTCGTATATTCAGGATTGAAAACAGCCTCAGTAGTTCCTGTTTTACCAGCCATAACGTAATCCGCTGGCGACGAACTAATTCCTGTACCATTGGTAAATGTTCCTAGCATCATGCTGGTCATTTTATCAGCTACCGACTTATCAATCACTCGTTTTTGGGAGTTTTTATGACTCTTGATGACCTGTCCACTGGCATTTTCGATACGAGTGATGAAATGCGCCTCAGGCATCAGTCCTTCATTAGCAAAGGCTGCATAGGCTTGTGCCATCTGAAGAGGATTCGTCTCTACTCCTCCACCTAGGGCAACTCCGAGAACACGGTCAACTTTATCCATATTCAGACCAAATCTCGTCCCAGCTTCAAAGGCCTTATTGATTCCCAAATCATTTACAGTCGCAACCGCTGGCAAGTTGAGTGATTCTGCCAAGGCCTGATACATAGGTACTTCTGGAGATGTCTTAATACCCGCATAGTTGTCTACTTGATAACTGTCATACTGCATAGTGTGGTTGTCCAGTTGTTTGTTCAAGGCCCAGCCCGCTTCCACAGCTGGAGTATAAACGACCAAAGGCTTAATCGTCGAGCCTGGACTGCGTTTAGACTGAGTTGCATAGTTAAAATTACGGAAGCCTGATTTGTCATCACCAGCTACGCGTCCGACAACTCCACGCACCCCACCTGTTTTAGGCTCTAGAGCAACACTACCTGATTCAGCATGCGTTCCGTCTTCTGCCGTTGGAAATAGCGAAGTGTTTTCATAAATAACCTGCATGTTTGCTTGATAGTTTTGGTCAAGCTCTGTATAGATGCGATAACCGTTGTTGACAATCTCTTCTTCTGTTAGATTGTACTTGGATACTGCTTCGTTGACAACTGCGTCAAAATAGGATGGGTAACGATAATCAGAAATCTTACCTTCATACTTATCTTGCAGTTGAGAAGTCATATCTACTCCAGCTGCTTCAGTTTCTTGATTTTTATCAATATAGCCTGCTGCAACCATATTTTGCAAAACAGTATCCCTACGGTTGGTCGAAGTTTCAACAGAATTTAATGGATTATACAACTCTGGTCCCTTGAGCATACCGGCTAGAGTCGCCGCCTGATCAAGCGTTAGTTGCGAAGCGGATACACCGAAATATTTCTTACTTGCATCTTCAACACCCCACACCCCATTCCCGAAGTAGGCGTTATTGAGGTACATAGTAAGGATTTGCTCCTTGCTGTATTTCTTTGTCAACTCTAAGGCAAGGAAAAACTCCTTGGCCTTCCGTTCAACGGTTTGGTCCTGAGACAGATAGGCATTTTTCGCCAACTGTTGGGTGATGGTAGAACCGCCTCCAGAACGACCTGCTGTGACAATAGCTAGGAAGAACCGACCATAGTTAATCCCGTCATTTTTATAGAAGGAACGGTCCTCTGTCGCGACGACAGCATTCTGCAAGTCTTTGCTGATATCTGTCAGCTCAACATAGGTTCCCTTTTGACCTGACAGGGCTCCTGCCTCTTTTTCTTCACGGTCAAAAATCAGAGTTCGCGTTTTCAAGGCATTTTGCAAATCATTGACATTGGTAGACTTGGCTATTGCAAATAGGTAGGTTCCTACTAGCAAACCAGCACTTAACCCTAAAATGATGACGATCTTTGTCAGATGATAACGACGCCAAAATTTCCGAATTGGGCCTACTTGGGACAATTTTTTTCTATCGCTCCGTGAACGACGCATGCTAGTCGAATCAGGCTCCGCCGATTCACTCGTTTCTTTTTTAAAGAGAGAAAGAAACTTCTCAAATAATTTATCTAATTTCATGCGTTTATTTTATCATCTTCACCATAGGAACTCAAGAATTTAGCTACTACCTATCCAAATAGGGCTTTTTTTGTTACAATATCTGTATGCAATTCACATTTACATTACCATCATCCTTGCCTCAAATGACGGTCAAACAATTCCTAGAGGAGCAACTCCTCATTCCTAGAAAGATTCGCCATTTTCTAAGAACCAAGAAGAATATCTTAATCAATCAAAAACAAGTTCACTGGAACGAGATGGTGAAGCCAGGGGATATTTGTCAATTGACTTTTGACGAGGAAGGTTATCCCACAAAGGAAATCCTTTTGGGCAACCCAGACCTTGTTCAGGAGATTTACCAAGACCAACATCTCATTATCGTCAACAAACCCGAAGGCATGAAAACACACGGTAATCAACCAGATGAAATTGCCCTTCTCAACCATGTCTCTGCCTACGTTGGTCAAACTTGCTATGTTGTTCATCGTCTGGATATGGAAACAAGCGGTTTAGTGCTTTTTGCCAAAAATCCTTTTATCCTTCCTATTCTCAATCGTTTGTTGGAGAAAAAGGAAATCGCTCGTGAGTACTGGGCACTCGTAGAGGGGCAAGTAGGGAATAAAGAACTTATCTTCCGAGATAAAATTGGTCGTGATCGACACGATCGCAGAAAACGGGTAGTGGATCCTAAAAATGGTCAACATGCTGAAACTCATATCAGTCGATTAAAACAATTCCCAAATAAGACTTCTCTGGTTCGTTGCAAACTAAAGACCGGTCGAACCCATCAAATCCGTGTTCACCTTTCTCATCATAAACATTCTATCATAGGCGACCCTCTCTATAACACGACGTCCAATGCAAACAGACTTATGCTTCACGCTTTTCGCCTTTCCTTTACCCACCCACTCACCTTAGAAAAATTGAGTTTCACTGCCTTCTCGGATACTTTCGAAACAGAATTAAAACAAAATGGATGACACCAGCATCCATTTTTCCATATAGAAAAAGCAAGGCCTTCTGGCCTTGCTTTTATCGACTCAAGAATTATTTAGCGATTTTTGCAAAGTATTCAAGAGTACGTACAAGTTGTGCAGTGTATGACATTTCGTTGTCGTACCATGATACAACTTTAACCAATTGTTTACCGTCAACGTCAAGAACTTTAGTTTGAGTTGCGTCAAACAATGAACCGTAAGACATACCTACGATATCTGAAGATACGATTGGATCTTCTGTGTAACCGTATGATTCGTTTGAAGCTGCTTTCATAGCTGCATTCACTTCATCAACAGTAACGTTCTTTTCAAGAACTGCTACCAATTCAGTAACTGATCCAGTTGGAGTTGGAACACGTTGTGCAGATCCGTCAAGTTTACCATTCAATTCTGGGATTACAAGACCGATAGCTTTAGCAGCACCAGTTGAGTTAGGAACGATGTTAGCAGCACCAGCGCGAGCACGACGAAGGTCACCACCACGGTGTGGTCCGTCAAGGATCATTTGGTCACCAGTGTAAGCGTGGATAGTTGTCATCAATCCTTCTACAACACCGAAGTTGTCTTGAAGAGCTTTAGCCATTGGAGCCAAGCAGTTTGTAGTACATGAAGCACCTGAGATAACTGTTTCAGTACCGTCAAGAACGTCGTGGTTAGTGTTGAATACAACTGTTTTAACATCGTTTCCACCAGGAGCAGTGATAACAACTTTTTTAGCTCCTCCAGCGTGCAAGTGTTTTTCAGCCGCTGCTTTCTTAGCAAAGAAACCAGTTGCTTCAAGAACGATTTCTACACCGTCAGTAGCCCAGTCGATTTGTTCTGGATCACGTTCAGCAGAAACTTTAACGAATTTACCGTTAACTTCAAATCCACCTTCTTTAACTTCTACAGTACCGTCGAAACGACCTTGAGTTGTGTCGTATTTCAACAAGTGTGCAAGCATCACTGGATCTGTAAGGTCGTTGATGCGAGTAACCTCAACACCTTCTACGTTTTGGATACGGCGGAAAGCAAGACGACCGATACGTCCGAAACCGTTAATACCAACTTTAACTACCATTAGTGATTTCCTCCTTATGAAAATCCTGAAAATTTTATTGTGAAAAGAGTAACTTGAATCACTACAAATCACCTTTCAACATTATTATTATATAACTATTTAAGTAGAATTGCAAGTACGGGCGTTGTTTTTCTCTCTTGCTTTTCTACTTTTCGATCCCCTTCATTCACCCAAGCTTTTATTTCTAGGATCTTCTATCCTATCCGCATAATCTTCTCTTCTCATAGTTCAACTCTAACTTCAGAAATAGGACTATGAAAAGAGGCAGGATAACTCCTGCCTCTAGGCTGATAAACGATTATTTACGACGTCCTGGACGTTCTGCGTAACCATAGTAAGCATCTGCCATGATTTCTTCCATGTCAGCTACCATTGGCAAGCGAGGGTTAGCAGGTGAACATTGATCTTCATAAGCAAGCAAAGCAATTTCATGCAAGCTGTCTTTCCAAGCTTTTTCATCAATTCCTTGATCCTTGAAGTTCATCTTGATACCTACTGCAACACCAAGTTCATAAACAGCTTTAGCGTATGCTTCAACTGCTTCTTCTGGAGTTGAGTGAGGCAAGCCAAGCATTTTCGCGATGTCTTGGAATTTCTCATCGGCTTTCCAATAGTTGTATTTAGGCCATGTAGTAGTCTTAGATGGACGAGTTCCGTTGTAACGGATAACATATGGAAGCAAGATAGCGTTTGTACGTCCGTGAACAGTATGGTGAACCGCACCGATCTTGTGGGCCATTGAGTGGCTCATACCAAGGAAGGCATTGGCAAAGGCCATACCAGCCATTGTAGATGCATTGTGCATTTTTTCGCGAGCTTCTGGATCAGCTGTCTTAACAGATTTTTCCAACCATTCAAAGACAAGTTTGATTGTTTGAAGGGCGATACCGTCTGTGTAGTCGTTAGCAAAGTTTGAAGTGTAAGCTTCAGTCGCGTGAGTCAAGACGTCCATACCTGTATCCGCAGCGATGAAATCTGGAACTGACTCAACCAAAGCAGGGTCAACAATGGCAATAGTTGGTGTCAATGAGTAGTCAGCCAATGGGTATTTGCGGTTGTTTTTCTTATCAGAGATAACGGCAAATGGTGTTACTTCTGAACCTGTACCTGAAGTTGTTGGAATACCAATGTATTTCGCTTTTTTACCAAGTGATGGGAAGCGGAAGGCACGTTTACGGATGTCCATGAATTTTTGAACCAAGTCACGGAAGTCGATTTGTGGTTGTTCGTAGAAGAGCCACATTACTTTCGCTGCATCCATTGGAGAACCACCGCCAAGAGCGATGATTGTGTCTGGTTCAAATGCTCTCATTACTTCAGTACCACGTTCTACAGTTGTGATATCTGGGTCTGGTTCAACGTCTGAGAAGACTTGGACAGTTACACGGTTGCTACGTTTGTTCAATTGATCAATAACACGTTGAACAAAGCCTAGTTTTTCGATAGATTTGTCTGTAACAATCATAACGCGTTCAATATCTTCACATGTTTGAAGGTATTGGATAGAATTGCGTTCGAAGTAAATTTTTGAAGGAACTTTAAACCATTGCATATTATTTCTACGTTTCCCTACTTTCTTGATGTTTAGAAGGTTGATCGCACTCACGTTATCACCAACTGAGTTGTGTCCATATGAGCCACATCCAAGTGTTAATGATGGAATGAAGGCATTGTATACGTCACCGATACCACCGAAAGTAGATGGAGAGTTCCAGATAATACGCATTGCTTTGATTTCTGTGCCAAAGCGTTTAGCAAGAGCTTCGTCTTTTGTATGAATAGCTGCTGAGTGACCAAGTCCGTTAAACTCAACCATTTGACGAGCTTTTTTAAGACCGTCTTCTGTATCTTCAGCTTTTAGGACAGCGATAACTGGTGACAATTTTTCACGAGTCAATGGTTCTTTTGGTCCTACTTCTGCGCATTCTGCAGCCAAGATGTTTGTTCCCTCTGGAACACTAAATCCTGCTTGTTCAGCAATCCATGCTGCTGGTTTACCAACGATGTTTGCGTTTAGTTTAGCACCTGCACAGTTTTTGCTGTTTGCTTTCACGCCGAAACAGAATTCTTCAAGAAGTGCTTTTTCTTTCTTGTTTACAAAGTAAGTGTGGTATGATTTGAATTCTTCTACAAATTCGTCATACACTTCTTTATCAATGATAACAGCTTGTTCTGATGCACAGACCATACCATTATCAAATGATTTAGACATAACGATGTCGTGAGCAGCTTGACGGAGGTCGGCAGATTTTTCTACATAAGCAGGAACGTTTCCGGCACCTACCCCAAGAGCTGGTTTCCCACATGAGTAAGCCGCCTTAACCATGGCATTACCACCAGTTGCAAGGATAGTTGCAACGCCTTCGTGGTTCATAAGCGCTCCAGTTGCTTCCATAGATGGTTCTGTAATCCATTGAACACAGTTTTCAGGTGCTCCAGCCGCGATAGCTGCATCACGAACGATTTGTGCTGCGTGAGCAGAAGATTCTTGAGCTGATGGGTGGAAGGCGAAAACGATTGGATTACGTGTTTTCAAAGCAATGAGTGATTTGAAAATAGCTGTTGATGTTGGATTTGTTGTTGGAGTGACACCACAGACTACTCCGACAGGCTCTGCAATTTTAGTCAAGCCAGTAACAGGGTCATCTTCAATAACACCGACAGTTTTAACACCACGCATGTTATTGACAACGTGTTCACAGGCAAAAAGGTTTTTTGTTGCCTTATCTTCAAATACTCCACGACCAGTTTCTTCAACTGCATGTTGTGCAAGGATACCATGCGCGTCAAGTGCTGCAACCGAAGCTTTTGCCACGATATAGTCAACTTGCTCTTGGTTCAACTTGCGCATTTCATCAAGCGCAATCAAGGCTTTTTTCACTAACCCGTCGACATGCTTTTCAGCAGCAAGTTGTTTTTCCTCAGGTGTTAACGTTTTTTTATCAGCCATATTGTCCTCCATAGACTTCAAGGATTTAATCCTTTGTTAATTTTTTCACAAGTTTATTATAACTCTTTTTCAAGACTTTGTAAACCATTTCATAAGCATTTCACAAAGAAATTTTATGAGATTGTGAATTTTTTCTTAAAGGTCTTCTATAACAACTTTTCTTCAGACGACTTGTGAAATTGTGATAAAATTTTTTTTTATTTCACAAAGTTTTTCTGATTGATCGTTATTTATCGAATTAAAACATAGAAAGCGCTTTCTTTCCTGTTTTGAAAAATAGTCTCCTCACCTAGAGACTACTGTTTTTGTTGAAAAACACCTTGTTTAAAGGTTCCTTCATAGACAACTTCTTGTTCTGTCGTCAACTTCCCTTGACCTTCAGCCTGGCCATTTACAAAATCACCTTCGTATTTCCACCCAGATTTTGATTGGAAAATCCCTTTTCCATTGAAAGCCCCATTGTTGAACTCACCTGTGTATTGGTCCCCATTTTCAAAGGTCATGGTTCCTTGACCATTCATTTTCCCTCGTACCAAGGTACCATCATAAACAAGCGCACCACCATCAAGTGTCAGGACGCCCTTTTTTGGTGTGTTTAGTAGAAAAACCGAGATGGCACAGATAGCGATTAGAAGGACTGTTGCAATCTCTACACGTGGGCGAGTTAGATAAACTCGATATTTTTCGAAGATTTCTTTAAGCTTTTCCATTGTCACTCTCTTTTTCTAATCGATCTAGCCAGCTTTGGCATCCATTTGTGATACGCGCATAGGTTTCCTCAAAATCTCCTGTATACCAAGGATCTGGAACACTTTCAGATGCAAAAGAGTAGATTTTGTGCTGTAGTTCCTGAGGACACATTTGACGCAGATCTGAAACGTTTGAGGCATCCATACCGATAATGTAATCAAACGACTCAAAGTCTTCTCTGCCAATCTGAAGCGATGTTTTGTCTTTGTCATAAGGAATCTGATACCGCTGGAAAATTCCTTGCGTTCCCTTATGAATCGGATTGCCATGTTCCCAAGACGAAGTCGCACGACTCTCAATCTGGTAATCGCTCGTCATGGATTTCATTACAAACTCTGCCATGGGGCTGCGACAGATATTTCCTAGGCAAACAAATACTATTTTTTTCATCCCTTTTCCTCTCATCTCATAGAAAAACGGGAGCGATAGATCCCGTTTTATTCTTCAATTGCTCCGCTTTCGTCGATAACTGCTCCTTCTGGTGTCACAGCCTCTTTGAGTGGCAACACTGTCTTGATTGCAGTCAATTCGAAAGTCAAATAAACGCCATCTACATCCAGTACGATTGTTTTCTTCTCAGTATCTACTTCATCAACTGTTCCGTAAAGGCCACCGATTGTAATGACTTCATAGCCTTTTTGAAGCTTGTTCAAGCTTTCCATACGCTTTTGTGCTTGTTTCTTTTGAGAACGTTGCATAAAGAACATCAAGGCCATCATCCCTACAAGCATGATTAAAAAAGTAATATTTGGATCCATTGTTTTCTCCTTTGTATTTTACATAGGACTACTATATCAAATTTCAACTACTTTTACAAGGTTGTGCCTTGTTTTATGGCAATAAAAAAATCAGAGTTTTCACTCTGATTTCTGCGATTATTTCAAGTTTTGAACTACTTTGACTAGATTTTCAACAGTAAATCCATACTCTGCCAATACTTTTGGTGCTGGGGCAGATGCTCCAAAGGTATCAATACCGAGAACCGCACCATCTAGACCAACATATTTGTACCAGTTTTGAGTTGCACCCATTTCGACTGCAACACGACGGCGAACTGCATTTGGAAGGATTTCTTCCTTGTAAGCTGCGTCTTGTGCGTCAAAGACATCTGTAGATGGCATGCTAACTACGCGGACTTTTGCGCCTTGACTAGCCAATTCTTTGGCAGCTGCGACAGCTAGATTGACCTCTGAACCTGTTGCGATCAAGATTGTATCAAAATCTGCCGCGTTTTCATAGACAACATAGGCACCTTTTGCAACCTTATCAAAGTCTGTTCCTTCTTCGACAGTCAAGTTTTGACGTGTCAAAACAAGGGCAGTTGGTGTTTTCTCACTTGTCACTGCAAGATACCAAGCCGCTTGAGTTTCACGCGCATCTGCTGGGCGGAAAACATTCAGATTTGGCATCGCACGAAGACCTGCTAGGTGTTCAACTGGTTCGTGAGTTGGACCATCTTCTCCGACAGCGATCGAGTCATGAGTAAAGACATAGGTCACAGGAAGTCCTTGTAAGGCTGACAAGCGGACAGCTGCTTTCACATAGTCAGAGAAGACAAAGAAAGTACCACCGTAAACACGAAGTCCACCATGAAGAGCCATCCCATTCAAGATTGTTCCCATTGCAAATTCACGAACACCAAACTGAATGTTACGGTTCAGGCGATTGGCATCGTCTTGAAGTCCATCAGTCTTGATATAAGTCATGTTTGAGTGAGCAAGGTCAGCTGATCCACCTAAGAAAGTTGGTAACTTGGCAGCTACAACATTCAAAGCATCTTGACTTGAATTACGAGTTGCTTGAGAAAAGCCGTTTTCTAAGGCTGGGAAGTCTTCTGGAGTTACCTCAACTGGATCACGTCCGTCAATGATGGCTTCTACTTCTGCTGCAAGTTCAGGATAAGCTTCTTTATAATCAGCAACTAATTTTGTCCAAGCTTGATAAGCTGATGCACCACGGTCTGCTACATTTTCCTTGAAATCAGCATAAACCTCAGCTGGGATTTCAAATGGCTCGTAGTCCCAACCGAGAGCTTGGCGAGTAGCCGCAGTTTCATCCGCTCCAAGAGGAGCACCGTGTACCGCATTGGTTCCTTGTCTATTTGGAGAACCGTATCCAATCACAGTCTTCACTTCAATCAAAGATGGTTTTCCTGAAGCTTTGGCTGCTTCGATAGCAGCATGGATTGCTTCCAAGTCTGTTCCATCTTCAACCAAGGCTGTATGCCAACCGTAGGCATTGTAGCGGTCACGAACACTTTCTGTAAAGGAATCCTTTGTCTCACCATCCAAGTTAATGTCATTTGAATCATAAAGAACAACCAACTTGTCGAGTTTTTGCAAACCTGCGTATGAAGCTGCCTCGCTTGAAACACCTTCCATCAAATCTCCGTCGCCACAGATAACGTAAGTATAGTGGTCAAAGATATTATATCCTTCGCGGTTATATCTGGCCGCAAGGAAACGTTCTGCTTGGGCAAAACCAGTAGCAGTAGAAATCCCTTGTCCTAGAGGACCAGTTGTAGCGTCAACCCCTGCAGTATGGCCAAATTCTGGGTGACCTGGCGTTTTAGAACCCCATTGGCGGAAGTTCTTGACCTCATCCATGCTGACATCTTCAAAACCAGAAAGGTGAAGAAGGGCATAAAGAAGCATAGAGCCGTGTCCTGCTGAAAGAATAAAGCGGTCGCGGTTGATCCAGTTTGGTTGAGCTGGATTGATACGAAGTTGTTTTGTAAAGAGGCTATAGGCCATTGGAGCCGCTCCCATAACCACCCCTGGGTGACCTGAGTTTGCTTTGTTGATGGCGTCAATACCTAGAAAACGAATTGCATTAACAGATAGATTTGACATAGACTTTCCTTTCTCTTTGAGACGATTAGTAGTTCACACATTCTATTTTACTATTATATGAAAAAATGCATAGAATAGCAATAAAACAATTTGCGTTCATCTAACACATTTGATTTTCTATCCTCTCGTCACCTCATAGTAAGGAAGTAGGCGAGTATAAGCATCTTCTAACTTTTCTAAAATCGCTTCTACTGATTGATCTTCAATGAAGGAAACATCTGACTTGACTAAGACTTTACGAATTTCCTGACATTGTACCTTCTCGCGTAAGAGCTGACGATCTTCTTCTGTGGCTTCTACCTTTTGACTCTGGTCGTCGGTATATACTAGATAATACATCCCTTCTACCGGTGAAATATCTAAAACCTTGGCTTGTTTGCCCAGAGTCTGCTCATCTTTCTTGCGCTCGATGAAACTGACTTCCAAAGAAATCCCAAAGTCAGCAGGCGTTCCATATAAACGCAAGGCCATCATAGGTTCTGTCACTTGTCCATCTCTCTGTAGATAGGCCCAGAAATGCGGTCGCAAGCGTTGCGCTTGATTCATCCACTGACTAGTCTGTTGCAGTTGCCATTCTGGATGCTTTTCTTGGAAGGCCTTGGCTAAGTTCGTAAAAGCCTTGCGAGCCTCCTGCCCTTTGTGGCGCAATTCCAGCATCTTTTCTCGCTCATCTCCAGCCTTATCTGGATTACGGTACTGGATTCCCGCATAAGATAGATAGTTCTTGATTGCTTCCATCATCTGTTTCTTCTCCCTTTTCTAACAAAAAATCAGGTTTGACCTGATTTTGTTTATTCTGCATCTACGACAACATAGCGATTTGGCTCATCGCCCTCAGAATAGCTGGTCACTCCATCCATGCGTGAAATAATGCGATGGATAATCTTGCGTTCGCTATTCGACATTGGATCTGTTTGCTGGCTACGACCTTCCTCCAAAACGCGAGTCGCCAATTTTTGAGCGTAGGTTTGCAAAACTTCTGCACGGTGTTCAACGTAATCATTGACGTTGATCGTGATGTAGAAAGTTCTTGAATAACGATTGTAGAGGTAGTTTTGCGCCAAAAGCTGAAGTGCTTTCAATACTTTCCCATGATAGCCAATAATACGACCAGGCTCATTGGTATCGATTTGAAGATTAATCGTACGACGATTGTAGTCGCTTGAAATCGTCCCTTCAACATCCATATCGTCCACAATGGTTTGGACATAGTTAGCCACTTGAGCTGCTACTTGTTCGATGTCATAATTCGGCTCCACCTTCAAACCTAGATCTTCCAAAGACTGGCTTTCTAACGATTCTGACATAGATACAAATTCTTCACACTCTGCTGGGTCTTCCACTCCAGCATCTCCTGTCTGCAATTCATTTAAAATCGCGATGTGACCTGTTTCTTCTAAGATCGTGCTAGCATGTTTCTCATTTTTCAAGATTTCAGCCTTGATTTCATCAGAAACACCCTGACCTTCCTCTTCTATTTTTTTAATCGCCTCAACAACATGACCAAGATCAACTGTCGCCTCTGTTACTGTCTTAACAGGTTCGTTTTGTTCATTGATCTCTTTCGGAACACCTTTTACAGCTTGTTGATTGGCCTTAATCACAGTCGTCTCACTAATCGCCTCAATATCAACTTGAGCTGGTTTTTTCCCAAATAAGCCTAAAAAACCTTTCTTCTCTTTGGACACGACCTTGATGTGAGTCTTCATTCTCGGAATACCTAACTCTTTCAATCCTTTCTGGATTGCTTCTTCAACAGTTGAACCTGTAAATAATACCATTATCAGATTCCTCCTTATTATTTCGTTTTCTGAGCCTTTTTCTTGGCTTTTCTTTTTCTATTTTCCAAATCTTTTTTAGCTTGTACTTCCGCCTCACGCGCTGCAATAATCTTAAAAGGATTATTTAAGAAGTAGGTTTGCAAAACTTGATAAGCATTGGATACTGCCCAGTACAAGGCTACGCCACTAGGTGAAGAGATGGCAAAGATAAAGATCAGTACAGGCATCCCGTACATCATCCCTGTCATAGCTCCACTTCTTTCAGGTAAAGCCTTATTCGATAACCAACTGCTTAAGAAGGTAAAGACCGTTGCCAAAATCGGAAGGATAAAGCTTGTGTCCACTCCCCCAAGGTTCACCCACAAAAAATGCCCTGTTTTCAAAAAGTCCACTCGAGTCAAGGCTTGGAAGAGAGCCAAGAGAACCGGCATTTGAATCAAAATCGGCCAGAGAGAAGAAGAGTGTTTGACCCCTAATTCTTTATAGACCTTCCGCATCTCCTGATCCAGCTTGGTTCTACTTTCCATATCACGACCTGGATATTGTTCTTGCAGAGCCTTGATGCGTGGTTGAGCCTCTTGCATTTTTCTAGAGGCCACCATCTGAGTCTGAAAGACTGGCAATAGAATCGTACGAATCAGGATCGTAAAGAGGATAATCCCCACTCCGATACTAACGTCAAAGGACAAGAAGCGGATGATTTCAGCAAAAAAATAGACAAATTTACTCCATATATCTGTAGAATCTGCTGCAACATCGCTTGTCCCACAGGCTGTCATGACAAATAAGGACAAGCCCAGCAAACTAGTCAACTGTAGTTTCTTTTTCACTCCTAATTCCTTCCCGGTAAATCTTTGATAACTTTAATACGTGGAGTAGATTTTTCTCCATTTCTGCATAATCCAAGCCTTCAACCCCTTTTCGAGCAATCACGACAAAATCAACGTTATCAGCTAACTGCTCCCTTACACTTAGCAAAATGTGTCGAATCCGTCTTTTAATTTGATTTCTGGTAACTGCATTCCCTAATTTCTTACTGACGGACAGCCCTACTCGAAAATGACTTTTCTGATTTTCCAATTGGTAGACAACAAATTTACGATTAGCAAAACTTGTTCCATCCCTGAAAATCGCACTAAAATCTTTCTCTCTTTTTACACGAAAGCTTTTCTTCAAAACTCCACTCCATCTATTAAATTACTACTATTATACCATAAATTTCAAAAAAGCCAATAATGACAAGGTTTTAGACTGTTTTAACAACAAAAAGTTGGGAAAATTTATCTCCCAACTCCTTTTTATTGTATCTTATCTTGTAATTTTATTCAGTTCATGTTACTTTTTCAAGCGTTCAACATCACGAGCGATAACCAATTCTTCATCAGTTGGGATAACCAAGACACGAACTTTAGCAGCTTCTGTTGAGATATCACCTGTCGCTCCAAAGACATTCTTTTCAGGATCTACATCACAGCCAAACCAAGAAATGCCTTCAATAACCATCTGACGAATCGTTACAGAATTTTCTCCAATTCCAGCTGTAAAGATAATGGCATCTGCACCGTTCAAAACTGCCAAATACTGACCAATATACTTTTGGATACGATCCACAAAAATCTCATTTGCCAGCTGCGCTTTCTCATCACCCGCACGCATAGCTTCGTGAATATCACGCATATCGCTTGATCTCTCAGAAACACCCAAAAGTCCTGACTCACGATTGAGAATTCGACTGATATCCTCTGGTGTATTAAAGTCATCTGTATGTTGCATTAAATAGGGGATAATTGCCGGATCAATATCACCTGTACGAGTCCCCATCATAATACCACCAAGTGGAGTGAAGCCCATGGATGTATCAACAGACTGACCGCCTTTGACAGCTGTAATAGAAGCACCATTACCAATATGGCAGGTAATCAATTTCAACTCTTCTAGAGGGCGACCTAAAATTTTAGCTGCTTCTCCTGCTACAAACTGATGACTTGTCCCGTGGGCTCCATACTTACGAACTTTATTTTCAGTATAGTATTTGTTTGGAAGAGGGTAACGATAGGCTTTCTCTGGCATTGTTGTATGGAATGATGTATCAAAAACAACAACGCTGGTAATATCTGGAAGCAATTCCTTAAATGCGCGAATTCCTGCTGCGTTGGCTGGGTTGTGAAGAGGAGCTAAAAGTCCCAACTCTTCAACCTTTTCCAAAACATCACCCTCTACCAAGGTTGACTCTTTGAAATATTCGCCACCAGCCACAACACGGTGCCCAACACCTGTAATCTCATCATAAGATTTGATGATATCGAAACGAATCAAATCATCCAATAAAATTTTAACAGCTTGTGTGTGATCTTCAATATCAAGAATTTGTTGTTCAGAACGGCCATCAAATTTTACAGTTGAGATAGAGTCCTTCAAGCCAATACGTTCAATCAAGCCTTTCGCCAATACTATTTCTTCTGGCATTTGGTAAAGTTGCCATTTCAAACTCGAGCTTCCTGCATTGATTGCAATTGTTTTTGTCATAACATGATACCTCTTTTAAGCGTTTTCAACTATTATAACAAAATTTACCTTACATTTCAGTACCTTTGCTCCATTTTTGAAAATTTTCTTTGAATTTCATTAATGCAGCTGGATCTTGCAGACTGGTCAAAGGATAGACAAATGGTTCTATTTCCTTGTCTCTTTTCTTCTGTAAGACAAAAATACTTTTAGCTTGGCTTGCAGTTGAGAAAATATCCTCTGGCAGAGCGATGATAGCAGCCAGACTCACTTCGTCTTTGAGCCAACCTTTTAACAAATCACTTTGAGGACTGGTCAACAAGTCGCTCGGAGCTAGAAAAATAGCATAGCCATCTGACTTGAGGTACTTGAGACCTTGTTCCATCAGCAAATGATGGGCATAGGTATGTTCTTGACTAGAAGCCACTTGATAGCGTGAAGCGATGGCATCGTCTGGGTAATAGCCGACAGGCAAGTCGCTAATGACCACATCGCTTTCTTTAAGCATTTGCGGACGAACGGCATCACCTTGGACAAATCCTGCCTGCAAACCAATCACATCTGCCATGCTAGCCGCCAAATCAATCAGCAAGTCATCCACTTCAATTCCCAAGTAATCTACTTTTTTAGCAAGAGATATCAAGAAAGTAGCACCCAGAATTCCCACTCCAGAACCTATTTCGAGGATGCTAATTTCCTCTTTATCAAGCAACTCTTCCACAATAAGTACCAAGAGGAGAGCAATGGCATCCGGCGTAAACTGGTGATTGGCTTGCAAAGGCTCAGTTTGTCCTGCCTTCATCAAGAGAAACTGGTAGGTCTTGAGCCACTCTTCCTTGCGAAGTGCTAAGCGCTTAAGGGCTTGATTGTTTTCCTTTACCTTCTCTAGCTCAGTTTCGCCATCCAGATAGATGCTGTTTTGCTCTACCAAGGCGTCATAAAAGTTGGTCGCCAAATCACTTTGGATGACTTGGACATTTTCTAATAAATACGTATAAGCTTGTTCTATTTTTTCAAAATCCATATTCCTATCTTATCAAAATTCCCCTATTTTTTCCATCTGAAGAGAAAAAATCACTGCTTTAGTCAGCGAGTGATTTTTGGGCTACAGTTAAAAAGAGCTCTGCGTAATTTCCTAGGAAAAGATCTTCAGCACTGTAAAGAATCTGACTGTCAATGCTCGAAAAACCAAACTGGTCGAGTTTGTTTTCCAGTTCAGCCAATTCAAAGCCGTGATGGTTGGTATCTGTCTTGACAAAGTCAGCAATGAGGATTTGTCCATTCTCCCTAAGGTGATGGTGAAACATGGCAAGAGTCGCATCTAGATCAGGTATGTGATGAAGAACTCGACTGACAACAATCAGGTCAAATTGCTGCTCCAAGGGATTTGCCAGTAAATCCTGCTCCAAGAGTTGAAGATTCCTGATTTCTTGGTTCTCTGCTTTCAAACGGGCTTGCTCCAGCATTTTCTCCGAGATGTCTACTAGGGTAACCGACTTGACCTGCTTAGCTAGGGGCAAGGCTAACAGACCCGTCCCACCACCAAAGTCCAGTATTTCCTTGTCTGATAGAAAACCAATCTGTTTTTCAACTGCCTGACAAACCAAGTTTGCAAGAAAGATATTTTTGGGCGAATCAAAAGTTTCTGCTTTGTGATTAAAATCGTGTTTCATGTTTTTAGTGTATCACAAAGAAGTTGAATTGCCTAGGAATTGGCTTTCTTATCTGCCTTATTTTCTGTTTTTGTCTGATTTGGTTCTTGACTTAAATCAGTCGCTACCTGTTGCTTTTTATCCGCTTTCTTTTCCTTGGCTTTCATCGGAGGAAAGAAAAATTCATAGTTGCCCTTATTCATACGAATACTTGTTGCAAAACCTGTTTTCGTATTTTGATACGTGACTTTTCCTAAGTTGAAGACTCGTTCCCCACTTTCTTGCTCAGCCTTATCTTTACTTCGTTTGGCCATGGCAAAAGCAGCCAACTTTTCTTTGTTTAGGGCAAAGTCTTTGTGATGGGCGACTTGCCGATTCAAATAAAACTGTAACAATAGACTAAAGATGGCTGCCATAGTAACTGCATATAAGAGAACACCTGCCTTAACTTTTTGATTTTTCCACACGATAGATGAACTCCCTTTCTAAGCCCTTTTGAAATTGGAAGCGAAAGCGAACCAATTGATTTTCCTCTGTGATTTGTGCTGATTTGAGGCCATAAACCATAGGTTGGTAGCCTCGTCCACTGCTATCAGTTTTCCGAAAATCATCCGATTTGGACTTACCCATAGCGATATCCTTGCCATCTTGCTTCACATAGAGGCGATTACCTTCTACCTTTTCAAACTGCGAACGCTCTAACTCCGCCTCCAGCTGATCCACAAACAAGAGCCACTCTTTTTGCTCACTCTGTTGCTGGTAACGAACTTCTGAAATGAGGAGCTGGCTCATAGCTTGAAAGAGGAGCAAGCTTCCACTGATGACGATAAGGGCAATCAGAGATTCTAGAAGAGTGAACGCCTTAACCTTACTGCTCTTTAAGGTCGAGCAATTTCTCTGAACCATGGTAGACCTCCAATCCCTTTTCACTAGCAAACACCTGAATCTCCACTCCGTTTATGTTTACCTGATTTTGACCTGTTTGCAGAGCCATCTTAGCCACACGTAAGACTTCCTCCTTTTGCAATATTTCTGCCTCTTCTTGTCTATTTTTCTGAATTTGTCCCAAGAGGAGGGTTGCAATACTGGCAAATATGGCTAGCGCTACTACCGCTTCCAGTAAAATCACTGCCTTAATCTTTTGTTTCTTTAATGCGTTTAATTTTTCCATTTCCTAGATATAATCGATAGCTGATTGCTCCTTTTCTGGTCTGAAATTCAACCTTAGCCAGAGATCTATTTCCACCAGCTCGGTCAAAGTGAATCGTCTGTCCTGATGGTGCCTGAATCCCTTTAGGAACGGTCAATTTTTGACTGCCATTACTAATCGTCTGCCCATCTAAGTTTAGACTGGTCTTTTGTTGACTAGCTACACTATGCTTTTGAGTTTCACGGTATAGTTCTTCAAATTCCATGAAAAATATCTGCTCTTCCACTGCTGCAAAAGTGGACTGGACTGAGCCAGATAAAGCCAAAGCAATGATACTCACAAGTCCCAAAACTAAGAGACTTTCCAGCAGAGTAAAGGCCTTAATCTGCAACAGCTTGACTCGTTTTTTGTTTGACATGGTATTCTTTATAGGCTTTAGCTTGCTCAGCAGTGATACGCCCGTCTGCCTCTAGTTTACTCAAACTAGCATCTTCATTTTTATCCAGACTATAGAGCTCTGCCTGACTTTCCACCACCTTGACAACAGCAGCTTTTCCTTTGCCATCAACGGCATCTTTTTGCTTGGTCAAATTAGGCACAAAGAGCAAGAGAAGAACGCTGATGATGAGCAAGACCACTAACATTTCTACCAAAGTGAAAGCTTTAACCTTGGCTTTTTTTAATTTTGTCATGAGTTTTTTCATTTTAAAAATTTACCTCCATATTTTGATACATGGGCATAAGCATTGCCGCATAAAGTAAAACGATAATCAGGGCCACAAAGATAAAAACCAGTGGCTGCACCAGATTCATGGTGCGGTTGACTCGGGTAAAAAAGGCTTCCCAAGTCTTTTCTGCATAGATTTCCAACTCACTCCCCAGTTTGGATTTGACTTCCCCATACTCGATGATGAGACTCAACTCCTTTTTAAAGAAAGGATAGGTCGCTATGGTTTGAGAAAATTCGCGGCCATTTTGCAGGGCTTGAGCCAAATCTTGACCGATTTCTTTAAAGAGCTGAGAACCCTGTTCCTGCATGATCTGAAAAATCTGCGTCAGCTCCATTCCCTGTGAAATCATATTGCCCCATTCACGCGCGTAATAAGCTGTCAGATAGGTCTGGACAAAGATTCCTAGAAAGGGAATCCGTGCTAACATCGAGAAGACCCGCATCTTGGAACTTCTTTTGTAGAAAGCGAGGGCTAAAAGTAAAGACAGAGAGCAAACCAGCACTAGTCCCAGAAATATTTGTGGAAGATTGCCGATAATTTGGGTGGCGATATTGCTGCTGTCCAGTTGGGGGAGCAAATAGTTCCTCAACCCCAGCATGATTAGCAGGAGAAATCCCAGTAAAATCAGAGGATAGGTCGCCACTTCGATTAATTTTTTCTTGACCTTGGCGAGATTATCTAGATATTCTTCTATCTTTTCTAAACTCAGATGGAGATTCCCGTGAACTTCAGCTAGGGATAGCTGGGTCACAATGGCACTTGAAAACCCTAAACTGTCCATCATTTCTGAGAAAGATTTTCCCTGAGACAGCCCTTGGTGCATCTGGGCCACATAGTCCTTTTCCAGCAAGGCACTTCTGCCCAAGAAAGAAATAATTTCCACCAAATGAAAGCCACTGGAGAAGAGATTGTTAAACAGGGTGATGATTTTCTTTTGCTTAGCTGTAGCTAATTTTTTCCGTTTCAGCCTGAAGACTTGTGATATGTCCATCTTTAAGAAGCTGGTCAATCTGCTCATTCCAGCTAGTTGGCTGGTGTTCTTGATAGTCTTTGTTTGCAAAGTCAACGATTCCTCCTCCCCCGATTAATCTCTGGTAACAGACTCCTTGCAGGACAACTGCTAGTTCCTCCTCCGTCACACCCAACTCCAGAAGACGTTCATAAACACCTCGGATACTCTTGGCATGAATGGTTGAAAAGACTGTCGCCCCTGTCAAACTGGCTCTAACTACTGCACGCGCCGTCTCGCTATCACGAATTTCACCGATAATCAAGAGGTCAGGACGATGCCGGAGAGACAGTTTGATCAGATTTTCATAGCTCAAGCCAATCGCCTCATTCAACTGCAACTGGAGCATGTCTTCCTGCTTAATTTCTACAGGATCTTCGATGGACATAACCTGCTGCCCCTTAAACACAGACTTGGCTAATTCGTGCATCAGCGTCGTCTTGCCACTTCCGACTGGACCTGCAAATAGATAGAGTCCTCTTTGCCTGTACTGCTTGCCCAGTTCTCCAATATCCTGAAACCAGAAATGCAGATCCTGCTCCTCATCGTGTAACAAACGAATGACCAAACTCTCATGTCCCCGATAATCTCCCACGGTAGACAAACGCAGAGAAGACACCTTCTCCCCATGCTGGTAGTCGCAAGAGCCCAGCTGACTACGCCTCTTCTCTCCTACATTCATACCCGCTACAAACTTAAAATGACTAATCACAGCAGCTAAAACATCAAACTCATAGGAGTCAACTAGACACCGTTCGTCTCCAACCCGCATGTGAAGCTCGTAGGACTTTTCCTTGGGGATAAAATAGATATCCTGAGCTCCTTTTTTCTTAGCAGTAGCAATAATTTTCTGTGCAATTTCTTGTACCATAGCTCCCTCCTTATCTAGACTATTCGCAAAAAAATTAAAAAAGCAACTTAAAAAGTTACTTTTTTATCTCCATTTCATGCGGCAAGAACGGTGTTTTTCTTGACCTGTTTGTTTTTCGTAGCCTGGACGTAGCTTTTCATCGGGGATGACTTGCTCATCCTGTAAAAGTGCCAAAGAATGGTACTGTTGCAAATACTCATCGCACTCATCACACCAGCGTTGGTCAGCAGGATCCCAAAAAATAGTCATCAAATCACTCCGACTCTTATAAAGAGGATTCTTCTTTTCCAGCTCAAACCAGCATGATTTATAATATTTTAGAGCATCATAATACTTGTCAAAAGATTGACTCATGATGACATCTTCTTCCCAACCTTCTATGAACCACCACGGTTCAAAATCCCCATACATTTCTATAACACGATACATTCTTACTACTTCCTTTGTACCGTATATTATAACGAATTTTCTAGAACAATGAAAGGATTTTGCTTCATTATAGAACAATCCTCTAGCTTTCTGAAGATACCTATGAATAGAAAAGCAAAGGCTGAGTCATCACAGCCTCTGCTTTTTATTATGCTTGATAACGTTTCACACCATCTAGGTAGGTTGCAACTAATTCCAAATCTTTATCTAGTACGATAAAGTCAGCATCGTAGCCTTCACGGATTTGTCCACAAACATCATCAATATGAACAGATTTTGCTGGGTTGAAGCTCGCCATCATGACCGCTTCATGCGGATTCGCAATTCCCCATTCAACCACATTCTTCAAACCATCTTTGAGTTTAAGGATAGAACCTGCCAAATTGCCTGTAGATTTGAGGCGAGCAGTTCCATTGGCAACCACTACCGGAAACTCTCCCAACATGTAGTCGCCGTCTTCCAATCCACCCGCTGTCATACAGTCTGTGATAAGAGCAATATTTTCTGTTCCTTTTTGTTTGATAAGAATTTCGCAGGCTTTTGGATCCACGTGATGACCGTCACAGATCAACTCTGCATAGGTATGTGGCAATTCATACATGGCTCCAACCATACCGAGTTCACGGTGAGTCAACCCACGCATCCCATTGTAGGCATGTACCCAAACGCTTGCTCCAGCATCGACTGCTTTTTTAGCTTCATCAAAAGTCGCATTTGAGTGTCCTAGAGCAACAGTCACTCCTTCACCCGTAATCGTACGAACAAAGTCTTCTACACCTTCACGTTCTGGCGCAAGGGCAATTTTATTAAGCAAACCATTGGCTGCTTTTTGCCAAGCACGAAACTCATCCATACGAGGGTCCTTCATATAGGCAGGGTTTTGAGCTCCCTTGTATTTTTCTGTGAAATACGGACCTTCAAAATAGATCCCACGAATCTTAGCTCCACTTGCTTCCTGGTAACGGGCACCGATATTTTCTGTTACTGCGAGCAATTGCTCATAAGAAGAGGTCAAAGTAGTTGGCAAGAAACTCGTTACTCCCATGCTGAGGAGCCCTTCACTCATGGTATGAAGTGTTCCTTCGATGTTATTATCCATGACATCCACACCACCAAAGCCATGAATGTGGG
Organism: Streptococcus sp. NLAE-zl-C503; assembly: GCF_900104285.1. NCBI lineage: Bacteria > Bacillati > Bacillota > Bacilli > Lactobacillales > Streptococcaceae > Streptococcus > Streptococcus sp. NLAE-zl-C503. The sequence continues at coordinate 16,269 of NZ_FNJT01000007.1, read as the reverse complement.
TATCCACAAGTCCTGGAGCAATGCTGTAGCCTGTATAGTCAATCACCTCAGCTCCTTCAGGAATCTGTTCTACATGTTTTCCAAACTTGCCATCCACAAGTTCCAAGTAACCGCCACGACGAACTCCGTGTGGGTAGAAAAACTGATCCGCTTTAATATAATTAGGCATAATGATAACCTCCTTGATAGATTGATTCTAGAATTTATTATGTCAATTACATTATAAACCTTTCTTTTTCATTTGTAAATGGTATAGACCTCTTTTCTGGAGATATTTTAAAAGAGCTGGATATCTCCAACTCTTTGATTTTATTTTGATTTCACAGGTAGTTCTTGAGCGGCCTTAACAGCAGCTGCAATCGTCTCTGCGTAAAGTTTAGCACCTTCTTCAATCATGTTGCTATCATTTCCAAAGTGGACTTGGTCGGTTCCAGCCCAGATTTCAGGGTGTTCCTTAGCAACCTTATTCCAGTCAGCGATGCTCACGTAAGGATTCTTTTCAGCTAATTCCCGTGCATAAGTCGCATACTGCTCAACTGATTTGTAAGTTTCCTTGCTCTTGTCACCTTCATAAGGAGTTACAAGAATCAGATGGTGGCCTTTGGGGAGGTTTTTAACTATCGTATCTAAGTCATCTTTATAATTCTCTGGTCCGTTTACACCCGTTGCAATGACAACTGTTTTTAGAAGTACCTTGTTCTGGCTGTTATTGAGCATGATGTCATTGGCTTGCTTAGTTGTCCGACTAACTTGAGCGTTGATATTTGCTTCAGGAAGGGCCTCTTGTAAGGCTGTATTAGCACGCAAGGCTACCGAATCTCCAATCAGACTCGTTCCCTCAGAAATTCCAAGTCGGCTAGCCTCTGCTTGCTCAGCAAGAGTCTTTGTTTGCCCTATATTGGTCTGGGCTTGTTTAAAACCATTGACCATCAAGTCTGTCTCAAAAGCTCCAACTTGGGGAGCCACAGCTATGATAATCAAGGTAAGCAAGGTAAGAATGCCAGCAGCACCAGCACTAATTGGTTTAATATGAGGCAATCGACTAATCTTCCGTATTAAAGGATTGGATTTACCAGCAATCAACGGCTCAATAATATAGAAGGATAGGATAGCAAAGAAATAAGAAAAGATGACTGTTAAAATAACAGCGGGCAAATTACTCATCAACTGAGAAAAGATAATATAAAAAGGCCAGTGGAAGAGGTAAACCGCATAGCTAGTATCCGCTAGAAATGTGATTATCCGAGGTTCTTGTATCTCAGGCGTTTTCTCATGCAAGACACGCGCAGCAAGAATCATGGCCACGGCCGCTAAACTCGCCAGTAAGAAACCAAATAGATAAGCGAACAGGTAGGTAAACTTGATAAAGAAGGTCAAGAGTACTAATACCAAGAGACCTGCGGCAAACACCAGTAGATTCTGACGAAGATCCCACATCCGGTCAAACTGCTTGACTAAATCGCTCGTCTGACGAACACCCACAACCGTCGCCAAAATACTTCCTAAAAAGAAGGGATAGATATGGGTTAAACTTGAAAAGTAGACAGACGAATGGGAACTAGCCATTAGACTACCAATAAACATGGAGAAAAAGCTAATGATGAAAGCTCCCGCAGAAAGGAGAAATACCATCCCTCTCAATTGACTACTAGATTTTGAACGTTTGGATAAGAACCAAACCGCTAAGCCCCAAAGAATATAGTAGTGAACCTCAACAGCTAGACTCCAGTTGTGAACAAAGAGATGCGGAATGAACTGAGATTCGTAACTTCCCCCTGTTAACATCTCATAGAAGTTGGTCATAAAACCGAGAACTCCAGCAATCTGGCCGCCAATTCCAGCAACATAGTCTTGACGAACCAAGAAAGTAAAAGGCATGGTCACTAAAACCATCAGCACCACAGGTGGCACGATACGATAAAACCGTCTCTTAAAAAAGCCCAGCAAATCAATCTGACGTGCCTTCCCAAATTCTTCTAAAAGGAGGGAAGTGATCAAAAATCCTGAAAAAGTGAAAAAGACATCTACCCCAAAGAAGCCTCCAGGAAAGATGGTCTGAAAGAAGTGGTACAAAAGCACCAAAAGTAAACCTGTAATCCTAATCAAGGAAAACCATTTAATACGCATACGAGTCTATTCTCCATTAAATTAGGAAGTAAAACACCACCTAATTTCCATTCCATTATACTCCCTATTCTATCAAAAAAAGAAGAAAAATCCTACGAGAAAACGTAGGATTTTTAGCTTATATCAATTCCGTTTTAGAAATTACGTCCTGACTTGTTGTAGCCATATTTTTCCACAAAATACTCACGAAATTCCAAGAGATTGTCATCCATGATGGCTTGACGGACCTGCTTCATCAGATTGAGCAAGAAGTAGAGATTGTGGTAGCTAGTCAAGCGGATACCGAAGGTTTCGTCAGCCTTGAGCAAGTGGCGAAGGTAGGCGCGTGTATAGTTCTTACATGTGTAGCAATCACACTCAGGATCCAGTGGCGTAAAGTCCTCAGCGAACTGGGCATTCTTGACAACCAAACGACCTTGGCTGGTCATACAAGTCCCGTTACGAGCGATACGAGTTGGCAAGACACAGTCAAACATATCCACCCCACGAATGACCCCATCAATCAAGCTATCTGGGGCTCCCACTCCCATCAAATAGCGAGGTTTGTTTTCAGGAAGGAGTTGAGTTGTGAAATCCAAGACTGCATTCATCTCTTCGTGCGTTTCTCCCACTGCCAAACCACCGATAGAGTAGCCTGGAAAGTCCATGCTAATAAGATCATGAGCCGATTGGCGGCGCAAATCTTCAAATCCTGCCCCCTGCACAATCCCAAACAAGCCTTGGTCATGTGGACGACGGTGAGCCTTCAAACCACGTTCAGCCCAACGACTAGTACGCTCGATGGATTTCTTAACGTAATCATAGGGTTGGTAAAACTGAGGACATTCATCAAAAGACATCATGATGTCTGAGCCTAGATTGTTCTGAATAGAGATGGCTTTTTCTGGCGATAGGAACATCTTGGAACCATTGAGATGGTTTTTAAAGGTTACCCCTTCTTCTGTGATATTACGGCTATCTGCTAGAGAATAAACCTGAAAACCACCACTATCCGTCAGGATTGGCTGGTCCCAGTTCATGAACTTGTGGAGACCGCCTGCGCGTGCGATGAGTTCGTCCCCTGGACGGAGCCACAGATGATAAGTATTAGACAGGATAATCCCTGATCCCATCTCCTTCAATTCTTCAGGCGACTGGGTTTTAACAGTGGCTTGGGTCCCAACTGGCATAAACATAGGTGTTGGGAAGGTACCATGCGGAGTGATGATTTCTCCCAGACGGGCTCCCGTGTGTTTTTCTTTCTTAATCAAACGGTATTTGATTGGTGAATCTGACATTTTCTACCTCCGAAGCTGGGAAAAACAGTCCCAGTTCATACTTTGCGCCCAAAGGCATACTGTATGATTTTATCAAAAAAACCAGGAACTGTCACGAACTATGGTATAATGAAAGAATGAAATACCCAAAAATTGATTTAAAAACCATTCGTCTGCAGACGAGGCAATTTCAGGCTGAAAATCCCCGCCTCTTTCTCGTCTATCTCTTACCTAGCATACTGGTCATCTTATCAGGCTTTCTCAACCCCTTGGCTCGTCTCCAAGAAAGTGTTTTAGAGCAATCCTTTTTCAGCATGCTGGCACAAGTGCTCCAAGCCTATCTCTTCCCGCTAGTGGTTTCTTTTATGAGCACGATTTTTCTAGCAGGTGCTGCTTTTGCAACACTCCGACTCCTCAAGGATCCGGATACGGAACTCTCCGTAAAATCAAGCCTGGCCCTCTTTGCTGAAGAGCGCTTCTCGCAAACCTTCCTAACCCTGCTCCTCAAACGTTTCTACCTCTTTTTATGGAGCATTCCAAACTTAGTAGGCGTTTATTTTCTCTTTTATAGCAATCTCTTGGCTCGGAGATTTGTCGCCTTACATCCTGAATTTCCAAAATTAGACCTCTCATCCGTTGAAACAGAGCAGTTCCTTATGACCTTTGGACTCTACTTTTTCGCGAGCCTCATCTTGATGATTGTGGGAAACATCCTCTACGTTCCGCAACATTATGCCTACTCGCAGGTAGAATTCCTCCTCTGCGACACTCAGGATTTAGGACAGGCTAAACCCCGTCAAATCCTGAAAACCAGCCGTTTCTTGATGAAGGGTTACAAATTTCAACGCTTTGTCCTAGACTTACAACTACTTCCTTGGTACTTCCTCAATTGGATCACCTTTGGAATTGCTAGTTTTTCAATCCTTCCCTATATCCAGAACAATCACATCTTCTTTTACAGAGCACTACTAGCTCGTAAACGTCGAACTGGATAAGAGCATACAAAAACCAGCGTCCTGAAAGACGCTGGTTTTCTTATTTCAAAAGCAACACACTCAGCAGAGTCAAAATAGCGGGTCCACCTTGCTTCAGAATAATCTTCTTGTCTGCTGTCAGAGAACCGTAGGTCGCTGCACCAAGCACAAATAAAACAAAGATGGTCACAATTTCCAAACTTTGTGAGAAATAAATCCCATACAAGAGAAAGACACCCAGTAAAGCATTATAAATCCCTTGATTTTTAAACAGTGAACTCACTGAAGGACGAGCCAGTTCTTCCTTATCCATATTAAAGACTCGGCTGGTTGCATCTGATTGGGTTGCCATACTCTCCAAATAAAAGATATAAAAATGTTCGAGGGCAACAAGGGTTGCTAAAATAGTAGTAATGATTGACATCGTTTTCTCCTTAAAATTCTATTTTTTCTAGACCTGACACTAGTTTCGTCAGTAAAGTTGTTAGCTCTTTCTGCTCGGCTGTCGATAAGATGCTCTCCATCTGTTCCTTCACTCGCAAATGATGTTTAGGCGGACTGACTAAGAGTTGATTCTTGACTTCTTGGGTTAATTCAACTAAGACTTCTCGCTGATTGGCCGGATTACGCTTGCGACTGACATAGCCCTCTGACTCTAGTATCTTAAAATGACGGGTCAAGGCCGCCTGGTCGATTTGCAACTTCTCCTGAACGGCAATCTGGTTGCAGGGTGACTGCTGCAGTAAAAACTGCAAGATTTGATAGCGGGTCAAACTAATTCCCAATTGTTTCTCAAAAAGTTGAGTGATCATCTGATCTGTTAAATGGAGCTGGTACAGTAAGTCGTTAATTTTTTTCATTTCTACCTCCTTGCGTACACTTGATTTATCAACTATTGACTTATCAAGTATATTACAGAAAGATTAAAAATGCAACCATTTTGCTTACTCACGAAAAATAGCCTCTTGGTTTCAATCCCAAAAGGCTATTATTTCTATATTCTAGATAAAATCCAGCACTAACCTACCAAATCTGCTCGAAGGATTTCTCCCTCTTTATCAATGACAACTTCGATGGCATGGCCTGCAAAAATTTCCTCGCTATCATCATAGTAGAGGGTCAATTCCCCGTCTTCGTTGATCGATAGTTCACTCAAGGAAAGAGAGTTGGTAAAATACTCTTCTGTTAACTCCACATCATTTTCATCTGAATCTATCCAGTCTTGAGCTGTTTCCCACAGTTCTTTGACAATATAGTCTTTAATCCGAGTATCTTGAACTTGGAAAGTTCCCATAAATTTCTTTAGATCATCAAAAGAACTTGGAGGGAGACTTTCATCTGCACTCGCAGCAAAGATAGCATGAATCTTACCACCCTCGTAAGTGATAAATCCTTCAAACCAAGAATAGGCTCTGTTTAAGGTGAATTCGCCAATATCGTCTTGAATGATGACCGGTTTTTGATAGGTTTCAATCAAGGTCTCTAACCTAGAGTCTGAGGATTGGTCATCTAGGTATTCCAGCAAGTGGTAGCAGTTATTAGCTACTTCTGACATATATGGCTCTAACTCCATGAAGGATCGTTTTTGACATTTGATATGATGAATTTTGTAGGGTTCAAAACAAAAGCCCCATCTCTTTTCTTCAAATTCCTCAGGAGTCAATACCCATTCCAAACGTCCCTCACGTTCAGAGAATTCCTGGGTTGCAACATTGACGCTAGCTTTAAAATGAACGGACGGCATTTTACAACCATCTTTTAAAGAAGCGGCCCCAGTTACATTTTGGAGGGTAAAAATCAAGAATTCGACAATTTCACCACAAAATTCCTCTTCAAAATCATCTCTTGTTTTCTCAAATGGAGATTTTAATCGATTTGTCATTCACTTCATCCTTTCTCTCTATGCTTAAAAGCGTTAGTATAGTTTTGTATTCGCTTACATTTTAACATGTTTTAGATTTTATTTCACTTATTGATACTATTTTACACAAAAAGAAGCTACACTTTTAAATGTATAGCTTCTTATTATTCTTAATTCATAGATACGTGAATGTGGTCATAGTGGTTTTCGGTTACGCTACCACGGTCTGGCATTGGATTCCACGTGTAGGCTGGTCCATATTTACTATCGTATGGAGCGTAAAAACGTTGTTTCCAGATGATATAGTTGATACCACGGCTAGCTATATTTTTGACTGCATATTCTGCAATTTGGTCTCCGAGTGCTGAACTCACTGGAACCATGAAGTCAATGGCCAAACCTTTTCCATGGTCGCCACTGTCTCCAGGACGGTAACCACTAAAGGATGTGATGCCAAACAAGTTGGCTACTTCTTCTTTAAAGGCTGCAGTTTGTGGTTGAAGACCAGCATTCTCAGACTTAGCTACAGCAAGTCCTGCATAGTCAGGAGCCGCTGGAGCTGAATAAGTTCTTGAAGGAGTTTGGCTTTGCTCTGCTTGATAAGTCGAAGTTGCAGTGTCAGAATTTGTTGTTGATTCTGTTGCACTTGTTTCCGTTGTATCAGCAGGCGTTTCAGTTTCTGGTGTTGCAGCTGGAGTTGTTGCTACCGTTTCTTCCGTAGCTGGAGTCGCTGCTTGAGGAGCTTCTTCTTCAACCGGACGAGTTGTTTCTGCTACTGGTTCTTCTGCTGGAGTCGTTTCAGCTGTTTCTTCAACTACAGGTGCTTCAGTAGATGGTATCTCTTCAGCAGCGGTCGCTGTCTCAGAAACTTCTGAACTTGGTGCTACTTCTGTTGGTTTTTCAGTCTCTGTTGCACTTGGTACTTCCTCAATTGGTTGAGAAAGATCTTCTACTTGAACTGTTTGTTCATCGACTGTCACTTGATTCGTCGTCAAATCAGCGGTCGCAGTCGTCACTTCTTCACTAGCATCTGCTTGAGGAGTTTGGATTTCAACTTCCGTCACCTCTTCTGCCTCATTGACAGTTGTAGTGAGGACAGTATCTGGGAAAATCAAGTCCATATTGGTGATTTTGTTCAAATTAGCAAGAACCGTCACGTCTACTCCCAAAGCTTCTGCAATGGTGCTCAAAGTATCACCATACTGTACTGTATAGCTTGTTTTGTTGTCCGTTTTAGTCAAATCGTTTTTGATTTGCTCAACGGTACGAGCAGTCCAAAGGATCTCCTCTGCTTGAGTTGCCAAAACTGGGGCAAGAGACAAGGCTACTGTTGAGGCTAAAATAATTCTTTTCTTCATTCGTTCATATTCCTTTCAAATGAGTACCTGTTTATCATAACACAAAGAAAGCAGAAAAAAAGCCCTCTCAGGCCTATTTAATAGAACTGTCTATTCCTTGTAACAAACTCGATTACTTGAAATAGTTTGTTAGGTTTCTGTCACAAAACTGACACAATTTTCTCGTCACTTATCCTCAAAAATATAAGGAATATTTTCTAGCGCTTGAATCTTCTGATTCCCTTCATAAGACGACTCTAAAAAGTTGATGCTTTGAATACCACTATTCTGGGCGAATTCCACATCCAAAGTCCGGTCCCCTATATAATAGGTGTTATCAGGATTCAGCTGATACTTGTCTAGCAGATATATCGCCGCTTCTGGACTTGGCTTGCGCGCAAAACCACTCTGATTAGTTAGAATTTCTGTAAAATAACATTCCAACCCCAAGTCTCTTAAAATGGTAAGAGCATTGTCTCCCTTATGAGTATAGACAAACTGCTGAATTCCTGCTTGGTCTGCCCAAATTAGCACTTCACGCGCACCTGGCATCAAAACTACCTGAGCATTCTTCTCAGACAGGCTCTGGGCACGCACCTGATTGAGCACTTCCGCATCCAGATCTCTCTCTTCTGCCACCTGCTCCAGCAAATCCTGCACCGAAAATTTGAGGATAAACTCTCTCACTTTCTCCTTATCATAAGGAATAGCAAACTGAGCAAAGGTCTCCTCAATCCCTGACAAAATCGCTTCGTAAGAATCCAATAAGGTCCCGTCTAAATCCCAAATAAAAGCTGTTTTTTGCATTTCCTATCCTTTCAACATCATATAACGCTGGTAACGGTAGCGTAGAAATAACCAGCGAAAACCATTATCCAAAAGTGTTCCTGCCCAAATACCAGGTAAGCCCCAACCAAGAACAATGCCCATCAGATAGGCTGTCCCTATGCGGATACACCACATCCCGATACTTGTTGCATAAAAGGGAAGGCGAGCATTCCCCAAGCCCTGCCAAACTGCAGTATAGATGACTGTTCCTATCGTCATGGGAGTCCCTAGTAGAGAGAAAAGTGCCACCAACACGCTAGCTTCGACTGCTATAGGGTCCGTCGTATAGAGATGAGTCAGTGGTGTCCCTAAGGCATAGATACTGAAAGTTAAGGGTAACATGAGAAGTAGAGAAAGCCAAAAGGTTTGCTTACTCAAACTATCTACTCTTTTCCAATCATCCTCACCAACCGCTCGAGCCACCAGCATGACCGTTGCCGTAGCGACGCCAAAGGCAGGCATATAGTTAAACTGGGTCAAAACTTCTCCGACTGCATTTCCCGCTACTGCCTCCGTCCCAAAAGAGACGACCAAGGCAATGATCACTACATCTCCAGCCCTCATCATGAGACGTTCTCCTGCCGCTGGCAAAGCCAAGGTCAATAGTTCTTTATCTAAAGCAAAAGTCGGTTTCTCAAAAGGCAGTTTTAATTGCGACCACAAAATCACAAGACCGACTAAGCGAGACAAGATAGTCCCCCAAGCAACACCCGCTATACCCATATCAAGGACAAAAATAGCTAGACTTGAAAAAAGAATATTCAAGGCATTGGATAAAAGACTCACATAGAGGGGGAGACGCGGATTATGCGTTGCACGAATCAAGGCGCCTAGACTCGTCATCAAGCCCAAGAGAACAATCGATCCGCCTACCAAAGATAGGTAGAGTCCACCACTCTCGGCCACAGCCTGCTCAGTTCCCAAAAGTCCTATCATCTCTTGCCCAGCAAAGAGCGATAAGGCGCCTAAAAGTGCACTCAGCAATAGGGTTATCTTGAGAGCCTCTGTCACGTGATAAGCCAACTTGGACTGATCTTTCTGCCCCAAACTTTTTGAAATAACGCTGGAAATAGCAGCTCCCAAAGCGATGAAAATCGCCTGGTAAATGGTGATAATATTGCCAGCCACTGAAACACCTGAAATAGCGATTAAGCCCAAGTGAGCGACCAAGTAACTGTCCACCATTCCCATGAGCATCTGCAAAAAGTTTTCACCCATAGCTGGCAATGCAATATTAAGAATCTCTTTATTTTTCTTAAACAATCTCTCCTCCTGATGAAAAGAAACTCAGTTGGTTTCCCAACCGAGTTTACGCCCTCTGTCTTAAAGTCCTAGATAAGCCTCCACCGCTGCTTGCATGTCAGCAGCTGCCACTGTTGTTTTATGACGAACTGGAGCTGTTTCAAGGCCATCAACTGCTGGTGGCACTGCCACTCCTGAAATGTCATGTAATTGAGCCAAGGCTTCAAAGTCAGTTAAGCCTGCTTTTCCTGTTACAGCTTCTACTGCAACCACTGGGAACTTGTATGGACTAGCTGTTGAAGCAATCACTGTCTTAGTCGCATCGCCAGTAGCCACTTGGTATTTTCTATAAACAGCTGAGGCAACCGCCGTATGTGGGTCCTCGATATAGGCGTCTGTTTGATAAACACGTTTAATTTCTGCCGCAGTTTCTTCCTCAGTCGCATATTCAGCTGCAAAGAGTTCCAGAATCGCTGCATCAAAGTCTGTCAATTCATATTGTCCTTGTGTACTCAAGGCATTCATGAGTTCAGCTGTCTTAACCGCATCATTCCCCAAAAGATGGAAAATTAAACGCTCCAAGTTTGAAGATACCAAGATATCCATAGATGGACTAGTTGTTACTTTAAACTCACGTTTCTTGTCATAGACACAGGTTTTAAAGAAATCTGTCAAGACATTGTTATCATTTGAAGCACAGATCAATTTGCCGACTGGTAGACCGATTTGCTTAGCGTAAAAGGCAGCCAAGATATTTCCAAAATTTCCTGTCGGTACTGTGAAGTTGACCTTATCACCAGCCACAATCTCACCAGACTTGACCAACTGAGCGTAAGCATAGACATAATAAACAATCTGTGGTACCAAACGACCAATGTTCATAGAGTTAGCTGATGAAAATTGCAGTTTATTGGCAGCCAACTTTTCACGAAGAGCTACATCGTTGAACATGTGCTTCACATTGGTTTGCGCATCATCAAAGTTTCCATCGATAGCGATAACATGAGTATTGTCGCCAGTCTGAGTAGTCATTTGCAACTCTTGTACCTTGCTGACACCATCTTTTGGATAAAAAACGATAATCTCAGTATCAGGTACATCCGCAAACCCTGCCATAGCAGCTTTTCCAGTATCACCAGATGTCGCTGTCAAAATGACAATCTTGTTCTCTAAACCATGCTTTTTAGCGGCTGTCGTCATAAAGTATGGCAAGATAGACAAGGCCATATCCTTAAAGGCAATCGTTGAACCATGGAACAATTCCAAGTTGTATTGCCCATCCAGTTTCACCAATGGCGCAATCGATGGAGTATCAAACTTGCTATCGTAGGCATTGTTGATACAGTAGTCCAACTCCTCTGCAGTAAAGTCATCTAAAAATGCTGACAAAACTAACTTAGCAACTTCCTGGTAAGAAGCATCTTTCAATTTTTCAAAGTCCAAATCTACCTTTGGATAAGTAAGCGGTGTAAACAAACCACCATCCGTCGCCAAACCTTGCAAAATAGCTTGGCTAGCAGTTACTGTATTATTGGCATCACGCGTTGATTGATAAACTAATGTCATGAATCTCTATCCTTTATCTATAGTCTCTTCCATTATATCATGATTTTTCAGAAAATTCTCCCTTTATAAGAGAATTTATAATCCCAATTCTTTCTTTAAAGGCTGTAAATAAATCATTTCTTGCTTATCTCTTTGCTCCAATCCTTCCTCAGCTAGAAGGAGTAAGTCTTTTGAAAACTCAACAATTGCAGTTTCTTCCTGATCTGTAAGTTTTTTCTTAGAAAATTGTCGCCTTAAAGACTTGTAATCACGACCAGCTGTAGTAAAAAACGGAGCCTTTTGCAAATAAGTTTCTAATTGATCTAAATTAACCAACAATCCCAAGTGAAAGGCAGCAGAAGCAAAAGTCCTATCAAGCGGCTGAGTACACACACTACGAAACTCAACTGTTCCTCGAGTCGTTAAGTCTTGGTACTGGTAACTACGATGAGTTTGGAAATCCTCCTCCTGAGGATAGATCAATACCTCATCCCCATTAAGGGTAAATGCCTGGATTTCAGGTGTAGTCAAATAATCTTTTGCTCGAATTGGATAAAAATAATAGGTTTCACCATCCCGCTCTGCTGTAAAAATCGCAGAGTGATTCAGATAATCAAAAAAATCATTCTCATCTTTGAAGAGTCTGGCATTAACACCTACATTTTCAGGATAAATCCCATGCATAGACTCTTCCCAAAAAATATCCCTAGAAATCTTGGTATTCCAATCTTCTCCTGAAAACTCTGAATTGGCAAACAAATAAGCTTTTGCTGCTTCAATTTGCGTAAAAGCGTTAATGACCCGCAGAAAGTTAGACCTTGAAACATCCAGTTGAACTTGGCTCCCACAGATAAAAGCACCATATCGTGGATAATCGTGTAAATCCGTTCTTGGAACGGTTCTGCTCAACTTCAAATAGTTCATTAACATCTGATAGCGGGGATAAGCCACCGGTTGATTCTCATTCTTCTCCCAGTATGGATGGACTCCAGAACCAACAATAGCATGATTAGCTTCACCCAACTTATTCTGAATCAGATCCATGTAGTCTCTAAAACGCTCCTCAACCTCTTGGATGGATTTAGCCCTACCAAAGGCAAACTCAACGGTCGTATAAGCAACTTCAAATAAGATGGTATCCTGACTGACCAGATCTAGTAACTGAATTGGATTGCCAAAATCATCAACTTTCTCAACTGTAAACTTCAGAATAGAAGATAAATACCGAAACAGTTCCTTAACAACCTCAATATCCGTAGCCTTACCCTCTAAATTTACAACAGGATACTCCAGCTCAACCCCAATAAATAAATCTGGGTTCTCTTTTATATTCTTTAAATAACGTTTCTTTAGTAGTTCAACAGACCGAGACATTAATCACCAAACTCTTTCATAATCAAAATAAATTGTGAATAAGTAATATTATACCAAAAATACACTAAAAATGACTAGAATAAGAAGAAAAAGATCATTCATCAGTTATCTGTACTTAAAGAAAAATATCAAAATCTTCACTAAATCAAAAAACAAGGTCCGAAAACCTTGTCTTTCATACTATACCGGTGGCCGGGGTCGAACCGGCACGTCCTTGCGGACACTGGATTTTGAGTTCCATAACTACATTATTTAAATCTTACAACCTTGATTTAATAGGGTTTTAAGCCTTTTGAAGCTTGCAAAATAGACTCATTTTTCAAATTTTAGTAACTTTTTGGTAACACTCCATACCGTATCGTTCTAAGAGCATCATCAGAGAATAGACGATATGTCCCAATAGGTTATATTCATCCAGAGGTATTCGAGACACTTGTACGATTATTTGAGGTATATGGAATATTAACAAACTAGACATAAATTAGGTCTAATTTTTGTATAAATGACTCTAATATTTTTCTTTTAGATAATTCCTAAAGTATTTTTTACTACTCTAATACCATCATCAATACTTCCGGCATACTGAATGTTTTGTTTAGCTTGGTCGATTTGAAAATCTGAAACAAATGTTCCTGGTGTCAAACTTTGACTATCAAATCCATTCGAAACTATAAACGTGTATTTCCCAGTCCAATCTTTTTCAACAGTTAATGTAATCATTTTATTTTCTCCTTTAATTAGGGTAAGTGTTTTTTTTATTATAACAAAAATAACTCTTTAGCCCAAGAATTTGATAATTCATTTTCTAACAAAACTTTTTCTTGCCATATACCAGAATATTTTAAACCACAATCTTTAGCAGAATTTTTATGATTCCCATTTATATTTTCAGGCATAAGCGCTGGTATCTCTTTCCATACACTTCTTGATTTACCATTCATTGTTAATACTCTGTCATCGTGAAAATTAAAAGTTCCATATCCTTTTTCTTGAGGTAAAAATGATAAGTTTTCACTTGGGATATAAAGCATATTTGATTGCAAATTACTCATATGGTCGCAAGAATGAGGATGAAATGGATACATATTTTGCAGAGATTCTTTATCATTCATCATATTACCAATTTGCAAATAACCATAAATGATATTTAGATCCGGGGCATCTTTTTTAAAATGCAATGTTCCGTTGTAAATATCTCCTTCGGTTTGTCTAAACCATCCGAAAAATAGAAAAAGATCGCCGATAGAAACATTTTGATTTCTTAATAATCCCTGTGAGCTTTTAATTTGACCAAATGCTGCTCTCCAGTTAGAAACAGGAGTATTCCTAAGATTTCCTCTTATATCTGGATCAAGATGACAATTATAATGATTTGTTTTATCTTCTTTCCCTTTTAGTTGTCTTAAGATATCTGAAAATAATACTCCGTTATAGTTTAAGTCGTCAAAAGAGATACTATCAAACTTGGCAGGTATTGGCAATGAAAGTAGCGTCCCGTCAGGTAATATAGGACTCGGGATGGAACCATTGGATGAATCAAATCCCTTTCTTGATAAAATTATTTTCACAATTCTTTTCCTCGTATAAAGAATGGATGATAGGGCAAATCCATTACTTTGTTTTGTGAACCTAGTATAGTTTCAGCAAATTCCATTAATTCTAACACATCAGTAAATCTCTCTTCCGAATTATAAAATCCATTTTTAGCATTCCATCTTGGGAATGGTTTCCCATTCATTCTTGCTCGTTCTCCCATCGGAAAAAAGTCTAAAATTTCTTTAGGAATTTTAAGTGGAGACTTACCAAAATAATTAAAACGGTCTGCAAGAATCACTATTTCATTCATAAAACTTGATTGGTTTAATCCATTCTTTTCAATCAGCCATTGATAAGTATAAGCATCTCTTCTATTATTAGATTTTGGAGAAAGTAAATATTCTTTCATTGTTAAAATTTCACTAATTTTAGCAACAAAAATTAGATGATTATATTTTGGAGTGATAAACATTCCTTGATCATCTCTCCATTTTTTCCCATCATTTGAATGCCCTGCTACAGCCATTATGTAAGCATCTACAGACTTAGAGTTTATTTTATCCGCCCAGTTCTTTTTAATATTCCTTCTTAACTGAAGCATACATCCTCCTTCGGTAAGAAGATGAGGAGTTGTATCATAATTTTCTGTAAAGACACAAGGATTGATACCATAATCATGAGTCATTCTATAGCAGTAAAAAATGGTTTGTTTGTCCACTCTTTTACCTCCTTCTCTCCAAAAGTTTTTGTATTCTAATTAAATATAGTATATCAAAAATGCTCTGTTGATGAAAGGGATTATACTCTTTTGTAAATACATGCTGAAGATAGTTTAACGTTCGGATAACCTCAAGGAATAACAATTACAAAAAATATGATTGATAAGAAGTTTAAGCAAATACTAGAAAGGGATAAAGATTTAAAGAAAATAAGAATACATGATTTGAGACACTCTCATACATCATTACTTATAAATCAAGGAGAGGATTATCTTGTTGTCAAAGAAAGATTAGGACACGCATCTATTACAACAACAATTGATACTTATTCTCATTTGTACCCTAGCAAACAGAAAACATTGGCTAATAAACTTGATGATTTATTTTAAAATGGAAAAATTGGTAACTCAACAAAAACTGATAAAAAAAGACAAGGTGCAAAAACCTTGTCTTTATTACTATACCGGCGGCCGGGGTCGAACCGGCACGTCCTTGCGGACACTGGATTTTGAGTCCAGCGCGTCTGCCAATTCCGCCACGCCGGCAAATAGTAACTGGGGTAGCTGGATTCGAACCAACGCATGAGGGAGTCAAAGTCCCTTGCCTTACCGCTTGGCTATACCCCAATAATATAAAATAGGCGAGTGATGGGGATCGAACCCACGCATGCCAGAGCCACAATCTGGTGTGTTAACCACTTCACCACACCCGCCATAATTCTATAAACACGGGCAGTAGGAATTGAACCCACACTGAAGGTTTTGGAGACCTTAGTTCTACCTTTAAACTATGCCCGTAACTAAAGGAATGGAAGGGGAGGGATTCGAACCCCCGAACCCGAAGGAGCGGATTTACAGTCCGCCGCGTTTAGCCTCTTCGCTACCCTTCCTAGTCATAAGTATATGGCGCGAGACGGAATCGAACCGCCGACACATGGAGCTTCAATCCATTGCTCTACCAACTGAGCTACCGAGCCAAATTGCGGGAGCAGGATTTGAACCTACGACCTTCGGGTTATGAGCCCGACGAGCTACCGAGCTGCTCCATCCCGCGTTAATAATAAAAAGGAGGATGTGGGATTCGAACCCACGCACGCTTTTACACGCCTGACGGTTTTCAAGACCGTTCCCTTCAGCCAGACTTGGGTAATCCTCCAAAAATAGTCCGTACGGGATTCGAACCCGTGTTACCGCCGTGAAAAGGCGGTGTCTTAACCCCTTGACCAACGGACCATATTCATAAATGGGCACGAGTGGACTCGAACCACCGACCTCACGCTTATCAGGCGTGCGCTCTAACCACCTGAGCTACGCGCCCAAGTTAAAAACTTGGTAATTTGAACAAAGTTCAAAGCGGGTGACGAGAATCGAACTCGCGACAACAGCTTGGAAGGCTGTAGTTTTACCACTAAACTACACCCGCATAACTATTATAAAATGGCGCGAGACGGAATCGAACCGCCGACACATG
>NZ_FNJT01000005.1:0-61880 GCF_900104285.1 Streptococcus sp. NLAE-zl-C503 | reverse complement strand
AGTCTCCATAGTGATCAAGGATGGCAATACCAACACGATTCTTATCACAGGTTTTTAGAGAGTAAGGGAATCCAAACATCTATGTCACGTAAAGGTGACAGCCCAGACAACGGTATGATGGAATCTTTCTTTGGCATTTTGAAATCGGAAATGTTTTATGGTTATGAGAAGGCGTTTCAGTCGCTTAAGCAATTGGAACAAGCTATTGTGGACTATATTGATTACTACAACAACAAACGAATTAAGGTCAAACTAAAAGGACTTAGCCCTATGCAATACAGAACTAAATCCTTCGCTTAAATTATTTGTCTAACTTCTTGGGGTCAGTACACAGCTGTTCTTTTTAGTTTTCTTTTACTGGGATTTCCTTGATAACACGCGCAGGATTGCCAGCTAGGACAACATTGTCTCCAAAGGACTTGGTGATCACGGCCCCCGCTCCTGCAACGACGTTATTGCCCAGTGTCACTCCAGGAAGGACAATGACGCCACCTCCAGCCCAGAAATTGTCTCCAATGGTGATGGGCTTGCCGTATTCGACTCCTGAATTGCGTTCATACGGATCCAGTGGATGGAGTGGGGTTAAAAACTGACAGTTGGGACCAAGCATGGCATTGTTGCCGATGCGAATCGGACAAACATCCAGTATGGTCAAGTTCCAATTAGAATAAAAATTTTCCCCTAGATGGATATTGACCCCATAATCGACCACCAGGCGTGGATTGATGTAAAGATTTTGCCCAGTTGAGCCAAACCAAGTCTTGATGATTTCGGCTCCCTTCAAGGGATCTTCTTCTCGGTTAAAGGCCGCCTGTTGTTGGCGAGAAGCCTGCGCCAAGGCCCGTAATTCTGGATCCGACGGACGGTAAGGCTCCCCTGCTATCATTTTCTGGTATTCGCTGGTCATCTCATCACCTCATACTTACTTTGGACCCATCATATCAAAAAGCCTCTGAAAGGTCAAGAATAGCCTGCTTTCTAAACTCTCAAAACCAAGCCCTCTCCCAAGTCAAAACAACTTGCTTGACAAAAGCTTGACTTCGTGGTTTAATATACCCCATAAGGGTATATTTGGAGGTGCCTATGTTTCACTTATTTACAAAAATTGACAGTATTTCTACCAGCGAGTTAGAAGTTAAACTCAAGGAACCGATTCAACTACTGGATGTTCGAACGCCTACGGAATTCCATAGAGGTCATATCAAAAACGCCAAGAATGTCCCTCTAACCGAAATCGGATCTTATACACCAGCGACAAAAGAAACACTCTATGTCATTTGTCATTCTGGTGTGCGAAGCAAACTAGCTGCGAAGAAGCTAAAGAAAAAAGGCTACGATGTCATCAATGTCCGAGGCGGTATGAGTGCTTGGACAGGTAAGGTCATCTAGATGTATAAAGGAGAAAGTCAATGAAAATTATCATTGTCGGGGGAGTTGCAGGCGGAATGTCAGCAGCAACCCGTCTCAGACGTCTCATGGAAGACGCTGAAATCACTATTTTTGAGAAAGGTCCCTTTGTTTCCTTTGCAAACTGCGGACTTCCTTACTATGTTTCAGGAGAAATTGCAAACCGTGATAGTTTATTGGTCCAAACTCCTGAAAGTCTCAAAGCACGCTTTAATCTGGATGTTCGTCCTTTCCATGAGGTCATCAGCATTTCGCCAGCAGAGCGCACTGTGACCGTACGCCATGATGGACAGGAATTCACAGAAAGCTACGACAAGTTGATCCTCTCCCCAGGAGCTAAACCATTTGTTCCTACCATTGAAGGCTTGGCAGAAGCTAAGAACGCCTACACGCTTCGCAATGTTCCCGATCTCGATGAAATTATGGCAGCCTTGGACAATCATCCAAAAGAAGCTGTCGTTATCGGTGCAGGATTTATCGGGCTTGAAATGGCTGAAAACCTGGCGAAACGTGGATTGCAAGTTACTATCGTTGAGAAAGCACCCCATGTCTTGCCACCATTAGATCAGGAAATGGCGGCCTTTGTCCAAGCAGAATTGGTTAAAAACGGCGCCCGCGTTATCACTTCTCAGTCAGCGACTCGATTTGAAGACCAAGGAAAAGTCATCGCTCTCGAAAACGGTCAAAAGATCACTTCTGACCTCACCATCCTTTCTGTCGGTGTTGAACCTGAAAACGGACTGGCTAAAGCTGCGGGGATTGAACTGGGACTTCGTGGTGGGATCCTGGTCGATGAACATTATGAAACCAGTCAAAAAGATATTTTTGCAGTTGGGGATGCCATCGTCGTCAAGCAAGAGATTACAGGCCAAGATACCCTCATCTCTCTAGCCTCTCCTGCCAATCGTCAAGGACGACAAGTAGCGGATGTCATCGCAGGACTCGGTCGTACAAACAAGGGCAGTATCGGCACTGCTATCGTTCGTGCCTTTGATATGACAGCTGCTTCGACTGGTCTCAGCGAGCGTATCCTTCGCATGCATCAACTTCCTTACAAGGCACTTCATGTCAGTGGGAAAGACCACGCTGGTTATTATCCAGGCGCTACTGATATGACCTTAAAGCTCCTCTTTGACCCAAACACTGGAAAAATCTATGGTGCCCAAGGGGTTGGGAAGAAAGGTGTTGACAAACGAATCGATATCCTAGCAACTGCTATCAAGGGAAATCTCACCGTCTTTGACTTACCAGAGTTAGAGTTTACCTATGCGCCACCATTTGGCTCTGCCAAGGATCCCGTCAATATGCTGGGTTACGCAGCCTTGAACCTTATCGAAGGTCTCAGCGACAACGTTCAATGGTACCAGCTCGAAGACGAACTGGCTAAGGGAAAGAAATTCCTTGATGTACGGACAAGTGGCGAATTCCAAAGTGGTCGACTTAAGGTTGACACCATCCACATCCCCCTAAACGAACTACGGGAACGCTTGGATGAACTGGACAAGAACCAAGCCTACATCGTTAGCTGCCACAGTGGTTTGCGCAGCTATATCGCAGAGCGTATCCTCAAGCAAGCAGGATTTACCGTCCAAAACCTTGACGGCGCTTATTCACTATACAAAATGGCTAAGCCAGAAGGAGTAGAATATGGTAACTAATATCAGCATGGCTGACTTTTATGAAAAATATCAAAATGAAAATCTAGAACTTATCGATGTCCGTGAAGCACATGAATTCCAAGCAGGACATGCACCAGGTGCCAAAAATCTTCCGTTAAGTACCTTGGAGCAAGGCTACAAAGAACTCAAACCTGACCATGAATACCATGTCATCTGCCAAGGTGGAGTACGTTCTGCCTCTGCCTGTCAATTTCTCAGCGCCCAAGGCCTCACCGTTACCAATGTAGAAGGTGGTATGAATGCTTGGCCAGGTGAGGTAGAATAATCAAAAAACCGATTAAATTTCTTAATCGGTTTTTTCGTTTTTACAACTCAATGATATGGAACTCGTAACCAATCGCTTCTAAAAAACGAAGCAAATCTACGGTATCCAAAAAAAGGGTTTTCTCGTTGGTATTGGGGTGGAAACTCATCTGTTTTTCCGACATGATTTCTTTGTCGAAATAAACTTGAATGTCCTTGTCAGTATTGTTCAGCAAGCCAAATGGAGAAACAACACCTGCTGGTAACATCATTTTTTCAAACAAGCTCTCAGAGGAAGCCATACGGATTCTATTGGCTCCTACCAAGTCTTTCAAGAGGTCCATATCCAAACGTTTCTTATCATCCATAATCACGAGATAATAGGTTGTTTTCTTTTTGTTGGTGAGAAACATGGTTTTGGTACGGACACCTTCGATCCCCTCGATAAAACTGTCGGCTTGCTCTGTTGTCAAGGCTGGCTCGTGCTCCACGATTTCAAAAGGAATATCTAGCTCATTTAGCATCTCTACTACTTTTTCGTATGCTTCCATTGCTGGCCTTCTTCAACTTGTCTTACTATCTTTAATTATACCACAAAAATGGGTTTTCTTCCAATTTGTATCCAAGCATCTCTAGGTTTCTTTCATTTTCATACAAGTTGTCTTAGACGGAACTCCAACTGTTAGGATGGGCATGATTTCCAGCCAGCAAGCATATCTTTTCTTTCCACCGTATAGCCACAAGGTATATCCGCGACTTGTCCGATAGATGCGTCTGGTTTAAATGCTTCAGCTAGAGAAATGAGGCGCGCATCCTCCTTGTGAACGTTCTAGCAATTACATATTTTTTGCATAGTCAAAACGCTGATTAATCTTTTTACTCAAAACAACTAATTCTCCCAAGATAGCCCTCTGGCATATAAAAAGGACATAGCTATCGCTGTCAATGTCCATTGCAGCCAAGCAGAAGCCTTGAGACTGCCACTTTTGATCCAGAGTTCTAGCCCAGAGGGGAATGTCTCCATCTTCTTCTAGCCAAGCTTGGTTTAAATGTAGACCCTGTTTCTGGGCCAAGGGCTCTAGCTGATAGAAAAATTCTTCCATATCTGACTGCCAATCTAACTCAACCAAGTCCTTGCTTTCTAGCAACTCATCAACCAAGCCAATCCATCTGATCGTCTCTTGGCCATCTTCTAAGTCGATACAACGCTCATCGTAGCGGTCTTCATTTTCTTGGAAATACCTTTGTGGATTTTCAAAACAGGCCTTTAATCGCGCTAATACTTCTCTATCATCTGTTAAGATTCCAGCAATTTCTAGATAGGTCTCCATCTCACTTGTTTGATCCTCGCGCATATCAACAACAATATCCCAATTTGTATAATCTGGCACCCTTCTCTAGAAGCTCTTGAAGCATGGCAAGAACTTTTTCTAGGCGCAAGTCTGTTGTCCCATAGATGACATTTTCATTGAGACTGGCTGGGTCAGCGATACTCACATCCAGACAAAAACCTTTTGTATCTTCTTCATAACAAACCTGGACAAAATCAGACACCAAGTGACCTTGCTCAAGTTTGATAAGCTGGTCGGGGATTAAAAAGACAAAATCCTTGGAACCCATACTAACACCTAACAGTTGGCTCTTCACATCCTCAAGACTAAAGTTTCTTAACTCTTGCTCACCATTATCCAAGGCCCAATCCGAAAAGAGTTTTTCTGACATCATATGCCAATCATCCCCGGCATCTTCTACTAGATAGTCTGGCGCAAAGATGCTAGAAGTCCCATCCGCTAACACCTTATCGACTTCCGCCTGCAACCATTTCTCCTTTAGTAGATGAATAAGGGCTAGAGGTAAGACTAGGCCTGGTAGACAAAACAAAATCCCTAGCAATGCCAGACCTTTATAGTGATTAACCGTTGGAGCCCCTTGGGAAGCTTGATTTAAGACCTCAGCTAAAGAATCTATGAGTCCACCCTGATTGGTCAAATAGAGCAGAGCTCCTTCTCCAGCCAAGAGTAGTAGAAAAACCACCAGCATTTTCTGGGACACTCTCTTGCACATGTCAATCTTACTTGCCAAGGGAATTTTTTCTGCTTGGGGAATCTTAACAAACCACTTTTGAGTTCGTTCTTCTTTTGTCATCTTTCCCTCCTGTGATTTACTTTCTTATCTTGTTCTATCACATAGAGAACTACTATTTTCGTTTGATAAGGTATTGAACAGCCTTTTCCAAGCGTTCTTTTTGAGCTTCAGGGTCGTCTAGTGGTTGGTTGATGCAGGCTGTGAGATTCTCGGTAATGATCATCTCAATCACGCGCTCCACACTCGAACGAACCGCTGTCAACTGGGTAATGATATCTGCACAATCACGCTCTTCTTCTATCATTTTTTGGATACCACGTAACTGGCCTTCTGAGCGTTTAAGGCGTGTTATATACTTTGAGTTTGTCATCTTCTTATCCTTGGTCACTTTTTCTTCATTATATCTCTAATGGACTCCTTTGTCAAAATTCTCGTTCCCTCTTTATCAATAGAATCTCACCCTGCTATCGCTTTCATGATATAATAGAATGACAAATACTATTAGAATCTATGCTCGTAGCAATACGAGTCATTCTTAGAATGGACCAGCCTATGAACTCTATCTATGGCCCTTGCGAAGTCTACTTACCCACTATCTTGCAGACCTTTGTCCAAGATATAGAAAAAGCTGCTACAAGCTATAAACAAGAAACCTCTCTCAAGCTATATGAACACTTGCACGCACGTATCAAAACCGAGGAAAGCATGCGCGAAAAATGCCGACGTAAAGGACTCCCCCTAACCAGTAAGTCTGCCCTCAAGGTGATTCGTGACGCTATCGGCGTTCGGATCATCACAGGCTTTACAGATGATATCTACCGCATCGTAGAGTATATTCGTCAGATACCCACCATCCATATTTTTAAAGAGAAAGACTATATCCGTCAGGTCAAACCTAATGGCTATCGTTCTTACCATCTGATTCTCGAGGTGACTACCCCCTATCCAGATTGCCTGGGAAATGCCCAAGGGACCTACTTTATCGAGATCCAACTACGCACGATTGCTATGGACTCTTGGGCCAGCCTTGAGCACCAGATGAAATATAAGAAAAACATCCAAAATCCTGAGCGAATCACACGTGAGCTCAAACGTTGTGCCGATGAGCTTGCTTCATGCGACTTGACCATGCAGACCATCCGTGATTTGATTCAGCGATCTGACCAAGACTAAGGAGAACCTATGAAAATCCTACTTGCCGAAGATGAAGCTCAACTAAATCGCGTCATCACTGTTGCTTTAGAACGCGAAGGCTACAGCGTTGATTTTGTTTTTAACGGACAAGACGCTGTCGAAAAGGCTAAATCTAACCACTATCACCTCATGATTTTTGACATCATGATGCCAATCAAAACTGGAATCGAAGCCCTCAAAGAAATTCGCCAGGCAGGCAATACGACCCACGTCATCATGCTGACAGCCATGGCCGAAGTGGATGACCGCGTAACCGGACTCGATGCAGGTGCTGACGACTACTTGGCCAAACCTTTCTCGCTCAAGGAACTCTTGGCTAGACTTCGCTCTACTGCACGCCGCCTGGAAGACTATACCCCGGATACAGTCCAATTAGGAAATACCCGCTTGGATATTGACGAACAAGAATTGACTGCTACAAACAGCATTCGTTTGGGGAAAAAGGAGACTCAACTCTTGACCCTCCTCATCCAGCATGCTAACCAAGCCCTCAGTTGTCAACAACTACTAGAGCAAGTCTGGCCAGATGAGCTGGAAGAAAGTGATCACGAGCTCGTCTTTCTCTATATCTCCTACCTACGCCAAAAACTCCAAAGTGTTCAGTCTAGCTTACAAATACTTGGGCCAGCAGAAGGCCCCTTCCAATTGACAGGAGGTGACTAGATGTTTCGAAAACTACGCATCAAGTTTATTGTCACAGCCACTGCTGCTATCGCTCTGATTCTTGCTTTTTTTCTGGTCTTGATGAATAGCATCGTCTATACTCAGACAGAGGATAATATCCAAACCGTCCTCTCCATCTTGTCTAAAAATGAAGGCGAACTCCCAATCACAGATGAAATCAAGGAAAGTTTCACCAAAAAGAACATCCAGGAAGGGATTATCTACAATTTTCAGTATTTCTCTGTCAGAGAAAAGGGGAATGACTACACTATTTCTCTAGGGAATGTCCAATCACTGACCGAAGCAGACGTTAGAGGTTTTCTCCAGAGAATTCTTAAAAAACCAGAAACCTATGGCACGATTACTCGCAACGGGCGCTACTTCACCTACCAGATTAGTCAGACAGCTTCGGGCAAGCTCCTAGTCTTCTTTGAAGCTACCAACTACATTCGCGAACGAGACACCCTCTTTCAAGTATCTATCTGGTTATCACTAGCTAGCCTATTTCTCCTTGCTCTGCTCTTTACCTTGATTTCTGGGATTGTTATCCGTCCCTTTGTCAAGAACTATGAAAAACAACGGATGTTTATCACCAATGCAGGACACGAACTCAAAACACCGCTGGCTATCATCTCAGCCAATACCGAGCTTCAAGAACTCATGGAAGGAGAGACCGAGTGGAGCATCAGTACCAAAGAACAGACCGAGCGTCTCAACCACCTGATTGGAAGACTGATCCGACTTGCTCGGCTCGAGGAGCAAGAGGATATCAAACTAGCTCCTCAAAACATCTCCGTCATCGCTGAAAAGGTCGCCTCAGATTTTGCTCCTCTCTTTACCAAAGAGGATAAAAAATTTGAAAGCCTGATTGAAGCAGACCTTGTAGAAAAAGTAGCCCAAGAGGAATTTTATGAGCTTCTTAGCATTCTTCTCGACAATGCCCGCAAATACTGTGATCCAGCAGGCACCATCCGTCTGACTCTCAAACGCAAAGCCTATCTCCTACGCAAACGCACCTGTATCACTGTGTCTAACGACTACAAGGATGGGCAGCCTGCCAATATTAAACGCTTCTTTGATCGCTTCTACCGCACCGAAACATCACACAATAACCAAACCACCTCTGGGTATGGCATTGGTCTCTCCATGGCCCAGCACCTTGTCAGCCTGTTTAGAGGAAAAATCTTTGTCACCTATAAAAAGCAGGTGATTACCTTTACCATCTGGTTGTAAACGTGGGAAAGCCTAGTCAGAGTTTACTCAATCAAAATACAAGGAGATGCCCATGGAATTTTTAATAGCCGAGGAAGGAGTTCCTCAAAACATCGGTTGTGAAGGGGCAACGATAGCATATTATGGGAGTGAGATAGCATTTCATTATGAAACCGTTCCACCGCATGGAGATGAAATTTTTTCTGCAAACTTGCCACTGTTAGATATGCAGCTTCCATTTTGGATCTATGGGAGAAATTTGATATTTTTAGATGCCTATTACATGCTTGCTGAAACCGTACAGAAAGGCACTTGGGATCCTATAACAAGCATGCTTATCAATATCCATACAGGAAAATATGCAAGTTTGGATCACTGGTACAACAACATTTCGGTTAAGGAAAAAGAAATTGAGTTAAAAAATGACTACGATGGAAGATCTATGATTTTAAAAGATGTTGATGGGCTTAAGTGGCTTTAGAAATGTAAAATGCAAATGTTAGTTTTATATTAAAGGAGAAGAACAATGGCCAAAAAAAGAGTGACCTTACCTAAAAATTTTGATGAACTGATTACAGCAGGAGATATTGAAGCTCTTAAAGCCGTATATGATAAATGTGAGCTTACTGCTCATGACGGCAGATACAGCCTCAATACAGCACTTCATTATGGCGGGGTTCCTGATGAGCTTGTTATCTGGCTGGTAGAACAGGGGTTAGATGTTAATACTCCTGATTATTATGGGCGGACGCCATTATATAAGCATGCCACGCTGGGTAGGGATACTGTGAAACTACTTTTTGAATTAGGCGGAGATATACAAAAACCTGATACATATGGAAGTACACCACTGCATACGGCAGCAGGGTTTTTCCGCCCTAAGATAGTCAGTTTTTTGATTGAAAAAGGTGCAGATGCTAATGCAAAAAATGTTATGAGGCGAACTCCACTAGCCGAAACCCTTGCTACTTGCAGGAATATTAATATTGTACAGGCAGCAGAAATTGCAGAAATGCTCATAAAGGCGGGCGCTAAGGTAACTCCTGATATGGCAGAAAGAGTCGAACTAATCGGTAAGGATTTTGAATTTCACAGAGAAAACTTTAATAAAGACTACTTGACTGAAACAGAAGCAGGGCTTGAGAGACTCTATGCACTGTTTGATGTAAAGCCTGCTCCGAAACGCAAGATACATGACGGAGTTTCTCCTATTATTGTAGAAGATGGTCCTTGGCAAAAGCAATACGATGAACTTTGGGAGATGTTGATTCCTTCAAGCGGACCTGCGAAAACAGTACAAGGCGAAGTGATCCGTATAACAGGGCGCGTACAGGATGAGCTCTATAGAAATGGCGGTGTCAACTGGGATAAACACTACCGGAACATGCTTAAAGCCCTGCCAAATCATTTCGCTTCAGGTACACCGCTTTCCGAAGAAGAACTGGAAGAAACTAAGGAACTGATTTCCAGCATCCGTGCAAAAGGCAGTGATGAAGATACTATAACTGAACGTTTGTGTGAACTTTCGGTTCTCTGGGTAAGCTTAAATCCTGATCCGCTTCCTTTAGGGGAAATAAATTATAACAGATGAGTACATAATCTGTAGGAGACCTAAAATGGTCAAATTAAAAGATATAGGAAATTTTAAATCTGTTCCACAAATTGTAGGTGATATTATAAAGGGGAATATACCCGCACTAGATGAGTATTTTCAAAGGGATGGAGTATTGTGACAGTTGTTTCTTGATGCTGGATCTTGATCCTGATACAGAGGGAAAAGAAGGGCAGATTATTGGCTATATCCATGATCCTGATGAAGTTGTGTATGTGGCAGAAAATCTTAAAGACCTAATTTTTTCGATCATTAGGGAAATAAAAGATTTAGAAAGAAGCTGTTTATGGAAAAAATACAAACTTCACAAGAGTGGTTACAGAAATACCAAGAAATAAAACACCTGCTCACTTCGTCTATCAATTATGCAGACTATTTTGATAGGAAAGAAATACAGGACATGGAAGTTTTTGTTTTGGATATGGGGGAAGTGACTTTTCCTAGTGGAGAAATTCTGGTCCGAGATCCTTTGGTCTGGCTCCGTAGAGAGGAAAAGCCTTACTTACAATCTGTTCCCAAAGGAACATATAGACTAAAAACTTTAGTAGCCAAGATAGAAGAAGACCATTACAGGTATGTAGCAACGAGAATCCAATTTACAGATCAAGTGCCAGTCATCTACTATGAAGCACTGACTGGTGATGAAGATATAGACACTGTTGAGAAAGACTCTTATTTTGGATTTGCAGTTGACGCAGGTCTAGCAACGATAGTGGACGTTGACACCAAGAATGCCTACTGCGATTTTGAAGAGAGTTGGTATAAAGAAAATCCTGACAAAAATATCTACGACGATTTCTTTGCAGCAGTTTTTGCTCAAAATGCCATAGACAATCCCCTTTATCAACGTGAGGGCGGAGATTGGATTAATTTTAAAATCCCCAACACTGACCTAAGCATTCCGATGATCCAATCAGGTTTTGGAGATGGTGTCTATCCTGTGTACTTTGGCTATGATAAGGATAATCAGCTTTGTGATTTAGTTGTCGAATATATTTACCTAGGATAGAGAGGTGTAACCATGTCATTAGAAAAAGTCTATGATTATTTTCATCATTATGATTCTGGCACCTACCAAGTTGTAGCCTGCATGGGAAACGAACCCTCCGAAGAGGAGATACAAGATTTTGAAAAACTGTATCAAATCAGTCTTCCAGACGACTTTAGAGAATTTACCATGTCACCCTTAGGCGGACTATATATGGAAGTCAGGGAGGAACTGTGGCCTAGAGCTAAAGCATTTGATGTGGCACCATTTTGGACATTTTGCCGTGGTATTAAGGTTTACGGTATTGCAAATGGGATACCTGATTTTCTAGACATTCGACTGAAGACCAAAGAATTACATGAACTAGGCTTTGTAAATTATATCCCTTTTCTGTCTATCATCGGTGATGGAGATGTGATTTTCTGCTTTGATAACAATAATCACATTGTCGCCTTAGATTGGTATAGTAGTGGAGAGGCTGAAGAACTTGATAGTGACTTTTCAGATCTTTTGCTCAAGCAAATCCAAGAACTGGAGGAGCGTAAAAACAGAATGTTAGAGAGAATCGAGAAACAGAAAAAAGAAAAATAAGCCATGTACTGACCAAACTGCCTCTAATGTCAATACAACAGCACGGAACTCAAAAGAGCTGGAAACCAGCTCTTCTTTTTATTTGACAACAAGCTCGTAGCGAGTTTTGCTGGTAAAGGTTTGTCCTGCTTTGAGAATGACTTGGTCTTTGAGGTCACTGTGAATAGCATCTGGTAAGGCCTGCGCTTCAAGGGCAATCCCATTGTGCTGCACCATTGGCTGACCTCCTATGATGACACTCTCATCCACAAAGTTTGCTGTGTAGACCACAAAGCAAGGGGCCTCTGTCTTGAAAAGTAGGAAGCGACCTGAGTTTTGGTCATAAAGGAAACCAGCATTGTCATGACCTGCAGGAAGAGCAAATGGGTGATCCAAACCAGATACTAACTGGATTTGCTCATCATCCTCTGCAAAGATATCCTTGAGCAAAGCACCATTGTAGATGTGTTTCACCACATCGCGATCAGCATCTGGAGTTTTTGCTGGCACACCGTCTGGAGCGATTGGGTAAATGCCCTCCGTATTTAATTGGAAGACATGACGGTCAACCGTCTGCGTGAAATCACCAGACAAGTTAAAATAGCTGTGGTTGGTTGGATTGACAAGCGTATCCTGATCTGTCGTCACCTTATAGCTGACTTCGTAGGCACCAGTTTCTTCCAAGTGATAGCTGATCCAGATCTTGAGGTTACCAGGGAACCCTCCTGTCCCGTCTGTACGCTCTGTGTAGAGGGTCAAGCCATGGTCGCTCACCTCGACCAATTCAAACAAGCTCGAATCCCAACCTGTTGAACCACTGTGGTTACAGTTGCTAGCATTGTTGACTTCAAGGTCATAGGTCTTGCCATTGAGCTCAAATGTCGCACCTGCAATACGGCCCGCTACAGGACCTACACTTGCTCCATGCTTGGGACTATTGCCTACATAGCTATCAAAATCATCAAAGCCCAAAATCACATTGGCAAAATTCCCAGCCTTGTCAGGCGTGACATAGCGCAAGATGGTCGCACCATAAGTCATAATTTCTAGTTGGTAGCCACTGTCAGTCTCAAAGCGATAGGCCAAGATATCCTTGCCCTCATGATTTCCAAATACACGCTCTGTGTATGCTTTCATTCTTCTCTCCTTTGATCCATTTCTCTTAAGTAAACAAACCATAGAGAGTGTATGCACCATCCATCTATGGTTGTAGCTTCTGTTTTCAGAATCCTTTGTCAGAAAACCTTAAGTATCTTCTTAACAAAAGGGGGTTCTTCTATACTTGTTTTTATGCTTCTACACGTTCAGTCCATGAAGTCGCTGTGGTTTGGAGAACTTTGTTAAGTTCGTCAATGTTCTCAAAACCTGTTGTGCGAAGCCATTCACGAGCTGCTGCTTCACCGTCTTTGATGTAGGCTTCAACTGATCCAGCCCATGTAGCACGGCCACAAAGAACTCCGTTGAAGTTTGCGCCTGATTCGTGGGCAAAGACAAGTGTTTCTTGAAAGAGTTTAGCTGATACACCTGCACTCAAGTAGATGTATGGCAAGTTAGTTGCTTCATCTTGCGCTTTAAAGAAGGCTGCTGCTTCTTCACGAGTATGAACGATTTCACCATCGCCAAAACCTTCAACGTATTTCACATTGACTGGAACTTCTACTTTCAAGACATCGATGTTGAAGCGTGGGTCTGAGAAGACCTTCATAGCACCGATAACCTTGTGTGGTTTTACTTTAGCGTATTCTGCAGAACCTGCGTCAGCGATTTTTTCATCGTAAGCCAAGATTTCAAGGAAGAATGGAATGTCTTCCGCTACACACTCCGAACCAATGCGTTCGATGTAGGCTTGTTTTTCTTGGTTGAGTTCGTCAGAGCTGTCTACATCGTAGTAAAGCAAGAATTTGACAGCATCTGCGCCTTGTTCCTTGATACGTTTGGCAGACCAAACATCCAAGCAGTCTGGCAAGCGTTTGGTGCTAGTTGTATCGTAGCCAGTTTTCTCATAAGCAAGGAGAAGACCAGCATTGGCATCAAGCGCTTTTGTAGCTGGAAGACCATACTCAGGGTCAAGAAGCATAGATGATGCGTATTTTGTCAATTCATCTGCAACCAAGACTTTGAGTTCTTCCATTTGAGCCACTGTTGGTTCTTCTGTTTGGTATTGAGCCATGAGGCGTTTCAAAGCACCACGTTGGTCAAAGGCAAGAGCTGAGATAATGCCGTTCTCGTCAGAGAGTTTTTGTAAGCAGGCTACTTTATTGGGACTTAGTTGTAATTTACTCATAGACACTTCCTTATTTTTGATAGTCATGAATGATAACACCTTGTACCACACGGTTTACGGTACCTGTAGGAGATGGTGTATCTGGTTTGTTTTCCACTTTAAGCGAAGTCAATAGGGCAAAGAGTTGGGCATATACGATGTAAGGGAAGACACGGTAAATATCGTTCAAGACACCACCACAGCCAAGGGCTACTTCTTTGACATTTTCAAGACCAAAGGCTTGATCACTCAAAAGCACAACACGACGAGCAATCTGGTCACCAGCCACTTCACGAACCAAGTCCAAATCGTACTTGCGAGTGTAGTCTGTCGTTGTGCCAAAGACCAAAACAACGGTATCTTCGTTAATCAATGATTTTGGACCGTGACGGAAGCCGACTGGGCTTTCATACATGGTCGCAACTTGACCAGCTGTTAATTCCAAAATCTTCAACTGAGCTTCATGAGCAAGTCCAAAGAAAGGACCAGCGCCCAGGTAGATAACACGGTTAAAGTCGAGGTCAACCAGCTCTTTAACATCTGCTGCATTTTCTAGAACCTTACGCGCAAGGCTCGTCACAACATCAAAACGTTCAGCTTTCACAGCAAATTCTGTAGGATCAAAGACCAAGAGAGCTGTCAACATCATGGACGTAAAACTAGAAGTCATGGCAAATCCAGCGTCATTAGAAGCAGCTGGTTGCAAGAGCAAAAGATTGCGCTCATCGCCATGAGCTTGAAGAGCCAATTTACCTTCTGCAGCACAAGTAATGGTCACTTGATAGAGATCATCCACCAAGGCTTTGGCCAAATCAACAGTTGCAACACTTTCAGGTGAATTCCCACTACGAGCAAAGGAAACAAGGACAGTCGCCACATCTTTTTTTAGATAAGTTTCTGGATTGGCAACGATATCTGTTGTCGCAATGGCGTTGAAATTCCATTTGCGTTCGTCATAGACTTCCTTAAAGTATGGTACCAAGGTATCTCCCACATAAGCAGAAGTACCAGCACCCGTCAAGATGACCTTAATATAGTCATGTTTATCAGCGATTCCTTGTAGGAATGCTGCAATTTCTTCCCGTTTCGCTTGATAGGCTTCAAAAGCCTCTTTCCATACATCAGGCTGTTGGTAGATTTCACGCGTAGTGATTTCTGCACCCAGTTCAAGTAATTCTTCTTTTGTGTAATTTAGCATAGAGTTCCTCTAATCTATTGTTGTTTCATTCCTATTGAAAATATGGGAATGGGATTGACTCCCATTCCCATGTATATTCTATACAAGCTGTTCTAACGATTTTCACGTTGTCACATCGTATACTCAATGAAAATCAAAGAGCAAACTAGGAAGCTAGCCGCAGGCTGCTCAAAGCACTGCTTTGAGGTTGCCGGATAATACTGACGAAGTCAGTAACATCTATACGGCAAGGCGACGCTGACGTAGTTTGAAGAGATTTTCGAAGAGTATTATTCATCTTCGTCATCATCGAAGCCTGCTAACAGGTCGTTGACTTTCACAATGCTTTCTGCAGCACGGCTCTTATAATCCGCATCTGCACCTGTAAGGCTGGCATTGATAAATTCAATCACCATTGGAAGATTCATCCCTGCGTAGAGTTCAATGTCGCGACCTTCCATGATCAAACGGCTTACCACGTTACATGGTGTACCACCGAGAAGGTCCGCAAAGACTAGGAAATCATCCAATCCTTCGATAGCAGCTTCAAATTTTGCAGTAAATTCTTCTGGGCCATCTTCTGGAAGAAGAGCCACTGCACGAATGTTGTCCTGTGGACCCATGATCATTTCTGTGCTACCTTTAAGTTCTTCACAGAAACGACCATGACTCACCAAAATTAATGATTTACTCATAAATTATGCGCCCATTCCAAGCAAGAATTTACCGATGAATGAAAGACCTACTGCAAGAACGATAATGATACCGATCGCTTTAGTAGAGTTCATACCTTTCTTACCAAGCAACCAGAAGATAAAGGCAGTAAAGATTGCTGGGAGCAAACGTGGGAAGATTGAGTTCAAGATGTCTTGGAAGTCAATCATCTTTTCACCGATTGGCAATTTGTAAGAAATGTCAAAGTTGATCATTGTTGCTACAAGAGCACCCATCATGAAGACACCAAGTACAGATGCAGCGTCAATCAAAGCTGTCAAAGTACTTTGCATGTTGTTGATAAGGTTAACCCCTTCTTTGTAGGCAAATTCCAATTGTTTCCAACGGAAGATGTCATAAGCAACTGCAACTGCGATCCAAAGGAAGATACCCCATGGTTGGCCAGCGATAGCCATAGTTGCTGCGATAGATCCCATGATAGCAGGTACAAGTGAACCAAAGATTGTGTCTCCAAGAGGAGCAAATGGTCCCATCAAACCTGTCTTGATACCGTTAACGGCATCTTTTGAACCTACACCATCTTTTTCTTCCATGGCAAGGTCAAAACCAGCGATAATTGTGTGGAAGAATGGTGAAGTATTGAAGAATTGAGTATGAACTTTCATCATTTCTTTCAATTCAGGAGTTCCATCCCCATACATTTTACGCAATTGAGGCAAGATCATGTAAAGGTAACCAGAAGCTTGCATACGTTCATAGTTCCAACCTAATTGGAAAGTAAACAAGCTACGTTTGTTGATTTGATTAAAATCTTCTTTTGTAAGTTTGTAATTAGAATTCGTCATCTTCGAT
Organism: Streptococcus sp. NLAE-zl-C503; assembly: GCF_900104285.1. NCBI lineage: Bacteria > Bacillati > Bacillota > Bacilli > Lactobacillales > Streptococcaceae > Streptococcus > Streptococcus sp. NLAE-zl-C503. The sequence continues at coordinate 45,260 of NZ_FNJT01000005.1, read as the reverse complement.
TTCCCCACTTTCTGATGGTGTAGAAGGTGCTGCTACAGCTACTTTTTGGCTGTTCTTAAAGTGAACAACTGCAAGGAAGATACCTACGATAGAAACACCAATCATAGATAAACCTTTGAAGTTATTAGCAAAGCCAATCTTTTCAGCAACATCAGCAGGAAGAGTACCAAGGATACCCGCAACAGCTCCACCAAGACCTGTTACATATGAGTAAAGAACAGTCAACATAGCTGTCAAACCGAATCCCATTGCAAGGTAGTGAAGGTTACGTTTAACTGGAAGGTAACGAAGCAAGATTGCGAATCCAAGACCTGGAAGCATACGACCTGCAAGTGTCAAACCGTCTGCAACCCATTGATATTCTTTAACGAGGTCTACTACTGATTGTACGAAAGCACCACCAAAAGCAAGAGCGAAGAATACTGGAAGGGCACGAGAAAGAGCCCAAGGCACTGCACCAAGTAGGTAGTTGCGCTCGATACCTTTGTAGTCAAAGCGTTCGATTGCAGCATCAATACGGTGTGCAAAGAAAGTAGTTGTCATACGTCCAAGAACGTCGAAGTATGTCAAAAGTGCTGCTACTGGTACAGCGATTGTTGTGATCGCAAGGTCTGTATCAATACCTTGAGAGATAGAGAATGCTGTTGCAAGAACCGCACCAGAAGTTGCGTCGATACGAGAAGCACCACCAAAGGTACCAACCCCGAGAACGAACAACTGCAAGCTACCACCGATAAACAAACCAGTTGTCACATCTCCCATGATCAAACCAGTAATGAAACCAGCGAATACAGGGGAACCTGCAGATGAAACGATTGTCAACTCATCACAGATTTGATAAGCTGAGTACAAAGTGAGAAGTAAAATTTGCCACCATTGTATCATAACAATGACCTCCTAAAAATTTTTTCCTATTTTAATAAGCTCAAAAAGTCTGAAACTGGATCATTTGGAACCATTTGAGCAGTGAGTTTCACACCTTTTTCTGCTAGTTTGTGGAAGTCTTCCACATCCTTGTCTACCACGTTGATAGAACGTGTGATAGAGCGAGTTTCTGGTGTTTGAGACATATTGCCAACGTTGAGTGTTTCAAGCGGAACACCTGCTTCGACCAAACCAAGGAAACGGTCTGGTTTACGTGCAACGATAAAGAGACGTTGGCTATCGTATTTACCAGCAAGGATATTCGCTGCCGCTTTTTCAACCGGCAAGATACTGAGTTTCACACCTGGTGGTGTAGCAAGTTTCAAGCCGCTCTTTTCAATATCGTTGTTAACGACTTCATCGTCTACAACCATAATGCGCGAAACGTTTAGTTTCCCTGCCCAAAGATTGGCTACTTGACCGTGGATCAAACGTCCATCGATACGGCATCCTACAATTGTCATAAATTTTCCCCCTTTATGTGTTTTAGTGTAGGTTTACGAGTTAAATGAATCTCTTCTTTATATTCACCTTCAGTTTCAAAGATGATGATGCGGTTAGCACCTTCCTTGAGATAGCTATGAGGGATATAAAGTGAGAGGGTCGGGCCGACGTTCCAGAAACGCCCTAGGTGGCGCCCGTTGACAAAGGCAACCCCCTTACCAAACTCAGACAAGTCTAAGTAGGTATCCTTCGGCTCTTCGACCGTAAAGTCGAAAGCGTAAAAGGCTGGTTGTCCTTCTGTCCATCCTTTTGAAAAATCAATTTTCTCAGGATTATCCAGTGGTAGTGGATATTGTTTCCAATTCAGTAAGAAATGTAGATCCTTGCAGACACCTGTACGAATTCCTTTACGCTGCGTATCTGCCAAGAACTTATGTCCGTAGTTGACACGCCCCATATTTTCGACCAAGATGTCAATCTCTGAAAAGCCTTCTCTGTTGCCCTGACAGTAGATATCTTGACCAATTTCTGTCTGGTATTGAGTGGCGATCCATTGACCATCTACATAGAGTTGAGCTCGGTCACGTCCATCGATAATACGGAGACGTTCCTCTTCTGCATCCCAACTTGCTTCGGTACGATAAAGAAGGTAACCATAACTTTGACCAAGTTCTTCCATCGCTTTTGGATAGAGGCTTTCAGTTGGACTTGCCAGACTATCCAGGGTTTCAAACAAGGAAACTTTTTCGACTAGTGGAATGGATTCCATTTCCATGCTTTCCTTGTAAAGCGGTTCCAACTGTGGATACTCCGGGAAGTGTGTTGCCATCATCTTCTTAACTGCTAGGTATTTAGCAGTTGGATTTCCTTCTTCATCAAGAAGGGCATCGTAATCATAAGACGTAACTTGTGGCAGGTCTAAAGTTCCTCTAGCCGAGCAGCCATTCATGAAACCAAAGTTTGTTCCGCCATGGAACATATAAAGGTTGATGGATCCTTGCTCTAACACCTCTCGAACAGCTTCTGCCAACTCTTTTGGATCACGCGTGATGATAGGTTCTTTCCAACGGTTGAACCAGCCATCCCAGAATTCCATGCACATGAGGGGCCATTTCTTACCATGCTCATCAAAGAATTCCTGCATCTGTGAAAAGTTGTAAGGAGCCTTAGAACCAAAATTCCCTGTCACAAAGAGATCATCTTCGATCAAGGTTCCGGCTTTCAGAGTCGCTCTCCAAGGACCGTCTGAAGTAAAGAGTGGGCAATCAATCCCTCGATCTTCCATCAATTTCCGAATCGCTCTCAGATAAGACTTATCTTCTCCATAAGAGCCATACTCGTTTTCAACTTGCATCATGAGAATGTTTCCGCCATTTTCCAACAAGCGAGGCACAAGCCTTGGCAATAATTGGTCATAATAGCGAGCAACTGCCTCAATGTAGGCCGGGTCGGACGAGCGGATTCGCATGGGCTTGGTCAAGAGCCAAGCTGGTAAGCCACCGAACTCCCACTCTGCACAGATAAATGGAGACGGACGCACAATAGCATAAAGTCCCAAATCTTGTGCAATTTGAAGAAATCTCTCCAAATTTCTGGCACCTTCAAAATCAAACTCCCCTTCAACAGGTTCGTGTAAATTCCAAGCCACATAGGTCTCAACTGTATTAAAGCCAAGCGCCTTTAAGTTGTAGAGAGAATGATACCAATCCTCTTCTGGAATCCTAAAATAATGAATGGCGCCGGACAAAATCTTGAACGGTTTTTCGTTTAAATAGAAATCGTCCTCAATTTTAAATCTTGTCATGTTATTACCTCTGACAAATTAAGTTTGCGCTTTCATTTGTTATAATATTAACTATAATCAAATCTCGTGCATTTGTCAATAGGTTTTAGAAAATTATTTAAAATTTTTCTATTTTTTTACTTCTTTTTTACCAAAATTATCTAAAAAATGGCATAAGATGAGGGCTTTTGCACGACCTCTGTTTAGATGACACTTTTATATATGTGCAAAATAATATTTTTAATGTATTATGTTATTTTTTCATCTAAATGCTACTATTTTCTTTGTGTTTGTGGTAAAATCAAAGAAGGAGAAAGAAAAAAATTGAGGTGCAATTATGGCTATTCCAAAATACCAATATATTAAAGACGAACTCAAGAATAAAATCATTTCAGGTCAATTTGCGAGTGGAGACAAGTTTTATACTGAAGCAGAGTTGATCGCCATGTATGATGTCAGTTCTATCACAGTTGTTCGTGCTTTGAACGACCTTGCCAAAGATGGCTATATTGTCCGCCAGCAAGGAAAAGGAACTTTTGTTTCACGCGCTCGTAAGCACAAACTCGTTGAGTTTTCAGACGTAGAAATTTTTGAAACAAAAGACGATAAGGTAACTGTCCTTTCTATCGAACGTGGAAATAAGCTTGAATATTTGGAAAAACTTGGTTTGCGTGGAGACCAGTTCTACTACAAGATTGAACGGACACGTCAAACAAACGATGTGACCTATATCTACCACACTTCTTATATTCCTGAGCAATACATCAATGCCAACTATCCAAATCTTGACTATTATAGTTCTATCTATAAACGTTTCAAGCTGGATTACCGCATTCACATGACTGATGAGCATTTTGAGGAAATCAACGAGATTGCCTTTCCAACACCAGAGCACGCTGCTTCTGTACTTGGAATCGATACACAATTCCCAACTGTCTTCCAAACCAAGACTACAAAACTTGAGGCCACTGGCCAAGTCCTTGCCTATAGCGAAACTTATAAGCGAGCAGACTACTACAAAATCAAATTCATCTCATGTAACCGAGGTCATTAAGAAAAAGCCTGAGCCTAGCTCGGCTTTTTCTATTTCATTATAGCACGCTTGATTTGCAATGAACAGGCGAGAAAGGGTGAATCTTTAATTAGTAGCGCTTTTACTAAAAACAAGTTAAATAGAAACTACTGGTTTTCCACAAAAACAAACGAATCAAAAAACAGCTTCCTAATCTTATGATTTTCTCCATTTATTATAGTTCTTTCATAAAGCCGCTTGACTTTTTATATCTTAGATAATAAAATAAAAACAGTTTTGTGAAAACGTTATCATACAATATAATAATAGGGAGGTTTTATCATGAAACTAGAAAAGAAACAGCGCTTCTCCATTCGTAAGTACGCGATTGGGGCAGCTTCTGTACTCATAGGATTTGCCTTTGGTACCCAAGTCGCGTCTGCCGACAGCGTCACTCCAACACCAGAAAATCCAAGCACAGCTCAAACTGCTCAGGGACAGCCACAGGATGCTGAGACATCGGTTGAAAGCAAGCTTGAAGAAAGGGGTGAAGCAAAAAACAAGGAGGAGAAGGATGCTTCAGCTACACTCGCTCCAACAGTCGAAAAAACTGAATCCCCAGTAGTTGCAGAGAAAGCTGACGAGACTCCAGTCGCTGAAAAAGTTACTCCTGTTTCAAAAGAACAATCAGAACCAGTTAAAATTGACGAAGAAAAGAAAAATGAACCAGCAACGCCTGCTGCAGTTGCTCCGAGCACTGAACGAGCAAGTCAGGTAAATGAAAAACTGGCCAAAAGAAAAATGATCTCAATCGACGCTGGACGCAAGTACTTTTCTCCAGATCAACTCAAGGAAATCATCGACAAGGCTAAACACTACGGCTATACTGACCTCCATCTATTAGTTGGAAATGATGGCATGCGTTTCATGCTAGATGATATGACCATCAAAGCCAATGGCAAAACCTATGCAAGTGACGATGTTAAACGTGCACTCGAAAACGGAACTGATGCCTACTACAAGGATCCAAATGGCAACCACTTAACAGAGAGTCAGATGACTGACTTGATTAATTATGCCAAAGATAAAGGTATTGGCCTCATCCCAACTGTAAACAGCCCTGGCCACATGGATGCTATTTTGCATGCCATGAAAGAACTAGGTATCCAAAAGCCGAATTTCAACTACTTTGGTAAGGAATCTGCTCGTACCGTTGACCTTGATAACAAAGAAGCTGTTGAATTTACCAAAGCTTTAATCGACAAGTATGCCGCATACTTCGCTGGCAAATCTGATATCTTCAACATCGGACTAGATGAATACGCCAACGATGCTACAGATGCCAAAGGTTGGAGCGTTCTTCAAGCCTACAAGTGGTATCCAGAAGATGGTTTCCCAGATAAGGGTTACGACAAATTTATCGCCTACGCCAATGACCTTGCTCGCATCGTCAAATCTCACGGCCTCAAGCCAATGGCCTTCAATGACGGTATCTACTATAATAGCGACACTAGCTTTGGAACTTTTGACAAAGACATCATCGTTTCTATGTGGACTGGTGGATGGGGCGGATACGACGTCGCTTCTTCTAAACTTCTAGTTGAAAAAGGTCACCAAATTCTAAACACCAACGATGCTTGGTACTACGTTCTCGGACGAAATGCAGATGGCCAAGGCTGGTACAACCTGGACCAAGGACTCAATGGTATCAAGAACACTCCAATCACTTCGGTGCCAAAATCTGAAGGGGCAGATATTCCATTTATCGGCGGTATGGTAGCTGCTTGGGCAGATACCCCATCTGCACGCTATTCACCATCACGCCTCTTCAAACTCATGCGTAGCTTCGCAAATGCTAACGCTGAGTACTTTGCTGCTGACTATGAGTCTGCTGAGCAAGCTCTGAAAGAAGTTCCAACAGCCCTTAACCGCTATACTGCAGAAAGTGTCGCAGCTGTCAAAGAAGCTGAAAAGGCCATTCGCTCACTCGACAGCAATCTCAGCCGTGCCCAGCAAGACACCATTGACCAAGCAATTGCAAAACTTCAAGAAGCTGTTAGCAACCTAACCTTCACACCAGAAGCTCAAAAAGAAGAAGACGCGAAACGCGAAGTTGAAAAACTTGCCAAGAACAAGGTAATCTCTATCGACGCTGGACGCAAGTACTTCTCAGCTGAGCAACTCAAACGTATCATTGATAAAGCTAGCGAACTTGGATATTCTGACATTCATCTCCTCCTAGGAAATGACGGACTTCGCTTCCTACTTGATGACATGACTATCACTGCTAACGGTAAAACCTATGCAAGTGACGATGTCAAAAAGGCCATTATCGAAGGAACAAAAGCTTACTACGATGATCCAAACGGAACCACTCTTAGTCAAGCAGAAATCACTGAATTAATCGAGTACGCAAAATCAAAAGGTCTCGGACTCATCCCAGCGATTAACAGCCCAGGGCACATGGATGCCATGCTCGTCGCTATGGAAAAACTTGGAATCAAGAATCCTCAAGCCAACTTCGACAAGGTCTCCAAAACAACCATGGACCTCGAAAACGAAGAAGCGATGAACTTTGTCAAAGCTCTTATCAGCAAGTATATGGACTTCTTTGCAGGCAAGACTAAGATCTTCAACTACGGTACAGACGAGTACGCTAATGACGCTACCAACGCTCAAGGCTGGTACTACCTCAAATGGTACGGGCTCTATGGCAAGTTTGCTGAATACTCTAACACCCTTGCTGCTATGGCCAAAGAAAGAGGCCTTCAACCAATGGCCTTCAACGATGGTTTCTACTACGAGGACAAGGATGATGTTGAGTTTGACAAGGATGTCATCATCTCTTACTGGTCTAAAGGATGGTGGGGCTACAACCTTGCATCTCCTCAGTACCTTGCAAGTAAAGGCTATAAATTCCTTAATACTAACGGAGACTGGTACTACATTCTCGGTCAAAAACCAGAAGATGGTGGTGGCTTCCTCAAAAAAGCTCTCGAAAATACCGAGAAAACTCCATTTAATCAACTAGCATCAACTAAATACCCTGAAGTTGACCTTCCTACTATTGGTAGTATGCTTGCTATCTGGGCAGATAGACCAAGTGCTGAGTACAAGGAAGAAGAAATCTTTGAACTCATGACTGCCTTTGCAGACCACAACAAAGACTACTTCCGCGCTAACTACAATGCACTCCGTGAGGAGCTTGCTCAAATTCCAGCAAACCTAGAAGGATACAGCAAAGAAAGTCTTGATGCCCTCAATGCAGCTAAAGAGACTCTCAACTACAACCTCAACCGTAGTAAACAAGCCGAGTTAGATGCTCTCGTAGCCAAACTCAAAGCAGCCCGTCTAGGTCTCAAACCAGCGGCAACCCACTCAGGAAGCCTCGACGAAAATGAGTCATCTGCCAATGTTGAAACCAAACCGGAACTCATCACAGGAGCAGAAAAGATTCCATTTGAAGTTATCAAAAAAGAAAATCCGAACCTCCCAGCTGGTCAGGAAAAGATCATCACACCAGGTGTAGAGGGCGAACGTACTCATTACATCTCTGTCCTTACTGAAAATGGTAAGAAAACAGAAACCGTTCTAGATAGCCAGGTAACCAAAGCGCCTGTGACCCAAGTGGTTGAAATCGGTGTCCCTATTACTCACAAAGGGGATGAACACGGGCTTGCTCCAGCCACAGAAGCAAAACCAAGACTGGATATCCAAGAGGAAGAGATTCCGTTCACTACCGTGACACGTGAAAATCCACTCTTACTCAAAGGGAAGACTCGAGTTGTTACTAAAGGTGCTAACGGTCGTCGCAGTCATTACTACTCTGTGAGCACTACTGCTGACGGTAAGGAAGTGAAAACTCTTGTAGATAGCCTTGTAACCCAAGAAGCAGTGACCCAAGTTATCGAAGTCGGAACCCTTGTAACTCATGTAGGGGATGAACACGGGCTTGCTCCAGCCGCAGAAACAAAACCAAGACTGGACATCCAAGAGGAAGAAATTCCATTCACTACTGTGACACGTGAAAATCCTCAATTACCAAAAGGACAAACACAAGTTGTTACTAAGGGCGCTAACGGCCACCGTACTGCCTTCTACTCTGTAAGCACTACTGCTGATGGAAAAGAAGAAAGAACACTTGTCAATAGCGTAGTAACACAGGAAGCGGTCGCTCAAATCGTTGAAGTCGGCACTGCCGTTGAGAAAGCTGAGCAAACTGTACCAACTACTGTCAAAGCACATGAAAAACAACTCCCTGCAACAGGCAGCCAAGATTCTGCAGGCTTGGTCGCAGCAGGACTCATGGCGACTCTAGCAGCCTACGGACTCACTAAGAGAAAAGAAGATTAAATCTCTTCGATAAGAATAGAAAAAAGCGAGATTCAATCTCGCTTTTTTATTTTATGATTAGTCACCCAAACCAATGCGTTCGAAAATTTCATCCACTCGTTTGGTGTAGTAAGTTGGGTTGAAGATTTCATCGATTTCTTCTTGAGTCAGGCGTGATGTTACTTCTGGATCTGCTTCAAGAAGTGGTTTAAAGTCTACTTGGTTATCCCAAGAGTAGGCTGTTTTTGGTTGCACCAAGTCATAGGCTTGCTCACGAGTCATCCCTTTTTCAATCAAAGTCAACATAGCACGTTGGCTAAAGATTAGACCGAAAGTTGAGTTCATGTTGCGGATCATGTTTTCTGGAAAGACTGTCAAGTTCTTGACAATATTTCCAAAACGGTTAAGCATATAGTCAATCAAGATAGTCGTATCTGGTGTAATGATGCGCTCAGCTGATGAGTGAGAGATGTCACGTTCATGCCAAAGGGCTACATTCTCATAAGCTGTCACCATGTGACCACGGATAACACGCGCCAGACCAGTCATGTTTTCAGAACCGATTGGGTTGCGTTTGTGTGGCATAGCAGATGAACCTTTTTGCCCCTTGGCAAAGAATTCTTCTACTTCGCGTTGCTCAGACTTTTGCAAACCACGGATCTCAGTAGCCATGCGTTCGATTGAAGTTGCGATGCTAGCAAGAACTGCAAAGTACTCAGCGTGGAGGTCACGAGGAAGCACCTGTGTAGAGATTTCTTGAGCACGGATACCCAATTTGTCGCAGACGTATTTTTCAACGAATGGTGGGATGTTGGCAAAATTACCAACCGCACCAGAAATCTTACCAGCTTCCACACCAGTAGCCGCATGCTCGAAACGCTCAATGTTGCGTTTCATTTCGCTATACCAAGTCGCCAATTTAAGACCAAAAGTTGTCGGCTCAGCGTGCACACCGTGAGTACGGCCCATCATGATCGTGAACTTGTGCTCCTTAGCCTTGTCAGCGATGATGTTGGTGAAGTTTTCAAGGTCACGACGAATGATGTCGTTGGCCTGCTTGTAAAGGTAACCATAGGCCGTGTCCACCACGTCGGTAGAAGTCAAACCATAGTGAACCCACTTGCGCTCTTCACCAAGCGTCTCAGAAACCGCACGTGTGAAGGCCACCACATCGTGGCGAGTCTCCTGCTCAATCTCCAAAATACGGTCGATGTTAAAGTCTGCCTTCTCGCGAATCAAAGCCACATCTTCCTTAGGGATTTCCCCCAACTCAGCCCATGCCTCGTCAGCCAAGATTTCCACCTCAAGCCAAGCACGGTATTTATTTTCTTCACTCCAAATGTTCGCCATCTCAGGGCGAGAGTAACGTTCGATCATTGTTTTGCTCCTTAATAATTATTTTTTGTATAATCTCAGCATTCTTCGTATCCTCTAATTCCACATAGGCTTGTCTCAACATCTCTAAATCTTGAATGTCTAGGTATATAAATACCCTCCGAAAAGCATCAATTGATTCTTTATATTTATCAGAACGAAATGATATAATAGCATATTCTATATATATTTGAGGTATTACAATCTCCTGATCAGGAATTTCTACTATCTCTTTTACTTTTTTATATAGAGCATCCATATCATTCAGCCACGATTCATCAAATTCCATAAAGTATTTATAAGATTCTACTATATGCTTGTAACTCTTAAAATCTCTCTTAGAATATACATTATATACTTCCAAAAATTCTTCTTCTAATTTTAGTCTACTTCGTATAATTAACTGTCTTACAATTTCTTCTTCCTCTAATTCGACTTTTTCAATGTATTGCACTGGAATCAAATTAGATATTAACTGAGAGTTTTTTATATCATCATGATCATTATAATAAAGTATACTTTTAGAAACAATAAGATCCTTCGCCTCCTTTGATAGAGAAATAATTCTATCCAGAGCGAAAAAAATATTAAATAACAAAAGAGGTATCTTTAAGACATCAGACTCTGTTTTAAAATTTGCAATTACCAATGCAATAAAGAAAATTAGATAAACAATAGATTTTTTGAAGAGTTGTACTTCGCTACTAGAACTACCTTGATACATCCACATTATTAATGTCAAAGCCCCAAATAATGCTCCACCTAACAAGTCATTTAAAGGAATAATATGCTGGATTGCGTAGGAATAAAATACAGAACCAATTAATATAGCTATCATCGCAACAAATTGATATCTCTTTTTTTTTATCTGTTTTTTATTATATAAGTTTATTATTTCTTCAAGATAATTCAAATTTTGTATTATTCTATAATAACCTAATCCCCCAATAGGATAAAAGAATTGCATAGGTATAAAAAGACCTATTAATAAAAGTGCAAAAAATTGCAATTTATAAAACAATATAAGGAAAATTGATAGTACTACTAAAACAATTAACTTTATAATAAAAATATGTTTTGATTTGTAAAAAATATAGAAAGCTATTGTTATTAATATAATCAGTAATATCAGTGGAACAATATACCCTAAAGCATCATCAATTGTCCCAACAATATATATCAATGACGTTCCGGATAAAAAAGTAGCTACAATAAATAAAATTGAAAGGATGTCTCGCTGTCTATTGTCTTTGGAAGCTTGACTTATTATCGGTAGTACATATGTATTTATAAATTTTAGATTATTCACGAATCCTCCCCAAAAACTCCTCCACCTCATCCGGCACATCACTAAACAAAGTCACATGCCCCATCTTGCGGTTGTACTTCGCTTCTATTTTACCATACATGTGGAGGTGGGTGCTTGGATTTTCTGTGACATACTTTTCAGCAGCCTCGACATGCTGGCCGAGGACATTGAGCATGACGGCTGGGGCATGCAGGTGGATAGCTGGCAATGGTGCTCCAAGAACACCTAAAATATGCGTGTCAAATTGTGAAAAGTCACAGGCTTCGATAGAGTAATGCCCAGAGTTGTGTGGGCGTGGGGCAATTTCATTGACGATGATGTCATCAGCTGTCGCAAACATTTCCACGCAAAGGGTTCCAGATAGGTTCAGTTGTTCTGCGATTCGCACGGCCATAGCCTTAGCTTTCTCAGCTAGACTTTCTGAAATGCGGGCTGGTACGATGGTCTTAGACAGGATATTGTTGCGGTGAATATTTTCCTGAACTGGGAAAACCGTCACATCCTTACCATTACCAGACACGATGACAGAAATTTCAAGGTCAAAGCTGACAAATTTTTCCAAAACACAGTCTGCTGAGTCGGCTAGCGCATAGGCTTCTGCCAAATCTGCTTCTGAGCGAATGACCTTCTGACCATGGCCATCATAGCCACCAGTCGCAGTCTTTAGAACATAGTTTTTGGACAGGTCAATCTCCGCCAAGTCTTGGCTAGAAGTCACAACCTTATAAGGGGCAACAGTGACTTGAGCCTTATTTGAGAGGAAGTCTTTCTCAAAGATCCGGTTTTGGGAGATGCGAAGCAGGTCGGTCCCTTGAGGAAGCTGACCATCCTTGATAACCGCATCCAAACCGTCTGCATCAACATTTTCAAATTCATAAGTGAGGACATCGCAACGCTCAGCCAACTGACGAAGGGCATCCACATCATTATAAGGAGCCACGATGATTTCCGCCACACGAGAGGCCGGGCAATCCGCCGCAGGATCCAGCGCGATAACCTTGTGCCCCATGTAGATAGCAGAAATGGCCATCATCTGTCCCAGCTGACCACCACCGATAATTCCGATTGTTTTAGATGAGCTCATTTGTAGACTCCTCTGCGATTTTTCCTTGTTCTTCTGCGAAATCCGCTAACGCTATTGCAATAGCCTGATCCTCTACTGACAGGAGACGGAGGGCAAAGAGGGCCGCATTTGTCGCTCCCGCTTCCCCAATAGCCATAGTTGCCACAGGTACACCGCCCGGCATCTGCACAATCGAATAAAGAGAGTCCAGGCCACTGAGCACGCGTGATCTGACCGGTACGCCGATGACAGGCAGGGTGGTTTTAGCCGCTACCATTCCTGGTAAATGGGCTGCACCACCAGCACCCGCGATGATGACCTTGATACCACGGCTACGAGCTTCTTCGGCATGTCTGAACATGAGGTCTGGTGTCCGGTGGGCAGAGACAACCTTCTTTTCGTAGGCTACACCGAAACGGTCTAGGACTTCGGCGGTTTTTTGCATGATTGCCCAGTCAGATTTTGAGCCCATGATAATGGAAATTACTGGTTTCATTTCTTCTCCTTTTTCTTCCTTTCAACAATCACCTTAGGTTGTGAGGGACGGTAGCAACCACCAAAGGTGTCTCATACCTAAATCGTAAGCCCCAGGTCTTCCGATTTCCCTGAAGGCTTGACTAATAAATCCAAGCCTTCTTTCACAACGGCGGTGATTGTTATTTTATTGCTCGCTAATGCTCGCAAGTTATGCAACCATTATCGTATTTGGCGACTTCGTCGCGTTATTCTTATATCTTTACTTAATGGCCTTGCTTCCGATATCGGTTCGGTAGAAGAGGCCTTCTGTGTTTTGTTGGGCGAGTTCACTGTAAATAATGTTTTGTCCGTCTTTGACGGTGTCTGCTGTGGTGACGAGCATATAAACACGTCCACCGTTTGATAGCAGTGCTCTGCTATTTTCCGAAAACTTAGCCCCTGCATAGTAGGTGATGATATCTCCCTCGGTTTTTGCTGGCAATTCAACACCTTTTTCATAGTCTAGCGGGTAGCCGTTTGACGCGACAACCACACCCAGAGTCACGCCCTTATCCGTCCACGTGATATTTGGCTCCTTACAATCAAGGATATCCGTAATATTTTGTGCAAAGTCAGATGTCAAACGAGGCAGGATAATCTGAGTTTCTGGATCTCCGAAACGAGCGTTAAACTCGATAACCTTAGGTCCATCAGCTGTCAAGATAAGACCGGCATAAAGGACACCCAGATAAGGGCGACATTCTTTAATCATCCCTTCAAGGACTGGCTTGACAATAGTCTCCACTGCCGTATCAACTACACTCTGTGGCAAGTGAGGAACCGGCGCATAGGCACCCATACCACCAGTGTTAGGACCCTTATCGCCATCGTAGGCACGTTTGTGATCCTGAGCCGTTGGCATGATGTAGAATTTGTCGCCATTGACAAAGGCAAAGAGAGAGAACTCCTCACCGTCGAGGAATTCCTCGATGACCACACGCGCACCTGAGTCACCGAATTTATTATCCAAGAGCATCTCATGAGTGGCTTCGACTGCTTGCTCAACCGTTTCAGCAACAACAACACCCTTCCCAAGCGCCAAACCATCTGCCTTGACAACGATTGGAGCTCCTTTCTCCTCGATATAGGCCTTGGCTGCCTCGAAATCTGAAAATGTACCATAGGCTGCTGTCGGAACACCGTATTTGACCATAATTTCCTTGGCAAAATCCTTGGACCACTCTAGCTCCGCTGCAGCCCTAGTCGGACCAAAGGTCTTGAGTCCAGCTTGGTTAAAATCATCTACAATCCCAGCAGCCAGGGCATCATCTGGACCAATGAAGGTCCAAGCGATATCGTTGGTCCTTGCAAAGTCAATTAACTTAGAATGTTCGGAAATAGAGATATTTACCAATTCCAGACCATCCAAAGTCATTCCGTCATTCCCAGGAGCTACAAAGACTTTTTCAACGTCTTTTGATTCAAGCAACTTCTTAGCAATCGCATGTTCACGACCACCCGAACCGACAACTAACAGCTTCATCTTACAACCTCTTTTGCGAATTATTTACTAATATTATAACACAAACGTTCGCTTTAATCTCGTTCCACTCCGCGTTTTAGGTAAAAAAAGGAAAGAAACTGTTTTCCTCCCTTTTGTCTTCTTAATGTCTAAAATGTCTCACACCTGTAAAGACCATAGTCAAGCCGTATTTATCAGCAGCTTCAATGGACTCTTGGTCACGGACAGAGCCACCTGGTTGTATAATCGCCTTGATCCCTGCTTTGGCGATTTCTTCCACATTATCGGCAAATGGAAAAAAGGCATCGGAAGCAAGCACAGCGCCGTCAAGGCGGTCTTTGGCTTGTTCAATGGCAATACGTACGGAAGCTACACGGTTGGTTTGCCCTGGACCAACACCGAGTGTCATGTGGTCGTTGGTTACGATGATTCCGTTTGATTTGACGTACTTGATAGCCTTCCAAGCAAATTCAAGAGCTGTTGCTTCTGTCTCAGTTGGCTGGCGTTTGGTCACCACTTGCCAGTCAGTCGGGCTTTCCTTGACCACGTCTTGGTTTTGCACGAGAAGTCCACCAACCACGCCTGTGTACTCTGCTTCCACTTCACTAGCATCTTGAGCATCAAATGGCAAGGCAAGGATACGCAAGTTTTTCTTTTTGTTGGTCAAAATGGCTAGCGCTTCATCGGTATAGCTCGGTGCGATGATGATCTCTAGGAAAACGCCGTGCATCTTCTCAGCTGTCGCAGCATCCACCTCACGGTTGAGAACGACAATACCACCGAAGATAGACACTGGATCAGACTCATAAGCGTAGTCCCAAGCAGTCTCGATGTCATCAGCTTGACCGATACCGCACGGGTTCATGTGTTTGAGAGCCACAACGGTTGGACGGTCTTTAAAATCACGGATAATACGGATAGCTGCATCCGCATCACGGATATTGTTGAAGGACAATTCCTTACCGTTGAGCTGTTTTGCTGAAGCAATCGAGTAGTCTGTCGTCAAAGCTTTCTGGTAAAAGTCTGCATCTTGTTGAGGGTTTTCACCGTAACGCATAGCTTGTTTGAGGTCATAAGTCAAAGTGAGCTTTTCTGGTTTGCTTTCTCCGACTTGAGCTGTGAAATACTCTGCAATCAAAGCATCATAAGCCGCAGTGTGACGGAAAACCTTAGCTGCTAAACGTTGGCGAGTTTCATAAGTCGTTTCGCCATTGGCTGACAATTCGTCAAGAATCACAGCATAATCCACTGGGTCCACCACAACTGTTACGCTGGCATGATTTTTCGCTGCTGATCGAAGCATAGAAGGACCACCGATATCGATATTTTCAACTGCGTCAGCGTAAGTCACATCTGGTTTGAGAATCGTTTCTTTAAAGGGATAGAGATTGACTACTACAAGGTCAATGAGCTCGATTTGATTGTCTTTGGCCGCTTCCAGGTGACTATCTAAGTCACGACGAGCGAGGAGTCCACCGTGTATATTTGGATGAAGGGTCTTAACACGACCATCCATCATTTCTGGAAAACCAGTCACATCATCGATGGCAATGGTCTTCACCCCAGCATTATCAAGGGCAACCCTAGTTCCACCTGTCGAGATAATCTCCCAACCAAGTTTTTTGAGTTCTTGGGCAAATTCAACAATGCCCGCTTTATCTGAGACACTGATTAAGGCGCGTTTAGTCATTGGTTCTCCTTATGTTATACTTTATCTTCTGCTGGGTCAACTTCAGCCCAGTGTTTACTATTTCTTTTACACTCCAACGCTGGAACCCTCTCGGTCACAATACGTTTCTCTTTCCCATTTGAGTCTCTTACTATATCCCACGCTATAGGTTTATTGTAATATTTCATCTTTCCATTACATATTGGACAGTGATCAATATTTATTTTCTCAAGAGTAAGTCTTTTGCCAATTCCACTAAGCGCATAATTAAATAGCAAAGGATGCCTAGTCTGTCTACTAGTAATCCTGCGTAATGAAAAAATAATTATTGTGATTAATAGAATTCCAATAAAGATAAACGTATAGCTTTGATTAACTTCTGTGGACACTTCTTGCTTAGAATTATTAAACCACTTCAGTACAGGTTCGAAGACTTTGAAGAGCGAAAATATGCTCCCTAACGAACTAAAGAAGCCCAGCCATGATAAGACAGCCATTGTAATCGGACTTCTCCAAATTGGTTCAGGTTCATAAGTAGCAACTTTTTCTGGCTGATCTTGATTAATTTGAATATTAACATCTCTACCAGCATTGTTATTCCAATTGTTAAAACTATTATCCATCTTCTTTCCTATCCACTCCCAAACGTTCCAACACTTCTGGATAGAGCTGATACTCCGTTTCATGAATGCGAGCTTCAAAGCTTTCGATGGTATCATCAGCCAGTCTTGGCACCCGAACTTGTTTGATAACCTTGCCTGTATCCACACCCGAATCCACCCAGTGAATGGTCACGCCGCTCTCAGTAACCCCAGCATTCCAAGCGTCCTCAATCCCATGTGCTCCTGGAAATTCTGGCAGGTAGGCTGGATGGATATTGATGATTCGACCTTCATAAGCCGCCAATAAGGTTGGCCCAACGATTTTCATGTAGCCTGCTAGACAAACCAAGTCAATCTGGTGTTCTTCCAAGAGTTCGACAAGAGCTGCTTCGTAGTCCGCCTTGCTCTCAAACTCCTTGAGTTCAAAAGCATAGGACAGGACGCCGAGCTTTTCTGCACGCTCCAGCACATAGGCGTCACGATGGTCTGAAAAGACAAACTCCACTGGAAATTCTTCGGCAATCACCTGAAAATTTGAGCCATTACCAGAGGCAAAAACCGCTATTTTTTTCATTTGATGATGACACTTTCGTTTTCTTTCTTGACTATGCGACCAATTTCATAGACTGGCTCATCCAGTAATTCCTTGATACGGTCTACATTTTCAGGCTTGACTGCCAGCATGAGTCCCACACCCATATTGAAGATTTCAAACATTTCTTCGTGCTTGATTTCACCGTATTTTTCAAGAACTTTGAAAATCGGAAGCACTGGAACCTTGCTTTCCTCAATCTCAGCAGCTAAGTCAGCCGCAAACATACGAGGGACATTCTCGATAAATCCACCGCCTGTGATGTGGGCAATGCCGTTGACCAACCCTTCCTTGATGAGTGGCAAGACAGCCTTGACATAGATACGAGTTGGTTCAAGAAGAACTTCCTTAAGTTGCTTGCCTTCCAATTCTGGCAAGACTTCCTCACCTGTATAGTCGGCAAAGACACGACGAACGAGTGAGTAACCATTTGAGTGAATCCCACTCGAAGCAAGTCCGAGAAGAATATCTCCTTCTGCCACCTTTGATCCATCGATGATTTGAGATTTTTCAGCCACACCGACCGCAAAACCAGCCAAGTCATAGTCATCTTCACCATACATACCAGGCATTTCAGCCGTTTCCCCACCGATGAGAGCAGCACCAGCCTGCACACAGCCCTCTGCCACTCCAGCAACGACTTGTTCCAGTTTAGCTGGTTCATTCTTCCCTGTCGCCACATAGTCGAGGAAATAGAGGGGCTCCGCACCTGCAGCGATGATATCATTGACACACATGGCCACACAGTCCTGCCCAATCGTGTCATGCTTATCATACTTGATAGCCAACATGAGCTTGGTTCCGACACCGTCAGTTCCTGAGATCAAGACGGGCTCCTTGACACCTGTTTTTGAAAGGTCAAACATGCCACCGAAACCACCTAGAGCTCCCATAACACCTGCACGCTCCGTACGAGCCACGTGCTTTTTGATCCGTTCAACAACTTCATAACCCGCTTCAACATCCACACCAGACTGAGCGTATGCATTTTTATTTGTCATTTTTGTCTCCTCTTCCTTTCCTTTAACGGAGAGTCTTTATCCGTCTATTTGTAAAAACTGGTCTTATCCTCCAAGCTTCTACGATATTCTTCTTCATAGTCGTAGAGAGGAGTTGGGTAATCACCGTCAAAGTAAGCGACACAGAGACCGCCATTCGGTGCATCTGTTTCAATCCCGATAGAATCAATCAAGCCATCAATCGAAAGATAGGTCAGGCTATCCGCACCAATGATTTGACAGGTTTCTTCGACCGTATGATTGGCCGCAATCAGCTCCTGACGAGTCTGGATATCAATCCCGTAGAAACATGGATAAGCTAGCGCAGGACTTCCAATAGCAACGTGAACCTCAGACGCACCTGCTTCTTTCAATAGCTGAACGATGCGACGAGAGGTTGTCCCACGAACAATGGAATCATCAATCATGACGACACGTTTGCCTTTGACAACGCCTGAAACAGCAGACAGTTTCATCCGTACTCCTTGCTCCCGCAACTCTTGAGTCGGTTGGATAAAGGTCCGTTGGGTGTATTGGTTTTTGATCAGACCCATTTCATTTGGCAGACCAGATTCTTCTGCAAATCCCATAGCTGCGCTCAGCGAGGAATTTGGCACACCGACCACGATATCCGCCTCATGCTTAAATTCACGCGCCAATTGGGCACCCATACGTTTCCGTGCCGTATGAACATTGACACCGTGGATATTGGAGTCAGGGCGGGCAAAGTAGATATACTCCATAGAGCAAATCGCGAGCTGAGTATCATTCGTATAGCTATCATACTGGATGCCATTGTCATCAATAATGACAATCTCGCCTGGTTTCACATCGCGAATCCACTCCGCACCGATTACTTCAAAAGCACAGGTTTCAGAGGAAACAACCACCGCTCCGTTTGCCATTTTCCCGATAGAAAGCGGACGGAAACCATTAGGATCAAGGGCCGCAATCAATTTATCCTCAAACAGCAAGATATAAGCAAAACCGCCTTTGACAAGACTAAGCGCCTCCTTGATTTTGCCCATCAGACTTGGATTGTGACTACGGCGAATCAGGTGAGCCAAGATTTCCGAATCGGAAGTCGAGCTGAAAATAGCACCTCTTTGTTCCAGTTCTTTCTTGAGCGACGATGCGTTGGTCAGGTTCCCATTATGGGCCAGCCCGAACTGCATGTCATGAAAACGAAAGAGAAAGGGTTGGATGTTATCCGCAGAAGCTTCCCCTGCAGTCGCATAACGCACATGCCCAATGGCAGCCGTTCCTGTCAGTTTGTCCAATTTGGTAGGATTTTTGAAAACTTCTGATAGAAGCCCCATATCACGATGGCGCTTCAATTTCCCTTGGTCATTGGAGAGGATCCCTGCCCCCTCCTGACCACGGTGCTGAAGACTATGGAGCCCAAAATAGGTCAATTTGGCAGCATCTGGATGTCCCCAGATACCGAAAACACCACATTCTTCATTAAGAGAT
Organism: Streptococcus sp. NLAE-zl-C503; assembly: GCF_900104285.1. NCBI lineage: Bacteria > Bacillati > Bacillota > Bacilli > Lactobacillales > Streptococcaceae > Streptococcus > Streptococcus sp. NLAE-zl-C503. The sequence goes on along the minus strand of NZ_FNJT01000005.1, from coordinate 25,707 downwards.
TTAACTTCGTATGTCATTTTTTATACCTTTTATTTCCCTGTGAAATAACGCACAGCTGACGCGAACAGGTGCTGGTCTTTATTTCCTGGGATGTTTTGGAAGAGACCGTCTTCATAACGTTCTGAGTGGCCCATCTTACCGATGATTTGGCCGTTCTTGCTGGTGATTCCTTCGATGGCATTGACTGAACCGTTCGGATTGTACTTAGAGTCCATACTTGGTTTGCCGTCAAAGTCAACGTATTGGCTAAAGATTTGACCATTGTCACGGAGCTCTGCAAATTCCTCAGCCGTCACGACAAATTTCCCTTCACCGTGCGAAACAGGAATAGCGTGGATATCGCCCACTTGCACTCCGGCAAGCCACGGTGAATTTGTATTAGAAATACGAGTTTCCACCATCTTGGCCACGTGTTGGTTGGCATCATTGTAGAATAGGGTTGGGCTAGTACTGCTGGCATCCTCAAAGTTACCGTATGGAAGAAGACCTGATTTTACAAGGGCTTGGAATCCATTACAGATACCGATAATCAAGCCACCACGAGAAATAAAGCTATCAATTGCTGCACGTACTTTTTCATTGAGCAAGATGTTGACGATAAACTTAGCTGAACCATCTGGTTCGTCCGCAGCTGAGAAGCCACCTGCAAAGAAGAGGATATTGGCCTTGCCGATATTGTCAACCATGGTCTCAACTGACTTGACAATAGCTTCTTCATTCAAGGTCACGAATGGCACCAAGTTGACTTCTGCACCTTCTTTTTCGAAAGCTTTTGCTGAGTCATATTCCGAGTTGGTTCCTGGGAAGACTGGGATGTAAACCACTGGTTTTTCAATAGTTTCTTTAGCTTTGATGACTGCGGTAGAAGCGACAGCTGGCACTTCTTCCAATTCTGTAGCTTGGGCAAATTCTGTTGGATAAACTTCTTCCAGTTTTCCTTGGAAAGCACTGTCAAGCTTGTGTCCATCTAGCTTCACACCGTTGACAAGGAGTGTAAAGTCTGCTCTTGTTTGTCCAATCTTCTCCACTCCAGCAATTTCTTCAGGAGATGTGAAGACAAATCCGCCCAATTGAGCTGTCAAAGAACTTTCAAGTTCAGGCAAGGTTACCTCTGCACCGATATGGTTCCCAAAGGTAGCAAGAGCCAAGCTTTCAAGAACACCACCATATTTAACAGCTGATGCAGATGTTACTTTATGGTCAGCTTGGATGGCTTCAAATTGAGCAAAGTTTTGCTTAATTAAATCAAAATCAATCTCTGCAGAGAGGGCTTGACCTGGAATGTAGTAGATGTTTTCACCAGCAGTCTTGAACTCAGGAGAAAGGACTTTACGGCTATCTGCCGTCGTCACCCCAAAAGCGACCAAGGTTGGTGGTACGGTCAATTCTTCGAAAGTACCAGACATAGAATCCTTACCACCGATAGATGGTAAGCCAAGCTGGATTTGTGCTTCGATAGAACCTAGGAGAGCTGCTACTGGCTGACCGAAACGCTCAGCTTGTTTGTCCATCCGCTCAAAATACTCTTGGTATGAGAAACGAGCCTTGGACCAGTTTGCACCAGCAGCCACCAAACGAGCGGTTGATTCGATAACTGCATAGGCAGCTCCGTGATATGGAGACCATTCTGCTACATAAGGGTTAAAGCCTTGAGCCATGACTGACGCAGTGTGAGTTACACCGTGTTGAACTGGCAATTTCTGCACAGATGCCTCAGTTGGTGTGAGTTGGTAGCGACCACCAAGTGGGTGATTAACCGTTGAACGACCGACCGAACAGTCAAAGATGGTCTGCAAGCCTTTTTGACTCGCATGGTTGAGATCAGATAGAACCACAAGGGCGTCTGCTTCAAGTGTGTCAGCAGATGTTTGACGTTCTTCTGGAAGCTTGACATCCTTGTCAACTACCTTAGCATCTACGACCACGCGCACACCGTTTGTATCAAGGAAACGACGTTCCAAGTCGACAATTGTTTCACCATTCCAGTGCATGACTAGATTTGGTTTTTCAGTCACTGTCGCAACCACAACCGCGTCAATATTTTCTTTATTACATTCTGCAACGAAGGCATCTACGTCCTCAGGACGAACCACAACCGCCATCCGTTCTTGTGATTCAGAGATGGCAATTTCTGTACCATTCAAGCCTTGGTATTTAAGAGGAACCTTGTTGAGGTCGATTTCAAGACCGTCTGCCAATTCACCGATGGCTACACAGACACCACCAGCACCAAAGTCATTGGATTTCTTAATAAGACGAGTGACATCGCCATTACGGAAAAGACGTTGAATCTTGCGCTCTTCGATGGCATTTCCTTTTTGAACTTCAGCACCAGCTGTTTCAACCGATTCAACTGTTTGAACCTTAGAAGACCCTGTCGCACCACCGACACCATCACGTCCAGTCTTACCACCGAGCAAGATAATGACATCTCCCGCTTCCGGTTTTTCACGGACTACATTTCCCTTTGGAGCTGCACCAACAACGGCACCAAGCTCCATACGTTTAGCAACAAAGCCTGGGTGGAAGTATTCACGAACGTAGGTCGTCGCAAGCCCAATCTGGTTCCCGTAAGAAGAATAACCATGAGCCGCTGTTTTAGAAATAACTTGTTGTGGCAATTTCCCAGCACGAGTTTCTGAAATTGGTGCTGTAATATCTCCAGCACCTGAGATACGCATAGCTTGGTAGACATAAGAACGCCCTGACAATGGGTCACGAATAGCTCCACCGATACAAGTAGCCGCTCCACCAAATGGTTCGATTTCTGTTGGGTGATTGTGGGTTTCATTTTTAAACATGAGAAGCCATGGCTCTTTCACTCCATTCACATCCACCTCGATTTCAACCGAGCAGGCATTAATCTCGTCAGACACTTCCATGTCATCCAAACGACCATTAGCACGCTCATAACGACCAAAAATAGTCGCCATATCCATCAAGGTTTGCGGTTTTTCAGAACGCCCCAACTCCTCACGCATGGCAATATACTTATCATAGGTTGCCTGTAATTGTTTTTGGAACTTAGATGCTGAGAAATCAATCTGTTTCAACTCTGTCTCAAAAGTCGTGTGACGGCAGTGGTCAGACCAGTAAGTGTCCAAAACCTTGAGCTCCGTCTCAGTTGGCACGCGCCCGATTGACTTGAAATAGTCTTGGATAAAGAGCAAATCATCCACTTCCATAGCCATCCCTTGTTCAGCCTTGTAGCAGGCAAAGTCTTCTGCCGTATAGCTTTCAAAGAAAGTCAATTTAGGAATGGTCTTGTCTGACTCTGAAAATTCCTGCTTGGCAATTCCTGTCGTGATGTCCTTGAAACGAGAATCAACTGGGTTGAGCAAATAGTTTTTGACCGCTTCCAACTCAGTCGCATCAATATCTTTATTAACCAAGTAAAGTTGGGCTGTATTGACCGTCACATCACTCGAACTTCCCAGCAACAACAAGGCTTCCTGTGAAGATGCTGCACGTTGGTCAAACTGACCAGGCAGGCTTTCAATGGCAAAGAAAGCATAGTTAGCAAGATCCGCCTGCACAGTCGATTCGTCCAAGACACGGTCTGTCACCTGCTCAGAAAAGATGTGTTTCTCTGCAGGTGCATACAAATCCTCAGCTAAATCAAAGACATCATAAACTTGCACAATGCGAATACTTTTCAAAGTTGATAATCCCAAGTTGTGCTGGAGCTCTCTCACCAAACTCTCTGACTTGACCTGAAAATCAGCCTTTTTTTCAACAAAAATACGTTTATCCATCAGTTCTTATTCCTTTATTTCAGTTCTTGCAATGTTCCCAAATAACCTTGAAGGTGTTATTTTAAACCTTGCAACTTTTCCCAGACAATCTCATAAACATCTGTTAGTTCTCCCAATCCTCTACGGAAAACGTCCTTATCCATGTGGTTGCCATCCGCATCCCACAAACGGCAGTTATCTGGTGAAAATTCATCTGCCAAGATAATCTTGCCATCCTTATCAAAACCGAACTCTAGCTTAAAGTCAATCAACTTAAGCCCAATCTCAGCAAACCAGGTTTTCAAAAGTTCATTGATACGACGTGTTTCTTCCTTCAAGTAGGCAATCTGCTGGTCATCCGCAATTTTAAGGAATTTCACATGCTCGTCATTGATAAAGGGATCATCCAAATCATCATTTTTATAGTAAAATTCGACAATTGGAGTCTCAAATGCGATACCTTCTTCTACGCCAAAACGTTTTGAAAAGGAACCAGCGGTGTAGTTGCGGAGCACAACTTCCAAAGGAATGATCTCCACCTTTTTATTGAGTTGTTCCGTGTCCGAAATTTTCTCCACAAAGTGAGTCTCTACGCCAGCAGCATTTAACTTTTCAAAAATAAAAGATGAAATCTGATTATTCAAGACTCCCTTACCCGCAATCTGCTCCTTCTTGACACCATTGAAGGCAGTTGCCTGGTCCTTGTAAGTTGAAATAATGAGATTTTCATCCTCAGTTGTATAGATATCCTTGGCCTTTCCCGAATAGATCAATTCTTTTGACATTTTAAAGTTCGCCTTTCGTATTTCTTTACTTCATTTTACTACAAAATAGCAAGAATAGCAAGAATTTGCGAACGAAGATGAAGACACCTATTTTTAACATTAAGAAAAACTGTAAAATCAAAACATTTTACAGTTTTAAAAGTATAATGTTGCATTAAAACCAAACATTATTCTCTGTTCAAAAATTGATCCCAATAATAGCGGAAATAACTTTTCTTCCCTGTGATTAGCGTCAAACGTCCTTCTGAACCGTAGCGAAGTTTTTCCGCCTGTTCAGGAGTCAGACTGGTCTCCGCTTCTATTTTAAAGAAATTTCCCTTTTCAGTCTTAGTAGCTGTCGCATCAATATTCGTAATCGCAGAAACAAGAATAAGTTCTTTGTTGGCATCCTTGCTTGTAGTAAAGCGAACAGAATCACCTACTTTTAGCCTTGCAACATCTTTTGAACTGAGATAAGCTGTGAGTTTGGTTTTGCCTTCTCTTTCTAAGGCCGGGTACAGTTGGGCTAGCAGGGTTCCTTCTGCAACCATGGTAGAATCACTGGTTTCAGGATTAAGGTGAAGCACACCGTCCTCGCTTGCTGTAATTTTCCCCTTGTCCAGCAGACCTCCTTGGACTTTCTTACCCGACTCTGCTTCTAAAATTTTCTGATCCAAAAGGGTTAATTCCTGGCCGACTTTGACTAGCTGCTGAGACTTGAGGGATTCAAGTTGACTATCCAGTCCCGTTGCGTAGGCTTGTTGAGCTCCAGAACCCGCATACTGCACACGATAAGTAGCTAAACTAGACTCTAGCTGAGCAATTTGTGCATCCATTTGCGCAATCACTTGCGATTTAGCTTGCGGATCTTCTCCAGCTTGGTTTTTATAGGTCTGGTAAAAAGAGTAGGCCGCATTTTGACTATCCAGTTGAGCTCCTGTTTCAATCGCCGACTTAGCTGTTTTGTAATCTCGAATTTTATCCTGCGTTTGGCTGATAAGATTGCCAATCTCGGCCTGACTCTGACTTGCTGCCGCATTCTGCGAGGAGATGCTGGCATTTTGCTGAGAAACATTACTCCTAAGACTACTAGCTTGGCTGAGATAGTCTCGAAACATCTCCTGATAACCAAACTTATCCGCCTCTGGAAATTGATCAGTCCCCTCTTTCAAACTGGATTGCAAATAACCCAACTGCTTTTTTTGATCCTTAAACATCTCCAACTGACTGGTGTATGCTTCAACCTGAACGGTTTCCGCCCCTTGCTGGTACTGAACGAGGAGATCTCCCTGCTTGACTAGTTTGTTTTCTTCTATATAATTAGCCACAATGCGTTGATTACTAGTCGACTGGATGTTGGCAATGATCCGACTAGGTTCGACAGTCGCTCTGGTAGACAAACTAATCTCCTTCTCTGCAAAGACTGCAAAGCCAAGTAAAAACACGAGCAAAAGCGTCATGGGTAAAATCACACGACTGGCAAAATTATGGTAACGACGATGGTAAAACTCTGCGCTTTCTAAAAATTCTGGTTTCATCTTCTCCTCTTTCTAGCTATTCACCAAATGAGCGTAAAATCCACCTCGGGCAAGCAAGGCTGCATGGTTGCCTTCTTCGACAATCTTGCCCTGATCCAAGACAACAACCTTCTCTGTCCGCTCAGCGATGGTCAAGCGGTGGGCGATAAAAATCAAGGTCTTGTCTAAAGCCATAAGATTATCGACAATCCGCTTCTCCGTCAAGATATCCAGACTGCTGGTCGCCTCGTCCAATATCAGAACAGGAGCATCCGTTAAAAGAGCACGCGCCAGAGCGATTCGCTGCCGTTGCCCACCAGAAATTCCAGCCCCATCCGAAGTCAATTCTGTATGGTAATTCAGTGGCATGCGCTCGATATCCTCCCGAATCTCAGCCAATTCAACTGCTCGTAGGATATCTTCCTGGGTCGTCCCTTCCTTAGCTCCAAGGAGAAGATTCTCCAAAATCGTTCCGTTAAAGACATAGGGCTGTTGAGGCAGATAGTTGATGTACTGGCGCAAGGCTTTTTTATCAATCTGATTGAGATTGACACCACCCAGACTAATCTCTCCCTGACTTGGATCGTAAAAATTAACCATCATCTTGGCCAAAGTTGTCTTGCCTGATCCTGAAATTCCCACAAAAGCCACTTTAGAACCTTGCGGAATCGTCAAATTGATATCCGACAAAACATCTCGACCGTAACCATACTTGTAGTGAACCTGATTGAAAGTCATATCTCCCTTCATCATGCTCAAATCCTCGACCGTTTTCTTCTCCTCAAACTCCGAAGCTACTAGATAGACCTCGTTCAGACGGTTATTGGCGACTTGCGCTGTCTGAAGTTTGGTTTGCAGGTTGATGATATTTTCCAAAGGATTGGTAAAGTAAACAAGTAAAGTATTATAGGTAATCAGCTGGCCCAAACTCATTTTCCCATCCATGACCAGAACTGCTCCCATCCAGAGAACGGCAACATTGAGCAGGAGCTGGGCAACTTTTTTCAGAGCCTTTTGCTGGCTTTCTGCCCGACTATAGGTAAAGGATTTTTTCAGATAAGCTACAAATTCCTTATCAATCTTTTGATAGCGTGAACTTTCACTAGTCAAAGATTTAATGGTCTCAATACCGTTGATGTCCTCGATGATAGAAGAAGACAGAACCGCATTGGCTTCCATAGTGTCCCGATTCATCTTTTCAAAAGGCTTCATAAAGGCAAAGATAATCACGGTATAGATAGGAAATGCAAGCAGACTAATGAAAAAGAGCGTCACATTTTGTGAAAACAAGACAAGCGAGATAATCAAAATCGTCGACACATCTAGGAAAATCGACAGAATGGTCGATGCCAGCGCATCGATGATACTATTGGCATCTGTAAAACGAGACACGATTTCTCCTGTCCTGCGTGTCGCGAAAAAGGACATCGGCAGGTGAAAAACATGCTTGATGTAGGACAAAATCACGTCAATTGACAAGCGTTGCCCAAGGACCAGCAAGAGATACTCCTGAGCATAAGACAAAATCTGCTGGAGGATATAGACGATGACCAGCCCTATTGAGATGATACCCAAGGTTGAACGCATCTGGTCTGGTACGTAACTATCAATGATAGACTGCAGATAATAAGAACCTACAATGTTAATCAGGGTCACCAAGAGTGTCGCCAAAACGATATTAGTAATCAAGCCACGCTGCTTCACTAATATAGGGATAAAAGAGAGCAGACCATTCTTTTGATCCTTATGAGGCTTGTAGTTTGGACTAGGTGCCATAAAAAGAGTCACCCCTGTCCATTCTTCCGCAAAACGCTCACGTGGCAGTTTGGTCAATTTCACCCCAGGATCTGGATCTGCAATATGAATGCTATCCTTATCCTGCCCAGTCACCACATAGTAGTGGAGCAATTTTCCTTCCTTAAGCACATGGGCAACAAAAGGAAAAGTCAAATCTGGCAAGTCAAAAAGCGTCATATCCGCCTTAATTGCTCGCGTCTCAAAACCAATCTCCTCTGCCACCTTGACCAAGCCCAAAGCCGTCGTCCCATCCATGGTCGTCTTAGCTAGTTCTCGTAGATGAGCCAAGGAGTAATAACTACCATAGTAGCCAAATACCATGGCCAAGGAAGCCACGCCACAATCCATCTGATCCACCTGGGGACGATAGTGCCTTTTCTTAAATTTCATATCCTTCTCCTTTTTTCTAACAATCTCTTAAAAACTTTGTAAGATTATTTTAACCAAACGAAGAAGAAATAAGGGAATTATTTCTGAAAAAACAATATCCACGCCTAAACAGCACTTTTTGCCAAAGAAAATAGGCAGAACAAGCGTCCTACCTAAAATATATATTTATTTCTTTTTCTTCCTAATTCTTTTGTCAATCATGTACAAAACGATAATCGAAAACAGCGGTGGTACAATATAACTCTTTTCACTCATTGTCAGCTGAAATCCCATGGTTGCTAGTATCTTAAAGATGAAAATATTCATCAAAAATAGAAAAACAAATACTAAAAAATATCCTAAAACCTTCTTCATTTCTTTTCTTCAACTTTCCTAATTTCTGCACCTATTTTATCAAAAATATATGTAAAACTCCAAATAAACACCTCAACTGCACTTTTTTGGGCAAAAAATAGGCAGAACAAACGTCCTACCTAGATCATTCAATTACACAGATTTCTTACCTTTCCCACTTCTTTTGTGAATGGTGTATAAAACGATAAATGCAAACACTGGGGGCACCATATAACTATTTTCACTCATTGTTACTTGAAATCCAAGAGTTGCTAGTATCCCAAAGATGAAAATATTCATCAAAAATAGGAAAGTGAATACAAGAATAGATTTTAAAATCTTAGTCATTTTCGCCCTCATTGCCTTCTTTAGCCGTTATTTTCTGGATAGTATGGTATTTTACCGCTATGTAAATGATTAAAAGAAGTAGGGGATAAGAGAACAAGTCTGAAACTCCCATGAAATTTACACTATACTTTCCTGGCAATAGTTTATAGTCCATTAAAACTTGAAGGATAGAAAGTACAATACGTACTAGTAGAAGCCCCCCTAATAACATCACTTCTTTTTTAACATACGGATACCTTCCTCACTAAATGCAGATTATGGTTCATTGGTCTAACACTCCAAGATTGCTTTTATGCTGGAGCTACAGAAATCAGACTCATGTTGTCACCACTTGTCATCTTTTTCTTCACTTCTATAAAGTAAGATAAAGGTCATCAAGAATAATGAAATCGTAGGTATATCAAAATATTCAAACCATGTAGCTAGATTTATTTTGTTTATATCAGCTACGATTCTAATAATTAGATAAGCCATCAAGCCAAATAATATAGCGGTCTCTGGCCAAGCTTTTCCTAGTAATTAAACAACTTTCATCTCAAACTCCAATCTGATGGTCAATCAATTTCCTATCTTACTTTCTGTTATTTTGTACTTGTACCCTACATAAAACAAGCCAAGCAGAATCGGATAAGTTTCTGGATAAAACAAGGTATTGAGCGGTTTTTTCAAAATCAAATACGTTGCGATATAAATAATGATTGATACGACAAAATACCCCTCAGCAAATCCTAATAAGAATTTTTTCATAGCAGACTCCTATTTACCTGAAAAGAAAGGCGGGAAAACTCCGCCATTTACATACACAAAATCCTTTTCATTCAGATTCATCATTTATAGTTTTGATTATTTTTTGACAAATCTCTGCAAAAAATACCAAAATAGCCCGAAGCAAGTAAACCAACTACAGTCCATTTCCAATCAAAGGATACTAATGAACCTGTACGAATCACATGAAGCGCAAGATGCAGGCCGATTGCCAACAAAGGAAATACAGTGGCTAATTTAGGTAAGAGTGTGTTGAGATTAATGTTGTGATTCATGGTTAATTTCCTTACCTACTTTATCCCAAATTTTTAGCTTAACGTCTACTTCCTAGATAACGCCCATACATATAAGAAGCTACTCCTAATATACCCCAAGCTATTGCTGTGGAAGTAGTGACAACGAAGCCTCCTTCAGTAAGAGCCAAATCTGCTTCTGTCATGATGTCAAATTTTTCATCCAGTTTTTTCATTTTTCTCTCTCCTTTTTAAATAATACTGGCTAATCCAATAGCTACTCCAACCAAAAGCTCTACTATTCCTGAAGCTGATATAATAATTACTGAAAATTCTTCTGAAATCTTCATTTATTTCTCCATTTTTTAGTTCTTTTTTCATTGATAGTAACTAAAAGATGACTATTCAATAGTATTTCCCACACACTAACAATAGTTCTCTTTAAACCTTGTTTTTGCCTGAATCCAAATAACTCATCATTAAAATAAGGATTGGAATCCATAATTCCGAGCCTACATACTGATCAACTTTAAAGGTAATTACATTTAAATCACCTAGAACGCAGAGTGCTCCAAAACTGATTAAAAGCACGCCTATTAAATTTTTTCGATTTTTCATACCTAATCACTTTTTATCCAAACCTACGCTTTAAATCTTGCCCGATTAATCTACCGCCAAGGAAAATAGTCACTCCAATACCAATCGTAGCGAATGTGATCACGCCTCCATCAGTATTCATTAATTCGTCTTCTGTCAACTCTGGCCAATTATTTAAATTATTCATATTCATTTTATCCTCCTATTATCACATAAAGTATCCCCAAGCAATACCGCCAATAAGTAGGATGCCCCCTACTACCACAGCAGTAACAGAACCCCCATCCACATCCATCAACTCTTCTTCTGTAAGAGTTACAAAGTTCTGTTCCATTTTGTCAAAGTTTGTCATCTTTTTTCTCCTTTATTTCTATTTTTTAGTTTACGACTTCTAGATTTTAAACCATTTTAAAATCCAGATTGGATAAATTACTGAAATCTTTTTTCCTTCCTTTTCTTCTCACTTATCTATTCGAGAGATGATTGAAAATGAACAGGTAAATTTCATTTATTTTAAATACCATTTGATAAACCATGGCAATAAGATTGGTAAATACATCGCGTAGTCTCCTTCCTTTTTTTCTTATCTATCTATTCGAAAAACAATTCGAAAATGAACAATTAATTCATTTTTATTTTAAAAACCACTTGATGTACCATGGATACAAGATTGGCATGTACATGAACGTTCCTCCTTTTTTCTTTCTCATCTCTTTATTCGCAATTTCTACAAAAAATTTTAACGTTATTCTTTTTTCTGCAAACAAAAAAACAACATGACTTGCATGTTGCTTTTTGCTATATTTTACCTTTAATAGTTCTGACCACATCTGCTACACTTTGCAATTGGTCAATTTCCTCATCGCTGATCTCGATACCAAATTCATCTTCTAGCGTCAAGACAAACTCCATCAAGTCCACTGAGTCTGCATCGAGATCGTCTTTCAAACTCAAAGCTTCTGTCACGACAAAGTCCTCTCCCTGTCGCTCTTGGATAATGATTACAATACGGTCAAAAATTTCTTTTTCTGTCATCTGTTATTCTCCTGAAAATTCACGCGCAGTCTGGGCAACTACGTCTGTTTCTAGCATGGTACGAATCTGACGAATCGTACTGTACACAGCTTTAGCATCACTTGAGCCATGAGTCTTAACAACAGGTGCCTTGACACCAAACAAAACAGCTCCACCAACATCTGAATAGTTGAGTTGCTTTTTCAAACCTCTAAGGCTATCCTTGAGAAGAAGAGCACCAAGTTTTGCTCGAAGCCCACCACCTGTAATAGTCGTCTTGAGCAAGCTCATGATCCCCATGGCTGTACCTTCGATGGATTTGAGCACAGCGTTTCCCGTGAAACCATCTGTTACGACAACATCAGCCACTCCCTCCATCAGATCACGCGCTTCCACGTTTCCGATAAAATTCAAACTTTCATCAGCTACTAGCAATTCGTAAGTTTCCTTACGAAGGGGATCACCTTTGCTGCTTTCTGTTCCGTTGTTGAGCAAACCAACACGTGGTTTCGAAATCCCACGAACATTTTTCGCGTAAAAGGAACCCAAAACAGCGTATTGGTGCAGATGATGAGCTGTATTTTCTGCATTGGCTCCAAGGTCTAGCATGTCAAAGCCTTTGCCATCAATGGTCGGTAAGGTCGACATGAGTCCAGGACGGTCGATATTCTTGATACGACCGACAATGAAGAATCCTGCAGCCAACAAGGCACCTGTATTCCCAGCCGAGAGGACAGCGTCTGCCTCTCCTTCTTTGACTGCCTTAGCCGCTAATACCATACTGGCATTTTTCTTCTTACGAATAGCTTTTGTAGGCTCATCATCAAAATCAATCTTCTCATCCGTATGGATAATGCTAACGCGCTCTGTCGCTGTTAGATATTGCTTGATTTTGCTTTCATCTCCATAGAGTTGAACCTCAATATCTGAAAAGTCAGTAAGGGCTTGGTTGACACCCTCAACGATGGCTTGAGGTGCATAATCGCCCCCCATAGCATCTACTGCGATTTTTTTCATTTGTCTTCCTCTTTTAGTAATTGTCCCCAGTCTGCTAGGGAATCAATAAATTTCTTTGATTTTAGGTGAATCCCGACGTACTCTTCATAGATTTGATCCATAAACTTGCGCAAGTCTTGCTTGATTTCAGACTTGAGCGAAATGGTTTCCAAGGTCTCAAAATCAATAGCTTGAAATTGATTGAGCAGATAAGGGATGTTAGGATTCAGATGGCAACGTTTCTCGTCCTCATGGTAATGGTCTGGACAGAGGCAGGCTCCATATTTGAAAGAAAAGTCAAAAGCCTGACCAACTCGATGACAAAAGACACACTCATTAAAATTTAGCCCAATTCCAAATCTGGTCAAGATTTGAATTTCAAAAATATTGGTCAAAACTTGATAATCCAAGCCCTCTTCCATCAATTCCAAAGTCTTTTGCAAAAAAGCAAACAAGGGAGCATCCTGCTGATTATCCTGCAAACTAGCATCTGCAAGAGCTGCTACGTAGGTCGCATAGGCCATGACAAAGAGGTCACTATTAATCTTGGGAAAGGTCATCACCTCATGGTAATCCTCGATGTAACTGAGCCCATCATCATTGATTCGCAAGAGAAATCGTGCCAACACCAAGGGCTGAATAACAGGAGCCAGTTTGGACTGACCAGCGTGTTTGACGAAAAACATGCGTTTGCCAGCCTGCTCGGTAAAAATTTTGACTAGCTTGTCATCCTCACGAAAGTTACGATTGTAGAGCACCAAGCCTTGACTCGTGATAGACTGAATCATGCTTCTCTCATATACTCCTCAAGTCGTTTCATGGCCTCTTTGATCGTTTCCATGCTGGCTGCATAAGACAAACGCACATAGCCTTCTCCGTAACGCCCAAAGGCGGCACCAGGAATAAAGGCCACGGCTTTCTTCTGAGCAAAATCCTTCAAAAAAGCAAAGGAATCTTGATTGTTGCCCGCAGGAATTTTAGCAAAAATATAGAAGGCACCGTCTGGTTTGATAATCTCAAAACCAAGAGCAGTCATCTTTTCGATGATATAATCTCGACGCTGAATGTATTCCTTCTTCATAGGCTCTGCATCGTTTTTACCAGCGGTCAAAGCCTCCACCGCAGCATGTTGAGCCATAGTGTTTGCGGCAGTTACCAAGTACTGGTGACTCTTAATCAACTGCGCTGTGAAAGCTGCAGGAGCGAAAATCAGACCCAAGCGCCAACCTGTCATAGCATGCGATTTAGACAAGCCGTTGATGATAATGGCCTGGTCTCTCAGCATAGTTCCTAGAGACACATGAGCTTCCCCTGTATAGGTCAATTCTGAGTAAACCTCATCACAGACAACGAAAATCTCATACTTGCGTAAAACTTCTGCCAAGGCTTCCAACTGCTCCCGACTATAGGTAATTCCTGTCGGATTAGCCGGATAGTTGAGAATAACCGCTTTGAGCTTGTCACCTTGCTCCAAAATGGCCTTTTCCAACATTTCAGGAGTCAAGACAAAACCATTTTCAGTCGTGTCAATCTCGACAATCTCTGCCCCAACTAGATTGACAATCGGCTCATATCCTGGATAGGCAGGAGCTGGTAAGAGAACCTTGTCTCCCTCTTCCAAAATAGCTGTCAAAGTAGCAGATAAAGCCTCTGTCGCCCCAATTGTAACCAAAATTTCATTTTCAGGATTATAATCTAGCTGGTATTTTTCTTTTACAAAATCACTGGCTGCCTGGCGCAAGGTCAGTAAACCGCTCATCCCTGTATAGTAGGACTGGTTCTGGTCAATGGCTCGCTTGGCTGCCTCCTTGACATGATCTGGCGTTGTAAAATCAGGTTCCCCCAAGGTCAAACGCAAAACTCCAGGGATCTCTGAAATGGCCTGATCAAACTGACGAATCAACGAAACTTGAATCTTGTCTAACTGTTTATTAAAGCGCTTGGTTAAGTCCATAGATATCCCCCTTGTTTACAGAACATAGTACTATTATACTACAAAAGCTCCCTGACCGCAAAATCCATCTGAAACCTGTATTTTTCACTTTCTATTTTACTTTTTTTCTCGACAGGACTATAATAATAAGTGCTTATTTTTGGAGGTTTATATGTCATTTTTATCAAAAAATGGAGCAGGAATCTTGGCCTGCCTTCTCATTTCTATCATATCCTGGTACCTAGGAGGTTTCTTTCCTGTCGTCGGAGCACCTGTCTTTGCGATTTTTGCGGGAATGCTCCTCCATCCTTTTCTCTCTTCCTACAAGCAACTGGATGCTGGCTTGACCTTTAGTTCTAAAAAATTACTCCAATATGCCGTTGTCTTGCTTGGTTTTGGTCTCAATATCTCGCAAGTCTTCGCGGTCGGGCAATCTTCGCTCCCTGTTATCCTCTCCACCATTTCGATTTCCTTGATTGTCGCCTACCTCTTCCAGCGTTTCTTTGCGCTAGACACAAAACTAGCTACCTTGATTGGAGTGGGTTCTTCTATCTGTGGTGGCTCTGCCATTGCTGCGACAGCGCCCGTTATCCATGCCAAGGAAAAAGAAGTTGCCCAAGCCATTTCCGTTATCTTTTTCTTCAATGTCTTGGCTGCGCTCATCTTTCCAACTCTAGGAACTTGGCTTCACCTATCCAACGAAGGCTTTGCCCTCTTTGCAGGAACCGCAGTCAACGATACTTCTTCTGTAACGGCCACAGCCAGCTCCTGGGACAGTCTTTACCAAACCAATACCCTCGAATCGGCAACCATTGTTAAACTCACACGCACCTTAGCAATCATTCCCATTACGCTCTTTCTCTCCTACTGGCAAAGTCGCCAACAAAAAAACAGCCAAGATTTCCAACTAAAAAAGGTCTTCCCACTTTTTATCCTTTACTTTATCTTGGCTTCTCTGCTAACTACCATTCTCACTTCATTAGGTGTCAGCAGTGACTTCTTTGCACCTCTCAAGCAACTCTCCAAATTCCTTATCGTCATGGCCATGAGTGCCATCGGTCTCAAAACCAATCTGATTGGCATGGTTAGATCCAGTGGCAAATCTATTGTCCTCGGAGCCCTTTGCTGGATTGCCATCATCCTCACCAGTCTAGGCATGCAAGCATTGATTGGTATTTTCTAACACAAAAGGTAGCCCACTGGCTACCTTTTATTGTTCAAGAATTAAGCGTGTATGTTCTCTCTTGATACAGCGATTCATCACAATGTCATCGCATCCTCCAGCACGCAGGATTTCTTCCGCTTCTAGATTTTCAAGTCCTAATTGCGCCCAAAAAATCTTAGCATCAGCCTTGAGAAAATCACGTGCCACATCTGGTAAAAACTCGCTCCGTCGGTAAACATTGACAATATCTACAGGAAAAGGAATCTCAGCTAGACTCGCATAAGCCTTTTCTCCCAAAATTTCACCACCTGCAGCCTTGGGATTAACTGGAATGATTTTATAGCCTCGAGCCTGCATTTCCTTGGTCACTCGATTGCTGGTTGTCTCCTCGCGGTCGGACAAGCCCACCACTGCTAACGTTTTACTGGTTGTCAGATACTGACGAATCACTCCATCACTTGGATTGATAAATTCTTGGCTCATAGAAATCCTCCTTTTTCATCAGTATAGCATATTTTGAAAAGGCTTGCAGAATTTGACTACAAAAAATCTCCTAGCAAGAAAAGAAACTTGCTAGGAGTTCTGTCTACTTCAAGTGAAAGATTAAATCTTTTTCTCAATGCTAAACAAAGGAGAAAGAGGGCGTTTTTCATGGATACGCACGATGGCATCTCCTAGAAGGTGGGCAATCGAAATTTGTTCAATCTTATCAATCAAACGCTCTTCTGGTAGGTAGATGGTATCCAAAACAACCAATTTTTCAATAGCTGATTTTTGGATATTGTCCATAGCTGGCCCCGAAAGAACTGGGTGTGTACAGCTTGCGTAAACTTCAACAGCACCTGCTTCAGCAAGAGCATCCGCTGCATGACAAATCGTTCCAGCCGTATCAATCATATCATCAATCAAGATACAAGTCTTACCTTCTACCTTACCAATAATGTTCATCACTTCGCTGGTATTCATCTTGTCTACACTACGACGTTTGTCAATAATCGCAATCGGAGTTTTCAAAAACTCTGCCAATTTACGAGCACGAGTCACTCCACCATGGTCTGGGCTGACAACTACGTAGTCAGATCCAACCATGCCACGACGTTCAAAATAGTCCGCAATCAAAGGAGCACCCATCAAGTGATCCACAGGAATATCAAAGAATCCCTGAATCTGCGCAGCATGCAAATCAATCGTCAACAAACGATCCACTCCAGCCACTTCTAGCATATTGGCAACGAGTTTTGCAGTGATTGGCTCACGCGCTCTCGCTTTTCTATCCTGACGTGCGTAGCCATAGTAAGGCATAACAACATTGACAGATTCTGCACTAGCACGCTTCAATGCGTCCACCATAATCAAAATTTCAAGTAAATTATCATTTACAGGTGAACTAGTTGATTGTAGGATAAAGACGTGTTTTCCACGGATTGATTCTTCAATGTTAACCTGAATCTCCCCATCTGAAAATTGGCGAACACTTGATTTCCCCAACTCTATTCCAATCTCTTGCGCCACACGCTCTGCCAATTCCCTATTAGAAGAAAGGGCAAACAGCTTTAAATCAGAAAAAGACATGATTTCCTCCGGTATTTATGTATCGCTTGTTTTTTACACAACATTTTCCATCTACCATTGTAGCGCTTTTTCCTTTATTTTTCAATCAAAAATAAAACAAGAGCAAACATTTATACTCTTGTTTTTTACTATTTTATATTGGCTATATTAAAATTAAAAATCCTACATTTTAACAATCGATTTTATGCTAGAATTAGAATTCTGCGGGATGAAGTTAGTATACTTCTCTCATACTCCCTGTATCCACATCGTAAACCGCACCTGAAATAGCCACATCATCAGGAATCAGCGGGGATTCTCGAAGCAACTGCATATCCTCTCTCACACTCTCTTCAACATCCTGAAATGGTAAAAAATCTTGATCAGACACATCAACTCCGAGCTCGTGTTTCAAATGTTCATGAAAACTTTCATTTTGAAAGGTTTGAGCTCCACAGTCTGTATGGTGCAACACCACAATCTCTCTTGTCCCCATTTGTTGCTGGGAAATTACCAGTGAACGAATCATGTCCTCAGTTACTCGACCACCCGCATTCCGCAAGATATGAGCATCCCCAAGGGCCAAACCTAGAGCTTGCGCAACGTGTAGACGTGAGTCCATACAGGTCACGATAGCTACTCTGGTTTTGGGTTTAAGTGGCAGATTTAACTGCCCATGTAGGGCAACATAAGCCTGATTGGCTTGCATAAACTGTTCAAAATACGACACGATTCCCTCCTCAAAAATTTGACAATCAAATATTTCTCCTATCTTATCATTTTTAAGAAGATTTGTCACGGATTATGCAAAGACCTTTTTCAAAACTTCCTGAATAGTCGTCACACCAATGACTTCAATTTCCTTGGGTGGAGTGATTCCTGTCAAGGAATTCTTGGGTACATAAATCTTGGTAAAGCCCAGTTTTGCCGCTTCATTGATACGTTGTTCGATACGATTCACGCGCCGAATTTCTCCGGTCAAGCCCAACTCTCCTACAAAGCATTCTTGAGGATTGGTTGGCTTATCCTTGTAGCTCGAAGCAATGGCAACCGCAACAGCCAAGTCAATCGCAGGTTCATCCAATTTCACGCCACCAGCAGATTTGAGATAGGCATCCTGATTTTGCAAGAGAAGTCCTGCCCGCTTTTCCAAAACAGCCATAATCAAACTCACACGATTGAAATCTAGTCCAGTTGTAGTACGCTTAGCATTCCCAAACATAGTCGGTGTTACCAAAGCCTGGACCTCCGCCAAAATCGGACGCGTCCCTTCCATAGTTACAACGATTGACGAGCCAGTAGCCCCGTCCAAACGCTCCTCTAGGAAAACTTGACTCGGATTGAGCACCTCAACCAATCCACCTGACTGCATCTCAAAGATGCCAATCTCATTAGTGGAACCAAAACGGTTTTTGACTGCTCTCAAGATACGGAAGGTATGGTGTCGTTCCCCTTCAAAGTAAAGCACCGTATCTACCATATGCTCCAACATACGCGGACCAGCCAAGGTTCCTTCCTTGGTCACATGCCCTACGATAAAGATGGCAATGTTATTAGCCTTTGCCAGCTGCATGAGCTCAGCTGTCACCTCTCGCACCTGAGACACAGATCCTTGTACCCCTGAAATCTCAGGAGACATGATAGTCTGGATGGAGTCAATGATAAGAAAGTCTGGTTGGATGCGCTCCACCTCAGCTCGAACGCTCTGCATATTGGTCTCTGCATAGAGATAAAACTCGCTATCAATATCTCCCAAGCGCTCTGCTCGTAGCTTGATTTGCTGAGCAGACTCCTCCCCGCTGACGTAGAGAACAGTCCCTACTTGAGACAGCTGGGTTGAAACTTGTAGGAGAAGGGTTGATTTCCCGATTCCAGGATCCCCACCTATGAGTACGAGACTTCCTGGTACCACTCCGCCTCCAAGTACACGGTTGAACTCCTCCATCTCGGTCTTGGTTCGATTGACATTGATTGAGGTTACCTCAGCCAGTTTCATAGGCTTAGTTTTCTCACCTGTCAAGGACACACGCGCATTTTTGACCTCTGCAACCTCGATCTCTTCTACAAAAGAAGACCAAGACCCACAGTTTGGACAGCGCCCTAGATATTTAGGGGAATTATACCCACAATTTTGACATACAAATGTCGCTTTTTTCTTTGCGATGATAAACCTCTTTCTAAATCTCTACCTCACACTCAATCACTTGACAAAAATCAATCTTCTCGTCTGGTACAAATTGGCGCATGAGCATTCGATGAGCGACAACTAGCACTGTCTGGTAGTCTCGGTACTTTATCATAGTTTCCAAAAAACGCGCCTTCATCTCCTCAGCTGTCTCATACTGAATAGGACTATTAGGAAGCAACTCCCCCTTGTTTTCTAAAAACAGAGTACGTGCTTTTTCAAAATTCTCTATGCCACTTTCGTAAACCTGCCATTCATGCAATAAAGGCTCTACTCTTAAAGGAAGACCTGTAGCACAAGATACATAAAAAGCCGTTTCTAATGCTCGCGTCACTGCAGAAGACACCAGTATATCAGCTGAGCCAAGCAAAGGATTTTGGCAAAGTTCCTGAGCTTGTTGCCGTCCTTCCTTAGATAAAGGTGCTAAATCCGTCCCAAAACCTGTATAAGAACGTTCCTCTAACTCACGGTAATCTGGCTCCCCGTGACGTACAAAGATGATTTTCATCCTAGTGTCCTGTCGATCCAAATCCACCAGTCCGCACGCCATCAGCTGCATCTCCGTCTGCGATTAAAAATGGTGCAAAGACAGCCTGAACCACACGTTCCCCAACTTCAAGAACTACTTCCTGATCAGTAATGTTTTTCATCTGCGCAAAGATATGTCCCTCATTACCAGAATTGCCATAATAATCCCCATCAATAACCCCCACAGAGTTGATCAAGACCAAACCCTTCTTACGAGGGTTTGATGAACGGTCATAGAGATAGAGCACTTCTGTTGGCTGCATATAAGCCTTGACTCCTGTTGGGACGAGAACAATCTCTCCTGGAGCAATCACAGTGCGTTCTGCAACCTTTAAATCATAACCAGCCGCATGCGCTGTCTCACGCTTCGGCAATAAATTTTCATCTGTAAAACTCGAAACCAATTCAAAACCACGAATTTTCATATTTTCTCTTTTCTATAATCATTTATTCTAGGCTATTTTATCTTATTTATTCGAAAAAAGCACGAAAAAAGAGCACACAATTCACACTCGCTTAGGGCTGCTGGATTCCTCCCCTGACCCGCTTCACGCAGAACTGTTGCTCCACTGTTTATTATACCACATTCTCCTCTGTTTTTAAAGAAAAATTATTTTTTCCGTCGATTTCGGAAAAAGTCCTGCATAATACCTGCGCACTCACTCTCCAAAACTCCCGTTTCAACCTCTACACGATGATTGAGACGCTCATCTGTCAAAATATCGTACAAACTTCCAGCTGCACCAAATTTCTGATTCTTAGCCCCATAGACTACGTTTGGAATACGGGCAAGCCCGATTGCCCCACTACACATGACACAAGGCTCTATGGTCACAAAAAGGGTGCAATCTAGTAAACGCCAGCTCTCTTCACTCAGATTAGCATTCTCTATAGCCATGATTTCTGCATGCATAACCGCCCGTTGCAACTCCTCGCGCGCATTATGCCCCCTACCAATGATTTCTCTATCCTTGACAATCACACAGCCAATTGGAATTTCATCGTGTTCTAGAGCAATTTCTGCCTCCTTCAAGGCCTCTCTCATGAAGCTTTCTTTTTCTTCAACTGTATAATTCATCGATTATTCCTTTTCCTACTTATCGATTCTATCATTATAGCATGTTTTCCTAGACAAAAAAAGAGCTCTATAATATTTACACTGACTAACTTTAGATATTATCAAACCGCTGGATTGTAGAAATAATGTTTTAAAAAGAGTATAATATTAGCAAAATTGATAGAAAATCAGAAATCATGAACTTAAAATAATAGAAATAACTGACATATAAAGTTCAAGAGATGAATATACTGAAATTTATACAATAAACAATATGAAAGGGTAAATGATGAAATTAGAGTTATTACTGGATAAACCAAAATTTACCTTAATGTTTCCATATAAAAATCAATTTAATAGAGTAGGGGGACCATTCATGATATCTTTATCTGTTATGATTCTCTGGATTCTAAAGCATCTGATAGGTTATAATACCGATTTTACAGACAAGATTATTATAGCAATTGTACTGATTTATGTTCCACTTCTTCTATGGTTTATGGGGTATTATCTCTTCATAAATGGAGTAAAATTAGAAGTTCATAAAAACAATACTATTCAGTATTATACCTATAGTAGCAGAGGCCTCAGCGTATTACATTATCAATTTAAACTTCAAGATATCAAACAAATAACCATTAAAAAGCGTCCCTTTAATTGTGCAAAGTTAACCATGAAAATTAGAAATCCTATTTTTTTAGAAGGATATGAGAAAAATCGAAATAAGCTAATAAGTATCAGTATCATCACAGATAAACTGAAAGCAGATGTTTTTATGCACGAAATGAACCAAATTCAAAATGACAAATCAGGAAACCAAGTTATCAAATAAGCTAATTTACAAAAAATTTAATTTTATCTAACTTATAAATTCTAAAGAAAATAGTTCACTGAAGAGGCTGGGATCAAAAATCCCAACCTCATTTTTGCTTAGTTGTACACCTATAATTTATTAGTAGATTAAACTATTTGTTGGTATTTTAGAATTCAAAAACTCCTTTAAACAAAACTTCCTTTCTCTATCCACAACCTTAACCAATCTACCGAATTGTTGAAACCATGAAGTTCTAGGTCTATCAAATTAAGACTTGGTCTAGAGATTTCTGTCCCACTGTTTTTTTCTTTATCTTAAAAAGTCAAGTAGAAGCCTGTATAAGACTTATGAACTAAAAAAGCCACCGAATGCGGTGACTTAATAGGGAGATTATTATGAAAAAGAAAAGTTTAGGATATTTGTTACAACAAGTTAGGAGGTCTTCTTGTAACTATCTATAGTATACCCGCCCTCTCTTAAACTAATCTTAAAAATCTCCTATGACCAAACACTTTCTAAAATATTGGTTTGTTCACGACCAGGACCAACTGAGAAGGTAGAAATACGAACCCCAACCAACTCGCTTACACGACGAACATAGTTACGTGCATTCTCAGGAAGATCTTCCAAATTACGAACTCCTGTGATGTCTTCTGACCAACCTGGCAATTCCTCGTAGATTGGCTTGCAACGTTTTAATTGCTCAAGGCTAGCTGGGTAGTGGTCGATACGTTGACCATCAAGATCATAGGCCACACAAATTTTCACAGTATCCAAACCGCTCAAAACATCGATAGAGTTCAATGAAAGATTGGTAATCCCAGATACACGACGGCTGTGACGCATCACAACTGAGTCAAACCAACCTACACGACGTGGACGACCAGTTGTTGTACCATATTCATGACCTACTTCACGAATGCGATCTCCCACTTCATCAAACAATTCAGTTGGGAAAGGTCCGTCACCTACGCGACTCGTATAGGCTTTACATACACCTACAACCTTGTCAATCTTACTTGGGCCAACACCAGACCCAATTGTCACACCACCAGCGACAGGGTTTGACGAAGTAACAAATGGATAAGTCCCTTGGTCAATATCCAACATAACACCTTGCGCACCTTCAAAAAGCACACGTTTGCCGTTATCAAGCGCATCGTTCAAGATAACGGATGTATCTGTCACATACTGCTTGATTTGTTGACCGTACTCATAGTACTCTTCAAAAATATCATCAATTGAAATAGGAGTACTGTCATATAATTTTTCAAACAGACGATTCTTTTCCGCAAGATTACGTTCTAAACGCTCACGAAAAATGTCTTTATCCAAAAGATCCGCAATACGAATACCGACACGAGCTGCCTTGTCCATATAGGCTGGACCGATTCCCTTAATTGTAGTACCAATCTTATTTTCACCCTTAGCCTCTTCTTGCAAGCGATCCAACTCAATATGGTAAGGCAAAATAACATGTGCACGGTCAGAAATTCGTAAGTTATCTGTTGTAACACCCTCCTCATGAAGATAACTCAACTCTTTTACTAGAGATTTAGGGTTTACAACCATCCCATTCCCAATAACAGAGATTTTTTCAGGAAAGAAAATTCCAGATGGAATCAAGTGCAACTTAAATTTCTTACCATCAATCACAATAGTGTGACCAGCATTATCACCACCTTGGTAACGAGCAATCACTTCCGCATTGGATGAAAGAAAATCTGTAATTTTCCCTTTACCTTCATCGCCCCATTGGGTACCTACAACAACAACTGAAGTCATAATCTTGTCTGAGCCGCTAGGCTCTTCCTTTCTCATATACATGGCAGGAGTCTCACCTGCAATCATATCTTACAATTTATTATAAGAAAAAAAGACCATTTTATCAAGAAGAAACACTGGAAAAGATTTGGAATTTCTGTAAATCATAAAATGCAAAACCTTATATTTTAAATAAAATCCTTAAAATCACAAATTCAATGCTCATTATTGTTCGTGATAAATGATATATATGAACCTCACTAGTTTAGAGTAGCACCCTCTAGCAAGAATTTATCTAGATACAGACGATAGGCCGTCTGGAAATGATATAGACAAAACTCTTTATCGCTTTTAATTCTAAATCTTATCAGGTAATAAAGTAAAAAACGAAGATGAAGTGATTCCCACTCAGCACAACTCTGACATAAAGAAGCATATTCTTGTTCAACTAGTTTCAAAAAGACAAATGCTCGTTCGTAAAATTTTTGAAGCATATAAAAAATCCCTTTCTTATTATTAACATTAGTCTAACAGAAAAACAAACTAAAAAAGCTTCAAATCCTATAAGAGTAGAATTTAAAGCTAAACGAACTAAAAATAAAATATAAAGGTAATTATAGATGCCAAAATTAAGTTTTGAATTTTGAGAAGTTTACTTCATTTATAAAATTATAACTACCCGTCTATGAACCACATCCCAAAAGTTAGATTTTTTTGTCTAACTTTTGGGATGTGGTTCACATAAGAAAAGAGACTGGGACAATAGTTCCTTGTCTCCCCAAAAAGCAACGGATTTGCCGTTGCTTTTTTGCATGGTTGCGATAGTCTTGGTAAAATAGAATTGCCCAATAAACCATTTAGAAAGGCTATCCCATGCATATTCACTATAACACAAATCAAACAACTGTACCACTAGAAATCCGTTCTTTCTTGACACAAGATCATCTCATTTTTACGATTGAAAAAGTGGTAAATACCTTGGAGGAACGTCACTTCCACGCCTTCTATCATGACTTTGGGCGCCCGTCTTATCACCCTAAAATGCTCTTAGCTACTCTTCTATTTGCCTATTCACAAGGGATTTTCTCTGGACGAAAAATTGAAAAAATGATGATTGAAAATCTCGCTATGCAATACCTAACAGGGCAGTTGGTTGTCAGCTATCGTACCATCAATCGTTTTCGTGTCGCTGAAGGGATGGAAGAACTCATTCGTGATCTTTTCATCGACCTCAATCTTCGTTTAAAAATGGAAGAGTTAGTGACCTTAGATTGTTTGTTTATTGACGGGACTAAGATTGAAACCAATGCCAACAAGGATAGTTTCGTGTGGAAGGAAGCGACAGAGAAATTCTCCGCCAAACTTCAAGAACAGATACAGGTCTATTTTCAAGAAGAATTCGCTCAAGTCCTTGAAGAAGAATTGGAAAAACTGAGCCAAGACATGGAGGAGCCACCCGTTAAAGGAAAGGATGAACGGAAAACCAATTTGTTCTTCACTATGATGCCTTCTCAAATCCGACAGACACCAAAACTCTTTTACCTTTACTTGAAACTTATCCGCATGACTTGAAGACAGTTGTCGCAGATGCTGGATATAGAAGCGAAGAAAACCTCCTTCGTCTAGATGAAAAGAAGGTGAACCATCTGATTAAATATGCCATGTTTGATCAGGAACAGAAGAGAGGGTATAAACAGTCGGCTAGAAACTTAGCAAATTGGCATTATAATGACAAGGAGGATAGCTACACTGTAAGATTGATGTGGAACCTGTCTTTGGGCAGATAAAGGCTTGTTTAGGTTACAAGAGATGTAATCTGAGAGATAAGCGTCAAGTGAGAATTGACATGGGATTGGTACTCATGGCTAATAACTTCCTAAAATACAATAAGAGAACGACTCAAAATTAAAAAGCTAGAGTTCCACTATTGGGAATCTCTAGCTTTTTTGTGGCTGAGAACCATTTTATCTCAGACTCTTGATCTTACTCCGCCAGTAGGACTCGAACCTACGACATCATGATTAACAGTCATGCGCTACTACCAACTGAGCTATGGCGGATAAAAGCTAAGCGACTTCCATATCTCACAGGGGGCAACCCCCAACTACTTCCGGCGTTCTAGGGCTTAACTGCTGTGTTCGGCATGGGTACAGGTGTATCTCCTAGGCTATCGTCACTTAACTCTGAGTAATACCTACTCAAAATTGAATATCTATCAAATA